>CAZDOO010000068.1:0-31729 GCA_964507045.1 uncultured Verrucomicrobiota bacterium | reverse complement strand
CTGTCATTCATCCCGGTGCCCAAGGCTGACCACACGCTCCCGTTCCATTTCGCAATGTAGTTGGCCGGCACCCCGCCCGCCGTATTGAAAACGCCGCCCGCATACAGATCGCTGCCCGACACCGCCAGCGTACCCACAAAGCGGTTCATTCCTGAGCCTAAGGCCGACCACGCGCTTCCGTTCCATTTCGCAACACAGTTGGCCGGCACCCCGCCCGCCGTATTGAAAGAGCCGCCCGCATAAAGGTCGGTGCCCGACACCGCCAGCGCAACGACATCGCCATTCATCCCCGAGCCTAAGGCCGACCACGCGCTCCCGTTCCATTTTGCAATGTTGTTGGCTGACACCCCGCCCGCGGTGGTGAACTCGCCCCCCGCATACAGGTCACTGCCCGACACTGCCAGCGCAGCGACAAACTCGTTCATCCCCGAGCCTAAGGCCGACCACGCGCTCCCGTTCCATTTCGCAATGTAGTTGGCCGACACCCCGCCCGCCGTCGTGAACTCGCCCCCCGCATACAGGTCACTGCCCGACATCGCCAGCGCGTTGACAGGGCCGTCCATTCCCGAACCTAAGGCCGACCAGGCGCCCCCGTTCCATTTCGCAATGCGGTTGGCTGACACCCCGCCCGCCGTGGTGAACCAGCCCCCTGCATACAGGTCACTGCCCGACACCGCCAGCGCAACGACAACGGAGTCTATCCCCAAATGCAGAGCCGACCACTCGCCCCCAAGCCATTTCGCAATGTAACTGGCCGACACCCCGTCCGCCGTGGTGAACATGCCTCCCGCATACAGGCCAAAGTCCGACACCGCCAGCGCATAGACGCTGGCATAGGGCCCGCCCATTCCCGTGCCCAAGGCCCACCACGCGCTCCCGTTCCATCTGGCAATGTTGTTGGCTGACACCCCGCCCGCGGTGGTGAACTCGCCCCCCGCATAAAGGTCGGTGCCCGACACCGCCAGCGCAACGACATCGCCATTCATCCCCGAGCCTAAGGCCGACCACGCGCTGCCGTCCCACTTGGCAATGCAGTTAGCCGAGACTCCGCCCGCCGCGGTGAACTCGCCTCCCGCATAAAGGTCGGTGCCCGACGCCGCCAGTGCCCTGACAGTGTTGTCCATTCCAGAGCCTAAGGCCAACCATGCGCTCCCGTTCCATTTCGCAATGCGGTTGGCTGTCACCCCACCCGCCGTGATGAACCCGCCCCCCGCATACAGGCTAGCGCCCAACACCGCCAGCGCCCTGACAGTGCTGTCCATCCCCGAGCCCAAGCCCGACCACGTACTCCGATTCCATTTGGCAATGCGTTTGGCCGACGCCCCGCCCGCCGTGGTGAACTCGCCCCCCGCATACAGGTCCATGTCCAATACCGCCAGCGCCAGGACCGTGTTGTTCATCCCCGAGCCTAAGGCCGACCACGCGCTCCCGTCCCATTTCGCAATGCCGTTGGCCGACACCCCACCCGCGGTGGTGAACATGCCTCCCACATACAGGTCCGGACCCCACACCGCCAGCGCCAACACAGTGTTGTTCATCCCCGAGCCCAAGGCCGACCACGCGCTCCCGTTCCATTTCGCAATGCGGTTGGCTACAACATTGCCCACCGCGTTAAACCCGCCCCCAATGTAAAGGTTGCCCGCACTATCCACCGCAGCAGCAGATACAGGCCCATCCGCGCCGGGCAAGCCGCCCATGCTGATCCAGTCTTCATCGCTGAAGGTCGGGTCAATCCGCACCGGATAAATGGCGTTGGCATCGTCCAAGAGCACGGCAAGCGTTGTGATGCTTGGAATCGCCGTTGCCTCCGCTGGTTCGGACCTTCCCTTTCCCCTCACCCTAACCCTCTCCCCAAGGGAGAGGGAACTGCCTTTGGCTGCGTTCACCACCAAACGCGCGCGCAGTTCCTTGCCCGTGGCATCCGTCGCCCGCAAGCGGTTGTAAGCAATCTTCCGTCCCGAACCGTCCAGCAGCAGCCGCGCGCCGTTTGCCCGCGGCTCGACTGTGGCCCCGGTCACGTCCAGTTCCACCCGCAGTTGACCTGACCCCGCTGGCCGTTCCGCCACCACAAAATCCTGGCGCACCCCGTCCACGCTCACGCTGTATTCCTCGATCAGCCCAGGGCGGATGAACCGCACCACCTGATCGGACACAGCGACTTGGCCCGCAGGCGGCAGGAGCGCGGACACGCTTGTCCGCATGGGGAGCGAGGGGGCGAGAGGCGGACAAGAATGTCCGCGCTCCTTATCGGCGGTCCGTTCGTCGCTCTCCCTCCCCACCGCCCTGGCCACTACCCGGAACCGCTCGGTCTTGGAGTCGTCGTTGGTCGAGGTCAGCCACAGCCCTTCACGGGTGGCCTCGCCTTCGAGCTTTTGGAAAACACACCGCAACCGCGCACCCTCCGGCATGGCCGTAACGGACAAGCCATCGCCCTGGTACTGTTTGCCCGCGACCGCGCCGATCTGGTCCATCGGAATCGCCTCGGACTTCGCCAAAGCGCCGGTGGCGGTGAAGGCGGTAAGAAAGCACAAGAGTGCCAGGAGCGCCGACATTTCTGTCGGCTTTGCCCGTCCTGCGAGCCCCGGCGGACGATAATCGAGCCGCGCTGGTGATGGGGCGCGTTTAAGCCTACAGAAATGTCGGGACTCCGTTCGGAAGGTCGCTGCCGTTGCGCTGCCAATACCGTCATTCGCATTCCGCTGCATAATTGATCCTTTCCATCACAATGGTTGCTCGTTTGGGAATCAAAGCATCCCGTTCTTAAGGGCTGACAGCGCGGTAGAATCTATTCGCCGCTCCCAGAGCGGAGAAGTCGGTAATGATGATTGGCCCGGGGTAGGTGAAGCCAATAAGGTCGTCCCAGTCGCCGCCGACCAGCAACCCGCAGATTTGGATGCGGTAGGGTTTGCCGGGGGTGGCATCGCTGAAGATGAACCGGCACCCCGTGCCCGGTAAATACCGCATGTCGTCCAGCCGTCCACCAGCCGCCGGCATGTGAGCCATGGCCAAATAGGCGGACACCTTCCCGCCCGCCGTGCTGAAAAAGCCCCCCGCATACAGGTTCGTGCCCGACACCGCCAGCGCATCAACCCAATCGTTCATCCCCGAGCCCAAGGCCGACCACACGCTCCCGTTCCATTTGGCAATGTAGTTGGCCGTTACCCCACCTGCCATGGTGAAACCGCCCCCCACATACAAGTCCGTGCCCGACACCGCCAACGCTTGAACAAAACTGTTCATTCCCGAGCCCAAGGCCGACCACGCGCTCCCGTTCCACTTGGCAATGCAATTGGCCGGCACCCCGCCCGCCGTGGTAAAAGCGCCCCCCGCATACAGGTCGCTGCCCGACACCGCCAGCTCCAGGACCGTGTCGTTCATTCCCGATCCTAAGGCCGACCACGTGGTCCCGTTCCATTCCGCAACGTAGTTGGCTGCGATCCCGCCCGCCGTGGTAAAAGAGCCTCCCGCATACAGGTCCGTGCCCGACACCGCCAGCGCATAGATAACACCATTCATCCCGGACTCCAAGGCCAGCCACTCGCTCCCGTTCCATTTCGCAATGTAGTTGGCCGCCACCCCGCCCGCCGTGGTGAACAGGCCCCCCGCATAGACGTCGCTGCCCGACACCGCCAGTGCTTTCACGGTAGAGTTCATTCCCGAGCCCAAAGCCCACCACACGCTCCCGTTCCATTTCGCAATGCGGTTGACCGTTATCCCGTCCGCCGTGGTGAATGAGCCTCCCGCATACAGCTCACTGCCCGACACCGCCAGCGCATAGACATCGCCGTTCATTCCCGAGCCTAAGGCCGACCACTCGCTCCCATTCCATTTTGCAATGCAACTAGCCGGCAGCCCGCCCGCCGCGGCAAACCAGCCCCCCGCATACAGGTCACCGTCCGATACCGCGAGTGCATAGACATGGTAGTTCATCCCCAAGCCCAAGGCCGACCACGCGCTCCCGTTCCATTTCGCGATGTGGCCGGCTGACAGCTCGCCCGCCGTGGCAAACCAGCCCCCCACATACAGGTCACTGCCCGACACTGCCAGCGCATAGACATAAGAGTCCATCCCTGAGCCCAAGGCTGACCACACGCTCCCGTTCCATTTCGCAACACAGTTGGCCAGCACCCCGCCCGCCGTGGTGAATCCGCCTCCCGCATATAAGTCAATGCCCGACACCGCCAGCGCATTGACAGCGCCGTTCATCCCCGAGCCTAAGGCCGACCACGCGCTCCCGTTCCATTTCGCAATGTAGTTGGCCGGCACCCCGCCCGCCATGGTGAACTGGCCCCCCGCATACAGGTCACTGCCCGACACCGCCAGCGCAGCCACAAAGTCGTTCATCCCCGAGCCTAAGGCTGACCACACGCTCCCGTTCCATTTCGCAAGGTAGTTGGCCGGCACCCCGCCCGCCGTGGTGAATCCGCCCCCCGCGCAAAGGTCACTGCCCGACACCGCCAGCGCAGCCACAAAGTCGTTCATCCCCGAGCCTAAGGCTGACCACACGCTCCCGTTCCATTTCGCAATGCGGCTGGCCGGCACCCCGCCCGCCATGGTGAATCCGCCCCCCGCATACAGTGTATTGCCCGACACCACCAGCGCATAGACATCGGCGTCCAGCCCCAAGCCCAAGGCCGACCACGCGGTCCCGTTCCATTTCGCAACGTAGTTGGCGGCCACTCCGCCTGCCATGGTGAAATGGCCCCCCACATACAGGTCACTGCCCGACACCGATAGCGTATAGACAGGGCTGTTCATCCCCGAACCTAAGGCCGACCACACGCTCCCGTTCCATTTTGCAACGTAGTTGGCCGCCACTCCGCCCGCCTTGGTGAATGCGCCCCCCGCGTACACGTCACTGCCCGACACCGCCAGCGCATAAACAGTGTCACCCACCCCGGGACCCAAAGCCGACCACGCGTTCCCGTTCCACTTCGCAATGCGGCTGGCTGGCACCTCGCCCGCCGGGGTGAACTCGCCTCCCACATACAGGGCGCTGCCCGACACGGCCAGCGCCCGGACATCGTTATTCATCCCCAAGCCCAAGGCGGACCACGCACTCCCGTTCCATTTCGCAATGTAGTTGGCCGCTCCACCGCCCGCGGTGGTAAACTCGCCCCCCGCATACAGGTCACTGCCCGACACGGCCAGCGCGAGGACATCGCCGTTCATCGCCGTACCCAAAGCCGACCATCCCGTTGCGGAATTCCATTTAGCAATGTAGTTTACTGAAACACCGCCCGCCTTGGTGAAATGGCCTCCTGCATACAGGTCGCTGCCCGATGCCGCCAGGGCCCTGACGCTGGAGTTCATGCCCGAACCCAAGGCCGACCACCCGCTCCCATTCCATTTCGCAATGGAGTAGGCCGACGCCCCCCCCGCCGTGGTGAACGAGCCGCCGGCATACAGGTCAGTGCCAGACACTGCCAGTGCCACGACAGGGCTGTTCATTCCAGAGCCTAAGGCCGACCACACGCTCCCGTTCCATTTCGCAATGTAGTTAGCCGACACCCCGCCCACCGTCCTGAAAGCCCCCCCCGCATACAGGTCGCTGCCCGACACTGCCAGCGCATAGAAATAGGAGTTTATCGCGGAACCCAGAGCCGACCACTCACTCCCGTTCCATTTCGCAATGCCGTTGGCTGGCACCCCGCCCGCGGTGGTGAAAGAGCCCCCCGCATACAAATCACCGCCCGACACCGCCAGCGCCCTGACACTGTTGTTCATCCCCGAGCCCAGGGCCGACCACCCGCTCCCGTTCCATTTCGCAATCCGGCTACATATCGTGTCGCCTGCCGCAGTAAAATCACCCCCAATGTAAACGCTGCCCAGATCGTCCACCACGGCTGCATAAACAGACGAATCCGCGCCAGGCAAGCCGCCCATGCTGATCCAGTCTTCATCGCTGAAGGTCGGGTCAATCCGTACCGGATACGTTGCCTCGGCATCGTCTACCACTACGGTCAGGCGGGCGTTGGCAGGCACCAGCATCGTGGCGGTCAATTCCTGGCCCAAGGCATCCGTCGCCCGAAGCCGGCTGTAAGCAATCTTCCGCCCCGACCCCTCCAGCACCAGCCGCGCACCGTTGGCCCTCGGCTCGGCCCTGGCCCCCGTCACCTCCAGTTCCACCCACAGTTGGCCCGCCCCCTCTGGCCGTTCCGCCACCACAAAATCCTGGCGTACCCCGTCCACGCTCACGCTGTATTCCTCGATCAGCCCCGGGCGGAGGAACCGCACCACCTGATCGGACACAGCGACTTGGCCCAGGGGCGGCAGGAGCGCGGACATTCTTGTCCGCATGGGGAGCGAGGGGGCGAGAGGCGGACAAGAATGTCCGCGCTCCTTATTGGCGGTCCATTCGTCGCTGTCCCTCCCCACTGCGCTGGCCACTACCCGGAACCGCTCTCCTTTGGCTCCCTCGCTCGTCGAGCTTAGCCACAGCCCTTCGCGGGTGGCCTCGCCTTCGAGCTTCTGGAACACACACCGCAACCGCGCCCCCGCCGGCGCCGCCGCAACCGACAAGCCATCGCCCTGGTATTGTTTGCCCGCGACCACGCCAATCTGGTCCATCGGAATCGGCTCGGATTTGGCGCCCGCGCCCGGGGGAGACTGGGCGGCGGCGATGGCCGTGAGTAGGGCGAGGAGAATCGCTGCAGCTCGGTGATGCGAGCGTCCTCGCGAGCCAAAACATATGGGGGAAGCGCGACAAGTTAGGGGTCGCTGGGATGCTCGGCCTTTCGAGGTTGCACCGCCAATACCGTCATTCGCGTTCTGCTTCATAATGGTCCTTTCCACTACGATTGTTGCTTACACGTATGAATTCCTACCCTCGCACGCCTGCCCGCCCGCTGCGGCGCCCTCTAGCCGCCAAGTCAGTCGCACTGCGTCGGAATGATGCTCAGACCCCGGTCAACGGGATACTGTCCTCGGTTTCGCTCTAGCGCGGGAGTAAATCCATCCACCTGCTACAAACAAGCCGGCAAAGACGGACACCGCCTGCGGCCGAAATCAGAATTAGGGCACCAGCCCACCACCTGCTATACAAACTTGTATAACATCGAGGGGTCGCCGTCAATAACTTTGTATGTGCTTTGTGGGCCCGGAGAAGGATTGCCAGCGTTTCGCGGAATTGGGGGATTCAGTTATCAGCAGTGCTTAAGGGCGAGGACGCTCGCCCAAACACGCAGCTCAGGACTTGAGGACGGTCGCTCCCGCTGCGGGGCGGGAGACGAAGAGGGTTGGTTTGATCTTTGTGCGCTGCTCGTATTCGGCAGCGACACGCCCGGAGACAGCAGCAACCTTATCCGCCTGGACCAGGGCCACCGCGCAGCCACCGAAGCCGCCACCGGTCATCCGGCAGCCGATCACGCCGCCTTTGGGGCCAATGGCCTGGGCGATGTCCACAACCGCATCCAGCTCTGCGCAGCTCACTTCGTAGTCGTCTCGCAGGGAAGCGTGGCTGGCATACATGAGCTGCCCCACCGTGGGCCAGTTCGAGGCGCGCACGCCCTCGGCGGCGTGGGTGGTCCGCTCAATTTCACCGATCACGTGCCGGGCGCGGCGGAAGACCGTTGCGTCCATCCGCCCGCGAGCCGGTTCGAGCATGGCGCCGGTGGCGTCGCGCAATGAAGGCACGCCGAGGATTTTGGCCGCCTGCTCGCACTGGGCGCGGCGCTGGGCGTAACCGCCGCCGGTCAACTCGTGCTTCACATTCGTGTTGGTGATGAGCAGGGCCACGGAGGGATCGGTCATTGGCACCAGTTCCGGTTTGCGGGAACGGCAATCCAGCAGCAGCAGGTGATTCTCTTTGCCCAACACCGAGATGAACTGGTCCATGATGCCGCAGGGCATCCCGGCGTAGTCGTGCTCGGCTTTCTGGCAGAGCAGCGCCTTCTCCACAGGGTCCAGCTTGTGGCCAGTGACGGCTTCCAGCAGGGTTGCGGTGGCGACTTCCAGCGCCGCGCTGCTGGACAGCCCGCCGCCGAGCGGTACGCTGGAATTCAGCACGGCGTCGAAGCCCGCCGGCTTGAGACCCCGCGCGAGGAACCCGGCGATGACGCCCAGGGGGTAGTTTGCCCAATAACCCTTGGGACCGGGCTTGAGCGGTTGCGCCAGGTCCACGCTCGCGGTGCCGTCGCCGGCGGCGCTGCGGAGCGTGATCTGGTTCGTGCCATTCGGCGCGGCGGCGACAACCGTATAGCGGTCAATGGCCATTGGCAGGACGAAGCCGTCATTGTAGTCGGTGTGCTCGCCGATGACGTTCACGCGCCCGGGCGCGGCGGCGATCCACTGCGGGTCGCGGTGATGAGCTTTCTTGAAGTCGGCGGCAGTTTGCTGGGCAAGTTCGTGAAGTGTCATAGGTGTGAGAGGTGACGCGCGCGAGCGCCTCAAGTGGTCGAGAATCGGTAAATGGTCAACTGGTGATAGGTCTCGCCTGGCCGCAAGACCGTGCTGGGGAAGTGCGGGATGTTGATCGAGTTAGGGAAATGCTGGGTTTCGAGGCAAAGGCCGCAGTGCCGGACGTAAGCGACGCCGCCCTTTCCGACGAGCGAGCCGTCCAGCCAGTTCGCCGTGTAAAGCTGCACCCCGGGCTCGGTGGTGAACACCTCCATCACGCGCCCGGACCCGGGCTCGACCACCCGGGCGCAGAAAGCGGGCTGGCCCGAATTGGTGGCGTCGCCGCGCAAGACGAAATTGTGGTCGTAGCCCTGCGGCCTGCCACCGAGCCTGGCAAACCGCGCGCCGACGGCGGTGGGCCGGGTAAAGTCGAGCGGAGTGCCCTTGACCGGGCGCACCTCG
This sequence comes from uncultured Verrucomicrobiota bacterium, assembly GCA_964507045.1. GTDB lineage: Bacteria > Verrucomicrobiota > Verrucomicrobiia > Limisphaerales > UBA8199 > UBA8199. Next base: position 22,930 of record CAZDOO010000068.1, on the reverse strand, counting down.
CCCGTTGGTATCAGGGTCGAACTGCTTGGCGTGTAGAAGTCCGCCGCAATCATCAGCTTGTGGCGCTTGATATCGCCCCGCCCGGCCAGGTTGAAGTAGGAATGATTGGTCAGGTTGATCGGCGTGGACCTGGTGGTCGTGGCGGTGTAGTCAATCAGGAACTCGTTGGCGTCAGTCAGCTTCATGATGACCATCACCGCGAGCCTGCCGGGGTAACCTTCCTCGCCATCCGCGCTGGTGTAATCGAAACGCACCGTCGCCCCGCGGAGCGGCGTGGCTTGCCACAGCGCCTTGTCGAAGCCTTTGATGCCCCCGTGCAACGCGTTGGGGCCATTGTTCACGGCCAGGGAGTAGCGCTTGCCCTCGAGCCTGAACTTGCCGCCGGCGATGCGGTTGGCCACGCGTCCGGCCGTGCAGCCGAAGTAGGGATGGCCCTTGAGGTACTGCCCGAGGTTGTCGAACCCGCACACTACGTCGCCCAGGCGGCCCTTGCGGTCGGGCACGTGCAGCTCGGTGAGGATTGTCCCGTAGTTGGTGATCCTTGCGACGAGGCCGCGGGCATTGGTTAGCGTAAACAGATCGGCGGCGCGACCGGAAGGGAGCTTGCCGAACGGAGCCCGGGCGACAGTGGCTTTCATAGGCAGTGAACCGAGCGGCGCAGGCAGACGCCGCGGATTACTTGGGCGCGCCCGCTTTGGCCTTGTCGCGCATGGCCATGATGAGCATGAAGGCGCCGAAGAAGAGCAGAACGATGCCCCAGATGAGGTTGATGTTGATGTCCAGCGAGCGCTGGTACATCTCGGCGTCGCCCTTGGTGACAAAGCCGAAGACGGTCATCAGCAACCCGACCAGCGAGAACATGAGGCCGATTGGCCAGCGAATATCCAGACCCATAGCTAGTTCCTTTCGTTTACCAGAAGATGATGTTGAGAATGACGCAGCAGATCAGCAGGACCGTGCCCACGACGGCCGGGCGCAGATACCACGCCGTGCCTTCGTCCTTGATCTTGGGCGTGAGCGAATACACCAGGCCCTTCAGCTCTTCGTCGGTCTTGGTGCGGCGGGTGGCCAGCGAGATGACCAGCGTCAGCATGAAGCAGGCGAGGAAGGCGAAGGTGGCCAGCCAGAAGTTCTGCGCCATTTCGCTCGGGAACTGTAGCGCCTTCGGAACATCGGCTTGCATTAACCCCCAGATGTAGCCGCCCTTGACGCCCGGGGCGTTCCCGACAGCGATCGTTAGCGCGTGGAAGACGGCCGAGGTGCCAATGCCGCCGAACAGCCCGAGGAACGCTCCGGTGCCGGTGCAGCGAGCCCAGAACATGCCCAGCAGGAACGTGGCGAAGAGCGGCGCATTTACGAAGCCGAACACGAGCTGGATGATGTCCATCGCGTTGTTGTAGCGCGACGCGAAATACGCGGTCAGGATGCTGACCAGGATGCCGACCACGGTGGCTGCTTGCCCCATCCAGAAGTAATGCTGGTCGCTTTTCCTGGGCGCGATGTAAGCCTGGTAGAGATCGTACGTCCAGACAGTGTTGAACGCGGTGACATTGCCCGCCATGCCCGACATGAACGAGGCGAGCAGCGCCGTCAGTGCCAGGCCCAGCAGGCCGGTCGGGCAATACTTCTTCACCAGCGACAGGATCACGCCGTCGTAGTCGTACTCGGCGATCGCGTTGTAGAGGCCCTGTTTGATTTGCTCATCCTTGAGGTTGCCGGCGTCCTTGACCAGCGCGGCGACTTTCTCCTGATCCATCTTCTTGCCGATGGCCTCGCTGACAGCCGTGAATGCGGCGGTGGAATCCATCGTGCCGGCGGTCTTGACCACTGCCGTTGCCTTGGCATAGACCTCGTCACCGATGATCGGCGGCGGGATGCGGTAGCTCTTGTTCGGCATGGAGGTGAGTGCCACGGCGATCATGCCGGGCACAATGACTAGGATGGGGAAAAGCATTTTGGGCACCGCGGCGACCAGCGGCGTGTTGCGGGCGGCGGTCATGTTTCGGGCGGCCATCGCGCGCTGCACCACGAGGAAGTTCGTGCACCAGTAGCCGAAGGAGAGCACGAAGCCGAGGCCGAACACCATGGCGAACCAATCCACGCCCATCGGGTTGTTGGCCGGGCCGGCCAGCAGCGGCTGCCAGGCGCTGGACCACGCGTTGGCGGCATAGGTCGTGCCGGCTTCCTTGAGATGCAGCGCCCCGGGATTGGTGGCCACGCCTTGCAACGCGTGGTTCATCGAGCCCCAGCCGCCGACGTCTTTGAGGCCGAGGTAAACCACGGGCGCAAACCCGAGCACGATCATGAAGAACTGGAGCACTTCGGTGTAGATGGCGGAGGTCAGGCCGCCCTTAAGCACGTAGACCAGCACGACGGCGGAGCAAATCCACAGCGCGACGTGGTAATTCCAGCCCAGGAGCTGGTTGAGCAGCTTGGCCAGCGCGTTCATCGAGATGCCGGAGGCGAACACGGTCATCACCGCGAACGCGACGGCGTTTAGCGCCCGCACGCGCTCATCGAAGCGCAGTTTCAGGTACTCGGGCACGGAGCGCGCCTTTGAGCCGTAGTAGAAGGGCATCATGAAGATGGCCAGGAACACCATCGCGGGAATCGCGCCCACCCAGTAGAAGTGGCTGGTGGCAATGCCGTACTTGGCACCGCTGGCCGCCATGCCGACCAGTTCCAGCGCGCCGAGGTTCGCCGAGATGAAGGCAAGCCCCGTAACCCACGTCGGAATAGATCGGCCCGACGTGAGGAAGTCCGACGAGCTTTTCAGGTACTTCCGGAGGGCGAAACCGATGCCGATGACGAAGCCCGTGTAGGCGAGCAGGATGAAGTAATCAGGCCAAGCGAGTTGTACTTGCATAGAGTTAGTTGAGACTGATGCGGTATTTAGAGTTCCGGCTGCTCACTTGGCAAGGTGAAAATGCCGTTTTAAGCCGGAGGAAGCGTATCTCGACACTGCCACCCCATCGCCGACGGGGAGCTCGTGAATTCCTTGGGCATTGGCCGGTTCGGGCGGCCCGGAATGCGGATCAGGCTCAGCCCGAGCTAATACCCCCTCGCTGCTGGCTCACCTCACCGTATCCTCACCGTAGTACCTCTAATAATCTATTAGAGGTACTACGGTGAGGAGACGGTGAGGAGACGGTGAGATAGGCCAGGGCGGGGCGGAATATGACCCGTAAGGTGAGATGCGCCCATCCGGAGGGGCACAAACGCGAAGGCTTACAAGGACCGGGGGACTTCCCGTCGTGACGGCCTTGTTCCCCATCTCTCGGCTCAAAGCCGGTCATTACCCGCGGCTGTCGGCGTGTGAGTGAGGCGCAGGTTATGGCGGGGGTATTCGTGACTTTCCGAGATTCAGCATTTGCCAAAAGGCCGGCTGCGCTTTACTGGGAAAGGGCGTACATTGATGAAGTTGAGCCCCGAACAAGCCCGCCCACCGCGCCAATGGCTGCTGGCGCCCGTCCTCCTGCTGGCCGTGCTGGCGCTATCCGGCTGCCAGACCTGCAGCTATTACGGCCAGGCGATCAAGGGCCATTACCAGGTCGTCACCCGCGAGCAGAAGATCGCCAGGCTGCTGGCCGATCCGCAGACGCCCGCGCCGCTCAAGGCGAAGCTCCAACTGGTCCAGGAACTGCGCGCGTTCGCGGCGAAGGACCTGAAGCTGCCAGTGGATGGGCATTACGAGAAGTACGCGGACGTGCACCGCCGGTTCGTGGTGTGGAACGTCGAAGCCGCGCCGGAGTTTTCGCTCGAAGCCAGGACCTGGTGGTACCCGTTTGTCGGCCGCCTGGAGTATCGCGGCTACTTCTCCGAACGCGGCGCGCAAACCTACGCCGCGCGGCTGCGCGGGAAGGGCTGCGATGTCTATGTCGGCGGCGTGGAGGCGTATTCGACGCTGGGCTGGTTTCGGGACCCGGTGCTCAACACGTTCCTTGCGAACCCCGACGCTGAGGTGGCGGAAACGCTCTTTCATGAGCTGGGGCATCAACAGGTATTCGCCAGCGGCGACACGGACTTCAACGAGGCCTTTGCCACGACCGTCGGCCAGGAAGGGGCGCGGCGCTGGCTGCGGGCAAAGGGCAACCCGGCCGCTCTGGAGGAATACCTGACCGGGCTTGGGCGCACCGGACAGTTCGTGCGCCTGGTCGCCAGGACGCGCGAGCGGTTGGAGTCGCTCTACGGAGATGAACGGACGGCGGAGGGGCGGATCCGGGCGGCAAAGCAAGCGCGCGTGCTGCCGCCCGAGCAGTTGCGGCAGCAGAAGCAGGAGTTGCTCGACAGCCTGCGGCGGGACTACGCGCAACTGAAGCGGGAGTGGGGCGGAAACCCGGAGTATGACGAGTGGTTTGCTGGCACGCTCAACAACGCCCAGCTAAACTCTGTGGCAACCTACTACGACCTAGTGCCTGGGTTTGAGCGGCTGCTGGCGTTGAACGGGGGCGACCTGGAGCAGTTTTACCAGGCCGCCCATCGGCTGGCCAAACAGCCGAGAGCCGAGCGGCACCAGCGGCTGCGGCACCTGGGTGCGAATACCATTGCAAACCGGTGTAATTGAGGCCCTTGAGAGGCGGTTGCTGTGTGTGTTCAGCACGCAGATGGCTTGGGAGTCCTGTCTTGGCCTGCCCGCTCAAAGGGCGGCGGTTTGACCCGGCATGGCGACCGGGTAGCGGCCATTGGCGTCGGGCATGGCCGGTGGGTTGGAGTCCCAGGTGTAGTTATCCAGGCCGGGGGCCAGTTCGGCTTTGGAGGCCAGGGCCTCGTCCCAAGTGATCATTTTGCCGGATTCGCAGGCCATGCGGCCCATGATGGCGGTGAAGCAGGACTTAGCGCAGCGGGCGGTCTCGTTGTGGGGCTTATCGTTGCGGATGGCGTCGAAGAGCAGGTCATGCTCGACCTGGTACTGATCGCAGGCCGGGCCTTGGTAGCTCCAGATGAGATTGTCGGAGGTCTGCTGGTGGCCTTTGAACAGGCGCGGCTTGGGCTGGCCTTCGCCCATAACGCCGCTGCCCTTGGTGCCTTGGATCATGCTGCCGAAGAAGTCCCAGCAATTGGTCATGTGCCGGCCTTGCGCCACAAAGCGGGTGCCGTCGGCGAAGGTGTATTCCGCCGCGTAGTGGTCGAAGAGTTGGTCGGCATCCTGGCGGACCTGGCGTCCGCCCATGCCCTGGACGGAGACGGGCCAGGCGTTCTTGGCCCAGCAACACACGTCAATGTTGTGAATGAGCCAGTCTTCGAGGAAAGTGCCATTCAGCCAGGTGAAACAACTGTAGTTGGCGATCTGGTGGGCTAGTTCCTTCATGCCGGGTTGCCGGGGGTTGAGGCCGACGGGGCCATGCATCCGGTAGGCCCAGCAGGTGATGAGGTCGCCGATCAAGCCGTCATGGACCTGCTGGATGGCTTCTTCGAGGGGCTTGTAATGGCGGCTCATCAGGCCACCGGCGATCTTGAGGCCCTTCGGGTCAGCCGCCTCGCCCGCTTTCAGCACGCGGCGAATGCCTGGCGCATCCACCGCGAACGATTTCTCCATGAAGACGTGCACGCCCTTTTGCACCGCGTATTCCAGGTGGAGGGGCCGGAAAGCCGGAGGCGTGGCCAGCAGCACCACATCGCCTTTGCCGAGCGAGTCAATTGCCTTGCGGAAGCCGTCCAAGCCAATGAACTGGCGGTCCGGGGGCGCGTCCAGTTGCTTTTCGTGGGATTGCTTGAGGTTGGCCAGGCTGCTCTGGATGCGGTGCTCAAACACATCCGCCACGGCCCAGAGTTTGGTGGGGCCCTGGGTGGACAAGGCTTGCGCCGCGGCGCCGGTGCCGCGGCCGCCACACCCGACAAGGGCGAGCTTGATGGTGTTGTTCTCGGCGGCGTAGCCGGGCCGGGCGATGGCGCTCGCCAGGGCGGCGCCGGCCAATGCGGTGCCGGAGGTCTTGAGGAATTCGCGGCGGGTGGTGCCGCTGGAGCTGGTGGGGTGGGTGGGGTTCATGACGGGTGCAAGGGTGTTGTTGGTGGCTGACAGACTCTTCATCGCGGTCGGCCCCATCATTCCTGTCCGCCCCGCGCTTGGCAAGACTGCAGCCTCAGGTGGACGTTATCTCAGGCGCGGTTTATTTCCAGCTTTGCGTTGGGAAGGGCTCCTTTGCTAAGCTTGGCAAACACATAGTTCACTGGATAATGAGATTTGGAGCAAACTTAAGACTTGGGCGACCGAAGTGTCGCCTGGTGAAGCTGGCGGTGTGCGTTGCCGGCCCTGCCGGCTTGCTGCTGGCGTGGGCGCTGACCCCAACGGTAATGGCCTCTGAGAACGTCCCGCACCGGCCTTTCGCGCAGTGGGCCGACCTGCCCGAGCGCGGCCAGTTCGTCTTCGGACTCGTGTATGAAGAATCCGAGGCCTACCACATCTGGGCTGCCGGCCGCCAGCATGACATCACCGTTAAGTCCGGCGGAGAGAGTTATGGCATTGATATCAACCAGGGCTATCTCGCCCTGCAATACGGCATTACGGAGAAATGGGCCGCTGATCTGAACATCGGCGGCACGACGGTGGGGTGGCGCTCCTTCTCGCCCAACGAGCAAACCGAGTCCACGACCGGGCTGATGGATTGGTCTTTCGGTGTCCGTTACCAGATTTTCAACGAGGCCGATCAGACTAATTCGCCGTGGCTGCCGACGCTGACTTTCCGGGCTGGCGCGGTGCTGCCCGGTTCATATGATGAGCACTTTGCCTTCGCTCCGGGCCTGCGCTCGGCGGCGATTGAGCCGGAGGTGCTCCTGCGCAAGCACTTTGGCTGGCCGGGACTGGGGGCCTATGGGGACGCATTGTATCGCTGGAATCGCACCACCGGCAACGACCAGTACCTGGTGGCCGTCGGGCTGTTCCAGCAGATCAAAGGGTGGGAACTGGATGTGGGCTACCGGCGTCTGCAAACCATTTCGGGCAAGAGTATTGGCTACTACCCGAATGTGTCCACGGCGATTGATTATCCGCGGGACCCCCGGGAGATCAATGATTCGCTGGAAGCGGGCTTCAGCTACACCACCTCTAAGCGGTATTGGCGCTACGGTTTCCATTTGCGCACGGTGTTGGACGGCAACAACTCCGACAGCAAGTTGTGGTTAGGCGGTTCGATTGACATCCCGTTGGGTGGCAAGCGCCGCTCGTAAGCTCCTGCCGGCCGCGCCGCCGCGCCGGGCGCATGGGGCCGGGGCAAAGGACCAGCTTATGCGAACGGCCGTTTGTGCCAAAACACGGTCCTTCATGATATCCCCGCTGAATTGTTAAAGCCGGATGGTTGACTGTGGTGTAGATTATCCGCAGTCTTGTAAACATTTATGAAACTGTGAACCTGGCATGCATAACATTCTTGCCAAAGCCCAATTGAGCCCGAATGTCACCCGGTTGGACGTCGCCGCGGCGCGCATCGCCCGGATCCGGCAGCCGGGCCAGTTCGTTATCGTCCGGCGCGGTGACGGGGCGGAGCGCATCCCCCTCACCATTGCCGATGCGGATTCGGTCGCGGGCACCATCGCGCTGGTTATCCAGGCGGTGGGCAAGAGCACGCAGGACCTGGTCGCCCTGGCGCCGGGCGGGGTCATTGCCGACATCGTCGGACCGCTGGGCCATCCCACGGAATTGATCGCCTCGGGCCGCGCGCTCTGCATCGGGGGCGGGGTCGGCACCGCGGTGGTGCACCCGATCGCGCAGGGCCTGCACAAGCGCGGGGTTGCCGTGCACAGCATCATTGGCGGACGATCGAAGGAATGGGTCATCTTCGAGTCGGAGCTGCGGCGGTTGGGCGAGGTGACGGTCTGCACCGACGACGGCAGCTATGGCCGGCACGGCTTCGTGACCGATGCGGCCAGGGATGCGCTCGCGGCGGGCGGCATTGATATTGTCTATGCGGTTGGCCCCGTGCCGATGATGCGCGCCGTGGTGAACCTGACCAAGCCGCTGGGCGTCCGCACCATCGTCTCGCTCAATCCCGTGATGGTGGACGGCACCGGGATGTGCGGCGGCTGCCGCGTGAGCGTGGGCGACCAGACGCTCTTTGCCTGCGTGGATGGCCCCGAGTTCGACGGTCATCTCGTGGATTTCGACCTGCTGATGGACCGCCTTTCCACCTACCGCGACTTCGAGCGGCAAGCCCTGGCGGCTTGCTCGGAAGGCAACTGCAAGATTGGGCTGAGGTGAACCTCTCCCTGTTTGGCCCCCGTGACCCATTGAACCCATTTGACTAACAGCCGTGCCCCCCAAGCTTTCTACCAAGCAACGCCTCCAGATTGACCGCCAGAAGATGACGGAGCAGGCCCCCCTGCTCCGCAACGCCAATTTTGAGGAAGTCAACCTGGGCCTGCCGGAGAAGGTGGCCATTCTCGAAGCCGAACGCTGCCTCCAGTGCAAGGACCCCAAGTGCATCGTCGGCTGCCCGGTGAGCGTCAACATCCCGCGCTTTATCGAGCTGCTCTCGCAGGGGAAATTGCCCGACGCCGCCCACTGCCTGCTGAGCGACAACACGCTCCCCTCAATTACCGGCCGGGTCTGCCCGCAGGAAACCCAATGCGAGATCGAGTGCATCCGCGGCCACAAGGGCTTGCCGGTGGCCATCGGCTACCTCGAACGCTATGTCGGCGACTGGGCGCGCGGCAATAGCCACCGCCAAACCCTGGAGGTCGCCCCGCCCAGCGGCAAAAAAGTCGCCGTCGTCGGCTCCGGCCCCTGCGGACTCACCGCCGCGGGCGAACTGGCCAAACACGGCCACCACGTCACCGTCTACGAGGCCTTGCACCAGCCGGGCGGCGTGCTGGTCTATGGCATCCCCGAGTTTCGTTTGCCCAAGAAGATTGTCCAGGAAGAGGTGGCCCGCCTGCACCGGGCCGGGGTGATGATCGTCTGCAATACGCTCATTGGCCGGACTTACACGGTGCCAGAATTGCGCGCGCACTTTGACGCGGTGTTCCTTGCCAACGGCGCCGGCCTGCCGATCTTCATGAATGTGCCGGGTGAGAACTTGAAGGGCGTCTATTCGGCCAACGAGTATCTCACCCGCGTGAACCTCATGGCCGCCTACCAATTCCCCCGCTCCGACACGCCGGTACTCAAAGGCCAGCGCGTCGCCACCATCGGCGGCGGCAACGTCGCCATGGACGCCGCCCGCACCGCCAAGCGCCTTGGCGCCGCTTCCTCCATGATCGTCTATCGCCGCACCCGCAAGGAGATGCCCGCGCGCGCCGAGGAAATCCACCACGCCGAGGAGGAGGGTCTCCAGTTTGAATTCCTCGTTGCGCCGGTGGAAGTGCTCGGCAACGAGCAGAAATGGGTCACCGGCCTCAAATGTGTCCGGATGCAACTCGGCGAGCCCGATGCCTCGGGCCGCGCCCGGCCTATCGTTATCCCCGGCTCGGAGTTTGTCGTGCCCTGCGAGGTGGTCGTCGTCGCCATTGGCACCCGCGCCAACCCGCTCCTGACCGCCACCTGCCCCGAACTCAAGCTCAACAAGTGGGGCAATATCAACGTGGACGATAAGGGCATGACCAACCTCCCGGGCGTCTTCGCCGGCGGCGACATCGTCCGCGGCGCGGCCACCGTCATTCTGGCGATGGGTGACGGCAAGCGCGCCGCCCGGGCGATAGACGAGTACCTACGCCAGCCGGCCAGTTAGCCCTTCTTATGAGTCCGGGCGCAGTGGCGTCTCGGCTGCGGACGCTCGCCTGAGCAGAGTTGGCAAGCCGCTCTGTCTAGTCCACCACCCGCTTGCCGGCTTTCCGGGCCATGTACTGCGTCTTGATCCACTTGTAGGTCTCACGCAGGCCCTTGTCCAGGGGCGTGTTGGGCTCCCAGTGGAGCATCTTCTTAATGAAAGTGTTGTCGCTGTTGCGGCCGGCCACACCCCGCGGTGCGGTCAGATCGTATTCGCGCTTGAGCTTGACGCCGGCGATCTTCTCGACCTTCGATACCAGCTCGTTGACGGTGACCAGTTCGCTCGTGCCGAGGTTGATGGGGGTGGCGATCAGCGCGTCGCAGTGCATGATCATGTCAATCCCTTTCACGCAGTCATCAATATACATGAAGCTGCGGGTCGGGGTGCCATCGCCCCAAATCGTGATCTGGAGCTTGCCGGCATCAATCGCGGCGATGACTTTGCGGCAAATGGCGGCGGGCGCCTTCTCGCGTCCGCCATCCCAGGTGCCCCACGGGCCATAGACGTTGTGGAAGCGGGCGATGGCGGTCTTCATGCCGCGCTCGGCCCAATACTCCTGGCAGAACATCTCGGAGATGAGCTTCTCCCACCCGTAGCCGCGCTCGGCCATTGCCGGATAGGCGTCGGACTCCTTTAGCGCCCGCACGTTCGGGTCCTGCTGCAAGGTGGTGTTGTAGGCGCAAGCCGACGAGGAGTAGAAATAGCGCCGCGCGCCCGCGCGGTAGGCGGCCTCGATCATGTGCGTGTTGATGAGCACGCTACGCAAACACTCAACGCGGAAGCGCTCGATGAATCCCATGCCACCCATGTCCGCGGCCAGGTTGTAAACCTCGACGGCTCCTTCGCAGACCCGCGCACAGTTTTCCGGCACGCTGAGGTCTAAATGGAGGCACTCGGTTCCCGGCACGCGCTGATACCATTCCGGCAGCGGCTTCTTGTCCGCCACCCGGATGCGCGTAAAGCCCTTGTTGTGGAAGTGGCGTGCCAGCGCCCCGCCGATGAACCCCCCGCCGCCGCCAATTACAATCAAATCGTCCTTCTTAAGCTTCGGATCCTTCTCAACCAGTCGTTTCTTTTCAGTAATCATATGCTTGTTCTTCTAACGCGGCACGCTTCTCTGAGGGCCAGCGCCAGCACGGTGCCAGCCGGAGCCCTGCATGGCGAGCTCAAAAAGGAGGCGCTCTCAGCCGTCTGGCCGAGGCTTGACGGCAGCGGTGGGCTGGCCGGGAGAGGCGCCGGCATCCGTTTTCGGCGAGACGTCCGACTCGGGTATCCGGTCGAGCGGATGTTCCGCTTCCTGCCAACACTTCGAGACCTTGCCCTTCCAGCAGGCCCAGTTTAACGGATACACATCCGGATCGAAGATGACGTGATAGAAATGCCATACCACAATTGCGAGGCAGGCCAGGATAGCCTCGTAGTAATGGATGGTGGTGGCGACATCCACCACCCAGCGCGGCAGCAACCGCGTGACGTCCATCTTGAACCAGATCATTAGGCCGGTCACCCCCATGATGAGGGTGCCCCACACCACCGCCCAATACTCGATCTTCTCAGGGTAGCCAAAGCGGGCGAGCTTCGGCTTGGCCATGCCCCGGCCTGTCAAATACCGGGCGTTATCCGCCAGGTCTCTCAGGTCCTTCTTGGCAGGCAGGAAGTCTTTGATAAGTTGCCGCCCCTCGCACGTCGTCAGGAGGTAAATCACGTGGTAGGCCCCAACGACCAGGAGCACCACGCCAGCGACCCGATGGCTCCAGCGCCGAAGCATCTCGTTGGACCCCAGGGCCTTGGCCAGCCAGGAATCCGAGAACTTCAGCGCGAAGCCGGTCATGGCCAGGGTGATGAAACTGGCGGCCAGGAGCAGATGTTGCAGGCGCTGGGATAAGCTCATGCGCAACACGGTGAGATTGGCGGCACGGTAGCGGACGCGCACCTTCTTCGCGAACAGCAACAGATTGTGCGCGAGCATGAAGCCAATTGTGCCGGTGATCAAAACCAGATAGAGGCGCCGCACCCAGTGATTGACCCGTTCGCCCACACCGGCGCCGGCAGTAGTCGCCGCCCGGTCCACATGCACCTTGTATTGCGCGAAGCTGTCAGTTGCGCCCGGATGGCACTTCCCGCACGTCGCCACGAGGTTGGTCGGGTAGATGCTTGATCGAGGATCGGTCGAAGGCAGAATCCTGTGGATGCCGTGGCAGCTTGCGCAGTTGGCCGCCCGCGTAGAGCCGTACTGGATCGCCAGCCCGTGGTAGCTGCCAAAGAAGGTCTTTACGCGGTCCGGGGGCAGGTTGTACTTGGTGTTCATGCGCTCCGAGGCGTGGCAGCGGCTGCACACCTCAACCGCAATCTGCGCGGACGAGCGATTCTTGAGCGCTTCGATCTTATGCTCCGTATGGCAATCGGCGCAGGTGGGCGCCTCGCGGTGTCCAGCGGCGGCGGCTTGGCCGTGCACGCTTTCTGCCACGTCCCTGGTCACCGGCTCGTGACATGTGCCGCAGGTCTTGGCCTGCTGGGAAGAATGCAAAGGCGACGCCGGGGAGGTGAGCGGCAGAATGTTATGGCCGCCATGGCAGTCGCTGCACGTCGCGGCACCCTGCTGCCCCCTGGCCCTGGCCAAACCATGGACATTGGCCCGGTAGCTCGCGGTTTGCCGCTCGTGGCATTGCTCGCAGGCAGCCGGTTGGGCCGCAACATTGTTGTCGGGATGCCCTGTTGTGATGTCGGCGTGGCAGCTGGTGCAGGTGTTGGTCTTGTGGACGGAGACAGCGGGCTTGGCCGCGTTCGTAAGCAAGGAGCCTTCCTTGCCACCGGCGTCGGTCTCGGGGGGTGTCTGGTCCTCGTGGCATGCCAGACAGGAAGTATTGGGGCTTTGCTCCGCTGCCCCGCCGGGCAGCCAGCCGAGCCAGCAACCGATCAGCAGAATGAAAGTAACGCGCATAAGCAACGTCTGGCTAAGCCGGGCCTCGCAGCCTTTTCGCATCCGCCGTGCAAATCGGTGCGGCGCCCGCAATCGGGACTGCCGTGCCGGCGGTGACCGGCCTTTCCATAACTCTATGTTTCATGCTGACGAGCTTCGTTCTCATAGCCGCTCTTTGCGCGCGCCGGGACTGCCTTTCATTGCGAATCCGCGGGCGCCTCGTTCGCCAGGCGAATTCTTCCCGCGAGTGCCACTTCCAGGCAATTAGAATATTCCACCCGTTGCGCGCAGGCACCCGGGGGGCCTTTCCGGGATTCGGGTTGGAGAACCGAGCGAGAACGAGTATAGTTCGGTGTGCGTTGGTGAGAATAAGGCCGAGGTTCTTATGCGCCACACCGGGCGAGTTGAATTGGGCGGCGAAGTTCGGCCGCATCTTGATTCGAATGCGGCGAGGCGCGGCTTCACCCTCATTGAACTGCTGGTAGTGATCGCCATTATCGCGATTCTGGCTGCATTGCTCCTGCCGGCGCTCACCCGGGCCAAGAGTCAGGGTTGGACCATCGCCTGCATCAACAACCTGAAACAGCTTCAGGTTTGCTGGCACAGCTACGCCCTGGACAACAACGACTTGCTGGTGCCGAACAACTCGGTGACCAGCGTCGGCACAAACGGCAGCGGAGGCGCCCTAGCCGCCGGCGTTTCGTGGTGCCTGGCCGAGCCAACCGAAGACAACGTCCGCAACGGGATGTTGTTCGATTACAACCGCTCGCTGGGCATTTACCATTGCCCGGCGGACCGGTCCACGCTGACCGATCCGAGTGGCGGCACCGCCGGACCATTGCGCGCCCGCAGCTACAACATGAGCCAGTCGGTTAATGGCTACCCGGAGTACAACTGGTTCATTGGCAATTACATTCCTTACTTCAAGCGACTCACGCAAATTCGGAAGCCCAACGTCGGCGACTGCCTGGTCTTTCTTGACGAGCACGAATACACGATGCTCGACGCGCAGTTTGGCATGCCCACCGACACATACAACGGCACGCAGACGTGGTGGGATCTGCCTGCCAACCGCCACCAACAGGGCGCCAACCTCGGCTTCGCGGACGGCCACGCCGCACGCTGGAAATGGGTGGCGCCAAAGGAGTTCAGGATGTGGATCCAACCGGTGTCGTCCGAAGAAGTGAACGATTGGCTGCGCCTCAAGGCCTGCATTAAACAGACGATGGAGTGACCGCGGGCAGATGCGCTAGATTACAAGGAGGCCCTATGAAGCACCACGCACGCAACCCTCTCCTCCCGCACTGTAAAACCAGCGGGCGGAAAAGCTGAGGCGCGCGTATTATTTCTCTTTTCCTCACAGTCGGCATTGAGATAATGTCCTCGCATGCCTGAGATTGTGGCTTTTGTTAATCGGGGAGCGGCGACAATTACACCCGCGATTGTCGAGAAGGTGCTCCGGCATCTCCCGCAGTGGAAGCTGGAATTCACACAGATATACGAGCCCCTTTTCCCACACCTGGTGGACCAATTGGAGTTTCTGGCCGACGCTGTCGAAGATACCGCGGAAGGAGCCTACAAAGAACTGCCCTACGCCGCCTACGCCCAGGCGGTGTTTGCGCTCGTTTACGCCCATAAGAAGGTCGGCATCATTCCGGATTCGGTTCTGAACCTGGGCCGCGCCGACGATTCGAGCGTGGTGAGGGCGGTGCTGATTCAGAACGAGAAGGCCTTCGCGGTTTACGCCGCCGCGCAGAACATCGAGTGGTCCCGGATCACCAGCCAGCCGTAGCTGCGGGCGGCGGGCTAAGGGACTGTTGGAGGATTGGCTCGGTTGCGGGTTGCGGCAGCTATTGATCCACTGGCCATCGCTCGACTGATCCCTCAGTTCTCCAATTCCCCGAAGCAGCTCGTCTTGAGGAAGTCGCGGAATTCCTGGCGTTTGTGGACCACCTCGCCATGTGAAAGGTCCGTGTAGAGAAAGACCAGCCGGTGCTCCCGGAGATCGGTGAGTCTAGCCTCGCTCTCCTTGCCGGCGAACAGGGCTGTGCCGCGTTGTTTGAGCGTGGCCATCAATCGTTCCGTTTCAGCCTTGGTCCCGCCATGTTCCGTGTAAATGTCAACAAAGCGCCCCTGCTTTCTGTCAATCCAGGTCAAAAACCTGCTCGTCTGCGCGTAGAGAGCGTCAAACAGCCACACTTCGCGCACGCGTTCGGTCAGCCCGCCATGATCCACAATCGCCGAGATGACCTGGTAGCCGCCGCTGTGGCCCGAGAGCACGATTTGGCCGAGGGCGAAGTCTTTATTCTTCAAGCCTGATATCTGACGCAACGTTTCGGCCACTTCCGCCATGAACCGTTTGAAGCCCTCCGGGTCTTCCAGTTTCCCGCCAAACGAATCTGACGCATCGCGCGGCCCCTGGGGGATAACCAGCACGGCATTGCGCCGGCTCTCGATCAACTGCTCGATGAGCTTGTATTGCTCGAGCACCCGTTCCACGTGGTTCTTCCAACCGTGAAAATGAACAATGAAGTCCACCTTGCCCGATTCGTGGAATCCCTTGGGGATAAAGATGGCCACCGTGCTATCTGAATAGTGCTCTTTGGCCGGAAAGAATTGCTCCTTGTATTGATGGCCCTCGGCGCGGTTAGGATGGGGAAACGGGGCGGAAGCCAGTTGTGTGACGATCAGCTCGCCGGAGGCGGCATAGCGTTCAGAAAAGGTCTCGCCCTGAGCGGGCAGGAGCGCGCAGCCGAACAAGAGCAGCAGGGGTGTCTTCATTTATCGCCCCCATTGTGCCCGACAGTGTGAACCGGCGAAAGAAGATTGAGGGTGGAGATTTCGGAGCCGTCACCGCCCAGACTGCCATTCCTGCCAGCAGCTTCTGATACAGGACCCGCCCCGCCCGTGCCAAAATAAGACACAAGTGTCTGCTGGCTGGAACTAATTCCGCGGCGGCGCAAAGGAAATCAGGCATACTGACGGATCCTGTCTAAACTGGCCACAAGTTTGCTGCAAGCAAACCATCTAACCGCTGAAATGATTCGGCGATCAGAATGCCCCGAGGGGCAAAAATACGAAATTCGCATGGCCAGCACTTTAAGTCCGAGTGAAGAAGCCCAGTTGGCGCAGACGATTGAGATGTTTGAAGTCATCACTCAATCGCAGCCGCAGGACTATCAGTCACTGGAAATCCTCAAGGAAGCTTACTCGAAGCTTAACCGGGAGAAGGACGTCATCGGCACCTCCAAGCGCATCGCCCAGGCTTACGTGCAGATGGGCCAGCTTTCTTCCGCCATTCTTGAATACGAAACCATCCTGCAGCGCTACCCGGATGATCCCGACGTGCAGGCTGCCTTGCAGCAAATCGAAAGCAAGGCTAATAGCTTTCCCGTCGACGCTGCGGCTCCCGCGGACGCTCTGCTGCTTTCGTCCCAAGCGGGCGCTTCGCCAAAACAATCTCCCAAAACTGCGGGCAAGACCGCTCCAGCTGAGGTGGAGGATGGGCGGCGATCAATGCATAAGTTGTTTGTGGAGAGCAAGATAATTACGGCCGGGGATTTTGACCTGTGCTGGTCCGCGACAAATCCCCTCGTGCCGCCGGGCGGCGTGGTGGAACCGTTCATCCAGGTCTTGGCGGACAAAGGCGTGTTGACAGTAGACAAGTCGCTGAAGGTTTTGTCTGACAAGTCACGTTGCGCTTTTCTCCCGCTCAACAGCTACGACGTTGACATTGATTTGACACGGACATTTCCGGCGGAGACGTGCCAGCGGTGGTGTGTGTTGCCATTCGACCGGATGAGCAAATCGGTCCTGGTCGCCACCGCGAACCCGTTCAACCAGCAGGCGGGCAAGGAATTGGCTGCCGCCACCCCTAATCGTTTACTCTGGTACCTGGTGCCTCCCGCCGACCTGGTGGCCAACGTCCGCAAAGCCTTTCGTTAAACTCATGCCTCCGGTAAAATCATTTGGCGAGCGTATTGCCGACGCCCTCGTGGAAGATGGCCTGCTCACGGTCAAGCAGGTCGAGGAACTGCTTGAGCAGCAAAAGAAAGAAGGCACCCGCCTGTTCAAGCTGATCCTGGAAAAGGCCTACGTGACCGAGACGGACATGGCGGTTTCAATGGGCCGCGTGCTGAACACGCCGCCCATTAACCTGGCCCGCCTGACCATTCCTCTCGAAGTAGCGGACCTGGTCCCGCGTGAAATGGCGCACAACCACAAAGTGGTTCCCGTTTCGCGGCTGGACAACAAGCTGTTTCTGGCGATGGCCGACCCGCTGAACGTCCTGGCAATCGACGACGTCCGGCGCATCACCAAGCTGGAGGTGACGGCGCTGATCGCCTCGGAGAAGTCTATCCTCGACAAGCTGAACCACATTGACGCGTCCAAGAGCGGCAGCATGGAGGACATTATCCAGGACGCGCAGAAGAAGGGCGATACTGAGGCCGAGGCTGACAACGTGGAGGTTTCCAACATCGCCGCCGAAGAGGTCAATCTGGACCAACTGGCGGCGTCCAGCGAGGAGGCTCCAGTAATCAAACTTGCCAACCTAATCCTGGTCCAGGCGGTTAAAGACCGCGCCAGCGACGTGCATATCGAGCCTTTTGAGAAGGCGCTGCGGTTGCGCTACCGCATTGACGGCGTGCTGATGGACGCAACTCCGCCGCCCAAACAGATGCAACTGGCTCTGATCTCTCGGTTCAAGATCATGAGCAGCCTGGACATCGCGGAACGCCGCCTGCCGCAGGACGGGCGCATCCGCATCCGCGTGGGGGGGAAGGACTACGATCTGCGCGTTTCGATTATGCCCACGGTGCATGGCGAAAAAGTGGTGCTGCGCCTCCTAGACAAATCAAATCTCTCCGCCAGCATTGACAAGCTCGGCCTCGACCCGGACACATTCCAGCAGGTCAAAGCCGCAGTGGATGCCCCGCACGGGTTGATTCTGGTTACCGGCCCGACCGGTTCCGGCAAGACCACCACCCTCTACTCGGCCCTCAATGAGCTGAACAACCCGATCTACAACATCGTCACGGTAGAAGACCCCGTCGAGTTTCAGGTTCCCGGCATCAACCAGGTGCCGACGAAGAAGGAAATCGGGCTCACCTTTGCCAGCGCGCTCCGCTCGATTCTGCGCCAGGACCCTGACATCATCATGATCGGCGAGATCCGGGATACCGAGACCGCTGAAATCGCCATTGAAGCCGCGCTGACCGGCCACCAGGTCCTGAGCACGATGCACTGCAACGACGCGCCCGGCGCCATCGCGCGCCTGGACGACATGGGTATTGCGCCATTCCTGATTTCCTCGTCCGTGATTCTTGCTTGCGCCCAGCGACTGATGCGCCGCATTTGCTCCCACTGTAAGGAGCCGGTCACCTATCCCAGCAAGATGTATGAGAATCTGAACATTGACCCGAGCATTTTTGACGGTGTCACGCTGTACCGCGGGCGGGGCTGCGACCGCTGCAAAGGTTCCGGTTACGCCGGCCGCATGGCGATCATTGAGGCGATGACCGTCACGGATGAAATCCGCAAGCTCATCATCGCCCGCGCCAACACGCGCGAGATGGGCAAGATTGCCATCGGCCAAGGCATGCGGACGCTGCGGATGGTGGCGCTAGACCGCGTCCGCGAGGGCATATCCACCCTGGAGCAGGTGCTCGTGCTGACCTCGGCCCATTGATCGGACCACTCTCGCTTTCAGACAGAAAAGAACCGCTTAGAATGCTCGCTTGGGGGCGACGTAGGGGGGCGTGGACGACGCCGTCTTTGCTTCTTGCGCCTTTGGCAGAGCCGGCGCTGGCCGGGTTTGGCCAAGGGCGCGCGCATTCACGTCCGGCAGTCCCGCCGGGCCCAGCAGGGGATTTCGGATGTCCAACTGTGCCTCCAACCCTCGGCGCGGGGTGGGGGCGGGAGCCGCGGGCAATTCGAAAGCGGGTTTCCTGACGGCCGGTGCCGCATCGCCGCCGCCGAGCGACGAAATACCTGAATTGGCGGCGACCGGGGCGCTCCAAGTTGGGTCCAACAAGGAGTGATATTCGTCCATGAGTTTCTTACGCTCCAGCGACTGCTCCCTCGTGGGCGCCTTGCTGGCAAACCTGAAGGGGTCAGGAAGACCCCCGGCCGTTGACCCCTTGAAGAAAGGCGAGCTGTCGTCGGACTGAAACATGTTTCGGATTGCGTTTGCGCTCTCCTGGAGCCCGGCCGGAAGCTCCGCTTCATCGCGTGTGGACGCGTCGGGCAAACTCGATTTCCCGGGCGGGTTGAACAGTTCGTCGGCTTGCGTCTGACCCGGACTCTTCTTGATGGAGCGCTTGGAAATCAGGTGCTGGTAGTAGCGTTCCATGAGTGGCAGATCCTCTCTTTTCTGGCCATCCGCACCATACTCGGGACTCTTGAGAATCTGCTCAACTGTCGGCCCGCTGATCAGGTCTTCCGGGGTCATGAAAACCCAGTTCTTGCGCCGCTCCAGAAGTTCCTTGGCCCGCTTGCTCTGGACCGCCGACTGGGCCGGAGCTCGGGGGGGCGGCGCCACCACGCCTTGGAGCGAACTCTTGGGCGTGAAGCTTTGCAGCGGCGCGTTGAGGTCCTCCTCCAACTGCTTCAGGCTGTCCTTCTTGCTCCGCAACTGGTGCAAGTTGGTGGTGACTTCATCGCTCCGGGGTTGGGAAAACTCAATGGATCGGCCGCGTTCCCTGCCCGCCGCCTGCGCGCTGCCGCCCAGATACACCCCCGCGACCAACGCCGCCGCGCCACAGCACCATCGCAGACTCGAAAGCCTAAGACTCATTCCTGCCAGAAAACTAGTCCTGCCCGGCAGCCTCGTCAAAGCTCAAATCCGTTCGCACCCGCACATCGGGGCACACCCCGCGCTTGGATGCCGACAGGAAATCCAGCATCACCTTTGCGGGCGCGCTTGTGAACTGCTTCCGCGCCTCGGCCAGCGCCTCGCGCAGGTTGCGCTCTTTGCGGAACAAGGCGTGGTATAGCTGCTTGAGCTCCAGCCGCTCGGCTGGGCTCAAACCGGCGCGCCGCAGGCCGACGGTGTTGAGGCCGCAGATGTGGTTGTCGCCGCGCGCCACAGCATAGGGCGGCAGGTCCTTGCTGATGGCCGAACCCCCTTGCATCAAAGCCAGGGTGCCTACGCGCACAAACTGGTGGACCAGGCAGTTGCCTGAAAGGAACGCGCGGTCATCCACTGTCACATGCCCGCCCAGCAGCACGCCGTTGGCCAGGATGACCGAGTCGCCCAGCCGGCAGTTGTGCGCCACGTGCGCATTGGCCATGAAGAAACCCCGCGAGCCGATGACCGTCTCCTCCGGCGCGTGGTTCGATCGGTGGACGGTCACATGTTCGCGGAAGACATTGTGGTCGCCAATCCGCACGACGGTGGGCTCGCCGTTGTACTTCAGGTCCTGCGGCGCCTCCCCGATCACGCAACCGGCGTAGAAGCGGTTGTGCGCGCCGATGGTGGTCAACCCGGTCAGATAAACATGGGGGCCAACAACACAGTGCGCACCGACTTCCACGCCCTCATCAATGACCGCATAGGGTCCCACCTGGACGCTGGCATCCAGCTTTGCGCGGGGATGAATAATCGCCGTTGGATGGATCACAAAACGGAGGGTAGGGCAAGGAGTTTGGTTGCCAAGCCAAAAGACAGCCGGGATTGCCTGGTTCTTGCGCCTTACAACCGCCCTTCCAGCCAGGTCAAGAGCAGGCCATGACCTCCATACCCGCACAGTATCCCCCTGTATACCTGCTTTGAGTATATGGCTGTATTCGTTTTCCACGCTATAGTGTTCCGCAGAGCAGGGGAATGACGCCGTTTCGCAAGGGGATTTGGTCAGAATACCCAGGCTTCCCTCCTCCCGGAAAGCGGGGAGAATGTGGCGGCAGGCCAGAGGGCGCATCTCACTTTCCTGTAATAAACCCGGATGCGCTCGTTATTCGCGGCGCAATCCGACACCCGTCGGTTCGCCCGGGCTCCCTCCCCATCCCTGCACCGGCCCCTCACCGTCTCCTCACCGTTACCCCTCCCTAGTACCTCTCACAATTTATGAGAGGTGCTAGGGAGGGGTAACGGTGAGGAGACGGTGAGGTAGGCCAAGGGGGAGCGGAATCTGACCCGGATCGGGATGTTACTGGGCTTTTGGGCCATCCGGGCCGCAAGCCGGCTCCGGCCCGCAAGGGGTGCGGCGCGCAGTTCGGCCTGTAACAAACGCCTATAATCCGGTCGGTCGGTCCCGGAGTTGACCCGAAGGCCGACCAGAATGTCGGCTCCTGGCCCCTCCCTTGGCAGGAAAGTGAGATGCGCCTCAGGCCAGAAGAGTGGAATGTGGCGATTGTCGCCGCGAACGGGTGTCAGTCCCTTGCCGGAAAACCGTATGCAAGATGCGCAGCGTTTTCGACCAATGCTTATCCTGGCGGCAGGCGCAGTACGGAGTCCAGCGGTTGCACGTCGGCCAGTTGCTTCCCGGAGGCGCCGCCCCCGAGCTCGGCCAGGCGCTCCCCGGCAGGGCGCACCCGCGTCTGGAAACTCGCCGCGGCTTCATTGAAGGCATCATTGGCGCGCTCCAGTCCCGCGCGGATTCTCTCGAAGTGCTCGGTGAACTTGACCATGCGCGCGTAGAATTCCCGCGCCGCCTCGGCGATCTTCTGCGCGTTTTCCGTCTGCGCGTGCTGCTGCCAGCTGACGCTCACCGAGCGCAGCAGGGCGATCAGCGACGCCGGGGTCGCCAGCAGGATGCGTTTTTGCGCCGCCCACACGATCAGTTCCCGGTCGCCCTCCAGCGCGGCGCTGAAGAGCGACTCAGCCGGCAGGAACAGCACCACATAGTCCAGTGCGTTGGGAGACTGGCTGGGGTAGTCCCGGTCCGCGAGCGCCTTGATGGTGGCCTTGAGCTTTGCGGCGTGCGCTGCCAGCGACTCCGCCCGCCGCGTGGCGTCGGCGTTCTCCAGCGCGCTGAGGAAATCCAGCTCCGGCACCTTCGCATCCACAATAATGAACCGCTCGCCGGGCAGCCGCACCACCAGGTCCGGCTTCGAGTCCCCCTCTTTGGTTTGCTCGCTGAAGTCGCAATGCGCGCTCATGCCCGCGGCTTCGACCACCCGCCGCAAGGTTTCCTCGCCCCAGCGCCCGCGCGCCTGGCTGGACCGCAGCACCATGCGGAACTGCAGCGTCTCCTGGGCCAGTACCTGGCTCTGCTGCGACAGCGCTTCGAGCTGCTTCTTCACCTCGCCTAGCGTGCCGGCCTGCGTTGCTTCGGCTTGCTGCAGCCGTTTCTGGTAAGTCTCCAACTGTTGCTTGAGCGGCTCGACCAGCGTTTTGATCGCCTCCTGCCGCTGGACCAAGTCTCCCTTGGCCGTCGCTTGGAAAGTGGCCACCGTTTCCTTGACCCGCTCCATAAACTGCGGCTGCAGCTCACGGAGAGTATCCACGCTCAGGACCTTGAACGCCGTCCGCAAATCGGCCAGCGCCTGCTCCTGCGCTTCTTTTGCCTCACGTTGGGCCTTCTCGTACAGCTCGCGTTGCTCGGCGACCAATCTTTCCGCCGCTGCCCGGCTGGCCTCTGCGGCGGCCTGACCCCGGTCTGCCGCCGCCACCTGCGCCCGCACTTTGACCAGCTCTCCCTCGCGCTGCGCCAATTGCTGCCGCAGCTCGTTCGCCAGCCGGTCATCCGGGGCGGCCGCCTGGCCCCGGCGATACAGCCACCCGAGTAGGAAGCCGGACACGGCGCCAACCACCACGCCGATCAGCAAGGCAACTTGAGGAGACATGCAGTGCTCGGGATTACCGGCCAGCGGCCATCAGCCTAGTAATGGGCGATGACCTCGATCTCAACCTTGGCGCCTTTGGGCAGCGCGGCCACCTGGATGGTCGAGCGCGCCGGGAAATCCGCCGTGAAGGACCGGGCGTAGACCTCATTCATCTCGGCGAAGTCCGCCAGGCTGGTCAGGAACACGGTGCTCTTGACGACATTGGCAAACGTCAGCTTCTGGTCCTCAAGAACAGCTTTGATGTTCTGCAGAACCCGTTCCGTTTGCGCCTTGATGTCGCCGGCGACGAGGTTCCCGGTGGCCGGATCAATCGGAATCTGGCCGGCGCAGAACAGCAGGTCGCCGATGCGCACGGCGTGGTTGTAAGGGCCAACCGCAGGAGCGGACTTGGCTGGTTTGATGACAGTCTTCTTTGGCATAGCGCGGTGATCTTAACGCCTTGCCGGGGCGGGTCAAGCCGCCGCCATGCGCGTGTCGTGGAGTTTTCAAAACCGGACAAAACAGGCGTTTGTAGTTTTCAAAACCG
>CAZDOO010000067.1:0-32163 GCA_964507045.1 uncultured Verrucomicrobiota bacterium | reverse complement strand
CTCATTTTTGAGAATTTCTGCTTCTTCTTCACCCACTTCTAATCACACCCTTTGCTGTCCTTTTGCTGTCCTTTTGCTTGCCTTCCTCCCCTGCTTCTGCTGCAATTCCCCACGGGTCTCAGGTCGCAGGTCGTTGCCCTGATTCCGCTTTAGGCTGCGAGAGTTCTCCCGGCGTGCCGGCTCGGACAGCGGCAGGTAGATGGATTACGCCGGATTGGCAGACGCAGACCCACTGCCCGGTTCCGATTGGCCTTGTGGAGTATGAGGATTTGTGCGCGACGAACTTCCCGCAACGCTCTTACCGAGCTGTCTGGGCGCCGTAACAGGCCGGGAAGGCAAGCATCTCGGCAAACACTGATCTGATATGAACATCACTTTGATTGCAGCAGTCACAGCCCTCGGCTTGTTCGGCGGGACCTTGATCCTCGTGGAACTCGGCCGGCGGATGGGCATCCGGCGGCTGGCCAGGGACAGTGAAGGGGCGCGAGCCGGCTTGGGCGCGGTTGAGGGCGCGGTGTTCGGACTGATGGGCTTGCTGATCGCCTTCACTTTCACCGGCGCCGCCGCGCGATTAGATGCCCGGCGGCATTTGGTCGCCGAGGAGGCCAACTGCATTGGCACGGCCTGGCTGCGGTTGGACCTGCTGCCAGCGGCGGCACAGCCGGCGCTGCGCGAGAGTTTTAGGCGCTATTTAGACACGCGCATCGAGACGTATGTGAAACTGCCGGACATCGAGGCGGCTCAGGACGCATGGACCCGGGGCACCGCAATGCAGGAAGAAATCTGGGCCCAAGCTGTCGCCGCCTCACGGGAAGGCCCCTCCCCGGCAACCATGCTCTTGCTGCCGGCCTTAAACCAGATGATTGACATCACCACCACGCGCGCCATGGCAACCAAGATGCATCCGCCTTTGGTTATCTTCGCGATGATGGTTGCGTTGACCCTGGTCGGTGCGCTGTTCGCCGGCTATGGCATGGCTGCGGCCAAGACGCGGAGTTGGGTCCACACCATCGGATTCGCCTTCGTTATGGCCGCGGGGGTCTACATCACGATTGACATGGAGTTCCCGCGCATGGGTTTGATCAACGTCCACGCTGCCGATCAGGTGCTGGTGGAGTTGCGGCAAAGCATGAAATGACCGGGCCTGCCCGCGACGGTATACGTTCATGACCAAGACCGCTGTTATCGGGCTGGATCTGGGGGGCACCAAGCTCGCCGGAGCAGTCTTCACTCCCAGAGGCAGGATTGTTTGCAATAACCTTGTTCCCGTCGCCGGGCTCCAGGGCCGCGCCGTCGGCGCGCTGATTCGCCATGAACTCGCCTTGCTGTTGGCGGCGGCTCGCGCCAAACACTTCAAGGTGATCGCCATTGGCGTCTCCGTGCCGGGCATCAGCTGCTCCAAGACCGGCAAGGTTTGGGCTCCGAACATTCCCGGCTGGCAGGATTACCCGCTGCGCCGCGAGCTCCGCGCCGCGCTGCGCGGCCAGCGTATCCGCGTTGCCATAGACAGCGACCGCGCCTGCTACATCCTGGGTGAGACCTGGCGTGGCGTCGCCAAAGGCTGCCGCAACGCCATCTTCCTGGCCGTCGGCACCGGCATCGGCGCGGGGGTGCTCGTTGACGGCCAGATCCTGCGTGGCGCGCACGACATTGCGGGTGCCATCGGCTGGATGGCTCTGGACCGACCCTTTCGGCGCAAATACGTCGGCTGCGGCTGCTTCGAGTATCATGCTTCCGGCCGTGGCCTCGCCAAAGTCGCCGCCCAGCTTCGCGCTCGGCATTCCACCCCTTCTCTTTTCACCTCCGCCCGGGACGTCTTCGCCGCCTACGACCGCCGCGACCCGGTGGCCCGGGAGGTCATCGCACAGGGTGTGGAGTTCTGGGGTATGGCGGTCGCGAACCTTGTCAGCCTGTTCAACCCGGAGAAGATCATCTTTGGCGGCGGCGTATTTGGTCCCGGGGCGAAGCTGCTGGGCGACATCTACGCCGAGGCGAAGAAATGGGCCCAGCCCATCAGCATCAAGCAGGTCATACTCCAACCATCCAAGCTGGGCGGCGACGCCGGGCTCTACGGCGCGGGCCGTTTGGCCTTGCGGGCATCCACGCTCCCGTAGCGGCGGCGCTTGAGGCACCCCGCTTTGCCTTGCACGGTGGACACCTCACCTGCTATAAGCTTGCACCGCATGTTTAACCGCAACCTGGTCTTCGGTGCCGCCTGCCTGGGGATGCTGCTTTTCGGCATCGTCTTCCTGTCGCTGGGTTCGGTGAACAACATGCTCGCCGAGCGCTTCCACCTTGACAACAACGGCATTGGCACCCTCACCGCGCTGCTGCCTTTAGGCATCCTGGCCGGCTCCCTGATCTTCGGGCCGATCGTGGACCGGTTTGGCTACAAGTGGATGCTGATTGTTTGCGCGCTGCTCGTGATGGCCGGGTTGGAAGGCATGGCCTTCGCCAACCGCGAGGGCCTCATCCAGTGCTTTGTGTTCCTGATCGGGTTCGGCGGCGGCGTCCTGAACGGCGCCACCAACGCCCTGGCCGCCGATGTCAGCGAAGGCGAGCGCGCCGCCAAACTGAGCCTGCTGGGCGTGTTCTTCGGCATCGGCGCCGTCGGCATGCCCAGCACCCTGGCGGCGCTCTCGAAGCATTTCTCCCTGGCTGCGATCGTTGCCGGTATTGGCGCCTTCGTTTTGGTGCCGGTGTTCTATTTTCTCGTCATCGCGTTCCCGCCGCCGAAGCAAAAGGCCCGAACGGCCTCGGCGATCAGCGGCTTTGCGCTCCTGAAGCACCCCATCTTCCTACTGGCGGGCCTCGCGCTTGCGATCCAAAGCGGCATGGAAGGCATGTCCAACGACTGGATGACCCGCTACTTCAAGAACGTGACGCTCTCCGGCGAGCACGCCGCCGAATGGAAGACCCTCCTCGGCCTGATGGCCGTGACCGGCGCCATGGTCCTCGCGCGGATTGTCCTCAGCCGCTTGCTCAAGCACATCCAGTCCCAGGCCGTCCTCTTCGCCAGCATCGGCCTCACGGCCGCGGGCGCGCTGCTGCTGATGCATGCGGCCAGCTACGGCGTGTCGCTCGCCGCGGCGCTGCTGATTGGCGCGGGCCTGGCCGCCGCCTTCCCCGTCGTGCTGAGCTACATCGGGGACTTGTATCCCGCACAATCCGGCACCGCCTTCAGCACCATCTTTTTCATCGCCCTGATCGGCAACATGACCATCAACAAGTCCTTCGGCTTCCTGGCCCAAATCCACGGCATCGAGCAATACACCAAAGTCATGCTCGGCTGCCTCGCCGCTTCCGCCGTCCTCCTTTTTCTGGTCGTTAGACAACTCCAGGCCTCGCCCGGCAAACCAACCGCCGTTGAAGCACTCCCATCCATTAACCCATCCATCCAATAATCCGTTAACTCATCACTCCATTACTCCAACACTCCATCACCCCAATCCTTATCTATGAGCACTGTCGCCCAACAATGGCTATCCAACACCCGCGCGGTCATGGACCGCATTGAACAAACCCAACTGGACAACATCCGCAAGGCCGCCGAGGCCATGGCCGATACCATCCAGGCCGAGCGCTGGGTCCACACCTTCGGCTGCGGCCACGCCACCCTTCCCATCGAAGACATGTATCCGCGCATCGGCGGATTCGTTGGGTTCCACCCCATGTGCGAGCTGCCGCTGACCTTCTTCACTCGCATCGTCGGCGAAGGCGGCGTGCACCAGTTCGTCTTCCTGGAGCGTGTTGAGGGCTACGGCGTGCAGATCATGAAGGGCTACAACTTCGACCAGCGCGACATCATGTGGATCTTCTCCCACTCCGGCATCAACAACGTTAACATTGACGTTGCCCTTGAAGCCAAGAAGCGCGGCATGAAGGTTATCGCCTACGGCTCCGCCGCCGCCGCCAAAGGCAAGCAGACCCGCCACTCCTGCGGCAAGACCATGTTCGACATCGCCGACCTGGTCGTGGACACCTGCGCCCCGATTGGCGACTCCTGCGTGCCGCTCAAGAACCACCAGGACAAAGTCGGCCCCGTCTCTACCATGGCCTTCATCACCTGCGTCTGGATGACCGTTTGCACGGTCGCCGAGATCCTGGCCAACCGCGGCGTCAAGCTTTACATCAATCCCTCGCACAACGTCCCCGGCGACTCCACCGCCAAGGAGCGCCTCGACGCCGCCCTGGCCGAATACAAGCGGCGGATTGCCGGCGTCTGACGGGAGTTGACCGAACGGAGCGAGGGCGCCACAGGGGCTCCTCCCACCATTGGGGATCACGCCGCAAGTCCGGCACCCGAGCTTGTGGGGCGGGGCAGCTTGCGACTTTGGCAAAACAGCTTTGGCAAAAGAGCTTGCCTTTGCTCTGCTCTTATGCGAAAAAGAGAGCCGTGCGGATGCAGTGTCGCAACTGCGAGCACACTGGTTGCCTCGGTAGCTCAATTGGTAGAGCAGTTGACTCTTAATCAATTGGTTCTAGGTTCAAGTCCTAGCCGGGGTACCATCCTCAGGTAATGTTTTCAAGGGTTTAGCGAATGTTCCCAATGACGAAGATACGTGGCACTCAGCGTCCAAAGAAGGCTCGATAGAGCAGCCTGGCCCTCTCGGCGAGGGTGGGCGCTTTGCTCCCCTCTCTCGGCAGGCTTCGCGACCTCGGGCACAAAATCAAAATGGCGCGTGCGTCATAAACGTCACGCGCCACCATCAGGACCTTGTTCGGGTCCCACAACTTGTGAGTGGAGCCGATTTACGGCTTCGTCACATCCTTCACCGCTTTGGCGGCGTCATCAGCAACCTTGCCAGCCTCGCCGGCGGCCTTGCCGGCGGCATCACCAATGGCGCTTTGAACCTTGGCGATGATGTCTTTGACGGCTTGCTGCTGCTCCGGCGTCAGCTTGGCGTCCTCGGCGAGCTTCTTCAGTTCCGCCACCGCACCCGCGTAATCCGCGGACTTGATGGCGGCGATGGCCTTGGTTGCGCTGTCCTTTACGGAGGCCTCGGCCGACTGGAAGCTTGTTTCCAATGCCGCCGTGTCAATGGCCGGCTTGGCGGTCTCAGTGGCTGGTTTGCAGCCGACTAGCGCCAACGAAGCGGCCATAACTGCTGTCAATATCCATCCATTTATTCTCATTCTTTGCCCTTTCAGTGTTTGATTTGTTTCTTTGGTTCGCAGGTTTGGTAAACCCTGTTATGCAATTCCACGTTAGCAGTAGCTCTACCGAGCGTCAAATTCTAAGTTTTACGCGCCTACCCCTGTAATGGCTGGCGCTTGAGCCGACGCAGTTCCTGCTGCTGGCGCAGGAGGTCAAGCCGGTCGGCCTCGCTGGTTTCCGGCTGGTGAGCGCGCTGCATCAGGGCAGCCAATTGCCGGTCGAGGGATTGGTTCCGCAGGCGCGTGGCAACATCGGTAAGTTGTTGGGCCGGGTTAGGGATGGGGCGGGGCTCGGTGGTGGCTTCGGTCACCAGGCTCCGCATCTCGGGGGTGGCACACTCATCGAGGAACGCGGCCAGGCTGATCCAGGTTTGATTCGCATGGGCGGCCAGGCGTTGGGCGACAATCTGCCTTGCCAGCGAATGCTGCACCCAGCCGGGATCCAGATGCGCCGCCGCCCACTCGATCAGGTCGTCGTTCAGCAGCAGCAGTTTCAACAGCCAGAATTCGGTAGCCGCCGGCCGCGGCGGGGCGGCGGTTTCCTCGGCTGGTGCTTCGGCGGCCTCGGCAGCCGGGACCTTTGCCTTCGGCAGTTTCTTGAACTCCGCACGCACCGCATCCGGCATCACGCCGAGGCGCAGGGCGGTCTTCTGGGCGTATTTGTCAATCAAAACGGTGTTTGCCGTCTTGTGCACGACTTCGGCCATGCCGTGCAGCACGGCCAGGCGCCCCTTGTCGGTGGTAACTTCGTTGGTGGCGCAGAGGCGGTTCAGGTAGTAATCAAAGAAGCCCTGAGCCCGCTCGAGGAGTTGCTTGAAGGCGGCGCCGCCGGAGGCTTTGATGAAGCTGTCCGGGTCATGGGGCGCGGGCACCACCGCCACCCGCACCGCCAGGCCGGACGCCAACAGGTGGTCCAGCGACCGGACAGCGGCGTTCTGACCTGCCTCGTCCGAGTCGAAACAGAGCACCACCTCCTCGACGTAACGCTTGAGGATGCGGGCGTGATCGGCGGTGAAAGCCGTGCCTTGGGGCGCGACAATATTCTGGACGCCGGCCATAAAGGAAGCGATCAGATCGAGCTGCCCTTCACAGACGACGGCGTAACCGGCCTCCAGCACGGCGCGCTTGGATTTGTCCAAGCCGAAGAACACCTTGCTCTTCGTGAAGATCGGGGTCTCGGGCGAGTTGACGTATTTGGCGGTCTTCTCGTCGCCGGACAGCACGCGCCCGCTGAACCCGATGACCCGCCCCTGCTCGTCGCAGATGGGAAACATCAACCGTCCGCGAAACCGGTCGTAGAAGCCGTCGCTCTCCTGCCGGCGCAAGATCAGCCCGGCCTGCTCGACCAGTCCGAGCTCGTAACCTTTGCTCCTGGCCCAGTTGACCGTGTCGTCCCACAAGTCGGGCGCGGCGCCCAGGCGGAAGAGCTTGATGGCTTCGGCGGACACGCCGCGTTTGGCGAGGTAGTCGCGCGCGAGCTGTCCGGAGGCTTCATTGGCGAGGGCGTTTTGCCAGCGCTGGGCGATCTGCTCATGGATGTGCAGCAGTTGCTCCTTGAGGTGCCGCGATTGCTGCTCGCCCGGGCTCTTCTCGTATTCCAGCGGAATCTTCGCCCGCTCGGCCAGGCGCCGCACCGCCTCCGGGAAGTCAAGGTTCTCGTATTCTTTGACAAAGGCGAACACGTCGCCGCCCTTGTGGCAGCCGAAGCAATGGAAGATCTGGCGGTGCGGGTTGACGTTGAAGCTTGGGGTCTTTTCCTTATGAAAGGGGCACAGCGCAATGAAGTTGGCCCCTGCGCGCTTGAGCGGCAAGTACGACCCGATCACATCCACGATGTCGCTGGCAGCGCGGATTTGCTCGAGGGTCCCGGAGGAGAAGAAGCCGGCCATAGGTTCAGGTTAGAGGCCTTCGAGCGCGAGGTCAGCCAGGAAATCCATCCACTCGATGGCGACGGGTTCGGTGAGTTCGTAGGAGCGGGAGAAGTCTTCCTCGAAGAGCTCGCGCTTCAACCGCGCCGCAAACGCGGGGTCGGAGGTGGCGACATTTTGCTCCTGGCAGACCCGGAGGCTGAGGTGGTTCAGGTTGGCCGAGCCCACGCAGGCCCAGTCGTCCGCCATCAGCGCCTTCACATGGATCATGCCCGGGTAGAAGTAAACCCGCACGCCGTGCTCCAAGAGGTAGTTGGCCAGCACCAGGTTGCTGCGCCCGCCGGGCTTCAGATCATTGACGCGCGGGAGCACGACGCGCACGTCCACGCCGCGGTTGCGCGCGCGGGCCAGGGCAACAATCACGCGCTTGTCGAAGAGGTAGGGATTCTCCAGGAAAAGGTAGCGTTGCGAGCTGCCAATGGCCTTCTGCACCGCGGCGCTGAATGGTTTCCAGGCGGTCTTGGTAGGCAGCAGGCGCAGCTTGATCCACCGATCTTCGGGACGGGATGGCGGGGCGACGTGCGGGCCGCGGGTTAAATCGGCGAAGTAGGCGAGATCGCCGAGCGGCCCTTCGTGGGCCCAATGCCGCGTGAATTCCCGCTCGAGCGTGGCGACCACCGGCCCGCGCAATTCAACCATCAGGTCGTGCCACTCGTGCAGGTATTCGCGCCCCAGATTCATCCCCCCCAGCCAGGCTTGGGTGCCGTCCACCAGCAACACTTTCGCGTGATCGGAGGAGAACCACGGATTCAGGAAGGGGCGGACGCGGACGCGGGAATCCTTCCGCAGATAGGCATACATCGAGGTGGGCGCGACGAAATCCTCGGGCAAGGGTGTGCCGGGAGGAGCCGCGCCGGCGCCAATGGTGCCCAGCCGGTCGAGAATCACCTTGACCTCGATCTCGCGCGAGCGTTGCTTCAACTGGTCGGCAATACCCGTGCCGACATCGTCCTTGTCGAAGATGTAAATGTCGAAATGGATGTGGTTGGTGGCGGCGGCGATGGCCTGCTTGAGCCGCGGGAAGAACCGCTCGCCGTCAATCAGCAGGTCGAGCGAGCCCTCTTCCTGCCGCGTGCCGGTATAGCGATCCAGCCAGGCCTCCCATTCCCCCAAGTCCATGCCCCGGGATTGGCTGAGGGCGGGATAATGGGTGGTAGGCTTCGGAAAAGGCATCCGCACAAACCGCACCACTGTCTCCACCCCCAGGTCGGCGAGTCGCGCGACGCTGGAGATCGGGTTCTTGAGCAGGGCCAGACCGTGACTTTCAAATACCAGCGAGCTGAAACCCTCGGCGGTGGTCGAGAAACCCAAGCCGCGCTCGGTGCGGTCATAAAGGGATGCCGGCACCAGCCAGATGCACTGCCGCTGCTGCCGGTCCAGCAGTAGCGGCTGGGGAAACCGCTTGGCGTTGGGCGCCAGCAACAGGAATAGCGTCTCACCCGGATGGTTCCGCTCCAAGTCCTGCTCGACCAGCCGCGCCACCGTCGCGAGGGTTTCTTCGATGGAAAGATGACGGTCAATGACCACGCCCTTGGTTGGCTCGTCCACCGAGGCAAAACGGGGCGCACCCCGCGCGTCGCGATAAAGGAGCCCGTCGGCCAGAAAACCCTGGCAAAACACCCCATGCCCACGCGTGACTGGTGCCAGCGCCTCGACCAGGTTCGTGGTGAGCAGGGCCCACTCGGCGCCGGCAATGACGGTCGCCTCGCGCCAGCCGCGCTCGCCGGCTGGCATGTGCGCCAGCCTTTGGTTCCACCGCAGCACAGCAGAGCTGACGCGATACTTGTCGCTCGGCAGCCGATGCCGATCCCAGTTCGCGCTAAACTGCTCAACATTGGTGGAAACCTGGAAGTAGAACCGAACCCGGTCGCCCTTTACAAACACCCTGGGGGCGGGGGCGGACGGGCCAGTAAGACTCCGCCATTCGTCCAGCGCTCGCTGCTTGGGCGCCGCCGCCGCCGCGCGCCTCCCAGCCGCGTCGCCGAAGAGCAGCAGCAGGGCAAGCGTCGCCGCGATCAGGTGACTTGCGGTGCGTCCTACGATCATTGTCGAGACAGTCAATAATCTCGACCGCGAAAAGTCAACGATGCTCCACCCCCGCCGCTTCGGCCGCCGCTCAATCCACTGCCGGCGCGCGGCGGAAACCAGCCAGCCAATGGCGCAGGCTCAGGATCGGATGCCGCCATAGCATGCGCGGACCCGCATACCGCATCACGGCTTTGACCCGCTCGCGCCGGGCAGGCTGATAACAATGGACAGGACACTTGGCACACACCGGCTTCTGCAAGCCAAACCGGCAGCGCTCCAGCCGCAGGCGCGCGTAATCCAGCAGCCCCTGGCATTCGGGGCAAAGCCCCTGACCGACGGCATGATGGTCCCGGCAATAGCAGCCGATCATCGCCGCGATCGTCTGCCATTCCCGGGCAAGCCGCTTGTCGGCGAAGCTCCGACCCGCGGCCTTGTCTCCTTCCGTTGGCAGCCTCGGCTCGGGTGTTCCCATTTGTTCTGCATCCGTCATGGTCAGTTACATTCTTGCCTGGAGCAACTTGCGCCTCCTTGATGCCGGTCAAAACCCAACTGGATTGCTTCGGAAGTAACGCTCCCCCTCCGCCTCACGCCCGGAGCGCCCCCATGCGCCTGGCGGGTGCCCGGCCTGCCGTTGGCGCGTGCACGGCGTGATACCCGCTTGTATTCCGCTGGTGTTCCGCTCATGTTCCGCTCGTATTCCGCTGATATTCCGCTGATATTCCTACTTCCCAGCCGCTGCCGCAGACTTCCGACGTTTACGGCGGGCAGCTTAAGGTTTGGGGGGCGAGTTGGTCAGTTCCGGGAGTTGTCCGTATTTGAAGAACTTCACATCGCTCGCGGAAATCGCCGCTCTGAGGCGGCGGACGTAGGCGTGCCACTCCGCTTGCACCCGGTCCACCGGCCCAATGGTCTGCTCGAAAGCGTCGAGTCCCCCGCCCTTCCGCATCAGCACCAGGGCCGGCGCGCGATACCGCGGGCTCTCGAAGAGAAAATGCGTGAGCGTCCACCAGTGGAGGTAATAGAGGTTGAAGCGGCGGTTCAAGCTGGGGCCGCCGCGGTCAGTGATAATCGCGCGCAACGGGATCACGCTCCCGTTGCGAATGTTCTCCGCCAAATCCGGGCTGGTGGCGATCTCCTCAATCCACCAGACCGGATACGTGTTGGCATCAATTCTTCCCAGCGCGAGCCGATTCGAGATAAAGCGGCTCGTCGAACAATACGTCGCCAGCCCTTCGTCCAGCCATTTCTCCAGTTCCAGGCGCGCAACCTCCTGATTCAGTTGGTGCACGGCCTCGTGCAACATCCAATGGTAAGGGTTAATCTCGCCGGCCGAATAATAGGCGAGGCAGCAGGGCTCCCGGTAAAACGCCTCCGCCCAGCCCAGGCCCGGATTGACCCGGCGAAACTCGGCGCGGTCTTTGAACAGCTTGACATTGAGCTTCGGGTGGCGGTGCTGAAACTGTGGCAGGCTGCTAAACCGGTTCGAGTAAGCATTGTAAAGCAAGTCCAGCGCCTGCGCGGTGTCCGTTGTCTGGGCCTCGGTGGCTGCGGAGAGGATCAGGTGATGGGGCGTTTGGAGCGTGATGGCCGGGTGCCAGGGCCGCGGCACAAACTTCCACGCCACCACGCCCAGCAACACGAGCAAGTAGCACAACAGCCGTATTTCACGCGGCTTGAGCTTCCTGCGGGAGGGGCGTGTTTCCGGGACCATGTGCTTGCCGTAAGAATTGCCGCACGGGTAGCGCCGCGCAAACGCTGCGCTCGGGCCCTATAGAACCCGGGCCCGATAAAAGCGGGCGGGCACCGTGGCGCTGGAATCGGAGACCGTCACCGGATTTCCATTCCCAGCCACAATCCGAAGGAACTGCCAGTTTGACTGCCAGGCAGTCTTGTATTCAACGGCATAGGTGACGCCGGGCTGGGTCCAAAGGCCGCAACGGAAGCAATTGCCTGACCAGACGGGGCCATTTGTGTCGCCTAGGTCAAACTGAGGGGCGCGCAGCAACGCCAGCAGGGCCGGGGCGCTGGTCACACTGCCATTCAGATTGCTGACCACCACGGCATAGGCTCCGGTGTGACTGCCTGTAACGCCGGGCAGCGAGAGCGTTGCCTGAGTGGCACCGGGCAGGTTGGTGCCGTTGAGCCGCCACTGGTAACCGAGAGGCTCTTCTCCCTGGGCCGAGACGCTGAGGAGGGCGGCCGCATGGTCGGCGACCGTCTGGCTTTGGGGCGACTGCGCCAGTCGCGGCGCATCGCCCGGGAAGCCATAGACCTGGAAGACTGCCAGCCCCGCAGCGCCGTCTGCCACGCAAACATAATTGCCGGCCAAGGCCACCTTCTCGGCAAATCCGCCGGAATCGTAGCTGCCTGCGGCAACGAGGTTTGTGGGATTGCTGATGTCGAAGACCTCGAAACCATTCGTACCATCCGCCACGTAGGCATTATTGCCGGCCACCACCACGCCGCAGGCGTTGCTGGAACTGTTGTAGATCCCGAGGCGCACCGGGCTGGCTGGGTTGCTCACGTCAATTACCTGCAGGCCGGCATTATAGGCGGCCACATAGGCATACTTCCCGGCGACAGCCAGGCTCTCGGCGCGGCCACCGGTGCCGTAGCCACCGACGCGCGCCGGAGCGACAGGATTTGCCAGATCTATCACCTGCAAGCCCGCGGGGCCGTCCGCCACATAGGCATACGTCCCCGCCACAACGACGCTGCACGCGAAGCCTGTCGTATTATAGCCACCCACGCGCAGCGGATTGGCGGGGTTGCTCAGGTCCAGCACCTGTAGTCCCGCCCCGCCGTCAGCCAGACAGGCGTAAGGCCCGAGGGCAGCCGCTGCGTAGGCATAGCCGGTCGAGTCGTAATAGCCCAAGGGGACCGGGTTAGCCGCGTTGCTCAAATCGAGAACCTGCAAGCCCGCCCCTTCCCCGGCGGCGTAACCGTAATCCCCGCGCAGGGTGATGCCGAACGTCCAATTGCTGACCAAGGCCACGGAAGAGACGTTGGTGGGGTTGCTGAAATCCAGGACATGCAGGCCGCCGATGGCATCCGCCACATAGGCGTTGGTGCCCGCTGCTGTTAGCCCTACAAAATCCCCGCCCGTGTTATAGGCCCCGGCGCGGGCTGGATTGGCGGGCACGCTCAAGTCAACAATCTCAAGGCTTGCGCCCGCAGCAACGCAGGCCAGCGTCCCGGTCACCGCCAGCTTCGTGGCCCAATCGCCGGTGAGGTAACTGCCGCGCAATACCGGGTTGGCCGGATTGGAAATGTCGAGCACCTGCAAGCCCGCATCGCTGTCAGCCACATAGGCATAATTGCCGGACACGGCCACGCCTTGCGCATAACCGCTCGTGTCCAACCCTCCCGCGCGCGTCGGGCTTGCCGGATTGCTGACATCAATCACCTGCAAGCCCCAGTTCCCATCGGCCACATAGGCGTAGTTGCCGGACACCGCCACAGCCTTCGCGTATCCTGTCGTGTCATAGAGCCCGCGCCGTAGCGGGTTGTGCGGATCGGAAACATCCACCACCAGCAGGCCAGCCGAGCCCATGGCGACATAGGCATAATTGCCCGCCACGGCGATGCCTTCGGCGAAGCCGTTGGTCAGAGCACAACCTCCGATGCGTGTCGGGGCGGAAGGATTGCCCACATTGATCACCTGCAAGCCGTTGGTGCCATCCGCCAGGAAGGCGTAATAGCCGACAGCGCCGTTGCCGGCTGTGGTCACTCCTTTGACCACGTCACAGTTGGTGTAGCTGCCAACCAAGGTTGGGTTGCCTCGCAGATCAATGATCTTGAGCCCGGCACTGGAGTCGGCCACGAAGGCGTAATACTCGAAGTTGACAGCAACATCCACCGCCACGCCGGGCGTGTCACAGCCACCCACCCAGCCTGGGCGAGCCGGGTTGGTCACGTCCAGGATCGCCAGCCCCCCCTCCCCAATCGCGCAATAAGCCAGGTTGCTGCTGACCTGCACTGCCTGGACCGGTCCCCGGTTGCCGGCGGGCCATTGGCTGACCAATACCGGGCCAGTTGCGACCAAGTTGACCGGACCCAACACCCCTACCCCGAGCAGCATGATCACGCGCAGAAAGACTCGATACCACTTGCTTATGGACTTGGTGCTCATAGACACGCCACAATCAGTACTTGCTGGCCAACCCTCTGACCGTCCCATCGAAGTAGAGGGCGTTGCGAAGCATCGAAGCTGTCGGACCGCCAGGCCGGTT
The DNA here is from genome assembly GCA_964507045.1 of uncultured Verrucomicrobiota bacterium. Taxonomy (GTDB): domain Bacteria; phylum Verrucomicrobiota; class Verrucomicrobiia; order Limisphaerales; family UBA8199; genus UBA8199. Next base: position 18,818 of record CAZDOO010000067.1, on the reverse strand, counting down.
GTTGTGAACGGGCAGCGCGGGAATGTAATTGGCGTAGGTCGTTGCAGTCATCCCCAATGAGTTCAGCAGCTGCTGGTCAACATCCATCATTAACCACTGCTCGGAAGGGCGTTTGATGCGCGCGGTCTGCACCGTGGGATAAACGGGAGCGCTGGGCCGGCCGAAAGGGAAGCTGATGATATCACCCGGCACCGGGCCAGGACTATTGGTAAGCTTAAAACAGGCGAGGAAGCAAATCGGCGCCATGAGTGGCGGGCTAGGCGTTGTTCCCGGCTGCGCCTGAACGGACGCAGGGCACTTGAGCGCCTCAACTTCCTGTTGGTACGTAGCGGGGGGAGGCATCCCAAAATACGATCTCAGGTAATGGGCCATTGAACCGGAGTCATTGAGGCTATAGCTGTAATACACTCCTGTCCAGATTGGCCCGGGCAAGTAGTCCTGGTGATCGCGAGTGTACATGTCTATCGCCCACCCGACCTGCCGCAGGTTGTTCTTGCACTCCAGAATCCCGGCCTTATGCCCCATGGTGGCGCGCGCCGGCAACCACACCAGCGCCAACAAACCAATAACACCGAGGATGGTGAGCAGCTCAGGCAAGGTAAAAGCCGCCCTCCGCCGTGGCCGGTTGCCCCGTAAATATGAGACCGAGGGAAGGATCACTTGGTCCGTGGCACCTCGCCACGCATTGGCGCTGGTGTGGTTCACCTTGTGCATGCAGGTTCCTATATCACCCCGATTTGACTGGCCACAAGTCAAAACGTCACGCAGGGATTGTCGCGGCATCCATGGCGGCGACGCCTTCCGCCCCCGCTTGCGCGTTGAGCCGGTTCCTCGGCGCCTCTCCTGGCCCCATTCCATCGTCACGGCTAGATACGGAGAAAGAGCTTGCGTCGGTACATCCAGAAGAGCAGCAGCCACATCACGAGCAACACGAGCGCGCCGTGAACCAGGGGCCGATAGGCCGGACCGAAGAGCAGGAAGGGTTGCGCGCCGAGGTGAGTGTCGAGGCTGCTGCTGATCAAGCCTTCGAATATGTGCGCGATGCAATAGGCGGCAATGGAGTTCATGCCAACCACAACCAGCGGGAAGGCCCAGCGCCGCAGGCCTAACAGATCAATAACCGTATAGAATGCCGCCAGCAGCAGGAAGCACCAGCCACCGCTGTAGAGCACCCAGGCAGGCGTCCAGATGCGTTTGACCACCGGGCAGATTCCCAGCCAGCCCAGGGCCGCACCCGCCGCCAGGCCAGTGACGCCCGCGATGGCCAGCCATTTTACTTTGGCCCATGGCGTGCGCCGGCTGCGCACCACACCCCCGGCAATCAAGCCCAGGATCATGGTGCCCAACGTCGGAATAAAGCTGAGCGTCGCATACCCGCCAACGTTGAACTGGAAGGGCTTCTCCCGCGGGAACAGGTTGAGGAACCAGGTGTCGAACGCCCACGCGGGGTTGCTGTTCTTGTTCCAGTGCGCCGCAAAGCCCGTCATCAGGTGCGGCCATGTGCCCGGCACGCCGGCTTTGGCATAGTCGAAGTCCGGGCCCGGCAGCGGATAGAGCGCGAAGGCCGTCCAGTAGCCGATCAGGATCAACCCCAGCGCGGCCCATTGCTCCCGCACGGGCCGGAAGCCGAGAAGGAACAGCGCGACGTAGCCCAGCCCGATTTGGGTGAGAGTGTCCTCGAAAGTCCAGCAGGTCTGGGGCTGCCACATGGACCGCAGAAACACGCCAAGCAGTATCAGCACCAAAGCGCGCCATACCGCGTGCAGCGTCATGCGCGCGCGCGACTGCCCGCGAGCCAGCCGGCTGGCTATTGAGAACGGCAACGCCACACCGACGAGAAACGAGAAGGAGGGCTGAATCAGGTCATGCAGGGAGCAACCGATCCAGGCAACATGGTTCTGGTGGTGCGCAAGGAATTGCCAGAACGCGCTGTCAGGCATTGCTTCAGCCACCCGCGACAGGCGGATTACCTCGGCCATCATCAGGAACATCACCAGGCCGCGGTAGGCGTCGAGCGAGGTCAGCCGCGCGGGGGCCGGTGCGGCCACCGGCGGCACGGCGGGTTTCTGAGCTTCCAATGTCGGCGACGTCATCACGCTTGTGAACAGGTTTACCACCTAACGCCCAAATCCGAAACCCGAAATGCACCGGGATGAACTGCCATCTGCATGCTAAAGTGAAGTCGCCAAAAAAAAGGGCCCGTCCCCGGACCGGGAACGGGCCACGCAAAGAAACAGGTTCCGACAGTGGCTACTTCTTGGCCGCTTCGGCCTTGGCGTCGGTCTTGGTTTCGGCCGGTTTGGCTTCCTTGGCCGGCGCCTGCTCAGCCGGAGTCTCAGCAACCATGCCCAAATCCACCCATTCGAGGATGGCCCTCTGGGCGGCATCGCCTTGGCGCTGGTTGAGCCGGATTATACGGGTGTAGCCGCCCCGGCGTTCCTTTTGCGCGGGGGCGAGTTCGTTGAAGAGAATCTTGACGGCGTCCTCCTGATGAAGGCGCGCGGCAGCGAGCCGGCGGTCATGGAGAGTGCCGCATTTGCCCAGCGTGACCATCTTCTCCGCCAGGGAACGGGCGGCTTTGGCCTTGGCCAGGGTGGTAGTGACGCGTTTGTGCTTGATCAGGCTACAGACCAGATTGGCGAGCATCGCATTCCGGTGCTGCCCGGTGCGGCCCAACTTGGCGGTTCGCTTAAGGTGTCGCATAAATAATATCGGGACCAGGTGACAGTGTTAATGAGCAGCCGGCGCGGCGGCAGCGGGTTCCTTCGTGGCTTCGAGCAGGTCGGCGTCGAAGGTCATCCCCAGGGTCAGGCCCAGACCAGCCAGCTTTTCTTTGATTTCGTTAAGCGACTTCTTCCCGAAGTTGCGGTACTTGAGCATCTCCTGCTCGGTCTTCATCGCCAGTTGGCCAACGGTGGTGATGTTTGCGTTGTTCAGGCAATTGGCGGCGCGAACACTCAGCTCGATTTCGTTGACGCTCATGTTGAGCAGCTTCTTGAGCTTGGTCTTCTCTTCGTCCTGCTTGTCCACGACTTCCTCGAACTCGACGGCATTCTTGTCGTAGCCGACAAAAACGTCGAGATGCCGCTGCAGAATCGCGGAGGACTGGGTCAGGGCGTCGTCGGGAGAGATGCGGCCGTCGGTCCAGATTTCCAGGATGAGGCGGTCGTAATCGGTGCGCTGGCCGACGCGGGCGTTCTCGACGGCATAACGGACGCGGGTCACAGGTGAGAAGAGGGAATCAATGGCCACCACCCCGATGGCTTGATTGGGCTTCTTATTCTCTTCACCCGGCAGGAAGCCACGCCCCACTTTGACTTCGAGCTCCATTTCGAACTTCTTCTTCTTGTCGAGAGTGCAGATGTGCTGCTCGGGATTGACCAACTCCAGGTTCTGGTTGAGCTGGATGTCCGCCGCGGTAACTACACCTTCCTTGTTGACGGATAGCAGGAGCGTCTGGGGTTCGCGGGTGTGCGCTTTGAACAACACCTTCTTCAGGTTCAGGACGATCTCGGTGACATCCTCGACGACGCCATCGACGGTCGTAAACTCGTGCAGCGCCCCATCAATCTTAATGGAGGAAATCGCGGCGCCTTCCAGGGAGGAAAGCAGCACGCGGCGGAGTGAATTGCCAATGGTGTAGCCGTAGCCGGTTTCAAAGGGCTCGGCGACAAACTTGGCGTAGGTGTTGGTAGCGGTTGAATCCTCTTTGGTCAACCGCTTGGGCATTTCGAATCGTCCTAGACGTACTGGCATGTGTTTCCTTTCAACAATTGTAATCTGACCCGCCGGCCTTGATTCCCGCCGGCCGAGGGGTCCGTATAATTGTTATGGATTGATTGAGCGGTGCAAGGATGGCGCGGAGAAGCAGGCACTCGGCTCCCCTGGCATCCTTAGCACTCTCCAACAATCCAGTTTCATTGGTTTAGCGGGAATAAAATTCCACAACGGCTTGCTCGTTGGCAATCGGCTGGATCTCGTCACGGGTCGGGATGCGCATGACCGTCCCCTTGAGGGCCTCTTTGTCCAGCGAAAGCCAATCGGGCACGGCCCGGCTGGCCGCGCTTTCCAGATTCTTGGCCGCCAATTGTCGCGCGGCATTGGTGTTCTTGATTTCGACGACGTCGTTAACCTTGAGGCCGAAGGATGGAACACTAACCTTGCGCCCGTTGACCTTGACGTGCCCGTGGGCCACCAGCTGCCTGGCTGCCGCGCGAGTGTTGGCGAAGCCAAGGTGAAAGGCGACATTGTCCAGGCGGGTTTCCAGGATCTGCAGCATGTGCTCGCCGGTGACGCCGCGTCGCTTCAGGGCGCGTTCGTAGATGCCCCGGAACTGGCGTTCGAGCAGGCCGTAATAATAGCGAAGCTTCTGCTTCTCAATGAGCCCGAGGCCGTAGTCGGTATGCTTGCGGCGGGACTTGGGGCCATGGACGCCGGGGCCATAATTGCGGCGTTCGAGGTATTTGGAGGGGCCAAAGATCGGCACGCCAAAGCGGCGGCTGATGCGAACGCGGGGACCAGTATAACGAGCCATTTTCTAAATCCTAAAGTAGAGAGTTGACCTTTGTTAAGTGAGGGTTAGACGCGGCGCTTCTTGCGCGGGCGGCAGCCATTGTGCGGGATGGGGGTGACGTCCTTGATGGTCGTGATCTCCAATCCGATGGCCTGAAAGGCGCGGATGGCTGACTCACGGCCCGAACCAGGGCCTTTAACCCGGACCTCAACCTCGCGCATACCATGGGACATCGCCTGCCGGGCGGCGTCCTGGGCGACCTGCTGGGCGGCATAGGCGGTGCTCTTGCGCGACCCCTTGAATCCTACTCGTCCAGCGCTTGACCAGCCAATGACATGCCCCTGCATGTCGGTGATGCTGACCAGCGTGTTATTGAACGTCGCCAGGACGTTGGCAATACCACTGATAATATTCTTGGCGCCTTTGGCCTTGACGATCTTCTTGCCGGCGAGATCGTCGGCCAGCAACTCCGCTGCGGTCGGGGCCGCTACCGCCGGCACCGGTGCGGCGCCTTCGGCGGGCGGGGGCGCTTCCGCAGCGGGCGCGGCGCCTTCAGCACCGGGTGCAGCCGTCTTCTTAGGCGCTTTGGCCGGCGCACCCTCGGCATCAGCCTTGGCCGCAGGTTTCTTCTGGACGGCTTTGTCAGCCGGCTTGTCGGCGGTCGCTTCCGGCTTGGCGCCGGTCTTACCTTCCTTCTTCGGGGCAGGTTTCTTTTTGGTCTCGTCAGCCATGAGTTAGTAAAAGAGTTGGCGGTTGATCGGTGATTGTTGGCAAGCCATTAGTGGATACCCGTCTTGGCGGTTGGGCTGCGAACGACGCCGACCGTCTTGCGCGGCCCCTTGCGGGTGCGGGCATTGGTCTGGGTGCGCTGCCCGCGAACCGGCAAGCCGCGCAGGTGGCGGATGCCGCGGTAGCACTTGATGCCCTGCAATCGCTTCAGGTTCATGCCAATCTCGCGGCGCAGATCACCCTCGATAACGTACTTGCCGTCCTGGATGGCATGCACGATCTGGGAGAGCTGCTGCTCGGTCAGGTCCTTGGCGCGGACACTGGGATCAATACTTGCCTTGGCCAAGATGACGTTCGCGTTGCTGGGACCGATGCCGTAAATGTAGCGAAGCGCAATGTCAATGCGCTTGTTCGGCGGAACTTCCACACCAATGATACGAGCCATAAAATCTCTAAAGGACTATTTGCTTACAGTTGTTGACGGATCAGCCTTGCCGCTGCTTGTGCCGCGGGTTGGTACAGATCACACGGATGATGCCTTTGCGGCGAATGATTTTGCAATTCTCGCAAAGCTTCTTAACGGATGCGCGAACTTTCATATTTAACTCGTTTGCCTTTTCACAATGAGACGCCCCGACGATAAATCGCAGGGCGACATTTCCAACTGAACTTTGTCCCCCGGCGCGAGGCGGGCAAAGCCCAAGCTGCCCCTGCCGGCGACATACGCCAGCACCCGGTGTCCGTTGGCCAATTCCACGCGACACAGTTTGTTCGATAGAACTTCCACTACGGCACCTTCAACTTCGATGGCGCCTTTTCGAGCCATGTCAAAACCTCAGGTTCGGACTCGGTAATCAGCACCGTATGCTCAAAATGAGCAGATAGTGAACCATCCCGCGTCACCACTGTCCAGCCATCATTCAATATTTTTACGTCGGGCCCGCCGGCGTTGACCATCGGCTCAATCGCCAGGGTCATCCCCGGCCGCAACCTGGGCGAAGATTTCCCGTCCACAAAATTCGGGATTTGGGGCTCCTCATGCATCGAACGCCCCACCCCATGGCCCACGAACTCCCGAACCACGCTGTAACCGTTGCTTTCCACAAAACTTTGTATCGCCCGGGAAATATCAGCCACTTTCCGGCCCGGCACCGCCTGGGCGACACCCTGGTAAAGCGCCTTCTCGGTTACATCCATCAGCCTTTGGTCCTCTGGACTACACCCGCCGACAGCCACAGTCCTAGCAGTGTCGCCGACAAAGCCGTTGTAAATGACGCCAACGTCCAAACTTACGATCTCCCCAAACTGCAGGACCCGGGAACCCGCCAACCCATGCACGACCTGATCGTTGACCGAGATACAAATCTGGCACGGATACTTCCGATAGCCCAGGAACGCGCTCTTGGCGCCATAATGCTTGATCCGCGACGCAGCAAACTCATCCACCTGCTTGGTGGTGAGCCCGGGCTGAATAAACGCGGTCACATCATTCAGCACCGCGCCGGCCACCTTGCAGGCTGGTCGCATCGCTTCCAGGTCCCGCTCACTCTTGAGAATGATCATCAGAACCGGCCCCGCAGCCGCCCCTTCTTCAGGAAGCCATCGTAATGGCGCATGAGCAGATGTGTTTCCATCTGGCGCATGGTATCCAGCAGCACGCCGACCAGGATCAGCATGCTCGTGCCGCCAAAGAACGTGGCCACGGGATACGGTATCTGCAGTTCCCGGTAGAGCCAAATCGGAATCAAGGCGATGATGGTCAAAAAGACCGCTCCCGCCAGTGTAATTCGGCTCATGGCATTATGCAGATAGTCGCTCGTTGCCTGCCCCGGACGCACGCCGGGAATATAGCCGCCGTTCTTCTTCAAATCATCGGCAATCTGCAATTCATTGAATTGGGTCGCCACCCAGAAATAGGAGAAGAACAGAATCATCAACGCGTAAATCACCATGTAGAGAATCGCCCCCTCGCCCAGGGCACGCGCGATTTCACCAAAGAACTTCACGTTGAAACTCTGGCCGAGGAACAGGAATATCTTCTGCGGGAACATCAGGATGGCCTGGGCAAAGATGATTGGCATAACGCCCGAGTAGTTAACTCGCAGCGGCATGAACGAAGTTCCACCTGAATAGACCTTTCGGCCTACCGCACGCTGGGCATACTGGACAGGCACCTTCCGCTGCGCCTGGGTAATCGCAATAACCCCCGCAATAACGCCAGCCAACAGGAGCACCAGTGCGAGCGCATGCCCGAAATTGAACTTGGCCTCAACCCCCCCGCCGGGGAAGAACATGTCCTTAAGCGCCACGATTGCTTGCGGCAGCCGCGCCAGAATGCCGATCGTGATGACGAGGGAAACGCCGTTGCCGATGCCACGCTCCGTAATCTGTTCTCCCAGCCACATAAGCAGCATCGTTCCCGTCGTCAGCATCAGCAATGTCTGAAGCCGGTAGAACCAAAGGTGCGCATCCGCGTAGAGCACTAGCCGGTCAGCCGTGTTCCACCCCGGGAAGAGCTTCTCCGGGTTCTCCCAGCCGATCGCCATCACCATGCCCTGCCCCAGGCAGAGAATGACAGTGAGATACCGGCCATATTGAATGATCTTCGTGCGCCCGCCTTCTTCGCGGGCGAGCTTGCTCAAGGTAGGAATCACCGCGGTCAGCAACTGAATGATAATCGTCGCGCTGATGTAGGGCATGATGCCCAAAGCGCCGACGGCGCAATGCTCCAAGGCGCCGCCGGTAAAAAGGCTGTACATGCCGAGCATTGATGACCCATCCGCCGAACCGGCCTTGCTGGCAAAATAGTTCGACAGGATGGTGCCATTCAGCCCCGGGATGCGCACGACCGCTTCCAAGCGGCAAATGGCCAGCACCATCAGGGTAAACAGAATCCGGGACTTGAGCTCCGGAATCTTAAAGCAGTTGCAGAAGGTATTGTAGATGGCGGCAAGCATGGTGGTTTTAGAGCCCAGAAGACAACCGGAGTCTGAATTCCCAGGACCGGACGGTCGGCTCAGGATGCATTCTGGAGCGCATGAGCAAGTTTAGGCCTTGGCACGTGCAGGCTTTGCCGCGTTCACGTCCTTTGGCGCAATAAGCTCACAGGTGCCCCCTTTTGCCTCGATCTTCGCCTTGGCCGACGCACTGAACGCGTGGGCACTCACCGTGAGCTTGCGGGTCAATTCCCCGTTGCCAAGGATCTTGACGCCGGCCCCACGGCCATTTGCCAGCTTGGCGGCACGCAAGGCTTCCGCGTCCACGCGCGAGCCATCATTAAACTGGTTGAGCGCTTCGAGGTTCACGGGCAGGTAGCGCGTCGTATGGCGCGCGTTGTTAAACCCGCGCTTGGGAATGCGCCGGATCAGTGGCATCTGTCCGCCTTCGAAACCAGGACGGATCGAGCTGCCGGACCGGGCCGTCTGGCCCTTGCCGCCGCGCCCGCTGGTCTTGCCGTGGCCGGTGGCTTCGCCCTGGCCCAGTCGTTTGCGACGGTGCCGGGCGCCCGGACGAGGTTTAAGATCGTGTAATCGCATAAAAAGCTATGTGGTTTGGGGAGCGGATGGCGGAACGGAAGCTGGGGCCAATATTGCCTCCTGGGCCTTGGGTTTTTCTTCCCGCTTGATTTCCAAACCGCGGCCCTGGTAGATGTCTTTGCGCAGGCGGAGGCTCAACAGCCCATTGAGCGTGGCCTTCACCACATTGGCGGCGTTCTTGGACCCGAGTGATTTGGTCAGCACGTCCTTGACGCCCGCGGATTCGAGCACCGCGCGCGCGGTCTTGCCCGCAATGATCCCTGTGCCCGGCGACGCCGGGCGGAGCAGAACCTTGGCGCCGCAATAGTGCGAGAAGACTTCGTGCGGGATAGTCGCATCTCTCAACGACACCCCAACCATTTCCGAGCGGGCCATTTCTCCGCCCTTCCGAATCGCATCCGCCACTTCGCCCGCCTTGCCCATGCCGACCCCGACACGGCCGTGCTTGTCGCCGACGACGATCAGCGCGCTGAATGTAAAGCGGCGTCCGCCTTTGACGACTTTGGAGGAGCGATTGATGAAGACGACTTTCTCGACCAGTTCCTCCCCGGACTGGGCGTCAAAAGTAGGTTCGGGCTCCGGCCGACTCCGACGACCGCGCCCCCCCGGTCCACGCGGACTCCGGGGACTGCCACCCTCTGCTTTGGTTGGTTCTGTCACAGTATTCGTTTCCATCTTGCGTTAGAATTGCAGACCCGCTTCGCGCGCCGCATCGGCCAAGGCTTTGACCTTGCCATGGTAGCGCGCGCCGCCACGGTCAAAAACCACTTGCTTGATCCCCTTTGCCAAAGCGGCCTGCGCAGCCAGGGTGCCGATCTTCTTGCCGCTGGCCGCATTTGCAGCCAGCTTGCCGGCGTCGGGAGTCGCTTTGCTGTTCGTAGAAGCTGCCGCCATCGTCAACCCTGCGGCATCATCAATAAACTGCACGTGGATGTTCTTGTTCGTGAAGCAAACACTCATGCGCGGGCGGTCCTTGGTGCCGCTGACCTTTCGGCGAACGCGCCAGCGGCGCCGCAGCGCCAGTTTATGTTTCTGTTCAGTTCTCATCTCAATTCGTCACGGATTTGGCCGTAAGCTGTTGGTACGCGCTTTGCATTACTGCACCGTCTTGCCTTCCTTGCGGATCACGCGCTCATCCGAGTAACGCACACCTTTGCCCTTGTAGGGTTCGGGCGGGTAAAAGCTGCGCAACTCCGCCGCCACCTGCCCCACGGACTGCCGGTCGGGTCCCTCGATGGTAAGCTTGGTGTTGTCTTCCACCGTCACTTTGATCTGGGCGGGAATTGGATAGACGATCGGATGCGAAAAGCCCAGGTTCATGGTAACCGTGCTGCCCGTCACCGCGGCCTTAAAACCGACGCCCTGAATCTCGAGCTTCTTGACAAAGCCTTCGTGGACGCCGCGCACCATATTGTTGACCAAAGCGCGGCTCAGACCATGCAGCGCCTTGGCGCGCGCATCGTCGCCCTCGCGGAGGACGATCGCCTTACCGCCTTCCACCTTGATGCTGGTGCGGCGCGGCAGCTCCCAGTTGAGCTTGCCTTTCGGCCCTTCAACAAAGACCTGTTGTCCCTTGACCTCCACCTTCACCTTGGGAGGAATAGCTATCGGTTGCTTTCCAATACGTGACATAAAATCAAACTCTACCGGCTTGGCGCTCTTCCTACCACACGTAGCAAATCAATTCGCCACCGATTCTCTTCTGGCGCGCCTGCGTGTCAGTCATCAGCCCTTCCGAAGTGGAGAGCACGGCCACACCCAGGCCGCCGCGCACGCGCGGGATCTCGACCGCGCCAACGTAGCGGCGCAAACCGGGCGAGCTCACCCGGCGCAGCCCTTCAATGATGCTCTTCTTGCCCTGGTACTTCAGTTTCAGCGTGATCGTCCTGGGCGTCTTCCGCTCCACCGCAAAGTCGGCAATATAACCCTCCCGCTTCAGGATGCCCGCAATGCTCTCTTTGATCTTGGAATGGGGCACTTGGACGGTCGGCAACAACGCGCGGCTGCTGTTGCGAATCCGGGTCAGCATGTCGGAAATCGGATCGTTCATAGATTTACCAGCTGGCTTTGGTCACGCCCGGAATCAAGCCGTTGAGGGCGCCTTCGCGGAACGTCATACGGGAGCAGCCGAACTTGCGCAAGAAGCCATGGCGACGGCCGCTCATGGAACATCGGTTCACCAACCGCGAGGGGCTGGCATCGCGCGGCAGCTTCGCCAGGCCGGCATAGTCACGCTTGGCCTTCAACTCGGCCCGCAGCGCGGCATATTTCTTCACCGTCTCGGCTTTCCGCTTATTGCGTTCAATCCATGCTTTCTTAGCCATATATATCAATTACTCTGCTTTGCCTTGCTGCTCCGCCCCGCTTTCGACCGTCTTGGCTCGCTTGGGCTCCGGCTGTCGCGCCTCGGCAAAAGGCATGCCCATCAGCTTGAGCAAATCGAGCGCCTCGGCATCAGTCGGGGCGCTAGTCACAATCGTGATATCCATGCCCTGCTGCCGTTTGATTTTGTCGAGCTCGATTTCCGGGAAAATCGTCTGGTCGGCGACGCCCAGCGAGTAGCTGCCCCGGCCATCAAAAGAACGTGGGGACAGGCCGCGGAAGTCACGGATGCGCGGCAGCGCCGTTGCGATCAGCCGGTCCAGGAACTCATACATCGCGTCGCGGCGCAGGGTCACCCGGCAGCCGATCGGCAGGTCCGCGCGCAGCTTGAAGTTGGCGATGTTATGCCTGGATTTGCTGGTAACCGGCTTGCGGCCGGTAATCAGCGCCAGGTCTTTGGCCGCATCGTCCACCGCGCTCTTTTCGAGCGACGCGCTCACGCCCATGTTGACCACGATCTTCTCCATGCGGGGGATCTGGTGGACGTTGGAGTACTTGTGCTTTTCTTTCAGCACCGGCACGACTTCCTTCAAATATTTATCGTAGAGTCTGGCTTTCATCTGGATTCAAATCCGGCTCAGGCCTTCGCCGGGGCAGCCTTGCCCCGCCGGGCGGCGCTCGCATCGTACTGCTCGGCTTTCATCACATTCGAGATGTGAATCGAGCCTTCGCGTTCCACGATCTGGCCCTGGGGGTATTGCTGGCTCTTGCGCATGTGCTTCTTGATCATGTGCGCGCCCTCGACAATAACCCGCTGTTTCTTGGCAATCACGGTGATGATCCGGCCCCGCTTGCCTTTGTCGGCCCCGGCGATGATCACCGCCTCGTCGCCTTTCTTTACATGAGATTTGCGCATAAACTAATACCAGGCCGTCAGATCACTTCCGGCGCGAGCGATACAATCTTCATGAACTTCTTGTCCCGGAGCTCGCGCGCCACCGGGCCAAAAATGCGCGTGCCGCGCGGGTTCAACTCTTTGTCAATCAGCACAATCGCATTACTGTCAAAGCGCAGATACGAGCCGTCGCTGCGGCGAATCACCTGGCGGGTGCGGACCACCACGGCATCCACAACCTCGCCCTTCTTGACCGTGCCGTCTGGCGCGGCCTCTTTGATATGAGCCTTGATGATGTCGCCCACATGCGCGTAGTACTGGTTGCGGCCGAGCACGCCAATCGCCGCCGCCCGCTTGGCGCCGGTGTTGTCGGCCACGTCTAGGATGGAACGTATCTGTAACATAAGCTAAATCCTGGCTTTCGGGTGCTCGGTCCGGCGCCGCTCAGACCGCCACCGGCGCGACCCCGGAACCGCGCTCCACAATCTCCACCAAACGCCAGCGCTTGGTCTTGGAAAGCGGCCGGGTTTCTTCCAGCCGCACGCGGTCGCCCACTTTGGCTTCATTCTTCTCGTCATGGGCATAGAGCTTTTTGTAGCCGGTGACGATCTTCTTGAACCTGGGGTGCGGGAAACGCCGCTCGACCTGAACAACAATGGTCTTGCCCATCTTGTTGGAGATAACCTCGCCCACGCGCTCTTTGCGCTTGGACCGGGCCGCTGCGGGAGTAGTCGGAGTTTCAGCCATACAAAAAGTCTATGCGGTCTTGCGGCGCAGTTGCGAAATGTGGGTTTCGACGCGGGCGATGTCGCGCCGCAGGGTGCGGAGGCGCGCCGGCTTTTCGAGCTGGGCGCTGGCCTGCTGCAGGCGCAGGTTAAAGATCTCCTGCCGCCAGTTCCGGCTATCGGCCACCAGTTCGTCCAGCGTCTTTTCCTGAATGTCTTTCCGTTGCGTCTTCTTCATAACCAGAATCTACAGCCGTGCCGGCTCAGCCCACGCGGTGCCGCGAAATGAATTTTGTCCGGATCGGCAGCTTGGTCGCGGCCAGGCGCAGCGATTCCCGCGCCACCGCTTCGGTGACGCCGTCCACCTCGATGAGCACGTTGGCCGGGCGAATCACCGCGACCCAGGACTCCAGCGGCCCCTTGCCCTTGCCCATGCGCGTTTCCAGCGGTTTCTTGGTGAAGGACTTTTGCGGGAAGACGCGAATCCACATCTTTCCGTGGCGCTTCATGTTGCGGGCGACGGCCACGCGGGCGGCTTCGATCTGCTTCGTGTCCAGCCAGCAGCGCTCCAGCGCCATCAACCCAAACTCCCCAAAAGCCACCGTCTGCCCCCGCGTGGCCAGGCCGGCACGGTTGCCGCGGTGCATCTTCCGGTACTTCACTCTCTCGGGCATCAATGGCATAACAGAATCCTTCTATCCAAATCTCAGTTTGCGGCTACCGCAGGCTGCGCCTGGGGCTTTTCCACCTTGGTGTCACCCTTACAGATCCAGCATTTGATGCCGAGCTTGCCGTACATCGTGTTGGCCTCGGCAAAGCCGTAATCAATGTTGGCGCGCAAAGTGTGCAAGGGCACCCGGCCCCAGTGGTATTGCTCCACCCGCGCCAGTTCCGCGCCGCCCAGCCGGCCGGCGCAACGGATCTTGATCCCCTCGGCGCCAAAATCCTTGGCGGTCTGCAGCGCCTTTTTCATCGCCCGGCGGAAGGACACCCGGCGCTCCAGTTGCAGCGCCACATTCTCCGCCACAAGCTGGGCATCAATCTCCGGCGACTTCACCTCGATGATGTCCACGTAAATCTCTTTGCCCGTCAGCTGGCTCAGCTCCTCCTTGAGCTTGTCTATCTCCGCCCCCTTGCGGCCGATGACGATGCCCGGGCGCGCGGTCATAATCGTGATGCGACACCGGCTGGCGGCGCGTTCGATCAGGATCTGCGGCACCGACGCCGATTCAAGCTTCTTCTTCAGGAGACCGCGAATCTGACGATCTTCGGCGAGCAGCTTGCCGAACTCTTTCTTGCCGGCGTACCACTTCGAACGCCAGTCATGGGTGACGGCCATGCGCAGGCCAACTGGATTAGTCTTTTGTCCCATACGTTATTCGTCTGACAGAACAATCTTGATGTGGCAGTTTCGCTTGATGATCGGGCCCGCGGAGCCGCGCGCCTTGGGGGTGAAACGCTTGAACGAGGCGGCCGTTTGCGCAATCGCTTCCTTGATGACGAGTCGATCGGTTCTCAATCCGGCGTATTCCTTCTTATGCTCCTTGAGGTCTTCGGCGTTGGCGATCGCCGACTTGAGCGTCTTGGCGACAAACCGCGCGCCTTTGCGCGGCACCACCGCCAGCGCCGCCTGGGCGCTCGTCGCCGGCAAGCCCTGAATCTGGCGCACCACCTCGCGCATCTTCTGCGCGGACATGCGCACGTTCTTGGTTATGGCCTGAACTTCCATAGAATTACTTCGCTTCTGCCTTCGCGGTGTGCGCGCCGTGTTTCTTGAACGTCCGCGTCGGCGAAAACTCGCCGAGCCGATGGCCCACCATGTTTTCGGTCACGAACACCGGGTTGAAGACCTTGCCGTTATGCACGTTGAACGTCAGGCCGACAAAATCCGGTGTAATCATCGAGCGCCGCGACCACGTCTTGATCGGGGTCTTCGACTTGGTCTCTTTGGCCTTCGTGATCTTGTCCAGCAAATGGCCGTCAATAAACGGGCCCTTCTTAATTGAACGTCCCATAAAGCGTCAAATCTACTTGTTCTTCATCGGCCGGCCGTCGCGTCGAACCAGGATGAACTTGTTCGAGTATTTCTTCTTGTTGCGGGTCCGGTAGCCCTTGGCCAGCAGGCCCCACGGCGAAGTGAGCTGCTGCCAGCCGCCGCCCGATTTGGACTTGCCGGCGCCACCGCCGTTCGGATGGTCCACAGGGTTGCGCGTCACGCCGCGGTTCACCGGCCGGATTCCCAAATGGCGCGAGCGCCCCGCTTTGCCGAGAACCACGTTTTCGTGCTCGCTATTGCTCACCTGGCCAATCGTCGCATAGCAGTTCTGGTTAACGCGGCGGATTTCCCCCGAGGGGAGCCGAATCTGCGCATACCCCTCGTCGCGCGACATCAGCGTTGCCGAACCGCCCGCAGTGCGCACCATCTGCGCGCCCCGCCCCGGAATAATCTCGATGTTGTGGATCGGCAAGCCGACCGGCACGACGCGCAGCGGCAGGCTGTTGCCCACCTCCGGCGGCGCCGTCGGGCCGCTCAGCAGCTTGGCCCCCACCTGCAGGCCGCCAGGCGCGATAATGTAAGTCTTCTCGCCGTCCTTGTACTCCAGCAAAGCCAGTCGCGCCGTCCGGCACGGATCATACTCGATCGCCTTTACCGTCGCCTCGACGCCGTGCTTGCTCCGCTTGAAGTCCACCAGCCGCAGCTTCTGTTTGTGGCCGCCGCCAATTCCCCGCGCCGTCACCCGGCCATAGGCATTACGCCCACCGGTGCGTTTGCGCGTCTCGACGAGGCTGCGCTCCGGCTTGCCTTTCGTAATGTCGCTGTAGTCCGCATACGCTACATAGCGTAAGGACGGCGTCAGCGGTCTAAATGTCTGTACTGGCATAAATCAACAACAGTTCCCAAGTCAGCTACTTGGAGAGCGGGACCATTAATCCTGCCCCCAGATGGGTGGTCAGTTATCGGTCTCGCAGGTTATGCTGTCCGTGGCCTATGAGGCCAAACGGAGCGCTTAATATAGCAGGCGCAAATTTGAGCGCAATAGGAATCTGCAATTTTTTTAAGTGCCTCCGACCCGCATAAACAGGACCTCAAACGCAGGTCGGCTTCCCGGCGCCTCAATTTTCTTGCCCCCCGCGGCGCAGAATGAGCGCCCCTGCGGAAGGGTGATTATTCCACTTGACGACTGCGCGCCATTTGCCGCCGCCTCAGGGAGGTTGGGGCATTTCGCTCCATTGCCGTCTAAACAAGCCGAAGGCGCTTTGTTTCTCGGGTCCGTCGGTTTGGGCGGGTGCGAGACAGGGGCATTCAGTAGATCAAATACTTTGCGCGCCGTTGCTGAAACTCGTCGAGGTCCTTTTGCCACATGGCGCGAATCTCCTTGAGCGGCTTGTTCGCCTTGATCGCGTCCATCGTGGGGGGATGCAGCAGCAGATGGCTCATCTTGTCGGGATTGAAATCCTTCGGATAGAGCCGGCACAGCGTTTCGGCAATCAACAGCCCCACATCCACCACGCTGCAATGGTCCCGGTCGGTCAGCAGGATGTAAACC
The DNA here is from genome assembly GCA_964507045.1 of uncultured Verrucomicrobiota bacterium. GTDB lineage: Bacteria > Verrucomicrobiota > Verrucomicrobiia > Limisphaerales > UBA8199 > UBA8199. Next base: position 2,550 of record CAZDOO010000067.1, on the reverse strand, counting down.
CCCTTGCACAGCTTGTCCTTGTGCACGCTGTAAGTGGGCGTGAACTGGATCGGCATAAACCGCACGCCGGACAAGCCAGCCCCGTTCAACTCCTCCGCCAGCTTCACGTCGTCCACGTAGGGTGCGCCCACCACCTCGAACGGCGTGTCCGTCCCCCGCCCCACCGACAGAACGCTTTCCAGCAGCCCCACGCCGGGATAGAGGATCGCCGCCGGCAGGCTGCGCATGTTGGGCGACGGGTTGGTCCAGGGCAGGCCCGTCAGGTCGAACCACGCATCCCGCTGCCAGCCTTCCACCTGGATCACCGTCAGGTCCGCCTTGCAGTTGTGCTCGATGTTACACATGCGGGCCAGTTCGCCGATGGTCATCCCGTAGCGCAGCGGCACTTCGTGGTAGGCCACGAAGGTGCCCTTCCCCACCCGCACCGGTCCGTCAACCAGCGTCCCGGTAATGGGGTTGACCCGGTCCAGAACAAAATACTTCTTCCCGTTCTCGCCTGCGGCCTCCAGCGTCAGGCCCATCGTGGCCGTATAGGTGTAAAACCGGCAGCCAATGTCCTGGATATCGAACACGAGCGCATCGAGGTCCTTGAGTTGCTCGGGTGTCGGTTTGGACCGCTGCCCGTAGAGGCTGTAGATCGGCAGGCCCGTTTTCTGGTCCACGCCGTCTCCCACCTTCTCGTCCACCGCGCCGCGGATGCCGTGTTCGGGACTGAACAGCACCTTGAGTTCGACGCCGGGAGCGTTCTTGAGCAGGTCAATCGTCGGGTTGCGGTCCCGGTCCTCGCCCGTGTGATTGGTAATCAACCCCAGGCGCAGCCCCCTGAGCGGCGCAAACTTCTGCCGCACAAGCACGTCAATGCCATTGAGCGTCTTGAGCTGCGCCGGCTTCGCCTGGACCCGGTCCCGCCCTGCGCTTGCGTCCGTCTCCGGCGCCGTCCCCAACGCCCCCGGCACATAGGTGAAATTGAAGTCCCGGATCGCCTCCGCCGCCAGCGTGCCGAGTTTGGCGCGCAGGGGACCTACATTCCCGCTCTCGCTCGGATGGTTCCGGTTCGACAGGAAGATGACAAACGTCTGCGAGAACGGATCAATCCACAGCGAAGTGCCGGTCCAGCCCGTGTGCCCGTAAGACCCGACCGGGAACAGCTTCCCCCGCGGACCGCTGTAGCCCGAGTCAATATCCCAGCCCAGCCCGCGCCGCACCGGCAACGAGGCGGGCGTTTGCACACTCGTCATCAGGTCCACCGTCTCCGGCTTGAAGATGCACACCCCGCCCAGGGACCCTCTGTTGAGCAGCATCCGGGCATAGCGGGCCACATCCGACGCGGTGAAGAACAGCCCCGCGTGTCCCGCTACGCCCCCCATGTGCCGCGCCGTCGGATCATGCACCACCCCGCGATACGGTTTGCCCGCCACCACTTCCGTCGGCGCAATCCGCCCCACCTTGCCCGCCGGCGGCAAGTAGCCCGTGTCCGCCATCTTCAGCGGCCGGTAAATCTCCTCCGCCACAAACACCTCCAGCGGCTTGTGGCTCACCCGTTGCACAATCTCCCCCAGGAGGAAGAAGTTGATGTCGCTATAGCGAAACGCGGTGCCCGGTGCGCTTTGCAGCTTCTCCGCGCACGCCTTCTGGATCGCCGCCGGCTGCCCCTGCCAATCCGTCTTCGTCTCGATATCGCCCCGCAGCCCGGAAGTATGGGTCATGAGCTGCCGCACGGTAATGGCTTCCTTGCCCTCCCCCTTGAACTCGGCAATGTAAGTCTGCACCGTCGCATCCAGGCTCACCTGCCCCCGCTCCACCAGCAACATCACCGCCGGCGTGCACGCCACCACCTTCGTCAGCGACGCCGCATCGAAAATCGTGTCCTCCGTCATCGGCTCCACCCCCGGCACCAGCGCGCGTGCACCATACGCCTTGTGATAACTCACCCCGCGATGCTCGATCCACAACACCCCGCCCGGGCATTTCTTCTCCGCAATCGCGCTGTCAATCGCCGCATCCATCTCCGCCAGCTTCCCCGGATCGAATACCGACGCGGCCTTCGGCGACGGCGGCGTGCTCGTGCACGCCCCCAGCCACAGCACCAGGCCCAGCGACAGACTCAACCCCCAACCGCTCAGACAACGCGCTTCGTTCTTCATAGGCCCGCCATTAAACCCAGCCCCGCGCGGCCCGACAACTGCATTCTCCAGGTAAAAACTCTCGCAACCCCCACCACGACCAACTCCCTACACAACACCGCCCCGCGCCAAGCCCAATGCCCCCCACCACTCGATAACCCACAAACCGCCAGGGAGGGCGAGCGTCCCCGCGAGCCCCAATATCATGGGGAAAAGAGCATAATTAGGGCTCGCGGGGACGCTTGCCCTCCCGAGACCGCATTATCAGACGGCCTCTCAGACCAGTCCCGTCGTAGCCTTGCCGAAGGCTGGAGTTCCCGCTTCGAGGTCCGCTAAACGGAAGGACAAGTCCCTTCCGTAAAAAATCACTGCTGCCTATTGACGGCGCGGGCTTGATAGATGGCATGAATGCTGGCGGACGCGCAAC
>CAZDOO010000066.1:0-33018 GCA_964507045.1 uncultured Verrucomicrobiota bacterium | reverse complement strand
CCGACCAGAATGTCGGCGCCTGGCCCCTCCCCTGGCAGGAAAGTGAGATGCGCCTCGACCGCACAAACATGCGGTTGAATGCTTGCCGCCGGCAGGCCAGTGTATGTAGTGTAGAATGACTACAAGTTGAACCAGCTTAATGCGACCTTGACTGACATGCATTCCCGCAAGACAGCGTTTACCTTAATCGAGTTGCTGGTTGTCATCGCTATCATCGCCATTTTGGCGGCCTTGCTGCTGCCGGCCCTGGCCCGCGCCAAGTCCAAGGCGCAGGCGATTCAGTGCATGAATAACAACAAGCAGTTGGGCCTCGCCTGGATGATGTACGCCGGCGACAACAACGATTTCCTCGCCATTAATAGCGATAAGTCGGGTGACTGGAATGGCCTCCACTCCTGGGTGAGCGGCTGGCTGACGTGGGACACGTCCCGCGACAACACGAATACCCTGCGGCTCACCGACGACCGGTTTTCCTGCATGGGCCCCTACACCGCCCGGGCCGCTAAAATTTACTGGTGCCCCACGGACATCTACCTCAGTGGGGACCAGCGGGCGGTCGGTTGGGCCAATCGCGTTCGCAGCGTGGCCATGAACGCCGCCATTGGCGACGGAGAAAAGAGCACCGACTTCCCCTGGCTGAAGTTTGTGGCGAGAAAGATGGGGGACCTGCACATTCCCGGCCCGAGCGACAGTTGGCTGTTCACGGACGAGCACCCGGACAGTATTGACGATGCCATCCTCTATTCAAATCCCGGCTCCACCAATGGCATCGGGGAATTCACCGAACTGCCCTCTAGCGACCACGGCGGCTCGTGCGGCATGGGCTTTGCCGACGGACACGCGGAAGTGCACCGGTGGCGGGATTCTCGAACGGTTCGCCCCGTCACCTACACCAAAGTGCAACGCGTTTCCATCTCCAGCTTCAGCATTGACCTGGCCTATATCGCGGCGCACACGCCGCGGGGGCCGTAAGCCATCGAAGCATGTCTCTGAGCCTTTCCATCACCCATACTGGCGATCCCGGCCAACCCCATCCCCCGGGAGCCCGCCAAGTCCTCAAACCATCAACACAGTAACCGGAGCTAGAATACAGCAATGAAAATCAACACCAACCAATATGCAGTCTGGGCAGGGCTCTTGCTCTGCACCGCCGTCGGGGCCTATGCCGTCCCGGTAACCTTCCAGGTGGATATGGGCTATCAAATCAGCCTGGGCAACTTCAACACCGATGGCACCGATCACGTTGAGGTCATGAGCGGTTTTAACAATGGTGGATCCTGGATCGGACATCAGTTGACGAACGTTCCAACCACCACTTTGTACCAGAACACCTTCGACATCACGTACCCCGCCGTCGGCAGCGTCGTCGAGTACAAGTTCCACACCTGGGGCACCCATGGCGTTTGGGAATCCCTCGGCTGGTATCCCAGCGGCAATCGCCGCTTCACTCTCGCCAGCACGGACCAAACCCTCCCCAGCGCCTACTTCAGCGATAACTCCGGCGGCGCGCAGTCCATCGAGGTCACTTTCCAGGTGGATATGTCGGCCCAGATTGGCGTCGGCAACTTCAACCCGGGCGCCGGCGACCTCATTCAGGCCATGGGCCCCTTCAACGGCTCCTGGGGCGGCGTTGTGCTCAATAGTGATAGCGCCCGTCCAGGCGTCTATACCAACTCTTATGTCGAAACCTCCCGCGCTCCCGGCACCCGGATGGAATACAAGTATGCCATTAACGTAGGGGGCGTCACCCTGAGCTATGAAAGCATCAGCGGTTATCCTGACGGCAATCGCGCGTTCATGCTCACCAATGTCTCTCCCCAGGTCCTGCCGAAAGAGTACTTCGCCGATGCCTCCGGCCTGCCCATCAAAGCCGGCATCTACTTCCAGTTGGATATGAGCTCTCAGATTTTAGTCGGGGCATTTGACCCCTTGAATGACCTGGCCTCCGTCCGTGGTGATGACATTGGCTGGGGCGATCCGCCCGCCAGCGGGCTCCAGTTGTTCGAAGATGCCGCCCGGCCCGGCATCTATACCAATACCTGGCTGAAGGCCAGCCAGCTAACCGGCGCCGCTTTCACTTACAAATACACCTACTTCCGCAACAGCTCCACGGTCTGGGAGAGCGGTGGCAACAAGTCTGTAAGCTTCACCGGCACCGAACCCACCAACCCGGACGGCTACCACATGATCACTCTTGGCCCCACCCTGTTCGACAATTGGCAGGCCAACACCAATGATTACCTCCCGGCGGACACCTACGTCACCTTCTCCGTCAGCATGACCAACGCCGCTTCCTATAGCAGCCTGATCGCGTTCGACAAGAGTATGCAGTTGGCGGTGAACGGCAATTGGATCCCCTGGTGGAGTTGGACTACCGAACCGAATGGCGCCTTTGTGCTGACCAACGGCACCACCAGCAGCGACTGGCTCTTCTATTCCCAGCCCGTGCTGGTTCCCAAGAACAAGCCGGTGCAGTTGGTTTACAAGTATGGCTTCTATGACAACGTCAACAGCAGCATGGACAACGAGTGGGGTTATGGCACCAACCACGTCCGCTACATCCGCGCCACCGGCAGCTACATCCTGCCGCTCGACACCTGGGCCGTTCCTTACGAAGAGCCCGCCATCGGGGCGATCACGGTGGGCACGCCTTCCGGCGGCCACATCCCGGTATCCTGGCTCGGGTTGCCTACGGCCTACCTGCAGACTTCGACCAATGTGAGCAACCCCGCCGCGTGGGTCAGTCATCCCGAAACGGCGGCTTACGGCTCGCCCAGCGGCATCTACTCGACCAATTACCCGACGAGCGGTCAGGCCATCTTCTTCCGCGTAGTAAAGCCGGATAACCAGTAGCTCCGGCGCGCCCAGCACGCGCGCCTCCGGCCCGCCGGGATTCGGTCGAGGGCTGAGCGGGTTGGAACTTGAGCAAAGAGCCTGTCGCAAGACAGGCTCTCTTTGTTTATGGCAGCCCGGTTCTTGCGCCGCGGCGCGCGGGAGAAATAACTCTGGCTTCAAGGCGGCGGTTTGTCCAACATCGCGGCGGCTCCAGCAGCGAGCCCCCTTTTCAACCATGAAAGCAAGAATTGTTGTTATGCCCAAGAAAGCGGTGCTTGATCCGCAGGGCAAGACCGTGCAGAACGCCCTGGCTCACATGGGCTATACCGGCGTGGGCGACGTGCGGGTCGGCAAGTACCTCGAAATCGAGCTGGCCGGCGCGGACAAGGAGGCGGCGCGGCAGCAGATTGACGCCGCCTGCCACAAGATCCTGAGCAACCCGGTGATCGAAGACTACCGGTTCGAGATCGAATAAGGGCGCAGATCGCAGATGAACTTCGCCGTGCTCCAGTTTCCCGGTTCGAATTGCGACCAGGATGTCGTTCACGTGCTGCGCCATGTGTTGGGCCACCAGGCCGAGTTGCTCTGGCACAAGGAGCCGTCCCTGGGCGCGGTGGATGCGGTGGTGGTGCCGGGCGGCTTCAGCTACGGCGATTACCTGCGCACGGGGGCTATTGCGCGGTTCAGCCCGGTGATGCAAGCCGTGCAGCGGTTCGCCGTCGAGGGCGGGCTGGTGCTGGGCATCTGCAACGGGTTCCAGATTCTCTGTGAGGCCGGGCTGCTGCCGGGGGCGCTGATCCGCAACCGCTCGCTCCAGTTCCGCTGCGAGCACGTCTTCCTGAAGACCGCCACCACGGACTCGCCCTTCACGAGCCGGATTCCGCCGGACCGGCTGCTGCGGCTGCCGATTGCCCACGGCGAGGGATGCTATTTTGCCGACCCGGAAACCCTGGCCCGGCTCCAGGCGAATCACCAGGTTCTCTGGCGCTATGTCAATGCCCGGGGCGAAGCCACCGAGGCCGCCAACCCGAACGGCGCGCTGGACAACATCGCCGGCATCTGCAACGAGCGCCGCAACGTTGCCGGCCTCATGCCGCATCCGGAACGCGCCAGTGAGCCGATCCTGGGCGGCGCGGACGGGCGCCTGATCTTCGAGAGCATGATTGGGGCGCTGGCGGCCAGGCCGGCGGCGATCCCGGGATAGGGGGCAAGTCCTGCCGCCCTTGAATCTGCGACCGTGGCTGTTGAAATTCTGATGAGCGAACCAGCGATTACACCCGAGTTAGTGCAGAAGCACAACCTCACGCCCGAGGAATATGAGAAGCTCAAAGCGGTTCTCGGCCGCGAGCCGTCTTACACCGAGCTGGGCATCTTCTCGGTGATGTGGAGCGAGCACTGCTCCTACAAGAACACCCGCCCGCTGCTCAAGACCTTCCCGACCCAGTCGCCTCGCATCCTGGTGGGCGCGGGCGAGGAGAACGCGGGCATCATTGACATCGGGGACGGCCTGGCCATCGCGTTCAAGATCGAGTCGCATAACCACCCCAGCGCGGTGGAGCCGTTCCAGGGCGCGGCGACCGGTGTCGGGGGCATCATCCGCGACATCTTTACGATGGGCGCGCGGCCGGTGTGCTCGGTCAACTCGCTGCGGTTCGGGCCGATCACTTCGGATGCGGAGTGCGGCGCGCGGCGCACGGAGTGCGAGCAAGCCGTCGCCAACAACCGCCGCCTGTTCGGCGGGGTGGTGGCGGGGATTGCGCATTACGGCAATTGCTTCGGCATCCCGACCGTGGCGGGCGAGGTCTATTTTGACAAGTCCTACGAAGGCAATCCGCTGGTCAACGCCTTCTGCCTCGGGGTGCTGCGCCACGAGCAAATTGCGCGCGGGCAGGCCAAGGGCATCGGGAACCCGGTGTTCTACGTCGGCCCCGCGACCGGGCGCGATGGGCTGGCGGGGGCGGCTTTTGCGTCGCAGGACCTGACCGAGGAATCGGCCGAGCAGCAGCGCGGCGCGGTGCAGGTGGGCGACCCGTTCATGGAGAAGCTCGTGTGCGAGGCCTGCCTCGAACTGCTGGCCACGGGCGCGGTCGCCGGCATCCAGGACATGGGTGCGGCGGGCTTGACCTGTTCGACGTGCGAGACGGCCGCGCGCGCCGGCACGGGCATCGAGATCGAGCTGGACCAGGTGCCCCAGCGCGCGCCGGGCATGTCGAGCTACGAGATCATGCTCAGTGAATCGCAGGAGCGGATGCTTATCATCGTCCACAAGGGCCGCGAGGAGGAAGTAAAGCGCGTCTTCGACAAGTGGGACCTGCCCTGGTCCGAGATCGGCGCGGTCACCGACACGGGCCGCATGGTGGTCCGGCACCACGGCCGGGTCGTGGCCAACATTCCCGCCCGCAAGATTGCGGATGAGTCCCCCGTCTATCAGCGCGAGGCCAGGGAGCCCGCGTATTTGAAGGAAGTCCGGGCATTCACTCTGGCCGGTGTGCCCGACACGCAGGACCCGGCGGCAGACCTCAAGGCGCTGCTGGCCTGGCCGACCATTGCTTCCAAGAACTGGGTTTACCGCCAATACGACCACATGGTGCGCGACAACTCGGTGGTCTGCCCCGGCAGCGATGCCGCCGTGCTGCGGATCAAGCAAGACTCGTTGCCCGTGGGCCCGGCCACGCAACCTGCGCCACGCGGCACGCCCGAGAAGTTCATCGCGCTGTCCGTGGATGGCAACGGTGCTTACGTTTTGCTCGATCCCTACGAGGGCGGCAAGATCGTGGTGGCCGAGGCGGCGCGCAATCTCGCCTGCGCCGGCGCGGTGCCGCTGGGCACCACCGACAACCTGAACTATGCCAACCCGCACAATCCCGAGCTGTTCTGGCAGCTCAAGGAGAGCGTGCGCGGCCTGGCCGATGCCTGCCGCGCGTTCAATGCGCCCGTCACTGGCGGCAATTGCTCCCTGTATAACCAGCACCCCGCCGGCCCGATTGATCCCACTCCCACCGTCGCCATGGTCGGCCTGATTGAAAAGCCGGAGCACATCACCACGCAGTGGTTCAAGGACGAGGGCGACGCGATCATTCTGCTCGGCGACATTGTGGATGCGGGCGACCCGCTCCTGGGGCTGGGCGGCTCGGCGTATCTGCAGCGGGTCCGGGGCATCAAGAACGGCACGCCGCCGAAGTGCGACCTGGAGCAGGAAAAGGAACTACACCTGGCGCTGCGCGCGCTGATTCACTCCGGAGCAGTGAAGAGCGCTCATGATTGCAGCGAGGGCGGCCTGGCGGTGGCGCTCGCCGAAAGCTGCATCAGCCAGCAGATTGCCCGCGAGACGCCGCGGCTGATCGGAGCGCAGGTTGACCTCACCGGCGGACAGAGCGCGCCCGGCCTCCGGCTAGACGCGTTGCTGTTTGGTGAAGCGCAGGGCCGCATCGTTATTTCGGTGGCCGCGGTCAATGCCGCCAAGGTCCTGGCGCAGGCGAAGATTCTCGGCGTGGCCGCGGCGCGCATTGGCACGGTCGGCGGCGAGACGTTGCAGGTCCAGTCGCCGGGGGCGAAGTTGAGCTGTGACGTGCGCGAACTGCATGACCTGTGGTGGAACTCCATCGCCCGGCTGATGCGTTAACGGAAAGCCGAACTGGTTGATGAATGACTATCCGAGACATTATTGCGGCGTCTTCGGCGTTTATGGCCATCCGAATGCCGCGGAGCTGACCTATTACGGCCTCTACGCGTTGCAGCACCGCGGCCAGGAAAGCGCGGGCATCGTCACCTCCGACGGGCGGCAGTTCCACGCCCATAAGGGGATGGGCCTGGTGCCGCAGGTTTTCAAGGGCGGCGTCCTGCGCGACCTGGCGGGCTCCATCGCCATCGGCCATACCCGCTATTCCACCACCGGCTCATCGCTCTTGCGCAACGCCCAGCCGCTGACGGTGGATTGCGCCTGCGGCCAGATTGCCATCGCGCACAACGGCAACCTCACCAACGCCGCCCAGCTCCGCGAGGAGTTGGAGGCCCGGGGCTCGATCTTCCAGACCACGGTGGACAGCGAGATCATCCTGCATCTGCTGGCCCAGCCGACCCAGCAAGGCGAGAAGAACAACCTCGTCCGCAGCCTGCACCGCATCGAAGGCGCCTACTCGCTGGTCCTCATGACCGAGAACGAGCTGATCGGCCTGCGCGATCCGCACGGGTTCCGGCCGCTGTGCCTCGGACGGCTGGACGACGCCTGGGTGCTGGCCAGCGAAACCTGCGCCCTGGATTTGATCCACGCCCGGTTCGTGCGCGATGTCGAGCCGGGAGAGATTGTCACCATTAACCGGGACGGGCTGACCAGCCTCCAGGCGTTTCCGGAGCACGAGCGCCGCGCGTTCTGCATCTTCGAGTATGTCTATTTCGCCCGGCCGGACAGCACCATCGCCGGCCGCAGTGTCTATAAGGTGCGCGTCGAGATGGGCCGGCAACTCGCGCGCGAGCACCCGCTCAAGGCGGACATCGTCGTGCCTGTGCCGGACAGCGGCAACTGCGCCGCGCTGGGCTACTCGCTCGAATCGGGCATCCCGTACGAGATGGCCTTCGTGCGCAACCACTACGTCGGCCGCAGCTTTCTCCAGCCCTCCCAGCTCATCCGCGACTTCGACGTGCGCGTGAAGCTCAACCTGATTGAGGAGCTGGTGAAGGACAAGCGGGTGGTGGTGGTGGACGATTCCATCGTCCGCGGCACCACCTGCAAGACGCGCGTCAACAGCCTTAAGGAAGCGGGCGCCCGGGAAGTGCACGTGCTGGTGAGCTGCCCGCCGCACATGAATCCGTGCGTCTATGGCATTGACTTTCCCGACCGCAACAAGCTGATGGCGGCGAGTCATTCCCTGGAAGAGATTCGCAAGTATCTCAACGCCGACTCCCTGTGCTACCTCTCCCAGGCGGGCATGATCAAAGCGACCGGCCTGCCCGCCAGCGCCTTCTGCCTGGCCTGCTACGACGGCAACTACCCCGTCCCCTTCGATCCGGCGGTGGACAAACACATCATCGAGCGCCGCAACGGCTACCGCTCCGGCCTGGCCGAGGGCCTCGCCCGGGAAAAGGCGCAGAGCCGGCTGCTGTAACCGGCCGGCCCCCGCATCGGGAGGGCGCCGCCGGGGCCTGTTCTGGCCGGAACGCAGGCCGGCGTCGCCTCCTGCGGAAATTCTCAAAGATTCTTGTTGACCCGGGCGGGCACTTGTACTATTATACTAGTATAAGCTTAAACTAGTGTATGACTCTTTATGGCTGACAACGCGCTGGATCAATGGCAGGTGGAGTATCACTCGGGCATCCCGGTCTACCGGCAGATCATCAATCAGGCCTGCGCGGCGGTGGCGGCGGGCACCTTCCAGCCGGGGGACCAATTACCCACCATCCGCGTGCTGAGCGAGCGCTTGCATGTGAACCCCAACACGGTGGCCAAAGCTTACCGCGAACTAGAGCTGAAGGGAATCATCGTCAGCGAACGCGGCAGCGGGTCCTTCATCCAGGCGCCGCCGGCGGCGCCCGCGCCCCGGGAGAAGAAGGCCACGCTCAAGAAGCTGTATCACCGTCTGCTGGCTGAGGCGGCCAGCAGCGGTCTCACCGAACGCGAACTGCTAGGTTTCATCCGACAACAGAACCCCTCAAAGGTATGACTGCTAAATTCAAACAAAGCTGGGAGCTTTTCAAAGCTTCCATCACCGTGACCCTCCGCCACCGCAAACTGCTGTGGTTCCCCGTCCTGACCACCTGTCTGACGGCATTGATCGGACTTTTTTTCCTGTCGGCAATGGCGCTGCCAGTGGTGCTGCATCACACCGGTTACCATCTCAACCAGAAGGAACACTGGGAGACCTTGAAGGACCATTACTTTCAGGCGCCGGCCGGCCGACGTAACTCCCAGGACCCCGCGGGCGTGACGTCTGGAGCCCTGAGCACCCTGCTCACCGGCAAATCCGCTGCGGCCGGCCCCGTCGGACAACCCGCGGTCGCGCGCGGCGTGCCCTGGAGTTCGCTTGGTCTGCTCGTGATCTACTTTGTCTCGATGTTCCTGGCCACCTTCTTCAACGTCGCCTTCTACAGCGAGATCATCGCCGCTCTCGACGGCCGGGGTGTTTCCTTCCGGCGCGGTCTCCGCACAGCTCGCAGCCGATTGCGCTCCATCCTTGCCTGGTCGCTGCTGGCCGGGGTGGTCGGCTGGATCATTCGCACCCTCGAGCAACGGCTGCCCTTGGCCGGACGGATCGTGATGGGCCTCATCGGAATGGCGTGGAGCGTGGCGGCGGTGTTCGTGATACCGGTCATCATTCAGACGCAACCCCAGAGCAACCCGATCAGGATTCTCCAGCATTCCGCGCTAACCTTGAAGCGGAGCTGGGGTGAAGGCTTGATCGGCTACGTTGGATTCTCCGCCGGGAACCTGGTGATCTTTTTGTGCTCGCTGGCGCCCCTGCTGCTGGCGGGCGCCGCTGCTTATGCTTTCAAGAGCCTAACGCTGATCCTTGTCGCCGGAGCAATCTGGCTGCTGGGCCTGCTGTTGATAGCTTACGTTTCCGGTGTCGCCGGCCACGTCTATCGTTGCGCCCTCTACAAGTATGCCACCGAAGGCGTCGTGCCCGAACCTTATAGCCAGGACTTGCTGGACATGGCGTGGAAGGTTAAGAAGGGCTTCGAGAACCAGTGATCGAGCTGTTAGGCGCTGGATGTTGAATGCTGGATCACTGAAATTCAGTGTTCAAGCCGGCTGCTGCTGGGTCAGGCAATGGACGGTGCCGCGGCCCAGCACCAGGTCCACGGCGTGCAGGCCCACCACTGGGCGGTCCTTGAAGAGTTCGCCCAGAATGCCGAGGGCGACGCGGTCGTTGGGGTCATTGAAGGTGGGCACGAGCACAGCGGCGTTGGTAATGTAGAAGTTGGCGTAGCTGGCCGGCAGGCGGCGGCCATCGAAATAAAGCGGCGCGGGCATCGGCAAGGGCACGATTTCGGGGCGCGTGCCGTCTTCCAGGCGCAGGTCGCCAATGCGCTCCCAGTTGGCGGCGAGCGGACGGTAGTTGATGTCCTTGCGGTTGGTTTCCTTGATGAGCACGACGGTCTTCGGGTTGACGAAGCGGCAGATGTCGTCAATGTGGCCGTGGGTGTCATCGCCCGCCGGGCCGGCGCCCAGCCAGAAGACATTGGTCACGCCGAGATAGGTCTTCAGCGTCTCTTCAATCTCCCGCCGGCCCAGGCCGGGATTGCGGACCTGGACTTTCGGGTCGAGGTAGCACTGCTCGGTGGTCAGCAGCGTGCCGCGGCCGTTGACTTCGATGCCGCCGCCTTCGAGGACGAACGGTTTGCCGTTGCACCGCGCGTGGAACACACGCTTGCGGAGCAGCCGGGCGGCGGTGTCGGGCACGCGCCGGTCCTTCTGCCAGTCGTCGTGCCTGGCCCAGGCGTTGAAGTGGAAATGCACGATGGCGGTCTCGCCACGCGCGCCGCGCCGCACGAAGGTGGGCCCGGTATCGCGGGTCCAGCCGCGCTCGGTGGGATGGGTGATGAACTGGACGCGGCGCAGGTCGGCGCCGGCGCGGGCGAGATAGCTGCGCGCGACCTTCGCATCCGTCTTGCCGTTGACGAGGAGGCGGACCTGCTCGCCCAGGGTGAGCTTGCGGACAATTTCGCCATAGGTCCAGCGGACCGTGTCCACCTTGTCGGGCCAGTCAACGGGGTTATGCGGCCAGGCCAGCCAGGTGGCTTCGTGCTTTTCCCACTCCGCTGGCATGGAGAAGCCGAGTGCGGCGGGGGTGGCGGTAGATTGCTTAGCTGAGCCCATACAGAAGAAAAGCACAGATCGCCACAAATGGACACAGATTTCGTGGGCCGAACGCTGGTTTGGCAATGCTTGGCTGCGAGCGACGCGGCCGCGAACGGCTTCTATCGGTGTCCATTTGTGTCTATCTGTGGTTAAAGTGCTTAGCTACCGCCCACTCGTGCGGAACTGGTAGGCCTCCGGCTGGCCGGCGAAACACAGGCCCATGTAGGAGCCTTTCACGTCGTCATACCGGATGCCGCGCAACTCCAGCGCCACTTTCTCGGCGGTAATGGGCAGGCGTTTCAGTCTCAGGCCAACGGCGTCCTCGACGGCGTTGGCAACCATGGCGGCGGCGGGGATCATGGTGTGCTCGCCAACTCCGCGCGCGCCGAACGGGCCGTCGGGCTGCGGCACCTCGATAATGATGGGAACGATCTCATGCGGGACATCGAGGGCAGTGGGAATCTTGTAGTCGGTGAAGTTGGCGTTGAGCAGCTTGCCGTTGAGGTCGTAGCGGATGTCCTCGTACAGGACCGTCGCCAGGCCCTGCAATACGCCGCCGATGACCTGGCCCTTGACCAGCTCGGGATTAATGGCCTTGCCGGCGTCCACCGCGAGGACGGCTTTGAGCACGCGCATCCGGCCGGTCTGCTTGTCCACCTCCAGCACAGCGGCAGCGGCGCCGACGGTGTAGTGCACATTGGGATGCCCGCCCTGGCTGGTCTCCGGGTCGCTCAGCGCGGAGGTGAACTCGGGCATGAAGACGCCGCTCCCAAGGATGGGGCCGCCCAGGAAATTACCGTGCGGCGTCTGGATGCCGCTGATGACGAAGTTCTTGAAGGGCAGCGCGAAGTCCGGGCGGGCGCGGGACTTGACCTGCTCGTCCTCCAAATAGAGCGAGTCGCGCGCGAGGCCCAGCGCGCGCTCGACCACCGCGAACATCTTCCCGCGGACGTCGAGCGCGGCGGCTTTGACGGCGTTGCCGCAGCCCCACGTCACATGCGAGCCGACCGTCTGCCACTCGTAGGCGTTGCGGTCAGTATCGGGCTGCTCGACGCGGATGCGGTGGACCGGCACGGTGAGGATTTCCGCCGCGATCTGCGCCATGACCGTGAGGTAGCCCTGGCCGATTTCCATGCCGGAGGCGCTGATATTGAGGCTGCCGTCCTCGTTGAACTTGAGGAACGCGGAGGAAGCGGCGTTGGGCGGCATCGCGGGGGCCTTCCAAAAGCAGGCAAAGCCCTTGCCAATGGCTTTGTTGGGATCTGGAGAGGCTTCCTTTTGTCCCCAGCGGATCTCCGCAGCCACTCGATCAATGGCCTCGTGCAGCCCGCTCGGATTCATCTTCGCGCCGTAGGCCAGCGTGTCCCCTTCGCGGATGGCATTCCTGCGGCGCAGCTCCACCGGGTCCATGCCGAGCTGCTGGGCCAGCCGCGTCATGTGCGACTCCAGCCCAAAATGGAACTCGGAGTAGCCGAAGCCGCGGTAAGGGCCGCCGGGCGGCAGGTTCGTATAGACGCAGACCGAATCAATCTTCACGTTCGGCACGCGGTAGGGGCCGGTGGCCGACAGGCCCACGGCGTTGACCACGTTCGCGCCGTATTCGACATAGCCGCCGGCATCCCAGTGCAGCGTATGCTCGATGGCGGTGAGGGTGCCGTCTTGCTTCGCCCCGAGCTTGATGCGCGCGATGACCCCTTGCCGCTGGTAGGTGTTGTAGAATTCCTGCGCCCGCGACCAGCGCACCTTCACGGGGTGGCCCTTGACCATGATCGCCAGCGCGGCGCCAATGATCTCCATGGACACGCCGGCCTTGCCGCCGAACCCGCCGCCGACATAAGGCGTCACCACCCGGATATCCTTGTGCGCCAGCCCCAGCGGCGCCAGCGCCTGCGCGAAGACATGCCGCTGCGTGTAAGGCGATTGGGAAGCCGACCAGAGCGTCAGCCGCCCCGCCAAGTCATAGAGCCCGACAATGGCGTGGGGCTCGATCGCGCAGTGGGCGTAGCGTGGGACGGTGTAGGTGTCTTCGAGGATGACATCCGCTTCCTTGAAGCCTTGTTCGATGTCACCCTTCCTGGTCTTGCGATAGTGCGCGATGTTGGTCCCGGCCTGGGGAAAGAACCAGGGGCAGCGCGGGTATTTGCCAAGGTCCGGGTGGACCAGCACGGCGTCGTTCTTCAGGGCGCCCGCTAGGTCGAGCACCGGCTCAAGTTCCTCATAGACGATCCTGACCAGCTTGGCGGCGCGTTTGGCGGTCCTGGCATCGCGGGCGACGACCGCCGCAACCTGTTCGCCCACGAACCGCACCCGGTCGGTCGGGAAGATGAACCGGTCCTGCATATACAGGCCGAACCGGTAGGGGAAATCCTTGCCTGTGACGACGCGCACAACGCCCGGGACCTTTTCCGCGGCGCGGGTATCAATACTCTTAATGAGGGCATGCGCGTAGGGGCTCTCCACAATCTCGGCGTGCAGGAGGTCGGGGCCGAAAAAGAGGTCGTCCACGTAAGCGGCGGCGCCGGTGACTTTGTCGAGCCCGTCAATGCGGCCGGGCGAACTGCCGACAACATCAAGCTGCGTCATTTGCGCCTCCCTCGCCGGTGGCTCACGGCCAGCACGGCGTCCACAATCGGCTTGTAGCCGGTGCAGCGGCAAAGATTGCCGGCGATGGCCTCGCGGATCTCGGCCTCCGTGGGATGCGGGTTTTTGCCCAGCAGCTCCGTGGCGGAGAGCACCATGCCGGGAGCACAGAAGCCGCATTGAAAGGAGGCGTGGTCGAGAAAGGATTGCTGCAGCGGCGTGAGACCGGCGCGGCTCAGGCCTTCAACCGTGGTGATCTCGCGGCCATCCGCCTCGATGGCAAGGATAAGGCAGGTGCGCACGGATTTGCCGTCGAGCAGGACGGTGCAGGCGCCGCAGTCGCCGCGCTCGCAGCCAACCTTGGGGCTGGTAACACCGAGCTTGGTCCGGAGGACGTCCAGCAGTAGGTCGTTCGGCTCGATGTCCACCGAGCGGGTTTCCTGGTTGAGTTTAAGAGTGATGCGCTTGGTCATGGCGGCCTCCTAGATCAGGCTGGCACCGTAGGCGGGGCCTGCCCCCGCGAGCCGGGCAACGGCGGCGCGCAGGCCGCGTTCGAGCATCACGCCGATCATGTGCGCTCGGTATTCCTTCGTGGCCCGGATGTCTGTGATGGGGGAGATTTCCTGCGGCACGAGTTGCACGGCCTTGCGGATCAGTTCGTCCGAGAGCGGCTGGCCTTCGAGAAGCGCCTCGATTCGTTGCGCGGCGATCGGGCGCGGCGCGACCGCGCCAAAGGAGACGCGGTAGCGGTTGCCGGCGAGCGCCAGGACGGTGACGCTGGCCTGGGCGAGATCCTCGCCTTCGTAGCGGCGCAGCTTGATGAAGCAGGCCCCGTGCTTCTTCTTCGGCCGCGGGACGTCAACGCCGGTTGCGATTTCACCGCGCTTCAGGACGGTCTGGCGCGGACCCACGAACCATTCCTGCAGCGGCACGTTGCGCTTGCCGGCAGGGCCGGCGACATGAACGACCGCGTCATAGACGAGCAACACCGCGCCGCTGTCGCAGCAAGGCACGGCGGAGCACAGGTTGCCGACCATCGTCGCCCGGTTCCGGATGCCCACCGACGCCACCCAGCCCGCCATCTCGGCGATCACAGGGAACTTCTTTGCTACGACCGGTGAGTGCAGCAGGTCGCTGAATGCGACCAGGGCGCCGATGGAGAGGACATTGGTCTTGCTCTCGATGCGGTCCAACCCGGCGATGCCTTTGATGTCCACGACCACCTCCGGCACGGCCATACCATCGCTGATCAGGCCGACCAGGTCGGTCCCGCCGGCCAGGACGCGGGCGCGTGTCCCGTAGCGCCCGAGCGTCCGCACAGCCTCGCGCAGCGTTCCGGGCTTCTGGTAGTCGAACTCGTGGGTGATGGCCATGGCGGCCTCCTATTTGGGCGGCAGCATCGCCACGATGCGGCACATGGCGGATTCCATCTCGATACCCTTCAAGCAGTAGGCCCCGATCCACGCCCGCTGGTTGCTGACCCGCTCGATGTCGCCACCGACGTTCTCCGCGTGCACAAGCTTTCTCGGGAACAGCTTGATGTGCATTACCTGGTAATACTCCGCGGGCGGGAACATCTCATCCCAGCTCTTGCCGTGCTTGGCCTTTAGCTTCTGTTCGGCTTCGGCGAAGCGGGCGGGGTGCCAGTTGCGGATGATGGTGTTCATCGGGTGGTCGGCGCTGCCGCAGTCCACGCCGATCCATTTGAGCTTCATGTCCAGCGCCCATTGGTGGAAGCCGGGCGCGGGTCCCGGGTGTTTGACGAAGTAGCGCAGTTCATCCGACTGCTTCTGGTCCCAGGCATAGCGGTGGTAGCCGGTGTTGATGATCAGGATGTCGCCCTTCTTCATCTCGACGTTCTTGGTGATCATCTCCGGGGTGTAGAGGTCGTAATCGCCCACCTCCCGGGAGATGTCCGCGATGGCGCCGGGTCCGATCCACTCGTCGAGCGGCACCTTGCCGATGGGCCGGCCGCTGGAGTGGAAGTGGATTTCGCCGTCCATGTGGGTGCCGACGTGGTTGCTGGTGGTGATGATTTGGCCGTTGGCACCCTGGCCCATGTGGGCGCCGGCGATGCGTTTGAAGTATTGAATGCCCAGCGGCATGTAGCTCGGCCAGGGCGGCGTGTGGATGCTTAGGGGCTGGGTGAGGTCATACACCCGCACCTTGTCCATGAATTGCAGGAATGGATTGGTTTTCATAAGTCTGGGTTCCGGGTTTTTGTATTGGTCCGCTTCCCCGGGAGGGCAAGCGTCCTCGCGAGCCTTGTTCTCCGAGGATGTTTGGGCTCGCGGGGACGCTCGCCCTCCCGGGAGAGGCTTCGCGCGAATCCTTCAAATGCGCGCCGGAACGGTTCCGCCGGCGCGTTGAGCACTCCGGCGCCGATCTGGCCGACGCCCGGTTCCTTGTGGGCCACGCCCGTGTCAATGAACGGCAGGATGTTCTTCTCGATCACCGGCCGCACATCAATGCCCGTCGGCGTGCCGCGGAAGTTGAGGCCGGGAATCTGGTAGATATTGTTCTCCGCCGCGGTGATCTCATACATCTGGCGGGTGTAACGAAGGGCATCATCGCTGGCGCCCCCCACGAACTGAACGATCGCGGGCGCGGCAGCGATGGCGAAGCCGCCCAGGCCGTTGGTTTCGGTGATGGCGCTGTCGCCGATGTCCGGGTTGGCGTCGGCCTTCGAGTAGCCGGGGAAATAGAGAGCGTCCGGCACGTCGGCGGGGCCGGTGAACCATTGGTTGCCCGTGCCCGCAAGCTGCACGCCGAAGTCGGTGCCGTTGCGTGCCATGACCACCACGATGCTGCTGTGCTTGATTCCGCGCGCGGCGTCCAGGGTCGCCTTGGAGGCGGCCATCGAGAGGTTGAGGAAGAAGTGGTCGTTGTGGTTGATGAACTCCAGCACTTCAGCTGCGACTGAAGGCTGGTCGCAGGTCGTCACCACTGCCGGGGTAATCGTGCGGTAGAACAGCGACGTGGCGGCGCGGTTGCGGTTGTGGACCTCGTCGCCCATGTGAAGCGCCTGGGCAATCAGGTTCTTCAGGTCTATGCGCCCCAGCTTCGCCAGCGCCCGTTTCAGGACCGGGTAGAGCGTATCGCGCATCCAATCCAGCCGCTGGATGACCGGCTCGCCGAACGCGCCGTAGCGCAGCACCTTGCCCAGTCCCTCATTGAGCGTTGAATACGCCAGGTTGCCATGCGCCTCGTTCTGTAGGACAAACACCGGCATCGTAGGCGAGATGATGCCCGCCATCGGGCCGACGGCGGCGTGTTCGTGGCAGGGCGAGAACTTGATGGCGCCCGAGGCGGCGAGCCGCCGGGCCGCTTCCGGGGTCCGGGCTTTGCGCTCGTAGAGCAGGGCGCCGATGATCGCACCGCGCATCGGCCCGCACATGCGGTCCCAGGTGATGGGTGGCCCGGCGTGCAACAGCAGGTTCGGCTTCATCCCGGGGATGACATCTATGGCCCGTTCCAAGCCCACCAGGCACGGCATGCCGCTCAGGATCAGCTTCATCGCCCGGGCATTAGCCCTTTCGATCTCGGCTCGGCGCGCCCTGACCCGCTGCGCCAGTCCGGGATCAACGTCCAGGGAGGGCTTCCAGTCCACCTGCACCATTGGCGCGCGGGCATCGTCCAGCGCCTGCCGGAAAGCCGTCAGCCCGAGGTTGACGACTTTCAGTTCGCTGCGGAAGAGTTGTTTAATGGGCTTCATGGTATCCCCGAAAACAACGGATAATCTGCCCGGCCAGCTCGCACGCCGCGGCGTTGGACGGCATCACGATGGCGCCCGCCTGGCGCAATGCCAATTCCACGCGGCTGCGGTTCTGCGGATCCTGGTCCGTGCCGGTGATGCTGCATACCACCGAGACCTTGCGGGCGGCCTGGCGCAGCCCGCCGGCCAACTCGGCGGCAGGATCGGGGTTCGACCCGTAGCCCAGCACCACGTCCAGCAGGATCACCGCCGTCGCCGGGTCTGCGGCCTCTTGCAGAATCCGCCGGTTCCTGAGGGAGTAGTCAATCATCGGGTGCGGCCGGCCGACCGTAAACTCGTCCTCGCCCAGGTCAATCAGCGTGTGCCGTTGGCTCACCAGCGAATCCTTGAGCTGCTTTACACCCTGGAGTGGCACGTTGGAATAGAGCCCTCGCGGCAGGCTCTTGAGAATGATCTGCGCCTCGGCACAGAAGGTGCCGCCGCTGAACAGCCCGCGCACGTATTGCCGGCCCTTGCCTCTGCGGGCCGCTTCGCGCCGCGCCAGTTTGCGCATATCCTCGTCCCGGGTTGCCAACTGTCGCGCCACGGCGTCGGGCTTCTTGCCCTGCGCCAGCGCGACCGCTTGCAGCGCCGCCTCTTCGAGGGTGGCCGGCTCCCCGGCCTTTCGCGGCGCGCCGATGAACAAGGTGACCACAGGCTTGCGGATTGTCTTCAGCACCCGCGCAATTCGCCGCAGCACCTGGGGGTGCGGCGGTTTGGCGACCAACAGGATGACGCGTGTCGGCTCGTCTTTGGCGAGGGCTTTGAGCGCCTCGATGAACATGATGCCGCCGACCTCTTGCTTCACGTCGCGGCCACCGGTGCCGATGGCCTGCGAGATGCCGGCCCCGGCGTTGGAGATAAGGCAGCTCACCTCCTGCAGCCCGGTGCCGGCCGCAGCGACGATCCCAATGCTGCCGCGGTTAACCGCGTTGGCGAAGGCCAGCGGGACGCCGTTAATGACGGCGGTGCCGCAGTCCGGGCCCATAACCAGCAGGCCCCGCTTCCGGGCAAACTGCTTCAGTGCGATTTCCTGCTCCAAAGGAACATTGTCCGAGAAGAGCATGACGTGCAGCCCGCTTTCCAGGGCGCGCATCGCGACATTGCCGGCGTAGCGGCCGGCCACAGAAATCAGCGCCAGGTTCGCCCCCGGGAGGACTTGCAGCGCGCCGTCCAAACTCACCGCCTGCACCTCCGTGCCGGCGGCGGCTCTTTTCGTGGCTTTCCCCAGCAAGCCGTCCACTGCGGCCAAGGCTGCTGCCGCAGCCCTGGCGGTGCGGGCCTTCACGGCGATCAGCAGATCGGTGTCACCCGTGCCGCTGAACTTGGGGATCAGCAAACCGCTGGCGTGGAGAATGCCTCGGTTGGAGTTGGTGCCCATGACCACGGCGGCGTCCGCCACGCCGGGCAGCCCTGCCAGCTCCTTCCCGACGCGCATCAGCGTCACGGAATCGAAGTAAGCACCTTTCTTGATTTGGCCGGCAACGGTCATGGATAGCGATAGCGTGTAACGGCGACAGCCTCAAACTGCGCCGAAATCCCACAAATTGCAAAAGCAAAAGCGCTTTGGACAGGGCAGGGGGCATCGCTTGGGGCCGCGCCCCTGCAAGGGGCCGCACAGTTACATGTTGTTGCGCGAACCGGCCCGGAGGTATAGTCCGGCCGTCGCAATGAAAGCATGAGCCGATGAAGCCCGAACTCTCAATCGTTGTTCCCCTGCGCAACGAGGGTCCGAATGTGGAGCCTCTGGCCCGGCAGATTCTGGCGGCGCTGCGGAACGAGCGGCGCGAACAGGAGCTGATCCTCGTGGACGATGGCAGCACCGACGACACGTGGACCCGCATCCTGGAGGTCCAGCGCGCCGAGGGTCGCATCCGGGCCTTGCATCACGCCCAGAGCCGCGGGCAAAGCGCCGCGCTGTGGACCGGCTTCAAAGCCAGCCGCGGGGCGGTCATCGCCACGCTGGACGGCGACCTGCAGAACGATCCCGCCGACCTGCCCGCCATGCTGGCAGCGCTGGCGACGTGCGACATGGTCTGCGGCGTCCGGACCAAGCGCCAGGATTCGGCCGTGCGGCGCATTTCCTCGGCGGTGGCGCGCTGGGCGCGGAAGACGGCTCTCGGCGTGGATTTCCGCGACACCGGCTGCAACCTGCGCGTCTTCAACCGGGCGGCGCTGGACGGGCTGCCGCAGTTCAACGGCATTCATCGTTTCCTGCCCATTCTGGTTCACGGCGCCGGAGGCCGGGTCAAGGAAATGCCGGTGACGCATCATCCCCGAACCGCCGGGCTCACCAAGTACGGCGTCTGGAACCGGCTGGGGCGCGGCATCTATGACCTGGTGATGGTGCGGTGGTTTCTGAAGCGTCAGATCAAGACCTTGGTGCCCCCGGATGCTGAGACACCCGCCGCGACCGGCGCGGCTTGAAGCCGGAAAGCAGGGGCGGCAACATGAATCTTGCGGCATCCAGGTCATGAAGCGCGCCGAGGCATGGTGGCTCCTGATTGCCGCCGCAATTCTCTTGCATGGATTGCCTTGGCTGCGGCCCCAACCCCACAGCGCCAGGTTCTTGCCGGCAGCGGAGCCGTCCAGGCCCGCGCAGCCGGGTGAACCGGCCCCGATCTTTGCCGAAGAATTGATCAACCCCGACTCGGCGCCGCGGATGTCACATGTGGCCTCGCTCTGCGAGCTGCCCGAGGGGCGGCTGGCGGCAGCCTGGTACGCCGGGTCGCGGGAAGGAGCGCGGGACGTGGCCATCTGCCTGGCAACACGGGAGCGCGGGCAATCAAGCTGGACCCCGCCGCGCGCGATTTTAACACCCGACCAGGCGGCTCGCGAACTGCACCGCCGGGTCCGAAAGGTCGGCAATCCGGTAATCTTTGCGGATGCCGCAGGCAAACTCCGACTGCTCTATGTCTCGATCAATGTAGGCGGCTGGTCCGGCAGTTCCCTTAACTTGACCACCTCCACCGACGGCGGCCTCACCTGGACCCCCAGCCAGCGGCTGACCCTGAGCCCCTTTTTCAATATCAGCGAGCTGGTCAGAAACCGGCCGGTTCCGGGCGCGGATGGGAGCTGGGCCGTGCCGATCTACCATGAGTGCCTCGGCAAATTCCCCGAACTGCTCTGGTTGCGGGATACGCCGGACGGGCCTTGGGCGACCAAGAGCCGGATCACCGGCGGCCGGTCGTTTCTCCAGCCGTCGCTGGCTGCCCTGAGCACGAATGCGGCGCTGGCCTTCCTGCGCGCTTGCGGCCCGCGCCAACACGTCTCCGTCGCGCGCACGGACGACGCGGGCCGCACCTGGTCGGCCCCGGAATTCCTGGACCTGCCCAATCCGGATTCCGGCCTGGCGGCCCTTCGCCTGGCCGATGGGCGGCTGTTGCTGGCCTTCAATGACTCCACCCGGGGACGCGAGAATCTGCGCCTGGCCGTCTCGGAAGACAAGGGGCGAACCTGGAAGCGACTGGCTACGCTGGCGGAGGAGCCCGGCGCTGAGTTCTCCTACCCGTTCCTGCTGCAAACACGCGACGGCATGGTCCACCTGGCTTACACCTGGAAGCGAAAGGGGATCAAACATGCCGCCTTCAGCACCGCCTGGATTGACGCTCGCCAGAGCTTGCCTGCGCCATGAGCCACGCCACGCCAAATCTCTGGTTCTCGGTGCTGTGCCCCTGGCTTATGCTGGTATTGGCTGCGCAAGGGTTGGCGGGCTACTGCGGGCTCAAGCAGCGCGGCTGGAGCCGGCTGGCCGGCCTGGGGCTGGCTGCGGCCGGCGTGCTGCTCGTGCCGGTGGGCGGCATGCCGCTTGCCGGCTGGGTGCGGGGGTTCAATGCCAACTTCAGCCTCCCGTTCGCAGCCTTGCTCGCGGCCGCGGCTTACGAAGCCGAGTTCCGCCGCAGGGTGCTTTCGGAACGCGAGTGGACCACCGCCTGGGTTTTTGGCGCCGTGGCCGGCCTCGGACTGTACCCGCTGGCGTTGGGCCGGGGCCGCTTTGACCCCTACGAATGGGGCTGGAGGTTCAGCCCGCTCTTTATGGCGGGCGGGGTGCTGACGGCGTTTCTGCTTTGGAAGCGGAACCGGTTCGGCCTCGCGCTGCTGTTGGCCATCGCGGCCTACCACCTGCACCTGCTCGAATCGGCCAACTATTGGGACTATCTGCTGGACCCGGTTTACTGCCTTGTCTCAATCATCGCGCTGAGCTGGCGACTCTTCAGCCGCGTCCGGCCACGGGTTGTAGAAGAGCAGCGCGTCTCGGTTAGGCTTCCGAAGGCGCGGTGAAAACCGCCTTGAAGCCCCGCAGCAGCTCGCTTAGATTCGCCGTATGAAGAATGGCAAGAACCAGGTTTCACACAGGAGGCCTAAGCGGATCGAGTTGGGCCAATACGTGGTGGCCGACCCGGAGATCTGCCACGGCAAGCCGACCTTCAAAGGCACGCGCATCATGGTCTGGCAGGTACTCGAGGACGTGGCTGCCGGACGTTCCTGGGAGTTTATCTGTAACAACCGCTGGGGCGGACGCATTCCAACGGCAGCGGTGGGCGAAGCAGTTCGGTTGGCGCAAGAAGCCCTGCTCAGCTTGTACCATCAACCCGTCGGCCGTTCACAAGGGAAACGTCCCGCTCTGGCCGCCGCTTGAACCTGCTGGACGAGAATTTCCCCGAAGATCAACTGCCGTTACTCAAGCAATGGCGGGTTCGCATACGGCGGATTGGCACCGATGTCGCCCGACTCGGCTCCAAAGACGCGGACATCATCCCGGCACTCCATAGGACCGGCGGTATCACTTTCTTCACCCAGGACAGAGACTTCTTCGACCCAGCACTATGCCATCCTGCCTATTGTCTGGTCTGGCTGGACGTGCGGGCGGATGACGCAGCTTGGTTTCTGAGACGCTTCCTGAAGCACGAGCGATTCAATACGGTGGCCAAGCGGATGGGTCTTGTAGTCCGAGTACATCACGATGCTGTTTGCTTCTGGCAGCGGGCCACGGATTCACTTCAAAGCGCGCCCTGGCCGCCTGACTAACAACTCAGCGGCCACCTTTGCCTTGTGGATTTGACGGTGCGTCATGTCCGCCGGCAGCGTCGGCTTCCACCAGCAGTTCCTTCAGGAACAGGTGCTCGAAGACCTTGCCTTTGATCATTTCCACAATCTGCCCCGAGGTGTGGCGGCTGCTCAGGTCGAAGCGCTGCCCGATGACCCGGCCGCCCACCGAATTGGTATCGTTCATCGGCAGGCGGACGGCGAACAAGGGATACTTCGCGGCTACGGCGGCGGCGCCCGGCTTCGGATCGTGCCGGTAGGGATGCACCTTGGCGCCGGGTAGCAGAAAGACGTAGCCTTCTTCCTTGGCATTGAAGTTGACCGGCACCCAGATGTCCTTGCCCGCGACCTGCTGCCGGACTTCCTCGCTGTAACGGCCCAGCGGGCCGTCGAAAGGCCGCAGAAAGGCGGCGAAGCAAAGGCACACCAGCAAACTGGCGACGCACAGGCCGGGCCGCGTCAGCGCGGGCCGGAAGAGCGCCAGCAGCACCCACATCGCCGTGCCAGCCAGCAGCGCCCAGTAGCCCACCCCATAGAGCGGTCCGCCGGGCACGGCCTGCTGGAGCCGCAGCGATAGATAAGCAATCACGCCCAACACGGCGCCCGCCGCCACGAGGCTGACGACAAAAAGCTGCCGGTTGATGCGCTCCCAGCTCAGCGCGCACAGCACCGCCAGCCCGGGCATCGCCGGCAGCAGATACCGCTCCGAGCGCTGGCTCGGCAGGCTGAACACGAGGAACAGCGCGATGGCCCAAATCCAAAGCCGCCGCTCCGCCGGGCCCAACTCGGCGCGCTGCCGGAAGGCGAGGTAGCACAACCCCACCAGCGGGCAGGCCAGCAAGCCGGCATTCAACGGGTAGCCCGCGGCCAGGCTCCAGATACTTGACTTCCCCCACAGCAGCTTCGCCAGGTAGCTGCCGCCATGCGGGTCGAACTTCGACACGTTCTCGCCCAGGATAAAGTCCCGCACAATCGCGCGCGGGTCGGGGTCCAGGACGAACCAGAGGGAAAACAGGCCGAGCGAGACAATGGCCATGATGATCAACTTCAGCGCGTCCTGCTTAAGGAAGTCCGCCAGCGCGTAGCGCCGGTGATGCAGATACCACCAGGCCAGGGCGAACAGCACGGGCACGGCCAGCGCGAACGATTTATAGAGCAGCCCCATCCCGAGGCTCAACCCCAGCCCAAACGGCACCAGCCACCGCGACTCGAACGCGGCCGCCTCCCCGCACAACAGCACGCAGAACGGCAGGAACAGCCAGAACATGTCCGGCGCGTCGGTCAGAAACGGCCGGCCATAACGATAGGTGCTGAAGCAGGCCAGGAAGACCAGCACCGCCAGCAAGCCGGTCTCCCGGCGGCCCGACAGCTTTGCGCCCAGCACAAACACCAGCGCCGCCGTCAGCAGCGTATAGAGGACGCACGGGTAGCGCAGCCGCCACAACTCCCAGTGCCGCCCCCAGTTCGTGGACGCGATGCCCTGCCAGAACAGCAAAGGCGGTTTGGTATTGCGCAGGTTCTCGATCTCAGTCCGCAGCGGCAGCAAATGGCCGCTGCTCGCCGTGATGCGGGTCAGGTGCGCATAAGGGAATTCATCCCCGTTCTTGGGAATATGATCACTGCCGAGCCCGTAGAAGTAGGTAAACACGGCCAGCAGCGTTGCCAGGCCGTAGCCGGCCAACCGCCAGCGAGCCCCTCCCGCATTGCCTGGGAGCGTTGTCAGCATAGAGGGTCCGGGCGGGCCGGCGCCGACCCCAGCATCTCCCGCGCCTTCGCCAGGACTTGCCCGGGCGCAATTCGCTTCAGGCATTGGTTATCCCCGTCGCAGGGCGAGGTCCGGTGGTTGTAGGCTGTAAGACAAGGCGAACAGGGCAGGGGCAAATGGAAGCAGAAGGCGTTTCTCGCCAGCGCCCCGTAAAGCAGCGGCGTCTCCGGGCCGAACAGGATGATGGCGGGAACCGGGGTGAGCGCCGCGAACTGTCCCGGGCCGCCATCGTTGGTGATCAGCAGCGAGGCGCGATGAAACAGCGCCAGCAGGTGGCGCACCGAACCGGTGTAGCCCGTCAAGTCAACGCAATGCGGACTCCGGCACCGGGCCGTGACCGCCTGCCCGATGGGCTTGTCGGCCGGCATCCCAATCACGCCGACCGCGTACCCCTCCTGGAGGAGCGACGCGCAAAGCTGAAAATAATGCTCCAGCGGCCACGCCCGGATCGGCAGGAGCCCCCCGCTCGGATAGACCAGCACCAGGCGCTTGTCCTTGATCGCCGGGAAGTCCGCGTGGAGCTTCGCCGCCACCTGCTGCAGTTCTTCCTTCGGGAAAGCCAGCAGCGGCGGCGGTTCGCAGGCCGCGGCGGCGGCGTCCTTGCCCACTGGCAGGGTATGCGAGTCAATCGCCGCGGCCAGCGTCAGAAACTGGAGCGAGAGATGCTGGTAGGGATTATAGAGCACCGGCCGGTTGATGAACGAGCCCCGGTAAAGCCCTTCCTGGGTATGGCGGTGAAAGCCCACCCGCACCGCGGCGCCCGAAAGACCGGAGAACACGCTGCTGACGCGGGCGAACAGCTCGCAGTCAATCACCACGTCGAGCCTGAGCGAGCGCAACGCGCGCAGGGCCCTGAGGCTGTCGGCGGCAAAGCCGCCCAGGGAACGGTCGTCGAGGGTCAGCACGTTCTCCCGGGGAATGACTCCCAGCAAATCCAGCACCTCGCGGTTCCGGGCGAACAGCAGGGCATGGATCGAGGCGCCGGGGTAGAGGCTCTTGAGCCGCTCAAACATCGGCCGCGCCAGCACCAGGCTGCCCATCTCCGAAAGCAGGATAACCAGCACTCGGCGCGGCGGCCGGGCGGCAGTCCGCTCCGGCGAGAGCCGGTGCAGCAGCGAGAGCGCGGCGCAAACCGGCACCCCCACCAACCGATCCACCGCCCGCTGGAAGCCAATATTCATGACCGGCGGAATTGCCCTGCCGCCATCCGGGCCCCCAGGGCGTCAGGGAAAGCCGCCAGCGGCTTGCGGCCCGAGCCCCTTGTAACAGCGCCGGGATGGATTGCGCCAAAATGAGTCATTGATATCGGCACGTTGAGAGAATTCAAAGTGCCGCCCCGACCCGGAACCTGTCAATGCTTTTGGCACAGCGCCGGCAGTTCCCGGCGCAGTAATAAACCGGGATGCGCCCGTTGTGGGCGGCGCAACCCAGCCCTCGAGTGGCGCGGCGCACAGCTCGGCCTGTAACAAAAGCCTGGATTCCGGGCGGCCCGGAATGCGGGTCAGGCGCACGCCGAGGCAATCCCCCCTCGCTGCTGGCTCACCTCACCGTTACCTCACCGTCACCTCACCGTTGAACCTCTGCAAGCTTTGCAGAGGTACTACGGTGAGGATACGGTGAGGTAACGGTGAGCTAGGCCAGGGCGGAGCGAAATCTGACCCGGATCGGGAGGTTGTCGGCCTTTGGGGCCACCCGGACCGCGAGCCGACCCCGGCCCGCAAGGGGTGCGGCGCGCAGCTTAGCCTGTAACAAACGCCTGGATTCCGGTCGGCCTGGTCCGGAGTTGACCAAATAAGTGTCTCACTATTGACACTTGCGAGGGGTGCCGGTAAGGCTGGAGCATATCGTGCAAGCTGCGGATCGAGTATCGTGGGGATTTCGGTGTTGCCAACTGTGCCAATAGTGAGAACTGACACTTGCTTGTTGCGGGGTTTGCGGAACAACGCCAATGCGCTCAGAAATGCCACTGATCCCGCCTCTGTTGCAGCGCGCCAGCGAGCACAACAGGCGATGCAGCAGATTGAAGAAGCTATCAAAGGAGTGGGGCTATGAACGCAGGAGCACGCCGCGCCTTGACCTTCGCGATGCTGGACCGTGAAAAGGGTATCCCTGACCTGCCGACAACCACCGGCCAGGAATATCCCCTACCAACTTGGTATCGCGCCGTGCGCGAAATCCCCATCGAGGAACTGGGGGTTGAAGGTATTTGCAAAGCTTGCCGTCAACAAATCCACATCGAGCACGTCGTGCCCATTGCCCTGCGGGTTCTGCAATCAGAACCGCTCGCGGGAGAAATGTATGACGGCGAACTCCTAGCTTCCTTGAAATCTATTCTACCGGATTACTGGCCAACCCACCCACCTGAAGCAGCGGTATTGAAGGCCATCTGTGAAGGAGTCCGTGGAAACGCGAACTTGTCGGACGATGTGCGTCAGGACGTAGTGGAGCTTTTGACAGGAGCAACGTTTCCGCACACTGGCTGAGAAGTGAACGGCAACCAATAGCATGGCTGGCGCCACCTGCTTTCAGTTCGACGCCGAGGGCAGCTTCTTGGGGTCCGCGGCCTTGCAACGCGGCAGGTGCGCCATTTCGTGTATTCGTCCGAACGTTCCAACGCCGGGGCCACCCACGTCCCGCGCGCTCTGCGGTTGGCATAGGGAGCGCGCGCGGCTGGCGCCGCCGGCACTCGTCACTCCGGCTGACCCGGCTTCTGGCTGCCGGCCTCGCGATAAGGGCGGCCGGCTTGAAACAGCTCGAGCAGTTGCTGGCTGCTGCTGGCGAATGCCGTCTGGCCGGCCGCCTGGGCCAGGCGCTGGGCCTCCCGGGCGGAGCCGGCCGCCTCAGCAAAGCGTCCCGCCTCCGCGCAAGCCGCCGCCAGCGTTATCAGCACGCCCGGTTGCGCGTAATGGGTCAGCCGGCAGGCGCGCTCGGCCAACTCCACCGCCTGCGCGCCGTCGCGAACCTGTGCGTCCGGCTGCGTCGCCAGGAGCCAGGCGAGCCGGTTGAGGACTTCGACCAACTCCGGCTGCGCGGCCAGGGTGGCGTGGTAGTGGGCAATGGCTTCCCGAACCCGCCCCAGGCGGACCAGTGCCGCCGCCAGGCCGTAGTGCGCCTGCCACAAATCCGGCCGCAAGGCCAGGGCGGACTTGAATTCCGACTCCGCCCGGTCCCACTGGCCTTCGCGCGAAAGCAGGTAGCCGAGATTGTTGTGGGCGTCGGCCGAACCCGGGTCCGAGCGCAACGACGCCTCAAAATGTTCGCGGGCCGCCGGCAACTGACCCTGGCTGGCCTGGGCGTTGGCCAGGTTGTAATGGGCATCGGCCAGATCGGGCTGGAGGCGGAGCGCCTCAGCGTAGTGCGCGATGGCGTCATTGGTCCGGCCCAGCTTCATCAGGGCAAGCCCCAGCGTGCTGTGGGCCGCGGCCATGCCGGGATCCGCCTCCAACGCCGACCGGCAAGCCGCGACGGCTTCCGCATACTTCCCCTGCTCGATGAGCGTCGCCCCCAAACCCTGCCAGGAATACTGGCACGCGGGCTGAATGGTCAGCGCCGACCGGAAGGCCCGCTCGGCTTTCCCGGCCTGGTCATGGGCCGCATAGTAGAAGCCCAGGCTGTTGTAAGCGATGACATTGCCGCTCGTGGCGCCCAGCGCGTGCTGGAACAGGGTCTCGGTGTTCCGCCAGCATAGCACCTGGGCGCGCGCCGCCAGGGCGCAGGCGGCCAGCAGCGCGACGGCAATTGCGCCCCCGACGATCCGCCGCCGCCGGCTGGCACCGGCTATCTCCGCCGCGCCCCAGACGGCCAGGACAAAGAAGCCGATACTCGGCAGGTACGTGTAGCGGTCGGCGATGGATTGATTCCCGACCTGGACCAGGCCGATGACGGGGACGAGCATGCCCAGAAACGCGGCCCAGCCCGCCAGGAGCCAGGGTCGGCGCCGGCACTGCCACAGAACCAGCAGCGTGACGCCGGCGAGCGCCAACACGGCTCCCAGGACCACCGCCATAGACCATTCCCGGACGTAGGGATAGATCACCGCCAGGTCCGCCGGCCAGACCAGCTTGCCGAGGTAACGAACGTAGCTGACCGGCACATTCAACAGGCGCAATCCGAACGGCGCGTGTTCCAGCGGCACCACCGCGCCCCAGGCCCGCTGCACCAGGAACGTCACCACGCAGGAGGCGGCAGCCAGGGCAAAGAAGGGAAGCTTTTCGAGCAGGAGGAAGCAGCGAGCGGGGTGCGTGGTGCGTGGCGCGTGGTGCGTGGTGTGTGGCGCGCGATCCGCCTCCCCCTTCTGCATGCTGCCTTCTGGATTCTGCATTCGTCCCAAGGGCCAGTAGTCCAGCAGCAGCAGCACGAACGGCACGGTGACCAGCATCGGTTTGCTCATCAGGCCGAGGGCGAAGAAGACCAGCGCCAGGAGGTAGAAACGTGATGCGTGGTCCGGGCTGCGGGTTGCGGGCTGCGCGCTCCCGGATTCCGCACTCCGCCCCCTGCACTCCGCGCTTTGCACGTAGCGCACATAGGCCCAGAGCGTCAGCAGGAAGAACAGCCCGCTCAGCACATCCTTGCGCTCGGCTACCCAGGCGACCGATTCCACATGCAGCGGATGCAGGGCAAAGAGCGCCGCCACCAGGGCGCTGCGCCAGGCGGCGCCGGTCAGACGGCGCAGCAGCAGGAAGACCAGCACGCTGTTGGCCGCGTGCAGCCACACGCTGGTCAGGTGGTGGCCGGCCGGGTTCAGCCCGTAGAGCTGGCAATCCAGCATGTGCGACATCCAGGTCAGCGGATGCCAGTTGCCCGAGTAGCCGTGGGTGAAGGCCCAGCGCGCGTCCTCCCAGGTCAGCCCTTTCAGCACCTGCGGGTTGCCGGTCACGTAGAAGGTGTCGTCGTAGTTGGTGAACTCGAACCCCGCGACCGGCCAGTACACGGCCGCCACTGCCAGTGCCAGGCAGAGGCCAACGACGACTGGGTGCTCGAGCTTCAGCTTTGCCGGCATACCGCGAGCGCAGGGTATGCAGGCGCCCGGCCAGTTCAAAGCAGATTCGCCAACCAGCAGAAGCCCCCGCCGCCGCGCCGGGCGGGCTCGCATTTCATGCCGCACGGACGAGGCTACCCAGCCCCGTTGCTGTCCGGGTCGCCTGGGCCGAACCGGAAGTAGAGCCAGTTGCCGAGGGGAATCACCAGCGCCGCCGTCACGAGCCCAGCCAGCACATCCACCACGTAGTGGTAGCGGCAATACACCGTGGACAGGCAGAGCAGCACCGCGACCGCGAGGTGCAGGTAGCGGATGCGCCGCAGGTATTGAAACGAGAAGAACACCGTGCACAGCGCCACCGCCACGTGGCTGCTGGGCAAGGCCGCGCCCGGCGCCTCAAACTCCCGGTAAATCCACTTCATGGTCTTGAAGAACACGCCCGCCTGCACGGACGCGGGATACGCATCGGTCACGGCCAGTTGCTGCGTTTCGGCCGGCAGCGCGTAGCCATCCACCTGGCGGAAGAACGCCCGGGACCCGATCACCGGCAGGAGGATGTAGATCAGGTAGCAGACGTAAAACAGGAACGACACCACCGACACGTAATGAAAGAACTGCCGGCGGCTGCGCAGAAACAGGGCGATGCCCACCCCGCTGATCATGACGTAATACGAGAAATAGCTGGCGTAAAAGACCTCGCTGACCGCCAGCCAGGGCAGCTTCTCCATGAACAGTACGCTGGGCTGGCAGCCGAAAACCTGCTGCTCCCACCGCGCCACCATGGGGTCGAGGTAATCATTGAAGAACATGCGGTTCAGCGAGCCCGTCTCGATGAAGAAGGCGGTATAGAGGAGCACGGGATAGAAGTGGCGCAGGAATTCCAGCCACCACCGGCGCTGGCAGCGC
Organism: uncultured Verrucomicrobiota bacterium; assembly: GCA_964507045.1. Taxonomy (GTDB): domain Bacteria; phylum Verrucomicrobiota; class Verrucomicrobiia; order Limisphaerales; family UBA8199; genus UBA8199. The sequence goes on along the minus strand of CAZDOO010000066.1, from coordinate 3,359 downwards.
GCGTGCGCCTGAACGAGGCAGTGGATCACCACCAACCCGGCCGCATGCGCGGCCAGCCGCCACGGCCAGCCGGACACCGTGCTGTTGTGAAAGAGCAGTATCAGGACCCCCACCAGCGCCATGTAGGCTTGCGTCGCGTAATCAACAAAAGTGTAGTTCTTCACAGCCAGCCCTGCTCCCGGTACCAGCGCAGGGTATCCGCGATGCCCGGCCGGAGTGTGGTGGCGCAGACGCAGCCGGTGTCGCGCTCCAGCCGGGCGGGATCGCACACCCAGCCCGGCGCGCGCAGCTCCGCGAATTTCTGCCGGCTCAGGACGCTGGGCTTGCCCGTCAGGCCCGACCACGCCTCCGCCGCCAGGCAAATCGGCCACAGCAGCGCCGCCGGCAGCGGCAAAGGCACCGTCCAATGGTTCATCTGGGCGGCAATCTCCGCGGTTAAGCTCCGCGCCGTCACAACTTCCCGGGCGGCGACAAAATACGTCTTGCCCGCCGCCGCCGGATGGTTCAAGCAAGCCACCACCGCTTCTGCCAGGTCCTTCACAAACACCAGGCTCAGCGCCTGCGCGCTGCTCGCCCGCGGCCACACGTGGCGCTTCACGGCCCGGAACAGGCGCAGGAATTCCTCGTCGCGCGGGCCATAGACCGCCGGAGGCCGCAGGATGACCTGCTCGACGCGGCAGTGGTTCCGGACCTCCAGCTCGCCCGCCAGCTTGCTTTTGCCGTATTCGGAAACCGGCCGGGGGACATCCTCCTCGCGCGCGGGCTGCTCCGGCCGAGCCGGTCCCGCGGCGGCCAGGCTCGAAATGTGCACCAGCCGCCGCACCGGGCCCGATTGCTCGTTGATGGCCGCGACGACGTTGCGCGTCCCTGCCTGGTTAACCTCGTAAAACCCGGCCACCCGGGCGGCTTTGGTGGCGCCCGCGCAATGGATAACGTGCGTGATGCCCGCCATCGCCTGCCGGAGGCTCGCCGGGTCGTCAATCGAGCCCGGGCGCACCTCAACCTCACCCAAATGGCGGGAGATAAATCGCTTCTGGCTGGTGGGCCGAAGCAGCAGGACGGTGGGCAGACCCCGCCCGCGGAGGCTATCGAGGATATGACTGCCGACGAAGCCGCTTGCTCCTGTGAGCAGGATCTTCAATCAAATCAGGCCGAGTTCTTTGCCCACCTTGCCAAGCTTGTCGAGGGCAAAGTCAACCTGCTGGTCCGTGTGCGTCGCCATGAGGCTGATACGGATCAGCTCCTGTCCGGGCGCCACCGCGGGAGAGACGACCGGGTTGACAAACACGCCTTCCTCGTGCAGCCGCTTGCACATCTTGAAGGCCAGCACGAGATTGCGGCTATAGACCGGCAGAATGGGCGTCGCCGAGTCGCCCAGGTTGAAGCCCAGGCGGTGCAGGCCGTCCTTCATGCGGTGAGTGTTGCGCCAGAGCTGGGCCACGCGTTCCGGCTCCGACACCATAATCTTGAGCGCCGCCAGCACGGCGGCGGCATTGGCCGGGCTCATGCTCGCGCTGAAAATCAGCGGCCGCGAGTGGTGCTTCAGGTAGTCTATCGTCGCCGCGTCCGAGCCAATGAACCCGCCCAGGCTCGCCAGCGACTTGCTGAACGTGCCCATGATCAGGTGGACCTGGTCGGTCAGCCCAAAATGGCTGGCCGTGCCGGCGCCGTTCTTGCCCAAAACCCCGATGGCGTGGGCATCATCCACCATGACGGCAGCCCCGTGCTCGGCCGCAATCCGGCACAACTCCGGCAACTGGATAATGTCGCCTTCCATGCTGAACACGCCGTCCACAACGATCAGCTTCGCGGCTTCGGGCTCCAGCTTCTGGATCCGGCTCTCCAGGGCGGCCATGTCCCGGTGCGCAAAGCGCAGGAACTTGCCCTGCGACAGCAGGCACCCCTCGACAATGCTGGCGTGGTTGCTCTTGTCGCCCAGCACATACTCCCCTTTGCCCACCAGCGCGCTGATGACGCCGAGGTTGACCTGGAAACCGGTGCTGTAAAGGAGCACGGCCTCCTTGTTAACCAACTGCGCCAGCGCGGTTTCCAACTCCAAGTGGATGTCCAGCGTGCCGTTCAGGAAACGCGAGCCCGCGCACCCGGTGCCGTATTTCTCGACCGCCGCCTTGGCCGCCTCTTTGATCTTGGGATGGTTGGTCAGGCCCAGGTAGCTGTTGGACCCCAGCATCAGGACCTTCTGGCCCTCGATCATAACCTCGGTGTCCTGGGCCGAGGAAATGGTGCGAAAATAGGGATATAACCCGCTTTCCCGCAGTCTGGCCGCCGTGACGAAATCCCGGGCCTTATCCAGGAGGGCGCAGGGTTGCGGGGCGGTGGGGATTCTCCGGCGCGCCGGCCGGTTGTTAATCTCCCGGGCGGCCGCCGGCCGTGGCAATGGGCAGGGCTCCGGTTGAGCGGTCCGGCTTTGCTCCAAGGTGGGGGCCTTATCGTGGTAAACCATAAACAAACAACGGGTTTTGCCGCGCGGTCAACTCAACCGTTGACCCGCCGCTTTGGTCCTACAATCCATAGCCAGCAGCTTGTTACAAACTCACCGTTTCTTCTCATATTATCCAAACCGGACGACCGCTTAATCAACCCATTTGACCTGTCTCCGGCCATCCTTTTACGCCTTATCACCCGGGAGGCAAGCACTAATTTGCCCCCCAATCCGGCTTCAACGGTGTTCTGCCGCAGGATTTGACCCGGGAATGGGCCCAAAAGGCCGCTCCCATACGCTGGAAACGTCCCGGTAACAGGGGGCCGCCTGCAACAACCACAAGCACTTTTATGCGATTTACATGCCCGCCCCCCTGCGCCGCCTGTCCGGCGGGCACGCACGACCATACCCACGGGACAAATGAAGGACGGAAAAGATGCTCTGCCGTTATGGTTTACGACTATTCCGGGGGGCAATGGCCCGGTTGCAGAGCAAAGGAATGCGGTATTTGGCCACTTGGGCCGAGCATACGCTGTCGCGTAACATGCTTGACAATTGCCTGTGGAATGCCAAATTTGAAGGCGAACAGGTAAGGTTAATATCAACTCAACTCCAATCCCTATGAATATGAGCTCCATCAAATACATGATGATCGCAAGCACTGCCCTCGCCGGCCTTCTGGTGGTTGGGTGTGCTCAACAACAACAGCGGGCAAAGTACAAGCCCGCGCCCGCAGTCGCCGCGGCTCCGGCGACTCAGCCGGCTCCTGCCCCCGCCCCGGCCCCGGCGCCCCGGACCAGTTGCAGCGATCCGACGCCGGGCCTGATCCAGATGAGCAAGACGATGCCGGCCGAAGTTTCAATGGGTAAGGAGTTCATGGCGGAGATGAAGGTCACCGCGCAGGCCTGCGTCGCCT
>CAZDOO010000065.1:0-33388 GCA_964507045.1 uncultured Verrucomicrobiota bacterium | reverse complement strand
GCGCCGGCATCCCTGCCGGCATGGTGATCCGGTTGCCAGATGCCGGCAGGGATGCCGGCGCTCCCAGTAGGCTGTCATAAACTCAGCGTCTGGCAGGGATGGGCCTGAGCAGTGAGTTCGAGGCGCACGTGGTTGGCGCCGATCTTCTGGAGGCGCTCCTGGACGACGCGGTGCGCCAGCTCGGGGTGATTGCACTGGCGGCTCAAGTGGCCCAGGTACAAATGGCGCAGGTCGGCGGACATGATCTGCTCGGCGGCGTCAGCCGCGGCGTCGTTGGAGAGATGGCCATGCCGGCCTAGAATGCGCTGTTTCAGGCTCCAGGGGCGGTGCGGACAATCCTGCAGCATCTTGACGTCGTGGTTCGCCTCCAGCACGAGTGCATGGGCCGGGCGGACCCGTTCGAGCACCAGCCGGGTGGCATGGCCGAGGTCGGTCAGGAACCCGATATTGCCGGCGCTGGTGCGGAGCAGGAAGCCCACAGGGTCCTGGGCGTCGTGCGGGACGCTGAACGTCTCGACCACAATGTCTCCCACCTCGAAGCTGGCGCCGGTGGCAAACAGGTGGCAGGCCAGCCGCGTCTGGAGATTATACTCGACCGCCTCCTGGGTGGGGCGGTTGCAATAGACGGGGATGTGGAGCTTCTCGCTCAGCCCCGGCAGGCTTTGCACATGGTCGGAGTGCTCGTGCGTGATGAGAATCCCGGTCAGGTTCTCCGGCGCCCGGCCGATGCTGGCGAGGCGCTGGCGAATCTGGCGCAGGCTGAAACCCGCGTCAATCAGCACGCGGGCTTCGTCGGTCTCCACATAGGCACAATTGCCGGCGGAACCGCTGCCCAGGATGGTCAGGCGAACAGGCACAGCTTACGTTACGGACAGGGAAAAAGGGGGGCAATGCTTTAATTGGCCGGCTGAGCCGGCCCGGTCCCTACCTTTTTGGCCGCGTCGCGTGGTCCTGCAGCCAGGCGACATCGGAGTTATCGGGCGAGGCAAAGACGTCCGGCATTAGGCCCCCCTCCACGAGCGGCGGCGTGGTGCGGCTATCGCGCCAGCGATGCAGCTCCGAATGCCCGTCGGCAAAGGAGAAGCCACCCGCAAAATGATGGTAGAAGCCCGGCAGATCATAAAAGCCGTACTTGGCAGTCTCGCCGGGCCAACCGGCCATGCGGGTGCCGAAATTGCCCATATCAATGCTATCCTCGCGCATATCGAGAAAGACAAAGGTTTTGGTCGGACCCGGCACCTGCAACTCCCCCTGCTTCAAGTAGATGATGTAGTCGCTGAATACCGGGCCCCAGTAGCCATCGGTGCCGCCCCAACCGCCCAGAAAGACGTTCATGGACATGGAGCGCACACGGGGCTTGCGCTCACCATTCACCTCGACAAAGGACCGGTCGGCGGGACATTTCCAGATGCTTAAGTTCCGGCTGCAATAGGGCCACATGGGGCTCTTGGTGATGTCTTGATCCGGATCCCAGTTCGAGCGGTTGCCGGGGTTGAAATCGAGCGTGCCGGTCACCCACGCACCTGCGTTGGATGCTGGATTGTAGGGGTCTTCGCTCGCGTAGAGCAACCGGTCCCCGTTGTCGTCCGAGTACATGCTCCAAGCGAGGGCCAACTGGCGGTGGTTGTTCATGCACTGGATGGCCTGGGCCTTGAGTTTGCTCTTGGCGAGCGCCGGAAGCAACAGAGCCGCCAGGATCGCGATGATCGCAATCACCACCAGCAGTTCAATGAGCGTGAACCCGGGAGGCTGCCGGCCCCTGCGGTTAGTGCGCGTGCATTGAATCTGTTCCGCGTGGTGCTCCACGGAACCACAGTAGCTCCGCCTGCTCACCGGGGCAAGGTCGCGGAGAGACCACCGCGCCAGGCCAGGCGCACCCTGCCCCACCGCGACTCACTCGTGAGCAATTCGTCGCGGGGCTGGGGCTTGGCGGGCTTACTCCAGGAAGAAGTCAACCGTAGTAACCACGCGGAGGACCTTGCGCTCGGGAGAAGCCGCGTCCCGGTCCTCGATCTCCAATGCGCCCTGGGTCGCCTTGCGAATGCGTCCGACTTTGCTCTTTGAGTCCTGGGCGAACTTCTCAGCCGCCGCGCGGGCATTGGCCGTGGCTTCTTTGATCATGTCGGGCTTAATGTCATTCACCGCGCTGAAGCTGAATTCGATCCGGTCTCCCAATTCAGTGCCAACCAGTGTCACGCCCTTTTCCAGCAGCGCATCCGCACCCTGAATCGCCTTTTTGACTACGTCCACGTTCGCGCTTCTGACGACCAGCGTAACCACGCCCCGGTATCTTGCCAGGGAAGGCCGATTGGCTTGGATCCTTTCATCCTCCCGGTCATTGACCACGGGCAGGCCCTGCGTGATCTCCTTGGCGTCCACGCCCCGCTCCTGCAAGAAAGAGAGAACCAGCGCGCGGTTGGTCTCCATCGCGGCTTTCAAGGTCGTCAAGTCCTCAGCGGCGACAGAGAATCGGATTGGCCAGATCACGAGCGTGGCCTTGACCTCGCGCTCCGATAAGCCTTTGACCGTAAGATAGCGGTCAAACTCGCGTCCCGCTCTCACGGCACGACCGATTTGAACGCCAAAGATAGTTAGACCGAGGACCAGTGACAGCCCGAGGACCAGAAACGAACGAACGGTAATCATAAGAGATCATGGGTTGGGGATACCCGCGGCTTGTGCATCCGTGGCTTGCGGCCACGCGCTCAGTAAACCTTCCGCAGGTTGGAGGGCAGGATATTCAGCTCGGTGCGGTACTTGGCCACGGTGCGGCGGGCGATCACGATGCCCTTCTCCTTGAGCATCCGGACCACCTCCTGATCCGAGAGCGGCTTGGCGGTATCTTCCGCTTTGAAGATGTCCGCAATCATGTCTTTCACGCTCGTGTTGGACATGCCATCGCCGCTGGCAGTCTGAATACCGGCGGTGAAGAAGTACTTCATCTCGAAGATCCCCTGCGGCGTCTGCATGTACTTGCCGGAGACCGCGCGGCTGACGGTGGTTTCATGCACCCCGACCACTTCCGCCACCTGCACCATCGTGAGCGGCTTGAGGGCGGCGACGCCTTTGTCCATAAACTCGCGCTGGCGGCGCACAATTTCATTGGCGATGTTCAGGATGGTCTGCTGCCGTTGATGCAGGCTCTTGATCAGGAACTTGCCGGCGCGGATCTTCTCGCGGATGTAATTCCGCACTTCGGCTGAGTTGCCGCCCTGGGCCATCAGATCCTTGTAGGTGTTGCTGATGCGCAAGTGCGGGATATGCTCGTTGTTGGTCGTGACCACGTAATCATCGCCCGACTTGCGCACGAACACCTCCGGTAGGATATACTGGTCGTTATCCGGCAAATAGGCGCGCCCGGGCCGAGGCTCCAGCCGGGCGATGCGCTCGAGGGCCGCCTGCACCTCGTCCACCGACTGCTCGGTGCCACGGGCGATCTCCGGGATGCGCCGTTTGCCAAGGGCCTCCATGAATTCGTTGACAATGCGGTATTCCAGCGTCTTTTGCTGGCCCAGGCGCTCCAACTGGAGCAGCAGGCATTCCCGCAAATCCCGTGCGCCAACCCCCGGCGGGTCGAAGGTTTGAATTACTCTGAGCACCCCGGCAATCTGGTCCGCCGCCAGGCCGGTGGACACTACCAACTCCTCCACGCTGGCCTTCAGATAGCCATACTCATCAATGTTGCCGATCAGCATCTCAGCGATCGGCCACTGGTCCGGCGGCACGGCTGATTCGCGCACTTGTTCGAGCAGCATTTCCTGCAACGAGGTTCCTGCCACCAGGGAATCGAACATGAATTGACGCTTTTCCTCGTCCTCGGCGGAGGCTCGCATCGGCAGGTTGGTCTGGGCAAAGTGATCGCGCCACTCCTGGTCAAGCTGGACCAGCCGCTCAAATTCCGCCTCAAAGTCGTCTACCGGTTCGGCGGCGCTCTTCTCAGCGGTGGGGTCAAATTCCAAATCTGCCGGCGGTTCGCTCGGGTCGGGCGTTTCGGCTGGCGTTTCCGCTTCGCGGTCTTCCTTCTCCTGCAATTCCGTTTCCGTCGCGGCTGCTTCTTCGAGGACCGGATTCTGCTGCAATTCCTGTTCCACTAGCGCTTTAAGCTCCAGCGTGGGCGCCTGCAAGAGGGCGAGCGACTGCTGCAGTTGCGGTGCCAGGACCAGCGACTGCGTCAAACGCTGTGACAAATGTAGGCCTTGAGGCATGGCCTGATTCTATTGAGCCACGCCTCCAGCACAAGCAAGAACTTGGCACGACTTTGGCTGCGGAACCGCTCAGTTCACCGCGTCCAGGCAATCGCGCACAGCCAAAGCAAGCTTCTGGGGATGATACGGCTTCTGGAGGTAATTCAGCCCGCGGTGCAGGACAAGATCCTTGCCGACCACGTCCGCGCTGTAACCGCTGGTGAAGATTACTTTGAGCCGCGGACGCTCAGCCCAGAGCCTTTCCACCAGTTCGCGCCCGTTCATACGGTCTGGCATTACCAGATCGGTCAGCACCAGATCAATCCGGTCCTTGCTGTCCCGCCAGATCTGCAGGGCTTTCACCCCGGATTCGGCGTGCAGCACTTGGTAGCCATGCCGGCTAAGCAGATCACAAACCAGTTCGCGCACCGGCCCTTCGTCCTCGACCACGAGGATGGTTTCCGTGCCCCCGCGAATCACTGGCTCGGCGGAATGCTGTGCCGCGGCTTCCACCGGTTCAACGCTGCGCGGCAGGAAGACCCGGAAGGTCGTCCCTTTGCCGCGTTCGCTCTCGACCTCAATCCAACCCCGGTGCTGTTTAACGATGCCGTAAACCGTCGCCAACCCCAGCCCCGTTCCCTTCCCAACTTCCTTGGTGGTGAAGAATGGCTCAAAGATGCGCCGCAGATTCTCTTGGGGGATACCGCAGCCAGTGTCAATGACGCTCAGGCACACGAACCGGCCGGCATGCACTTCGGGGTGTTCCAGCAGGCGCTGCGCGTCAACGTCAAGCGCTGAAACTTTAATCGTCAGCAAGCCACCCCCGGGCATTGCGTCGCGGGAGTTGACCGCCAGATTCAGCAGCACTTGTTCCATCATGCCGGCGTCGGCATTGACCAGCACTGGCTGCGGAGAATAGTTCAGTTGCAGGGCAATATCCTCTCCGAGGATGCGTCCCAGCATCTTAGTCATGTTCCCCACCACTTCATTCACGTCCAACTGCCGCGGTTGCATCACCTGTCGACGGCTGAAGGCCAGCAATTGCCGCGTAAGGCCGGCGGCTCGCTCCGCAGCCTGGCCAATCTGTTGCGCGGACTTCGCCCCGATGCCGGTGAGGCTGTTGCCGGCCAACAGCAGCGAGGCATGACCGTGGATGACCGTTAGGATGTTGTTGAAATCATGGGCTACTCCGCCAGCGAGCTGGCCGATGGCTTCCATCTTTTGCGATTGCCGTAACTGTTCCTCCAGCCGCTTCTGCGCCATCACGTCCCGGAACATTCCCAGCAGCAGCGGCGGCTGGCCGCGCAACTCCACAAACGAGCAGGTTTCCTCCAGGATCACCACATTGCCGTTGCGCAGGGTCAACTGGTGCTCTCCCGGCGTCTCGACAGTCCGATTGCGGAATCGCTGGCAATACTCCTGCAGCCGGCTTCCGGACGGCTCGGAATCGGCTTCAATAGCCGTGAATGGTTTGCCCTCCAGCTCTTCCCGGCGCAGGCCGACCAGCTTGCAGAAGGCCTCATTGACGGCGACAATGTTCCCTTGCTCGTCCGTCAGCCGCATGCCATCCACCGAATTCTCCCATACCGAGTGGAACAGCATCTCCGAACTCCGCAACGCCGCCTCCGCCTGCTTCCGGTCGGTGATGTCGCGCACGTGCAACAGTACCGCCGGCCGGTCGGCGTAATTGACGCGGCTGGCTCGAATTTCCACCGACACAATCCGGCCATCATGCGTGTAACTAGAGCCCTCGATCTGCGCCAGCCGGCCTTCCACGAGGGCCTTAAAATCTCGCGCCACCTCCTCGCGCTTCTCAGGCGGGACCAGGCTGGAGACATTTGTGCCGATCAAGTCTTCCCGCGCGACGCCGTGCAGTTGACAGGCCGCTGGGTTGACGTCCAGCACGATCCCGTCCTGGCTTTCCACAAACACGGCGTCGGGCGAACTTTCGAACAATTGGCGGAAGCGCTGCTCGCTCTCCCGCAATGCCTGCTCTGCCCGAATTCGCTCCAGCGCCCCGCCGCAGTGGTCGGCCAGCGTCTGCAGCGTATTGAGATCCGCCTGGCTATATGCCTTGAGGGCATAGCTCTGGATGGACAGAATACCGATGACTTTGGTGCGGTTCCGAATGGGCGTCAGCATCAACGAAGCCGAGGGCCGCGAGGTGTCGCCGATCGGCAAGACATCCGCGGGCATGGCGATTGGCTCTTCCCGCAGGATCAGCTGCGCGCCTCCCACGATGATCCGCTGCGCCATCCCGCTGGGCTCCTTCGGCTGGTTTAGGGGCGGGACAAAGAGCCGTTGGCCGCTTCGATCCGTGTCCATGTTTAGAATGGGATAGATCTTGTCCTCTTCGGCGGAATACAGATCCAGGGTAAACGCGTCCCACTTAAACAACTCATCCGCTGCCGCCCGAATGATGCCCGCCGCTTCGGCGGGCGATGTCGCCGAGCTCAGGTTTCGGCCCAACTTGGAAAGCGCCGCATCCCGGTGCTCAATGCGTTTTCGCTCCGTGATGTCATTAACCATGGCCAGCGAGGCTGCCCGGCCTTTGAAAGATACCGGGGTCCACCGGATCTCGACGTCCATCAGGGACCCGTCTTTCTTCTGATGCCGCCACACGCCCGCCAAACCGGGCAGGGCTGGCCGCGCGGCTCCCAGCAAATGATGGAGGTACTCGATGAGGGCCGGCACTTCTCCCGGGGGCCGGATGTCCTTCAGGGTCATCGCCAGGAACTCCTCGCGCGAATACCCGTAGTGCTCGACCATGGCGTCGTTGACCTCCAGGAAGGCCAACGTTTCATCGTCGAACACGTATATCGGAATGGGGCTGCCGTGGAAGACCAACCGATACTGCTGCTCGCTCTCCCGCAACGCCTCTTCCGCTTCCTTGCGACCCGTGACATCCCGCGAGTTGACCACCACCCCGGCAATGGCCGGATCGTCCAGCCAGTTTTGGCCAGCGGCCTCCAAGTAACGCCAGGAACCGTCACGGTGCCGGAAGCGGTATTCCGCCGTGATCGGGTGCTTGGAATTTTTGAGGCTGTGATTGAACGCCTGCAAGACGCGCGGCAGGTCGTCAGGATGGATGAATGAGAAAGCGTTTTGCCCCGCCAGTTCCTCGGGCTTATACCCCAGCACGCGTTCGAGCGAGGGGCTGTTGTGCAGGAACGCGCCTTCCCGGTCCAGGATGCTGAGCACGTCCAGAGCGTTCTCCGTCAGCGTGCGATAATATCGCTCCCGCCGAACCAACTCGGTTTCGAATTGCCGCCGCTGCTTCCGCTCCTCGGCTTCCTCGACCGCGCGGCGCACGGCGGGCACCAACCGTTCCGGCCAATGCTTGAGGACGTAATCGGTCGCTCCGGCCCTGAGGCTCTCGATGGCTGCCTGCTCGCCAATCGTCCCGGAAACCAGCAAGAACGGCGTCGCCGGGCTCCTCTCGCGCGCCACTCGCAAGGCCTCCAGACCGTTGTAGGCTGGCAGCAGGTAATCCGCGAGGATGAGATCGAACTTCTCCGGCGCCAACGCCTCCTCAAAGGCCGCGCGGTTGTCTACCAGCACCATTTCAACGTCGAGGCCTTCCTTCGTCAGCATGGAATACACCAGATCGCAGTAATCCGGATCATCTTCCAGATGCAAGATGCGTAGCGGTCGGTTCATGGCATAGTATTCCTGCCCAATCTCCTTTCTGAGGCAGCAACATTGGTGCCATTAGCCGGCCGTTCTCTTGGTGCCCCGAGAAGCAGTTCCCATACGGGTTCAATCCCCATTTCCCGCTGGTTTTGCCTGAAAACCAGGGCTTTTCAGCCAGCCAACTCCACCGCCGGCTCCGGTAAGGCCCGCTGGATTTCTCGTAAACGATAGCCAAACCCCGGCCCCTGCACGCTCGACAGTTCAACCTGCCCCTGCCGCCGCTGATAAAGGCCCGAATGCACGGCCGCCTCCGGACGCGAGGCGTCAGGATAGAACTGCATTGCGTTAGTCTCGACCCCCATGATTGTCCCCGCGTGTGCGGCCAGCAGCAGGTGTGGGATTTGGGCCAGCATCGGGTTGGTCAGATCCTGCACCATGAGGCTCATCCCATGCGCCCGGGCCCAGCAGGCGCTCAGCAACGCCCCCGTTTGCGTCTTGCATGTCTTAAGCGCCACCCCCGACCAGCCCAGCTCCCGCCCCAACCGCACCAGCCGCCAGTCGTGCGCGCTCTCATCCAGGAACAACGGCTTGCGCCCCGACACGCTCCGCACGTCCAGCCGATGCCGCTGCAAATCATAAGGGAACGGCTGCTCCACGTAGAGAATGGAGCCGTGAATCCGCGGGTGCTCATCCCGCAGTTGGTCCAGGATGGCATTGACATACCCCGGCTCGGTCACGGTGCAGTTGAAATCCGCCGATAACCAGTTTACGCCGTAACGCAGACCCATCGCGCCCACCCGGACCAAACGCTGGTAGTCCCACTCCGCGTCATTGCCCCGCAGCTTGATTTTGAGGCACTTGAGCCCGTCGCGCCTGATCCAATCCGCCAGGAGCACTGGATAACCATCCTTGGGCTCACCGTCTCTCCGCTCGTCCTCCTCCAACCAATCCAGTCCGCCAACCAGGTGCCACGCCACCAGGCTCTCGGCGCGCCGCGCTGCCAGGAAGTCGGCGGGATACTTGCCGACAAAGGATACCTCCGAGTTCGGCGTCGGCTGCAGGTAAGAACCCAGATCGCGGTTCATGAAACCGGCGTGGTAAGTTTCATAGACCGGGCACCCATGCAATTGCCCGTAAGCATCATGCACCGCTAGGTCGAATGGCGAACAGCACACCAGCGCCGCCAGCCAAGGCATGGGCTCCCTACCGCGCCGATGCCGCTGATTAAAGCCCTCCCACCAACCCGGCAACACTGTCTCCAGAAAACCATGGCCCAGTTCCATTGGATGACCCCGCATCTGAATGTTCGCCCACAGCTCCGTCAACTCGACGCAGAAAGCCTTCAATGCGCTGTGCCGCTCCTCGTACGGCAGCCCGCTCGGCCAGACCCACTGCACGCTGAGCGGTGTCTCCCCCCATCCTTCCGCCGTTCGCCCCTGGTCATCGGCCACCGTCACCCGCGCCCGGGCACACGTCACCTCCGTCAGCGTTTCCGCGCCGAATTTCAGCGCCACCCGCGTTCGCACTGGCAGGAAGTAAAGCGCTGCCCCGGCCGTGCGAATATCCGTTGCCTTGCCCATCGCCGCCGATTAAGCCCCAATGCGGCGCTGCCAACAAGCGGGATTTAGATCACCCCCTTGCACAAGAGACCTTCACGAGCGTCGGATGTGCGGAAGGCTTAGCTTCCCGAAACAGGTCTGGCCTGGAAGCGGAGACTGACTTTTCCTTTGAAGGCGGAGATGTTTGCGGTGCCGCGGTCGTCCACTTGGAGGGTCTGGTCCGCCACTTTGGCACCAGTCAGGCGCCAGCCGTCGGGAACGCGGAGGCGGAGGAGGGTTTGCTGGGGACTATTGTGAGTGGGGAGATCAACGTCGGCAATGAGTTCGCCCTGGGCAAGTTTGGATTTTACGCAGACGGAGACGGGGCCGAAGGCGGTGGGAGCGCGCTCAACGGTGATGGTCTTGCCGTCTTCCAGCCAGCGTTTGGGGGTGGCGAAGAGGAGACGGAGAGTTTCGGGCTGGCCGTCGTCATCGAGATCCCAGTCCTGGACCAGGAGGTTGCGCAGCATAGAGAGGAAGTGGGCGTTGGCGGCGCTGTTAGGCGGGCAGTAGAGGAAGCGTCCACCCGAGTCGGCGGGTGAGAGCGAAAGTCCTTCGCCGGAGACGAAGGTATTGGCAGTGAAGCCCTGGGCCAACATGCCGTAGAAGCTGACCAGCGCGCGCTCGGGGTCGTCGCGACGGAGCGTGTCGAGGGCGTAACGGGTGCCGTAGAGGGGGTTGACGCGGGCGGAGCTGGTCCAGAAAGTGTAGCCGCCGCCGGTGCGGAGCAGGCCCATGCACAGGCCGCCGTGCTGTTCCTGGTAGCGGGGAATCCAAGTCTCCTGCTCGCTGCCCGAGGGGAAGATGCCGCTGCCGATGACGTAGCCGATGACGATGTTCCAGTAGTCGCCGATGCGGCTGGCGGTGATGGGATCGTGGACGGGCTCGTCGGCGTACAGGGCTACAGGTATGAACGGCGGCGTGGTCTGGCGGCGCAGGCTCTTGTCTATGGCGGTGAGCACGGCTTTCTTGAATTCGGCGGCGTTGTCGCCGTAGCGTTTGGCTTCGGCCGCGTTGCCGGTTTCGGCGAGGACGGCGCTGAGGTCGTGCAGTGCGCGCCAGCCTTTGGCGTTGACGGTGAGGCTATAGACGAGGGTGCTGATGTCGCCGCAGTATTGGCCTTTGGGGCAGAGGCCGAATTCGTTGGTGCGGGAGTCGGCGAGGCGGGCGGCTTCTTTCTCCCAGCGGGGGCGCAGGTCGGCGACGACGCCGGGGTCGCGGGTTTGCCAGTAGTAGCGGCAAAGGTTGTTAAGCTTGAAGCTGGCCTGGTGGCATTCGAGGTTCTTGCGGGTGAAGTCAAAGAGGGGAACCATCAGCCGGCGCATTTCCGCCTCGTATCCCCAGGCAAGCAGGGCAAGGGCGGCATCGCTGCCTTCGGATTCGTAGAGCTTGTCGTATTGGTTGCCGGCGCTGTAGCGGATGGAGTCGCCGTTGATGAGCTCGAAGTTCTGGCACAGGAGGTGGCGCCAGGCGTTGTTGACGACCGGCTCGGGGGTCTGGACATCCATGCTCTGGGCGAGGAGCTCGCGCCAGGTCTCGGCACAGGCTTGGCGGTTTTGGGCGTAGGCGGCCGGATTGAACACCAGCGGCAAGGAGGCGTCCAGCGGCTGCGTGGGGATGGCAAGGACGGCCACGGTGCCGGGCTCGAGGCGGGCGACGGCGCGCTGGCGGTCCCATTTCCAGGCAGAATCGAAGAGCGCCAAGAGGTGGTCCTGATCGTCGAGCAAGCGGCCGTCTTGGAGCTTGAGTGGGCGCCCAGCATCTACCTCGACGGCGACGCAGCCGTTGGTGCCCTGGGCAAGGTCGAACTTGACAAATACGACGCCGCTGTCCGCCAGGCGGGGCGTGGTGGCGGCGAAGGCTTCGAGGCGGTAGATCTCCGGCGGAGTCTGGGCCGTGGGCTGGGCGAGCGGGACGTTGCCACCGGGCTGTATGGGGGAGGGATGACGGTAACGGATTTCGACGATGGGGAGCCAGCCCTCAGCGAGTGTCGGCTGGGTCACGCGGTCGGGAAAGCTGCCGAAGAGGAACTCGTCAGGCCCGACGCGGAAGCGGACGGGGATGCCATTATTGTTCCAGGCGCGGGCGCCGCCGCGGAGGTTGAGGCCGCTGCCGTTGGCGATAAGACGCGCTTTGACTCTTGCGTTGGGGGCACTGAGGACGATGGGGTAGTAACGGAAGTCGGCGTTGACGTAGCGGAGCGGGGGCAGGAACGGGGCGAAGAACTCGTAGCTGGGGCCATTGGTCTGGCGCATGGCCAGCTCACCCCAAAGGTCGGTAGGCGAAGCCATCGCCTCGTCCAAGGACGGCAGGGTTGCCAGGCCGGGCGCGGCGCACTGGGCGCTCGGCAAATGCGGGCCAGCCGAGACCGCGAGTGCTGATAGGACGGAGAGCAGTAACCGGACGCCCGGCAGGTGTCGGCTGGCTGGGTGCTGGCGGCGGGGAGGGCGTGCTTGCATCAGCCGCAATCGTAGGCCGGGAGCCGCCGGGGCGGCAACTGCTAACGGCGATGGAATTGAATTGCCGAGTGCGGCTGCGATTACTAGGCTAGGCGACTGACTACTTGCAAAAGCAAGTATTGAGAGGAAGTTGACCGACAGTCTATGACCAAGAAGCCGTTAGCGAGTGAACAGTTGCGAGAATTAACCGGGGCGCTGAACCGGGTGGCGCGGAATTTGTGGTGGACCTGGAACCAGGAAGCGCAGGAAGTTTTTCAGGAATTGTCGCCGCGCGGCTGGCAGAATCTCTACCATAACGCCGTGGCCATCCTGCACGAGGTGTCGGATTACGAGCTGCGGGTGCGCCTGCAGGACCCGGACTTCTGCGAGCGGGTGTGCGAGGTGCTGCGGCTGTTCGAGGGGTACATGAACGACCAGCACACCTGGGCGCACGAGCATGCGCCGGCGCTACGGTCCAACCCGGTGGCGTACTTCTCGGCGGAGTTCGGCTTTCACGAGACGCTGCCGATCGCGGCCGGCGGGCTGGGGATATTGGCCGGGGATCACGCAAAGTCGGCGAGCGACCTGGGGATTGGCTTTGTGGGGATCAGCCTGTTTTATCGGGAAGGCTATTTTCAGCAGGCGATTGATGCGAACAACTGGCAGACGGAATACTACACGCACTTGAACCCGAAGAACCTGCCGGTCGAGCCAGTGCTCAATGACAAAGGCGAGCCGCTGGTGTGCCGGGTAGAGATCGGCATGAACGAGGTCGCCTTCCAGGCCTGGCGGGCGAACGTGGGGCGAGCCACAGTCTATTTGCTGGACGCGAACCGCTCCGAGAACGAGCAGCATTTCCGCGACCTCACGCAGCGGGTTTATGGTGGCGACAGTACCACGCGGATCATGCAGGAGATGCTGCTGGGCATCGGGGGCGTGCGGTTGCTGCGGGCGTTGGGAGTGAAGCCGTCGGTGTTCCACATGAACGAAGGGCACGCAGCGTTCCTGACACTGGAACTGGTCCGGGAGAAGATGGCGGCAGGGCGGAGTTTTACGGAGGCCATGAGCGAGACGAAGGCGGAATGCCTCTTCACGACGCATACGCCGGTGGAAGCGGGGCACGACCGCTTCAGCCCGAGCCTGATAGATTACGCCATGCACCGGTTCCGGACGCAGCTGAAGGCGCCGTTCGACGAGGTGATGAAGCTGGGCCGGGTGAACCCGCAGAATGCGCACGAGGCGTTCTGCATGACGGTGCTGGCGCTAAAGCTGTCGCGCGCGGCCAACGCCGTCAGCGAATTGCACGGCCGGGTCAGCCGCCACATGTGGCATTGCCTGTATCCCGACCGGACGGTGGAGCAAGTGCCCATCGGGCACATCACCAACGGCGTGCACCTGCTGGGCTGGATGAAAGGGACGGTGCGCCGGTTCTGGCAGCGCAAGCTTACAACCAGCGCCGCGGACGCAGCCCCGCCCGGTTTTCGCCGGCCGGGTCCGGACTGGGCGACCCAGGTCAACTCGCCGGAGTTCTGGCAGCGCATGGCGGACCACGACTTCATTACCGACGAGGAAATCTGGGCCATGCGTTTCAAGCTGCGGCGGGAGTTGATCGAGTTTGCGCGGCGGCGGCTGCTGATCCAGGACCAGCGCCGGGCACTCGGAGACTTCATCGCGTTCGATCAATTGCTCAACCCGGACGCGCTGACGATCGGTTTCGCGCGACGGTTTGCGACCTACAAGCGGGCGCCGCTCATCTTCCAGCAGTTGGAGAACATCGTGCAGCTCACGCGCGACAAGGAGCGGCCGATCCAATTCGTCTTTGCCGGCAAGGCGCATCCGCGTGACGACGACGGCAAGCGCTACATCCAGTATATCATTCACCTGAGCAAGTACAGCGACCTGAAAGGGCACCTGGTGTTTATCGAGAACTACGACGTGCACGTGGCCCGACAGATGGTGTCGGGCTGCGACGTGTGGCTCAACACGCCGCGCCGGCCGCTGGAGGCCTCCGGCACCAGCGGCATGAAAGCCGGCTGCCAAGGCTGTCTGAACATGAGCATCCTGGACGGGTGGTGGCGCGAGGGTTACGACGGCACGAACGGCTTTGCCATTGGCGAAGATACTCATGCCGACTCGGTCGAGCAACAGGACAAGGTGGACAGCGCCAACCTGTACAAGGTGCTGACCAAGGAAGTGATCCCCCTGTTCTACCAGCGCGACGCGCAAGGCATTCCGCGGCAGTGGATCCAGCGCATCCGGCGGGCGATGGTGACGCTGGTGCCGCAGTTCACGACCACGCGCATGGTCCGGGAATACGTCGAGAAGTATTATCTGCCGAAGTGAGGGCTGGCTGGTTAAATGAGTTAAATGGGGAGGATGGGTTAACCTGTAGCGGTGTTGAACGACATTAGATCGCAGACGGCGGAGGAACTGGAGAGCCAGTTCCGGGCCTGGGGCCAGCCGGCCTACCGGGTCAAACAACTGCTGGAATGGCTTTACGCGCGGCGCGCCACGAGCTGGGACGCCATGTCGAACCTGCCCAAAGCGCTGCGCGAGGAGTTGCGGCGGCACTACTCGCTCACGGCGCTGGAGCTAGTGCGGAAACAGGGGGCGCGCGACACGACGCAGAAATTCCTCTGGCGGCTGGGCGACGGGGCGCTCATCGAGAGCGTGCTGATCCCGGCCAACCCGGCGCTCTATGGCGAGGCCAGCGACCGGCACACATTGTGCGTCTCGACCCAAGTCGGCTGCGCGTATGGGTGCAAGTTCTGCGCCAGCGGTCTGGCGGGCTGGAAGCGGAACCTGGGCGTCGAGGAGATTATTGGGCAGGTGCTGGGCGTCGAGCGGTGGAACGCGGAGGAGTTGCGAGCGGCGAAGGGCGAGGGGCGAGCCGAGGGCGAAGACACGCACCCCGCACCCCGCAACACGAATCCCCAATCGCCAATTGCCGATCAAGCACCCCCCACCTCCCACCCCCGCCTCGTCAGCAACCTCGTCATCATGGGCATGGGCGAGCCGCTGGGTAACTACGACCACCTGCTCAAGGCGCTGAGGATTCTCAATGCGCCGTGGGGCGGAGGCATCGGCGCGCGGAAGACGACCATTTCCACGAGCGGCCTGGCGCCGCAAATCCGCAGGCTGGCGGAGGAACCCCTGCAATTCCGGCTGGCCATTTCCCTGCACGGCGCGACGGATGAAACGCGCAATAAGATCATGCCCGTCAACCGCAAGTACCCGCTCCGCGAGTTGACGGCGGCCTGTGATTACTACCAGCAGAAGAAGGGGCGGATGATCACCTTCGAGTACGTGCTGATTGCGGGGGTGAACGACGGTTTGGACCAGGTCAAACCGCTGGCGGCCCTGGCGCGGCGGTTCATGGCGAAGGTGAACCTGATCCCCTACAACCGGGTTGAGGGCTTGCCCTGGCAGCGGCCGGCCGAGGTAACGCAGGAATCATTTCTCCGGGCGCTGGAAAAGCAGAAGATCAGCGCCACCCTGCGCCGCGAAAAGGGCGGCGACATTGACGCGGCGTGCGGGCAACTGCGGTTGAAGACGGAGCGGGAGCTGGCTCGAACAGGTTCTTGACGGGCAAGGCTGCCGTCAGACCTCTGAGCGCGCACTTGAGGCTGCGTTACGGCTGGACCGCCCGGTAGAAGGCCCGCGCAGGCGGCGGGAACAGGTCCCAGAACTCGAGGAGCCCGGACGCAGGCGCCGTCACGGGGGCGCTGCTCAGCCACGGGCCGCCCAGACTGTCGGCGCGCTGCAACCTGTAGTTCAGACCCGAGTGGCCCGCAAAGCGGATGAACCAGCCCCCGCTGCCATCGGCCTCCAGGACCAGCGATGGGCCGATGTCCAGGCCGGTGACGACATAGGCGGCGCCGGACTCCGCGGCGCTATTGTTGCTCTGGTCCCCGCCCACTCCCGTGGCGGCACTATCCTCACCCGTCGCTCCAACCACTACCGTATCGCCAGAAACTGCCACCTGAGAGAGGGAATCCCCAGCCTGGGTGTTGGAAGCTTTGAGATACGCCCACTGGCTCCAGATCGTTTCGTTGCGCGCGAAAACGTAGGCCGCTCCGGCGTAATCAGCGCTGTTGTCGCTTTGGTTGCCATTGACCCCGGTGGCGCTGCTGCACTCTCCATACGCCCCCACTATTATCGTGTCGCCCGACACCGCCACGGGGTCGCCGAATGCGTCCAGGGCCTCGGGGTTGGAGGCTTTGAGGTAGGCCTGCTGGCTCCAAACCGTTCCGTTGCGCGCGAAAACGTAGGCCGCGCCGGAACTGGTGGCGGTATTGTCGCTCTGGTTGCCATTGATCCCGGTGGCTTTGCTGTCCTCTCCATACGCCCCCACCACCACCGTGTTCCCCGACACCGCCACACCAGAGCCGAAGTAATCGAACGCGCCGGTGTTGGAGGCTTTGAGGTAGGCCTCCTGGCTCCAGCTCGAACCACTGCGCACGAAGACGTAGGCCGCGCCGGATCCGGTGACGCTGTTGTCGCTCTGGTTGCCGTTGACCCCGGTGGCCTTGCTGGCCTCGCCCTGCGCCCCAACCACCACCGTGTCGCCCGACACCGCCAAGGCGCTGCCGAACAGGTCACTCGCCCCGGTGTTCGAGGCCTTGAGGTAAGCCTGCTGAATCCAGTTCGTTCCACTGCGGACGAAGACGTAAGCCGCCCCGGAGTCTGCGGCGCTATTGTCGCTTTGACTGCCGTTCACCCCGGTGGCGCTGCTGGATTCTCCCTGCGCCCCGACCACCACGGTGTCGCCCGACACCGCCACCGGATAGCCGAACAAGTCACCCGCCCCGGTGTTCGAGGCCTTGAGGTAAGCCTGCTGGACCCAGTTGGTCCCGCTCCGAACAAAGACGTAAGCCGCGCCGGCGTCAGCCGCTTTGTTGTCGCTTTGGGCGCCGTTCACACCCGTAGCGCTGCTGGACTCGTATTGCGCCCCCACCACCACTGTATCGCCGTACACCGCCACGGAGTAGCCGAAGCCGTCGCCCGCCTCCGTATTGGAGGGCTTGAGATACGCCTGCTGAACCCAGTTCGTCCCCTTCCGGACAAAGACGTAGGCCGCGCCAGAGTCTGTCGCGCTGTTGCTGCCCTGACTACCGTTGATCCCCGTAGCGCTGCTGTCCTCCAGCGACGCCCCCACCACCAACGTGTCCCCGGATAGCGCCACAGAGGAGCCGAATTCATCTCCAGCCCCGGTGTTCGAGGCCTTCAGGTAGGCTTGCTGGGCCATGCAACTCCATGCCGCGACGACACTGGTTGCGGCCAGCAGCGTCCTCAGGGTTACAAGCTTTAACTTAGGCTTCAATTCTTACCCTGATTTTCACCAAACCTGAGAATACTCTTCACTCGGTTCCTGGGGCCTGGTCTGGACGCTTGCGATGCTCTGCCGCGAGTCGTTTTCACGGCGGAACGCACTAAGAAACTGATCCGCGGGGCCGCGGCATCCAGCGGCTCCCGCGGATACCGAATACAACCTAGGGCACCGTAAAATCCACTCGCACGAATGAGTTGGCCTTGAGCTTCGTAGCCCGAGTGGTTGTGTAAAGCTCCGGCGCCGGAGTAATCAGCGTAAGATAGTAGGTTGCTACCTTGCCGGTATGCTTATAGGGAATCATGTAGAAACCATCCTCATCGGTGGTGCTGGCGCCTACTGGCACCCGCTTCGCATTCGCCAGGGTCACCTCGGCACCCATGACGGGATTGCCTGTCGCCTTGTACTGCACCAAGCCGGCCACACCCGGAATCCGTTTGAACGTGTTGTAGTTCTGGATGCTCGCGCTGCCGCTCTGGGCACCAGCTACTGAGAACTCGCAGGTGCCGTGGTTGGGAATGAGTATCTTCTTGCCCGTGGCACAGTCTACGGCGTCATCATAATAATTCTTAGTGAAGCCGCTCGACCCCTTGAGTCCATAATCGAGATGGATGGCGAGGTAAACCACGCCTGAAGCAGGGACCGTTAATGTGACCGGAACAACTTTCTGGGCCGCTGCCGGCTTTCCATAGTTCATGAGTTTGACCACCTGCGAGTCCACGAAGAAAGCGTTGCCTGGCACCAGGCACTGCCGATCGCCGCAGCTCGTCACGGTCACCCAGTCGTAGGCATGGATGGGATTGGCTCCTTGCGTCACAAACGGATACGGCAACGTAACGTTGAACGTGACCTGCTGCCCGGGGGTACCGGTGTAGAACACGTTATAGAAGAATTGGCCCGGGTTGCTCGCGGCCAACTTGTAGCATGGCCAGTTCTGCGGGTCTTGAATAAAGATCAGCCGGAAGTCTTGCGCCGGTGTGGCCGGATCGCGGTCAAAGATGCACAGGGAGCTATCGGTCACCAGGCTGGGAGGCAGGCAGGTAATGGTCTGCACACAACTCGCGGTGTTGCCCACCCCGTCAGTCGCCAGCCAGGCGCGCTTTATGACTTTCGGGCAACCGTCGCTGGCTAGGTCACTGTAGGTGACGGTGACACTGCCGCTGTCGTCGGTGGCCGTGGCCGTGCCGGTGTGGCTGGGATCCAGGTTGCAGTCGGCGCATTGCAGGATCAGGTCCACCGGGCAGACGATCACCGGCGGGTTAGTGTCCGCCTGCTGCCCCAGCACCATTACCACGTCCACCCAATAGTTGCCCGCATTGACGGAGGTAGTGGGGAACAACTCGGGCCCGCCGGAGGCAAACACGCCGTTGCCGCCATCCACCCCATCGCCTAACGCAATTAGCGGCGCATTCGTATGCCCGCCGTTGGCGAAATAGCCTGGGTCCAGGGAGAAAGCCCCGCTGGGCGAATAATACGACGCCACGAACGTTGTGTTCGCACTGATCGGCACCGGGCTGGCAAACAACTGCTGCTGCCACCCGCTGGCCGTCTCGTCGGCAAATGTCACGCTGACCAGTTCCACCCCCGCACTCGTCCACAGCTTGCCCACGTGCGGGCCAGTGTTGTTCTCGCCCTTGTAGAACCTGATCCCGGTAATGAAACCGCTCACTTCACTTTGGAACTTGACGCCTAGCACAAGCGGGTTGGGGTCCGCCGTCGCCGGAATCGCCGGCGTGAAAGCGTCGCCCCAGATGCTAAAGGCCTCCTGATCCGTCGTGGTGAACGACGCGGTAAACGCATCCGCCAACGCATTGCCCGCCAGGTCCTTCACCCCCGTTGCCCCGTTGGCCACCGCTACGGTGTAAACCGTGGCGAGAGCCAGCAGGCTGTTCGGGGTCAGCGTCGCCGTCAACGTCGCGGCATCATAGGCCACCGTGCTTGCCACCGAGCCACCACCCGAACTTGTCAGGGTGATCGCGTTGGCGATCGTCGCGGGGTCCATCGCCTCGCTGAACGTTACCGCCACGGTGGGGCTCCGGCTCACGCCCACTGCGCCGGCCAACGGACTGACCGCCACAACCGTCGGCGCATTCGTGTCCGGACCCGCGCTCTCCGCAAATACCACATCCACCCAGTAGTTGGCCGCATTGACGGTGGTGCTGGGGAACAATTCCGGCCCACCGGAGGCAAACACACCGTTGCCGCCATCCACCCCGTCGCCTAATGCAATCAACGGCGGATTCGCGTGCCCGCCGCCACTGAAATAGCCCCCGTCCAGGGAGAACGCCCCGCTGGGCGAATAATACGACGCCACATACGTCGTGTTCGCACTGATCGGCACCGGGCTGGCAAACAATTGCTGCTGCCAGCCGCTGGCCGTCTCGCTGACAAAAACCGCGCTGGCAAGTTCCGCCCCCGCGCTCGTCCATAGCTTGCCCACGTGCGTGCCGGCATTGTTCTCCCCCTTGTAGAACCGGATCCCCTTAATGTAGCCGCTGACTTGACTTTGGAACTTGACGCCTAGCACCAGGGCGTTCGGGTCCGCTGTCGCCGGTATCGCCGGCGTGAATGAATCGCCCCAGATGCTATAGGTAGTTTGAGCCCCGGCTTGCGGTGCACCCAAGAAGGCTGAGCACAGCAGCAGGCCCAGCGCCACTGGGAATCTCCAGATCCGCATTGAGGGGTGAGTAACGAGATACGCCGAATCCTTGTCATCCGGCACAGTGGTCAGGATGCTCTTTGTTTTCATAAACTTCATTATGCAACAATATAACAGGGCTCACAATTCGTACTAATACGGACGGCTGGTTCGGGCGAGTTACCCATTCGGTCCGGGACAACAAACGGGAGGTTCCTCCTCTCCCCTCCTGCGGGCCCGAGGCGGGGTTGCGACATTTGCGAACTTTGGCAACGTCGTCCACCAGCTCCTCGTCAATTACCAGCTGCAGTCTCTCGGCGGCGAAGCTGCGCTCCGCCTCATTGAGTTCCTCCCTGATGGCCAGACCGTTCAGGTTAAGGTGTGCTCGCCGCTTCCCCTGTCCCGGGCTGCCGGAGCGCGTGGCCAGCGTGCGTAGCCGGTGCGGCCCCGGTTATACCCCGGTGAGTACCCCATGTTGATTGCGTAAGTCCCTGTGGCTACGGCACTTACAAAGTGTATTTCTGTGTAAGTATCTGGAATTACGGCACTTAAATTCAGTTTTTGCCCGCAGATTTCGACCCTCAACCTGCCCTACGGCTGCCGCACCGCTTCCAGGCTGCTGCGGTTCTCGGCCTTGATGGCGTAGCCGGAGGGGGCGGAGACCTGGTAAAGGAGTTTTCCGCCGTCTTTGCGCCAGTGGAGCGCGACGGGGCCATCCACAGTTGGAAGGCAGCCTTCACACCAATCGAGGCGGGAGTCGGTAAAGCGCAACTGGATGAGGCGGTTGACGGTGTCCACCTGCTGGAGGCCCAGCACATCGCGGTAGAGCACGTGCACGCCGCCGTGGGAGGCAAAGCCGTGGTTGCAACTGGCGTAAGCGCCGTCGTTCTCCCAGAGCGTGCCGGTGCGTTCCGCCATGTAGAGCTGGTAGGCGAGCGATTCATCCAGCAACTGCTGGCAGAGACCGTAGCGCGAGAGCAGCTCCAGGCGGAGCACATTCCCGATGAAGGCGTTGGCGGGGTGAATCTCGGGGAAGGCTTTGGTCTGCTTGCGCTGCGGGCCGAAGTCCTTGATCAGGCGCTGCCAGAGTTCGGAGTGCATTTCCGGTTTGGCTACGTCGAAGAAGAAGGCGAAGTATTGGCAAACTTCGGTGCGGTTGGTGGTCACCTGCAAGCTGCCGTTAACGCGCTTGGCGTTGTCGGCAAAGAACCCGCCCTCGCAGGCCTGGCGGCGGATGGTCTCACGGATGCGCTCGGCATCGTTCATCAAGTCCGACAAGCCATACAGCTTGCCCGCCGCGTCGAGCGCTTTGGCATAGAGCATGTTCGAGGGGTAGTTCACATCCTGCACAAACTTGTTCGCGGCGGACCATTCGACAAAGACCCAGCTCTCCAGCTTCTCCAACAGGCCGTCCTCGTTCCGGAACTTCTTGAAGTAGTCCAGCAGGCGCAGAACGCGGGGCCGGAGGGCGTCCACCGTCTGGCGGTCGCCGCTGCGGGCCAGGTATTCCTCCAGCTCAACGACGAACCACAGCGCCCAGTTGGGAATGAATACGCCGTCGTTGTGGTCGGCGGGGTAGCACATCGGCAGCATCCCGTCGGGCAGGTGGGCGAACTTCGGGGGCAGGCAGAAGTTCTCGAAGAAGTTCCGCTCGATGCGGGTGTCGCCGCACAGGTCCTTGGCGACGCGGGAGGTAAAGAAGCTGTCGCACAGCCAGCCGGCGCGCTCGCGCGACGGGCAGTCCATGAAGATGTCGAGGGAGTTTTGGCGGAAGGTCTCGCGGCCGGCGGCGAACAGGCGGTTGAGCCGCTCGTCGCTGGCGGCGAAGTGCGCCCGCCCGACACCGGCACCGGCATATTCGCGCAAATAAAGGTCCCTAACCTCGCATTCGCCGGCGAGCACGATCAGTTTGAGGTAGCGCAGGGTGTTGGGCTCGAGGGATTCCAGCTCGTAGGTGCCCGGCTGCAGGTCGTAGCTGATGATGTTGACGCAGCCCAGGCGCTTAAAGTCCACGTCGTCCTTGGTCAGGATCTCGTCAAAGGTCAGGAACAGGCGGGTCTGGCTGCGGCAGTTGATCTTGGCGCCAATAAAGCCGGTGAGGTTGCAGCCGAAATCCACGATCTGGAAACCATTGGCCTTGAGCACCTGCGAGTCGCCCGGCGTCCAGGGCTGGTTGATGGGCTGGTTGGTGGCGTTGGTGACGGTTTGCAGTTCGAGCGAGGGAATGGTCTCCAAGTCCTGCTCCAGGTAGCCGCCCAGCTTCGGGCCGATGCCGGTGAGGGAGCGGTCTTTCCAGGGGTGATCCACCTTGAGACCCGTGCTGACCTGGCCCTGGGACACCAGCGCCGAGGGCTGGCGGACGACGTAATCGGGGTAGTCAACGCGGCGGGGCAGGAGCGCACGTTTGGGCAGGACCGAGACTTTGCTCCCGGCAAGCTTCGGAGCCGGGTCCGTGCGCCAGCGGTTGTAACCGGGCGCAAGGCGATACGCCTCGGAGAAGGGGCGCTGAAAACTATACCGCTGCACCTTCTGCAGCCGCTCCTTCAGGATAATGGCGGTGAAGGGAGCGCCCTTGCCGCCGGTGGCGGCGAGGGTCTTGCTGTCGGCAACGATTTCGGCCTGCAGGAAGGAGGGCTGGTCCAGCACGTAGTAGCTGTTGACATTGTAGCCGGCCACCTCGAACGCGATCACATTTGCGCCAGGCTGAAGCTTGCCAGTCAGGTCCCATTCATCCACCCGGAAGAAGCCGTGCGGCCCGCGGGCAGGACCATGAGCCAGAAACTGGCCGTTCAGGAACACGCGGTAGATAGTAGCGCCCGTGGCGCGCAGCAGCACTCTGTCCCCGGCGGGCGCTTTGAAGCTCGCGTGGAATCCCACCAGGAGATTCTTCTCAGTCTCGCGGCCTTTGGGCCAGACCGGCTTGGCGGAGACGAAGGCTGGGGTGGAGGCGGCAACGCTGGCGCAGGTCAGGAAAAGGCAGAGCGCGGGCAATAACCAGGCCCGGGCGCCAGCGATCAGTTCGGTTCGCAGGTTCATGATGCAGTGATTCGTGTTGCTCATCTTGCGCGCCTATTCAAGCCGGAAGCGGCGCCAAACCCCAGCACAAAAAGCCGATTGCTCCAGCGCCGATGGAGCCCGCCGGATTCTCTGCTTGCCGCGCCCGAATCTTTGCTGCTAGAAGATAGCCCGTAACAACATGACGCCCTCCACTACCACCACAGCCGAGGCTAAGCCCGCAGAGAGAACACCTACGACTCGCAACCCCTGGCTCTGGGTCCCGAGCCTCTACTTCTCTGAAGGCATCCCCTATGTGATCGTCATGACCATGTCCGTGGTCATGTATAAGCGGCTCGGCATCTCCAACACCGACATCGCCCTCTACACCAGCTGGCTCTATTTGCCCTGGGTCATCAAGCCGCTCTGGAGCCCCTTCGTGGACATCACCCGCACGAAGCGCTTCTGGATCGTCGCCATGCAGTTCCTCGTTTCCCTCGGGCTGGCGATGGTGGCGTTCTCGGTGCAAGGCTCGGCCTTTTTCAAGTGGTCCCTGTTTCTGTTCTGGATCATGGCCTTCGCGTCGGCCACGCACGACATCGCGGCAGACGGCTTTTACATGCTCGGCCTCTCCAAGCACGAGCAGGCGTGGTGGGTCGGCCTGCGCAGCACCTTTTACCGGACGGCCATGATCGTTGGCAGCGGCTTGCTCGTCGTGCTGGCGGGTGTCCTGGAAAGCCGGAACGGCCTCCCGCCGGTCGAGATTCCCGTCCAGGCGAGCACCAAAGCTCCCGTCGTTTCCGCCTGGGACCCCGCCACGGTCAAGCTTACGGCCCAGGAAGGCGAACTGCGCGTGATCGCCCAGCCCAACCCGCTCGACATCGCCCTGACTGAGCGCAGTGCCGACGAGGCCAAGTCCGTCATCACCCAGGCCAAAGCCTGGAACCGCCAGCATGGCTTTATCGCCGAGGACAATCCCACACCCGCCAAAACCGAGCCCAACGCCCCCTCCTGGTGGGCGCTCCACGTCTCCGGCCCTTTCAGCAGTCTCCTGACCAACCACTTCCCCAAGCCGGCGAAGATTGTCTCCGCCTCCGTTCCCGCCGCCGGCAACGTCGGCGTCATTTATCTCTCCCTCTCCAAGCCGCCGCCTGCCGGGCAGACCGTCGCCGTAAACTTTGGCCGCAAGCCTCGCGGGCTCGAATACGTCGGCCTGGGCAAGAGCGACAAGGGCTTCGGTCTCAAGGAAGGCGAACGCTTCGTTTTCAACTCCGATAACTGGAACCAACCCGCCATGGCGGTCATTCAGCTCGACCCCAAGCTCAAGGCCAACACCGCCGTTACCTTCCTCACCAGCTCCGGCAACATCCCCGTCGCCTGGTCCATCACTCTGTTCTTTGTCGCCGCGCTGTTCCTGGCTTTCACGTGCTGGCACAGCATCATGCTGCCGCGCCCCGCTGCCGACGGGCCGGTCAAGAGCCACCACAGCCTGCTCGGTGAGTTCTTCGCCACGCTAGGCTCCTTCTTCCAGAAGCCGGGGGTGCTGCTGGCGATGGCCTTCATCCTCCTCTACCGCTTTGACGAAGCCCAGTTGGTCAAAGTCATTTCACCCTTCCTGCTGGACGGCCGCGATGCCGGCGGCCTGGGTCTGACCACCAGCCAGGTCGGGCTGGTCTATGGCACCTTCGGCATTCTTGCGCTGACCTGCGGCGGCCTGCTCGGCGGCTTTATGGCGGCCAAGCACGGCCTCAGGAAGATGCTTCCCATCATGGTCGCCTCGATGTACCTGCCCAAGCTCGCCTTCGTGTTTCTTTCCTGGACGCAGCCGGCCAACTTCCTCATCACGTGCGGGGCGGTAGCTGTGGAGCAATTCGGCTACGGTTTCGGCTTCACCGCGTTCATGCTCTACATGCTGTTCTTTGCCGACGGCCCCCACAAGACCGCCCACTTCGCCATCTGCACCGGGTTCATGGCGCTGGGGATGATGGTCCCCGGCATGTGGAGCGGCTGGGTGGCAGACCTGGTGGGCTACAAACACTTCTTTGTCTGGGTCATCTGCTCCGCCATCCCCGGCCTCACGCTGGCTTTGATCATCAACCGCCGGATTGACCCACAGTTCGGCAAGAAAGCCACCTGACCCGGCTGCTTCCACAAGCCGTCGAAATGTCGCGGGCCATGCCGGCTACCGCTTCCGGTTGTAGCTGGTTTGGGAGTATTTCTGCCGTATGAGGCTCTGCACGCTCTCAAGCAACGGAGCGTCCGGCTGGAACACCACCCACTGCACATCCTGTTCGGAACGCGCGGCTTCGCACATCGCCTGTTCCCAATCAGCACGGGCGAGCGAAAGGCGCTGCGGCTGGACCGATCCTTGAATGAGCAAGCCGTCGCGGGTGCGGCGCTGGGCGGCGCCGGCGATCTTCTGGCCGCGCCAGAGCAGGTCGTACCGCTCGTGGCCCTGGAAGCATTGGCCGGGTAAGGTCTTGCGACACACGGCGGCAAGCTCGGCGGAGACGCCAAGCCGGGTGAACGCGGCGCGGATCCACTCATGAACGCGCCGGTAGCTCTCGGTGGCAACGAGGCGATACCAGTCGTGAGTCGGCGGGAAGGTGAGACTGTAAGTCCAGTCCGCGTCATGGGGCACGAGGCCGCCGCCGGTGGGACGGCGCACCAGCGGACGCAGCGCAGTAATCTGCTCGATCTGGACGTACTTCTGGAAGTAGCCGAACGAAGCAGCCGGGGCGGTCCAACTGTAGAAGCGCAGCACGGGCCGGCCCAGGCACGGCGCATCGTGGAGCAACGCCTCGTCCCAGGCCATGTTGAAGGCGGCGTCGCACCGGCCGGACTGTAAAAGATACCAAGGCTGCAATTGCATCAGGCGGTCTGTGCGGGCACGCCATGCTGCGGGCAGAGCGCGCGGATTTCACAGTTGGCGCAGTCGGGCTTGCGCGCGTCGCAGCGGCGGCGGCCGTGCCAGATCAGCCAGTGGCTGAACATCGTCCACTGCTCCTGCGGCACCAGCACCATCAGCTCCCGCTCGATTTTCTCAGGCACCGTTTGTTTGGTCAGGCCAAGTCGCTGCGCCAGCCGGGTGACGTGCGTGTCCACAACGACCCCGCAGTTGATATTGAATGCGTTGCCCAAAACAACATTGGCGGTCTTGCGGCCGACGCCGCCCAGTTGGGTCAACTCCTCCATCGTGCGCGGCACCTGGCCCGCGTGCCTTTCCACCAGGGCCCGGCAACAGGCCTGGATGCTCCGGGCCTTGTTGCGGAAGAAACCGGTGGTCTTGATGGCCTGCTCCAGCTCCGGGAGCGGCGCGCGGGCGTAGTCGGCGGCGGAGCGATATTTCCGGAACAGGTCCGCGGTGACGATATTGACGCGTTTATCCGTGCACTGGGCTGAAAGAATGGTCGCGATGAGCAGTTCGAGCGCGCTGCTGTGATGCAACTCGCAATGCGCGGCGGGGTAAGCCTGCTTCAGACGAGCAATGATCTTCTCGAGCCGAGCGGCTTTAGACTGGCTGGATTCGGGGGGCATGACTCTCTGGCGCCGAGACAATTTGGCCGGACCACAAGAAATACGACAGCAGGCCTGGCCAATAGCCGCTTGCCAATGGCCAATCCACGTTGCGCGCGCACACGCAACGATGTCCGCTTAACTGCTTCGCGCAGCCCATCGGCTTGGCGGGCAACGAGTTCGCTCGTGCGCACGTCGGACTCGTCGCCCGCCGGGGGTGCAACTTACTTCTTCTTGCCTTTGGCTTCCTTCACTTCGACTTCCGTGGCGGTCATCGTGTAGTAGATGGTCACCTTGGCGCCGACTTTGAGATCGCCCGAGATCTTCGTCTTGCTGTCGCGAGCGATTTCCCATTTGGCCTCACCCTTCTGCACCGTAATGCTCGTGGGGGTGACTTCCAGGACCGGACCGGTCACTTGATAACCCTTGGCATCGGCGGCGTTGAGGGAACTGCCTGCCAGAAAGGCGGCCACGCATATGACCGCCAAACAACTTCGTTTTATCTGTTTCATAGGATCCAATGTTAGTTTGTTGCGTAGTAATGTCTATGGAGAGCCGGCACTTGCCAGACAGTCGTCAGAACTTGTAGGCGGCGCCGGCCAGCAAGCGCAGGTCATTGTTCTTCCTACCCGAGGCCGGTTGGCTGGCGTACATATCCTGGAACACCACACGCAGGCTCAACTTCTTGGTGATTGCGGTATCAATGCCCGCCTCGAAATTGAGCAGGTAATTGTCGGCCCATTCGTCAATCTTCGGAAGATACTCCAAGGTCTCCCAGACTTTCGTGGTGGCAGTCAGCTTGTATTCAAAGCTCTCCGCGAACCGGGCGGCGATATACGACGTCGAGTCCTCGCCCTTCAAGTTTTCAAAAATAACCGAGGGACCGGCTTCCACCGAGAGCGTCATTTTGTCGTTCTTGATCAGATAGTAGCCAAGCAGGGGGCTGATCTTGAAGCGGTAATCAACCCCCGCGATGCCGTCATACTGTCCGTCCAGTCGCAGGCCGCCGTAGAACCGCTCACTGAACAGGTGGTTGTATTGGCCAAAGCCCTGCACAAACTCGGTGTTCTTGGTTGTCTCATCGTTCACCTTGCTGTCGCCGTAGCCGCCGGAGGCACCGAAGAACAGCTCATCTCTCTCCCACTTGCGCTTGGTGTCCAGGCTCAGCGTCGCCAGGAAGCTCTCGCTGTTGCCGCGGGTAAGCGTGGCCGCGGCGGCTGCCGTGGTGACCCAGGCCTTGGTTTCTGGAGGGGGAGGCGGGGGAGTTGCCGCCGCCGGGGCCTGCGCGCAGGCAATGCCGTGACCGATCAACAATGCGCTGGCAACTGCCAGGATGGTTTTGGGATGGGGATGACTCATTTGGATGCTAAGCATGATATTAGTTGTTTTATACAGGCTGTTGTTATTGGTTTGGTCTAATGCGGGCCGCAGCCGAAGCTCCAGGCTCCCGTCTGCGGCCCAAATTAATTACTTTGCCGTTTCCGCCGGCGCGGCTGGCGCAGCGGCGGGTGCTGCCGGCGGGGCAACTTGTTCCACCTTCGGCTTCTTGGGATGGCCGAGGTTGCCGTCGGTCCATCGGTAGATGTAGCCCAACTTGTCGAGCACGACATAGGCAAGTGCCAACAAAATGAGCAGCACGATGAGCTTCGGCCACGGGCTCTTCTTCTCGGCGAACGGATCAACCAGGTCTCGTTGCGAGCCGGGCGGCAGCGCCGCCACGCCCGTCAGCGAGCCGCCAAAGGGCACGTTGACCTTTGCCTTGGCGTTCACCGCCCAGCCGTTGGCATCGAGGATCGGGCCGAGGTTGCGCCTTCGCAGCTTCAGATACGCCATGATCATTGAGGGGGCGGAGATGGCCAGCAAGATGGCCACAAAGGCCAACGGGATCTGCCACCACGCGAGGCCGAGGATCTTACCAAAGATGCCCCCTAAGGCTGCCAGCAAGGTGCTCAAGACCAAGCCGATGGCCGCCAGGGTGCCGACGTCGAACTTCGATTTGGGCGGCTCGGCCGGTTTGGGGGCCTCGGCGCTGGCCACCGCCTTGGCCGCCTCCGCGAGTTTGGCGTCCGCGGCGGTGTCCGCCGCAGCGGCGCGTTTGGCGACCTGTTCCTCGATCATCCGCACCAGCTTCTTGTAAGGGGCGAAGAATGCCTGCCGAATGCTGATCGGGTTATCCACGATCTTGGTAATGGTGGCGTCCCAGTCACGCCCCTTGCGGTCGTAGAAGAGGCCGTTGCGGCCGACCATGAGATTGTCCGAGTCGCCGCCGGTAAAGGCCGCGACGATTTGCATCTTCTCCCCGGAGCCTTTGCGGTAGCAGTCGCAATAGGCAAGGTAGGTGCCCGCCAGGCCCGCCATCGCGGCGTGTTTGCCCGCGTCCTCGACGGTAAGGCAGAGGTCGCAACTGCGCTGGTCCAGGTAAAGTGTGCCGGCCTGGAAGATAGCCTTGTCCTTGCGGCCGTAGAAGTCGCGGAAGTTGACGAAGTTGTTGCAGAGCTTGCCGAGGTCGCGGTGGTAGTGCACCAGGCGGCTGAGCCCGATGACGGCCTGGGCATGGCCCTCCTCGGCTTTGTCCTTGGCGATTAAAGCGGTGAGGGTGTCCTTGGCCTTGGTCGCCAGGATTTCCCGCACGCGCTTGAGCCCGATCTTCTCAACTGAGCCGCCGGCTTTGCCGCCGCTCCAGGCATCGAAGGGGCCGAGTTTGGCCAGCACCGCGGCCCAGTCGGCCTCGGTGAGGGAAGCCTTGTCGCCGAGCAGGGGCTTGACAGCAGCCGCTTGCAAAGTGGCGAGCGCCTCAGCCCACGCCGGGTTGACGCCTTGCGTGAGGGGCAGTGGCTTGCTGGCTCCAACTTGCGCGAGCGGGAAGCTGGCGATGTCGGCGTGCGTGGCGGTGAGGTCTTTGGCCCCGAGCGCGAGGAATTCCTTCTCGTCGCGGTTCAGCGCGTTCACCGACCGCGGGTCGAAGGCCGCCAGGCGGCAACGCGCGAAGAAGTCATCCACCTTGGCCTTGACGGCTTTGACGGCCGCCGCAGCGGCTTCCGTGCTCAAGCCGAGCGGCAGCACTTTGGCGTCGCCTTCCGCCTTCTTCCACCAGTCGGAATAGGCGCCGGCCTCGGCAAAGAACTGGTCAACCTTGGCCTGGTTGACACCGGGTTTGCCGCTGGCATCGGCATTCCCGCCGAGGCAAGCGATGATGTCGTTAATGACGGCCTTGGTCGCGTCGTCACTGGCGGACTCGGCGGGCAGAACGCCGTCGCCGTTGAAAGGTTTGGCGGCGAAGGCTTGGGCGGCGGCGGCCGCCTCGTCAATCGTGATGTCAGTCGTTTCCGTCTTGCCCAGGACCTGCCGGGCGAACACGGCAATCAGCTTGCCTTCGGGGGTGGTGTCGTTGATGGCGGCCAGCCGCAGCGTGGGCGCGCCTTTGAGAAGGTCGTCGGGATTCTTGAGCAGGCCGCCGGCCCATTTGACCGCCGCGATCAGTTCCGGCGCGCGGACGCGGCCGTCCTTGTCCGTGTCAATCAGGGCCAGGGTCTCCTTGTCGAACTCCAGCCCGGAAGTGGGGCAGGCCAGAGCCACCCAGAGCTTCTGGTCAAGTTGATCGAGGGCCATGAGGTCGGCCCCGGATTCCAGTTTGACCTGGTCAAAGCCGCCGGCGCGAAAGAACTTCCACGTGTGATTTGAGCTCATAGTAATCCGTTGGTTATGTGATCAAGTTTGCAACTATCCTGGTGAATTCATTGCCATTTCCGTGCCGGTAGAATACCAAAACCCGGCACGGCTGACTACTGCCAATTACCGACCGAACCCAAACCCGACACATTCGCGCGCCGCCCGCGAATGTGGGGGTGGCATCAGGATGCGGCCTTTTACGCCAGCTCCGGCTCTTCAATTTCCCGCGGCGGCGCTGACAGGGGTGTTCCATCACGCGCCTCGGGATACTCGAAAATCCTGCCTTCGTAGTTGCGAATGAGCACGCGGTCGGAGTTGCGGCTCAGCACGTAGGCCGGTGTGACCGGCACCTTGCCGCCGCCGCCGGGCGCGTCAATCACGTATTCCGGCACCGCGTAACCCGTCGTATGCCCGCGCAGGTTCTCCATGATCTGCAAGCCCTGGCGCACGCTCGTCCGCAAGTGCGCGGACCCCGCGATCAGGTCGCATTGGTAAATGTAATAGGGCTTGACGCGGCACATCAGCAGCTTCTGCACGTGCGCCTTCATGACTGCCGGGTCGTCGTTGACGTTGCGCAGCAGCACCGACTGATTGCCCAGCGGAATGCCCGCGTCGGCCAGCCCGCCCAGCGCTTCGCGCACCTCCGTGGTCAGCTCCCGGGGATGGTTCGAGTGAATGCTGAGGAATAGCGGGTGATACTTCCTGAGCGTTGCGCAAAGCCCGGGCGTGATCCGCTGCGGCAGGAAAACCGGGATCCGGGTGCCGATCCGCAGAAACTCCACGTGCGGGATAGCCCGCAGCCGGCTGAGCAGGTATTCCAGCTTCTCGTCGTTGAACAGCAACGGATCGCCGCCGCTCAAGAGCACATCCCGCACTTCCGCGTGCCGCCGGACGTAGTCAATCTGCTGTTCGAACTGCGGATGAAAATCATAGCCGCTGGCGTTGCTCACCAGCCGTGACCGCGTGCAATACCGACAATAGGCCGCGCACCGGTCGGTCACCAGGAACAGCACCCGGTCAGGATAACGGTGCACCAGCCCGGGCACCGGCGAATGCGAGTCCTCGCCGCACGGGTCGCTCATCTCCCACGACGCCACACGCGTCTCCTCCACCCGCGGGATGACCTGCCGCCGGATTGGGCAGCTTTCGTCCGCTAGGTCAATGAGGTTGAAGAAATAGGGCGTGATGGCCAGCGCCAGCTTGTGATTGGCCAGCTCCGCACCGGCAACCTCCTCCGGCGTAAGCGTCGGCATCAGCCGCTGGAGCTGCTCGACGGTCGTAATGCGGTGCTTGAGTTGCCAGTGCCAGTCATTCCAGTCCGCATCCGGCACGTTAGCCCAAAAGCCTCGGCCAGCCGGGCGGAACTCCTTGAGAGTCTTTGCCAAGCCACACGATCGCGGCTCTTCGCCGCTCCCTGATAAAGCACTATTGTGCATTCTTCCCTTAAAATTGGGTTAGCGCACTATAGTTTTGATCGAAACCCTGTCAAGCGACCCACCGAAGAATTCTCGGACAGGCACACAGGTCGGTCGCCCCTGAATCAGTGGCACAACCCGACCATTTGGCCATAATCTCGCATTCCCAAGCCAGATATCCCTCAATTTGCCAGGGGTGTTCTGTCCATTTCTGAGACAGTGGTAGCCCGCCGCAGCACCTGCAAAACATGAGTGGCCTTCCCCCAGATGGTTGGCCGGAAATCCGGGTTGAACCCGCATCCTTCCCTCCGCTCCCCCCACCTAAGTTACTCGATGCCGAGGCGCTTCTGCATCTGCTCCAGCGGCACTCCCTTGGTCTCGGGAACCATCGTCTTCACCCAGATAAGCTGCAACACCATCATGCCGCAAAAGAACAGGAAGACGTAGCCGGGGGCAAAGGCGGTGACCATTTTCGGGAAGAAGGTTGTCAGCAGGGCGGCAAACAGCCAATGGGTGAAGCTCCCGAGCGCCTGGCCTTCGGCGCGCTGCCGGTTGGGAAATATCTCCGAAATGAACACCCAAATAACCGCCCCCTGCCCCACCGCGTGCGCGGCGATGAAGCCGAAAATGCAAGGTGGAACAATGCTGAAATGCCCGGTGAAGAAGGCCCAAGCCGTAAGCCCAAGCGAAAGGATGTAACCGAGCGAGCCAATAAAGAGTAATGTCCGCCTCCCCAAGCGGTCTATCAGCCAGAGGCCAACGAAGGTGAAGATCAGGTTGGTGACACCGATGCCGACCGATTGCAGCAAAGCGGCTTTGGCGCCCAAGCCCGTCATTTCGAATATCCGCGGCGCGAAGTAGAGCACCGCGTTGATGCCTGAAAGCTGGTTGAAGAACGCGATGAGCACCGCCAGCAGGATTGGTATCCGCAGCCGCCAAGTCCAGAACCGCCCCGCGGCGGACCGATCAGGGGATGCGGCCATAATCTCGTCCGCCTGGCTCTCAAGGTCGGCCGGGGCCGCTTCGGGGCGGATGAGCCGGAGCACCGCCAACCCCGCCGCACGGTCGCCCTTCCGGCCCAGCAGCCAGCGCGGGCTCTCCGGAATGCCAAAACACATCACCGTGTAGAGGATGGACGGGAAGGCCGCGACTCCAAGCATCCAACGCCACGCATTCTCGCCAATGCCGGCCAGCAGGGCATTGGAGAG
Organism: uncultured Verrucomicrobiota bacterium; assembly: GCA_964507045.1. Classification (GTDB taxonomy): domain Bacteria; phylum Verrucomicrobiota; class Verrucomicrobiia; order Limisphaerales; family UBA8199; genus UBA8199. The sequence goes on along the minus strand of CAZDOO010000065.1, from coordinate 766 downwards.
GAAGGCGATGACGATGCCGAAGACAATATTGAATTGGAACATGCCCGCCAACCGGCCCCGGTAGGCGGGGGGCGCGATTTCGGAGATGTAGAGCGGCGCGGCCACCGTCGAGATGCCGATTCCCAGGCCGCCGATGAACCGTGCCGCGATGAACGACGAAACGCCGGTGGCAAAACCACATCCCAGCGCCGAAATGATATACAACACCCCGATCCAGAGCAGCGTGGCTCTGCGACCAAAGCGGTCGGTCGGCCAACCGCCCAACAGCGAACCCAAGACCGTGCCGTACAACGCCGCCGCCATCGCCACCCCGTGCAACCCGGCGCTCAGCCCCCACAGCGTCTGGATCTTCTGCTCGGCACCCGAAATGACGACGGTGTCAAACCCGAACAGGAAGCCCGCCAGGGCGGAGGTGATGGACCAGAAAAAGATTCGGCTCTTCATACGATTGCTCTGCGCCAGGCGCCGGTCACAGCCGGCTGGCCTGCGGCTCAGGCCATGCTGGGTGTGTGACCGGGCCAGTGTCAATGCCCGATTGATTCCGGCCGCGGGCGCGACATATCCTGGCGCTGCCACCCCATCACCAACGGGGAATTCGTGAATTCCTTGAGGACTGGCCGGCCCGGGCGGCCCGGATTGCGGGTCAGGCTCAGGCCCGGACAATACCCCCTCTCTGCTGGCTCACCTCACCGTCTACACACCGTATACTCACCGTAGGAGGGTGTTACGAAATTGAAAGTGCCCACCCTTGATTTTATTGGGTCAA
>CAZDOO010000064.1:0-35260 GCA_964507045.1 uncultured Verrucomicrobiota bacterium | reverse complement strand
CCTGCAACGGTTTCCATCATGGCCTGGCTATCGCCAATCCCAACGGGGCAGAGATGGCGCGAGTTGGTGCTGATTGACGAGGTGTTTCGGCAGCGCAAGCCGCTGCTGGCCATTTGCCGGGGCCAGCAGGTCCTGAACGTGGCGCTGGGAGGCTCCCTGCTGGCGGACATCCCCACCCAGCGCCCCCGCGCCCTCAACCACCGGCGTCCCGACCGGCGCTGCAAGATTGTTCATGAAGTGCTGTTGACACGCGATTCATTACTGGCCAAGATAACCGCCAGGCGCAAGCTGGGTGTGAACAGCACACATCACCAGGCAGTCGCACGGGTGGCTGGGCCTTTGCGCGTGACTGCTGTGGGCAGCGACGGGATTATCGAAGGCCTGGAGTTGAGACCGGGTGCGGCCAGGATGCTGCCGTTCCTGTTGAGCGTGCAGTTTCACCCGGAGCGACTGGTGGACCGTTACCCGGGGCATCAGGCGATTTTCCGGGCTTTCGTGCTGGCTTGTGTCCGGAACGGCAAACACAACTTATGAAGGGCAAGATTCTTATCGTAGACGACGATGCGGGTTACCGCACGGTGCTAAGTGGCTTTCTCAAGGACGATTACGAAGTCCTCGAGGCCGAAAGCGGCGCGGCGCTGAAGAGAGCTCTCGATCAGCAACAACCGGACGTTGTGCTGCTCGATGTGGACCTCAAGGACGCCAACGGGCTCGAAATGCTGCCGTCCCTCAAGAAGCGCTGGCCCGAGACCGAGGTGATCGTGCTGACCGGCGCGCCCAAGAACGATGCCGAGGCCTTGGCCTGGGCGGTGGCGGCCACCAAACGGGGCGCGTTCAACTTCGTCCGCCGGTCGGGAGAACGCTTTGACGCCGGCAAACTGCTCACCGATGTCGCCAACGCTATGGATTCCCGGCGGCACACCGAGGAAACCAGCATGTTGCGGCGCGCCCTCGAGACGATGAGCGGCAGCGCTTCGCCGGTGTTCCAGAGCCCCGCCATGCGCGAGGTCGTCCGCACGGTTGAGCGCATTGCCGCCAGCGACGTTGCCGTTCTGATCACCGGCGAGAGCGGGACCGGCAAGGAGGTCATTGCGGACCTCATCCATACTTTCAGCCCGCGCAGCAAGGGCCGGATCATCAAGATCAACTGCGCCGCCCTGCCGCGTGAACTCATCGAAAGCGAGCTGTTCGGTTCCGTCAAGGGCGCTTACACCGGCGCGCACAGCGACCGCGAGGGCCTGTTCCGGCAGGCGGAAGGCGGCACTTTGCTGCTGGATGAGATTTCCGAAATGCCCATTGACACCCAGAGCAAGCTGCTGCGCGTCCTCCAGGACCAGGAGGTGCGCCCGGTGGGTGGCAAGACTTCCTACAAGACCAACTGCCGCCTGGTCGCCTCCACGAACCGCAAGACGGATGAAGCGATCCGGGACGGCAAACTGCGCGAGGACCTGTTTTACCGCATCAGCGCTATTTCGGTCCACCTCCCGCCGCTGCGGGAGCGGCGCGAGGACATCATGCCGATGGCCAACGCTTTCTTGAAGCGCTTCGCCGCCCAGGCCAACCGGGTGATCAAAGGTTATACCCCCGCCGCGACGGAGCGGCTTACCGCCTTCGACTGGCCGGGCAACGTGCGCCAGCTGCAAAATGAAGTGCAGCGCGCGGTGCTCCTGAGTGAAGGCCCGGAGGTGGATGCGGCTGATTTGACCATCAGCACCGCCAAGGTGGTCGGCGAGAATGCGCCCGACACCAACTTCACGCTGCTGGAAGGCGTTGAGCGCAATGCCATCGTCCAGATGCTCAAGGAAACCGGCGGCAACAAGCTCGAGACCGCCAAACGCCTGGGCATCGGTCGCCAGACGCTCTACAACAAGATCAAGGCCTACGGGATTGAGATCTGATGGCCTCGTCCGGCGCAGCTCACGCACGTCAGGCTGCGAAGCGCAGAGTCCTCATCGTGGATGATGAGGAGGGCATGCGCGAGCTGCTCAAGGCCATCCTGGACGGCGACTATCACGTCTCCGAGGCTGATTGCGGCGCCGCCCTCCACCGGGCCCTGCAATTGGAACAGCCCCACGTGGTGCTGCTCGACATGAAGCTGCCCGACGCCAACGGCTTGGGCCTGCTGCCGGCGATCAAGCAGCGGTGGCCCACAACCGAGGTCATCGTTCTGACCGGAACGCCCCCCGATAGCGGAGCTGCGTCCTTGGCCGTCGAGGTGGTCAACCTTGGCGCTTTTTGCCTGCTGCCTAAGTCGGGGGGATTCAGTTTTCAAACACTGCTGGAAGGCGTCAGTCTTGCCGCAGAGCGCTGCCAACAAGCGCAGGCCAACAGCACCCCGAGCCCGGCGCCTGACCGGCCATAGGGAGGCGAAGCCGCGGTGGCGCCCCAGCCGCGTTTCAGGCTCCGCTTCCCAGGTAGCTGGCGATCCCGGCACGAAATGGCCGGTGTTTCAGCCCCAGCAATTCATTGGCGGGCTGTGCGTTTCCGATATTGTCTTCCTGCAGCATGATGAGCTGGTCGCGGCTCAGGGGGGATGCCTTTCGCAGCAGGCGCTGGAAAATGAATTCCAGGCACGCCGCCTGGCAATACGCGACCTTGGGCGGCACCTGGAGCTTCAACCGCTTCCGCCGCATCACAGCCAGAATGCAGTCCATGATCGCCGATAGTGTTAGCACCTCCGCGCCGCCCAGGTCATAAGTTTCACCCGCGGCCTTGGGCTCGCCGAGCGATCGGACGAAAGCGGCGGCCACAACTTCGACTGCGACCGGCTGGAATCTGGCGCCCGGGCTGCCCAGCAATGGCACGATTGGCGACAGGCGAATCATCCGCGCAAACAGGTTGATGAATTGGTCCTGCGGACCGTAGATCAACGAGGGCCGGAAGATCGTGAACTCCAGCCCGCTGCCCCGCACCAGCTCTTCCGCAGCCCACTTGCTCTGGTGGTAACGAGAGACCGCCTTAGGCCGCGTGCCCAGCGCGCTCATGTGAATGAACCGGCGCACCCCGGCCTGTTGCGCGGCGGTTAGGATATTGCGCGTGCCGTTCGTGTGGACACGCTCGAACGTGCTCTTGCCAGCCTCGGCAATAATGCCCACCAAGTGGATGACGGCGTCCATCCCCTTCCCCGCCGGCCCCACTGAGGCGGGCTCCAGCACATCGCCGGGATGAACCTCGACTCCCCAGCGCGCGATGGCCTCCTGCACCCGAGGTGAGTTGCGGCTGCGAGCGAGAATGCGGATCGCATGGCCGGCTTCGTGAAGCTGCCGGAGGATTTCCCAGCCAACAAAACCGGTAGCACCAGTAACCAAGACCTTCATGCTCGCCTCCCTAGTCCAAGCCGTATTTTTCCAGCCACGCCTGCGGCAGGGTGCCGAAGCTCAGCAGCCAGTCGTTGAATCGCCGCCGGCTCCAGCCGCGCCCCCCCGTCAGGCGCTGGCGCAGCCGCTCGTTCTCCAGCCGGCCCAGCCAATAGCTCATCGGCACCGCGGGTTGCGCGGTGTACCAGTTCACATCCGCCTCCGCCCGCGCACGGGTGAAGCCGAGCGCCGACTGCAGATGCCGGACAGCTTGCTCATAGCGGTAGCGCCCGGTCTGCAGGCGGAGGTCCACCAGGATGCGGTGGCAGCGCCACAGCGCGTCATGCAGTTGCTGCACGCGCAGCCAGGGCGAGCGGTCTATCCGCAAGTCCGCCAGCATCTGTTCGCACCAGAGCGTCCAGCCTTCGTAAAAGACCGCATGGGCGAAGAGCCGCCGCCACCGGCGCGGATGGCGGTTAGCCGTCACGAACTGCAGGTGATGGCCCGGATACCCCTCGTGGGCGCAGGTGAGCGGCAGGCCGAAGTGCTGCTGTTGCTCGGCCAGTTTCCCCGCCTCGGCCTGCCGCGTCGCCTCCGGATCGTTGACCCAGAAGATTCCGCGCTGCATCTTCACGAATGCAGGCGGCGGCTGGTAGGCCGCCGTGGGAATCACCGCGCGCAAAAAGTCGGGCACCGGCTTGACCTCCAGCACATCCCCTTCCGGGAACGAAACCGCGCGCGCCCGCCGGAATCCTTCGGCGATGCGCTGGGTTTCCTGCCGGTAAAGCTCCAGCAACGGCTTGGCGGGGCGCCAGTTGGCCCGCGCTTCGGCGATGATTTGGTCCGCCGAACGATTGCGGCCGAAGCGCGCGCAGGCCGCCTTCAGCAGCCGTTCGATGCGCTCCACCTCGCCCAGCGCAAGCGCTTCCACCTGGCCCAGGGTGTAATCCAAACCAAGTTCATCCCGCACGCGGCGCTGGAGCGCCGCCGCTCCGACGGCAAAAGAGCCCGCCGGCGCCAGCGGGCGTTGCTTCATCCGGTCCCGGTAGCGCCGCAGGGCTTGTCCGGCGGCACTGACCAGCGCCGCGTCCGCCGACTGCGGCCCCGATCTCTGGAGGAACTTCCCAACGCCTTCCAGCAGCGCCACCCCGCCGGTGACGGTCTGTTCCATCACCCGCAGCCAAACGCGCTCGGGACGGCGGGCTGCTGCCGCAGCTTCGTCCAGGAAACCCGGAGCTTGCCGGAGCAGCGCCCGCAGGTTGCGCTCTGCCCGCCGCGGCTCATCGTCGCCGCGCTGCAGCTCGTGCAGCAGGATATTGAGCAATTGGTCGGGAGCGGCCGGTTCCAGCAAGTGGCGCCCGCGGGCGTAATCCTCGCATTCCTTCAGCAGCAGGCTGCGCAGAGCCAGCCGGTCAAGCTGCTGCGCGCCGGTCAACTCCCGCGGGGAAAGACCCTCCAGCGCCCGTAGCGTGGATTGGCGTTCACGCTCGCGCTGCCGGTGAAATTCCACCGTCAGGCGGCCCAGTTTTCCCTCGCCGTCTCGCAACCCGGCGCAAATGGTGCAGAAGGTTGGATTGTCCTGGAGCAGGGTCTCGAAGTAACGCGACAGCAGCCCCTCGAATTGTCTGGCAGTGCTGGTCATCGCCTAATCAAGGCATGAAATCGCGCCTGTTGCACGAACGAATTCAAGCCCCGGCAATCCGGCCCCTCGCGGCTCGCCCGTCCAGCACCACCCCCCGCCTGACAACGACGAGATTAGGGTATCACCGGCGTCTCGCCGGAATCACACGTGCACAACTGACTTGGAGGACGGGGGTGGCCAAAGCTTATCACCATCTCAATGCTGGACAATATACCCTCTGCAAGTCGGGGCGCATCTGGTTTGGACCCGCAAACTCAAGGCTTTGTAACCCATTTGCGCTGCTGCAGCCGCATGCGACCAGGGCAAACTTGCCAACTCCGCCTCGCATGGCTTAGGCTACGGTAATGTCAGTAAGTATCGTCGTCGCGCCTGATGGTGCGTAGTTGATGCGGCCGCTGCTCGACTCTCGTACGCTCGTGAAAACCAGCTCCATCTCCCTGTTCTGGCGGCTCGTACCGTTCACTCTGCTGCCGGTAACGCTCGCAGCTCAGACTGTTCAAATCCGCTTCCTTGACAGCGCCACCGGCTGCGCCATTCAACCGGAGACGGTCACCACCCGCGCCCATCAGTCCGGCGCGGCGGAACGGCGCGTCCCGGCGTCGCAAATCAGCAAAGCGGGGCGTGCCGCGTTAGCTCTCGGCCCAGGCCGTCACTCCGTTCTGGCGGCCTCGGGCAAACACCGGCCAATGTCCGCTGAAATCGACGCTGAAGCAAACCGGTCCTGCGTCATCCAATTCCTGCTGGACCCGCTGGAAAAACCGCGCGAGATGCAGCCGGACTACGTGGCGTCACTCCATCGCGACGATGCGACGCTCATTCAGGGCTTCGTCGCGGACGACGAAACCCGGGCGCCGCTTTCCGGCGTCCGCGTGAGTTCCGCCCCCAGCGGCGTTGAAACCCTCACCGATGGCCGCGGCTTCTTTCAGTTCTACGTCCCGGTGCAGCGCGAGGCCGAGGCCGCGGCCGCGCCGGCCAATCTTGTCTTCGAGAAGGCCGGGTTCCAGACTCAGGAACGGCACTACCTCGAGTTGTGGTCCAACGGTGATTGGACTTATCGCATCCAGTTGACCGCTGGCAAGGGGCGGCAAGTCGTGGATGAGCGCGACACCCGGCGCCGGATCCAGCCGGACGAAGCAGCCACAGCAACTCCACAGGCCCAATCCGCTGCCGCCGCAACCCCCGCCACCAGCGAACTCCTTCAATCCCTCGACAGTGCGGCTGCCGAGGCTACTGCCACGACCAACTCCTCCATTCGCGTCCCGCGCAACATCCGCGTCCTGCAAACCAACAACGTCACCATTGACTACGTCACGATGACCTATTACGTGAGGTGTGTCCTGCCCTCCGAATGGATTCCCAGTTGGGGCGGGACCCCCGGCGGGACCAATTCCCTGAATGCCGGCGCCATCGCCGCGCGCTGTTACGCCATCGCCAAGCTCAACAGCGTCAGCAGCAGCAGCACCTACGACATCTGCGGCACCACCTCCTGCCAGGTTTATAACCCGGCCAAGATCAATGTGACCTACACGGATCCGGCGGTGTACTACACGGACAATTGGGTGGTGATCACTGACGGCGCGATCCCCAGCACGGAGTACTCCGCGGAGAATAATTCGGCCGGCTATTCCTGCGGCGACGGTTGGACCCAGCCCACCGGCGGTTGCATCTTCGACCCCGTTTGCCTCGGCAAGACTCGCAGCGGGCACGGGCGCGGCATGTGCCAGTGGGGCACCTACCGCTGGGCCATCGGCACCGCCGGCTACCCAAAGCGGGATTGGAAGTGGATCGTGCAGCACTATTATCCGACCTACACACTGGTCAAAGCCGCGCCACTGCTGGTCGGCGACGACGTTCGAGCCATGGAGAGCGTCTACGTGAACCTGTGCGCCGACGGCGGCATCACCAACGGCGTGAATTGCACCCTGCTTGCCACGCTGCCAGGCAATACCACCGGCGTCATCGTGGATGGGCCGCAGCAGATCATGGCCGACGGCAAGGGCTTCACCTGGTACAAGGTGCAGTATAACGACGCCAACCACACGCTCGGCTGGACCAAGGAGAACTTCCTGGAGCGCGTATTCTCGACCCCCACCGCACCAACCAACCTGACTGCGGCCGCCGCCGCCACCAACCGCATTAACCTGGCCTGGTCCGACACCGCCGGAGCGGTCGCCACCGGCTTCAAGATCGAACGCGCCATTGCCTCTGCCGGGCCCTGGATTCAGATCAATAGCGTCGCGGCCGGCGTCACCAGTTACAGCGATCTTAACCTTTACCCCGGCAGCACGTGGTATTACCGGGTGCGCGCCGGCAATGCCGTCGGCAACTCAGCCTATTCGGGCATCGTCAGCGCCACCACTCCCAATACCCCCCCCGCCCTGGCCACCAGCGCCAATCGAACCCTGGTTGAGAACACCACACTGACCTTCACCAACTCCGCCAGCGCCGCGGACTTCGCCCAACTCATCACCGACTTCGAAAACTTTACGACTGACACCACCAACGGCGTGCCGCTGTTCCGCAGCCCGCGCTATTCCAGCAGCACCAGCGCCAATTTGGATACCACGCCCGACCTCAGCCTCGTCACGGATGTCTATCCCGCTGCCGGCCACGCGACCGGCTGCGCGCTGCGGGTATGCTGCAATTTCACCAATACGACCAACCCCTGGCTGCGGCTCACGACCGCCGGCGCGCCCAACTGGCCGAACCCGGTGATTGATTTCACGCGGAAGCTTCGGTTCGACGTTTATACGGACAAGTCGGTGAAGCTCGCCGTGGGCTGCCGCGAGACCACGAACGCCGCGGGCACGGCCATTGGCTCCAATGGGGGCACCGCCGGCGGTATCGAATGGGCCGGCGCAACCAACCTCTCCGGCGCCGCCCCCATGCCCACGCGCATCGTCAGCGCGGGCGCCTGGACCACGCTCACGTTCGACTTCCCCCAGGAACCGATTCTCAACTTCTCCGGCGGCAACGGCACGCTTTACACCGCTTCGGGCCTGGGCGTGCTCGAACACCTGGCGATTGTCCCGGCCACCGGCACCGGCAGCAATAACCTCTACCTGGATAACTTCACTGTCCTCACACCTCGCACGCTCACCTACAGCCTCGGGGCCGGCGCGCCAACCAACGCCGCCGTCAACCCCGGCAGCGGTGTCTTCACTTGGACCCCCACCGAGGCGCAAGGCCCCAGCACCAACAGCTTCTCGGTCATTGTGACCGACAACAGCCTGCCGCCGCTTAGCAAGACCAACACGTTCACCGTCGTCGTGATCGAAACCAACAGCGCGCCGGTGCTCGCGGCCATCAGCAATCGCACCCTTCACGCCGGCAGCCTCGTCACCTTCACCAACTCCGCCAGCGACGCCGACCTCCCGGCAAATACACTTGCTTACAGCCTCGATCCCGGCGCACCGCCCACTGCCAGCGTCAACCCGGCAACGGGTGTCTTTCAGTGGCTCACCGTGGATGCCGACGCCGGCACGGCCAATTCCATTACGGTGCGCGTGACCGACGACGGGGCTTCGCCGCTGAGCGATGCGAAGACCTTTACGATCACGGTCTGTGCCCGACCTGGAATCGAAGGCGTCACCGTGCTCGACGCGAACGCCACGCTGACCTGGAGCGCCATTCCCGGCGCGACTTACCGGGTGCAGTTCAAGCACGACCTTGGTGATGCGAACTGGACCAACATTGTCCCCGACGTGACGGCCAGCGGGCTGACCGCCTCAATCACGAACACGCCCGGAGTCCCGCAACGCTTCTACCGCATCCTGGTGGTCAACTGAATCCTTTTGAAACGGCGGGGCGTTCATGTTACAAGCCGGACTATGAAGATCATACGTTCCCTGTTGGCAGCGGTGTCGGTGATGGCGCTGCTCTGCGCTTTGGCAGGAATTGCCGCCGAGCCGGCGCAGAAGTTGCCCGAGAAGATGCGGGTATTGGTGGTGACGGGTGGGCACGGCTTCGAGAAGGAACCATTCTTCAAGCTGTTCAAGGATAACCCGGACATCACTTGCCAGGCGGTGGAGCACCCAAAGGCGCATGCCTTGCTGTCGGCCGAAGCGGCGAAGCAGTGGGATGTGATTGTAACCTACGATTACAATCAGAAGATCACTGACGAGGCGAAGGCGGATTTCATCGCACGGCTCAAGGACGGCAAGGGGCTGGTGGCGCTGCACCACGCCATCGCCACTTACCCGGCCTGGCCGGAATACTGGAATATCATCGGGGCGCGCTACTACCTGGCGGCAACCAACATCAATGGCGTGGCCAAGCCGCGCTCGGCCTTCAAGCACGATGTGGACTTCAAAGTTCATGTGGCCGACCGGCGCCACCCGGTCACACGCGGGTTGAAGGACTTCACCATCCACGATGAGACTTACAAGTGGTTCGATGTTTCCCAAGCCTGCCATCCCCTGTTAACGACGGATGAGCCCGAGAGTAACAAGGTCATCGGTTGGGCCAAAACGTATGAAGGCGCGCGCGTCGTTTACATCCAGCTCGGCCACGACCATTTAGCCTACGAGAATCCCAGTTACCAACAGCTTGTCCGGCAGGCCATCCGCTGGACGGCGCGCAAGAACTGAGTCGCCAGGAAAGTCAAATGGATCGCATGCGTCCACTGAGTTAAATCGGAGCTGATTGGCGCCCCCCCTTCGACTCGTTAACTCCTTTAACCCCTTACCGCCCTTAACCCTCATGTTCTTCAAAGTCATCGCCTGCGAGATCGCTTTCCGCGAACTCTGCTACGCCGCCGCCAAATCCCGCAACCTGATTGACTTCGAGTTCCTGACCCAGGGCTATCACGACATTCCCGCCACGGGGCGGACAGAGATTCAGAAGCGCATTGATGCGGTGCCCGCGGGCCGATACGAGGCCATCGTGCTCGGCTACGGCTTGTGCAGCAACATCCTGGCCGGGCTGACGACCGCCCACACGCCCCTGGTGATCCCGCGCGCGCACGACTGCATCACCTTCTTCCTGGGCTCGAAGGAGCGCTACCGGGAATGCTTCGACGCAAAGCCCGGCACTTACTACTACACCTCGGGCTGGCTGGAGTGTGCCAGGCGCCGCGGCTCGACCGGGCCGATCTGGGGCGGGGCGTCTTTGCCGGCTGGTGCGAACAGCAATCTCAAAGCAACTTACGAGCAATGGGTGCAGAAGTACGGCGAAGACCAGGCCAAGTACCTCATGGAAGAAATGAGCCGGTGGACCGACTCCTACACGCACGGAACGCTCATTGCTTTGGACTTTGTACAGCACCTCAAACTGCGGGAGGAGGTGCGGCAAATTTGCGCCGAACGCGGCTGGCAATACGACGAAATCAAGGGCGACCTCAGGTTGTTGCACAAGCTGCTCGACGGCGATTGGCCAGACGCGGACTTCCTGGTCCTGCGGCCGGGGCAACAGGTCGTTGCCACCAATGACGAGCGGGTGATCGGCGCGGAGCCGATTCCTCCGGGCAATCCTGCGGCCGGATAGGACCCGAGGCACAGATACCGGAGAGGCGCATGGGACAAGCGCCATCGCCCGCGGTTGTTTTTCAGCCTTGGCCTCCTCGGCCCCCTCTGTCAGCATGGCGCCATGACTAGCGGGTTCCAACACCAGTTTTGCCTGCCCCCGCGTAACCAGCAGGCACGGACCCATCAGAGGCAAACCGCCTCCTGTCCGCGGACCGCGGTTCGAAAGACCATTTTGAAGTGCGCACTCCGTTTCCTGTTCCTGCTTCCCACCTGTGTTGCTGCCCCCCTGGCGCCACAGACTGCCGGCGCCAGCATCGTCACCTGGAACGTGGACCCGGCGGTCAGCTACCTGCGGCTCACAATCCCGGATCAGACGGTTGATGTGCCAGACGTCGGCACCGCCACCCTGATGATCCGCGACGCCGCCAGCACTGCCCAGTGGTCTGACACAGCCGGACGGCGCGCGGCTCTCGACGGCGAAATCGTCACCGACTACACGGATGGCGTCTCGATTAGCTTCCTCGCCGGCTCGAATAATCTTTACGCCCTCAAGACAACCAGCCTCCGCCCCAACCCGGCTGAATGGAACGCCGCGACGGCCACATACTCCGGCTCAAGCACGGCGCTGGCGGCGCTCGGCGGCAGAGTGCGAGGGACCTTTCTTTTGACTTTCGACGCGGCCTATTTCGCCTTCCGCAACATCCGCTTTGAAATCAGCAACGCTTCCAGCCGCCCTATCGGTATCACCAACGGCGCCTTCGCCGCCCGGACCACCCGTTGCGGCATCCCCGCTCCGCTGGTGGACGTGGACGGACTTGCGCTGCCTTTGGGATTGGGCCAGCCCATCCCGGACCAATTGCAGGGGCCGATGGACCCCGTCGTGGTGCAAAACGCCGCCGGCGCTACGATCGCCAATGTCGGCGGGCTTAATCGCAAACTCACTTATACCATCAATCTGCCCAGTTTCTCCCTGAACCTGAATGGCACGATCGTCAATGGGTCGGCAGCCGGCCAGATTGTCGCCTATGGCGCAATTCCCGCCCCGCCCCCCACACTTAGCCTGCGGTGCCAGGGCAGCCACCTCGTGCTCGCCTGGCCCACCAACGCAACCGGTTTCTCGCTGGTCTGCGCAACAAACCTGCTCGCCACAAACTGGATTGCCGCCTCACCGCTGCCCGTGATCGTTAATGGGGAAAACGTCGTCACCAACACCCTCACCAATCGCGCGCTCTTCTATCGCCTGCGCAAGCCCTGACAGACCCGGCCACGCTTGAGGCCAGGGGGGCACCACTATGAAACCGCTTCTGCTTTCCAGCTTGCTTGCGCTCGGCGCCGCCGCCGCGTCACCGCCACAGGACATCCTTCTCTTTCAGACCAACCATGTCTTCGTCGAGCAGACCACGACCAGGACGTTCCTCCTCCAGGTCGCGCGGATGCGCGGCGCCACCGTGCGCGGCTCCGCCTCCGTCAAGGCCGAGAACGTCTCCGCCCGGCCGGATTCGTGGAACGGCATCAAGTTCATGTTGGCTATCGAAACGCCCGGCGGCAAATCGTGGCCGCAGGCCCCGCTGGACGTGGGGACGTTCGACTGGAAACGCGCCACCCTCACCACCCGCATCCCCACCAACGCCACGGCTGTGACGTTGTGCCTCGGCCTGGAAAAGGTCACCGGCAAAGTCTGGTTCGACAACGTAAAACTCCGCGTCACCAAGCCGCCCGTGTCTCCGAAGCCCGCGCCAGTGCCCGGGCCGATGTTCACAGGGCGCGCGCTCCCGCGGTTGCGTGGCGCGATGGTCAGCTCGGGCATTGATGAAGCGGGGCTGCGGACCTTGGGCCGCGATTGGAATGCCAATCTCATCCGCTGGCAGCTTACCCGTCAGCGCCGCGCCACCATAGACGACTACGATCAGTGGCTCGAAAGCGAGCTGCGGCGGCTCGATGCGGCCCTGCCGCTCTGCCAGCGTTACGGCTTGCTGGTGGCCGTTGACCTCCATTCGCCGCCCGGCGGCAAGGCAACGGTCAGCGGCTACATCGGCACCGATGACCGCTTGTTCACGGACCCCGGGCTGCAAGACAAGTTTGTCGAGGTCTGGCGGCACATCGCCACGCGCTACCGGAACGCCGGGGCCGTCTGGGGCTACGACCTGGCCAACGAGCCGGTCGAGGAATTCGTCGAGGACGGCTGCGCCGATTGGCACGCGCTGGCCGAACGCGCCGCAAGAGCTGTCCGCGAGATTGACCCGGCGCGCGCCATCATCTGCGAAGCGCCGCCGTGGGGCGGGCCGGCCAGCCTCGCCGAATTCACGCCCCTTGCCGTTTCCAACGTCGTTTACAGCGTCCACATGTATGTTCCCGGCGAGTTCACGCATCAGGGCGTTCACAAGCGCAACGGCGAACCGGTGAACTACCCCGGCCTGATCCGGCAGAAGATGTGGAACCAGGCCGCCCTGGAGCAGGTGCTCCAGCCGGTCGTGGAGTTCCAGAAACAATACAACGTCCACATCTACATCGGCGAGTTCAGCGCCATCCGCTGGGCGCCCGGCGATAGCGCCTGCCGGTATCTCCAGGACTGCATTGACCTCTTCGAGAGCCACGGCTGGGACTGGAGCTACCACGCGTTCCGCGAGTGGGATGGCTGGAGTGTCGAGCACGGCCCCAACCCGAACAATCACGACCGCACTCCCGCCCCGACCGATCGCGAAAAACTCCTCCGCTCCTGGTTCGCGAAGAACCGGAAACCTTGAGTCAGCGCCTCCTCGGCAGAACCGGGGTGGACCCTCATTGGATTATCCTTAGCCGCGTCCTTGAGGAGAGCAGCGACAATCCCGCGGCCAAGATGACCACGCAGGAGATCGCACAACGAGTGCCGCAAGCGCCACCCCTGTAGCTTCGCGCATAATTTGTCCGTTTTCAGACTTCCGGAGTTCCAAACCATAAGTACGTGGAAAATGCGCACCCATTCAGCGGGTGTGCGCGCAAACCGCCCCAAATTGTCCGATCAGGCAGGCACCAGCTCAGCCGCGATCGGCGGCACGCTTAGCCTGTTCCTGCCTGTAAAGCCTGCCCTCTCAACGCCCGCATCATTCAACCTGCCCGCCTCTGAGCCGGCCCGGACGGACTGCTCTACGGGCGCCATTAAAGGGTCATTAATGGGCATTGCAGACCGCCTGCGGCCAGTCTTAGCAGGCTCGGCCAAAGCCTGAGCCAGGGCGCTGTCGGACGGGATCACGCCCTCTTTGATTGCGCGACGAATGTCAGCGCTAACCACCCGCTCGCGCTGTTCCTTCCGGACCAGGTAGCGCGCCCGCCGCACAGCCGATTCGATGCCGGCCAAGTATTTCGCAGAGGCTTGCGCGTAGGTCACCAGGAGTTCGATTGACCTGTTGTCGCCCTCGGGCAAGAGCGCCCTTGCGACCTTAGCCAGGTCTGCCTCGCCTAAACTGTCAGGAAGTTTCTGGTAGTGACCGATGCGCCCAATAAACTGCTCGCTTGTCCAGCAGGACTTTTGCTCCACCTTCTTTTGGGAGCGCATGAACTGGGGCGTGGTGACAAAGCCAATCGGCACACGATAGTTCACCAGGGCCGTCATTATCCAATTGATCCGGCCGGGCAGCGCATCGCGATATGTGCCACTTGGCCAGAGCCAGTGTGCTTCGTCAAAAACGACGGCCAGGCCTCCGAGTTGCAAAGTCTCCTCGATCCGTTGCCGTAGCTCTTGGGCTTTGGAATTCAGATTGATGCTCACCCCGAGACTCCTGGCGATCGCGCGAAAGAAGCCAATGTCATCATTGGTGGAAGGCACCTGCACGTAGCGCGCTCGGCCCGGTCGCTCAGCGCACCATCTTTCCGCCGCAAACGTCTTTCCGGTGCGAGCCAGGCCCTCAATCAGGACCAGGCACTTTCCTTCCAGCGCATAATCCAAGGAGTCGTGAACAAGGCTCCCGATTTCAGTCACAACGGTTGCGGATCGGCTCGCTTGTATACGGGCCGCCTGAAACTCGCGGAGTGACCCGACCAGGTCTGGGAAATACCAGGGAGCACAGTCGCTCACTCGCATTCCAGGATTAAGGCAAAGCTCCCGAAGATGTTCGGGCAGCAAATCTTCCGTCAACTGTCTTTGGTCGAAAAAGTCCTCGACTTGATAGGATGTCGCCCGCGTGTCATCGTCAGGCCAGGGGCTGTTAGACACCGCCGTAAGGAGTTCATCGGCGGCTAGTTCCGGATCGCCGCGCAGCGGAAGCGATGGACCATCAGCCCCGATTTCCCGTCGGATGGCTTTGACCTGCTGGGCGCTGTAAACCTGCCCCGGTTTCATTCCAAAGCGCTGCATTGACTTCGTGCCCAGCCGCTCCGGGAACATAGCCACCAGATCCTCCGCCGCCTTGTGCAGGCCGCCATCTTCATGCGAGAGCTTTTGCAGGAAGTAAACCAGCTCGCGATCTTCCGGCTGTTTCAGGACTGCGCACCGGCGCGCCACTATGTTGGCCAATAGGCCCCGCTCAAACTCGTCGCTTGAGCACCAGCGCTCTTGGCGCAATGGCTTGCCCGGCTGTGCTACCCGCGTATTACTCATATTGCTTCCTCGTCCTTCAGCAGTTCGCTAAGACGCTCCACCGCCGGCAGCGTCTCCGGCCGGCGTGCTGCCGCCGGGGAAAGGGTCATCTTCAAGTTGCGGCTGAGACTCCGCAGCTTTGTCTGCCGCCGCGCTTCCTGCCCCTGCTCCGCCCTGGCCTGTGCCTCCTGGGATTCGATCTGCCGCCCAAGGTCCGCCGTGGACCCGTCAACAATCGCGCGCCGGAATGGTGTCGCGTATTTCGTCCGCAGCATCCGATAGCGCACGCGGGCGTAGGATTGATGCGCCGCAATCCGCGCAAACTCGTCTTCAAGCTGCTCGGCCGTGGCGTCCATTGCCGGCAGTGCTGGGCTCAGTGCGACACAGAAGGCATTGTCTCGGTTCATATCGGTAACAGTGAGAGTTTCCGGCAACTCCGGGTTGAACCATGCAAGCACCGTCTGACCGCGCAACCGCCCGGTTGCTTCGTTGCGGTAGTTGTAGGCCTGATTGCCAAAGCGGAGCGTGATCCCGTTGCTGGTTACCTTCGCCGGCCGCTTGTGATGCGCCAGCAAGTATCGGCAGCTGGCCGGCAGCTTCGTCGGCGGATCGCTCGCGTTCCTGTATTTAGCAAAAGCCTCGTCCGGAGCCAGTCCGCCCGTCATCTTTCCGCCCTGCGGTGTCGCGTTATAGCGGGCGCATATTTCCTGAAGGCGCGCCTCCCATTCGTCCAAGCTGTAGAAGTGTTCTGAAGGGTGAATCTTCCTGGCCTGCACCAGTAGCTTGGCCTTCTGCACCCGCTCAAATTTCTCGTGCATTTCATCCGGGCCAACATAGCCCCGCTCCCCCTCCATCAAATCCTGCAGCGCCTCAATCACGCGCTCAATCGGCTTGGAGCGCGGCAGCTTCGAGTGAACAAAGCGCAGCCCCAGCGACCGCAAGCCAAGTTCCGTCTCGGCCCAGGACAGAGGATCCGCAGACGCATCGCCTTTGAGCAGGCGTGAGCTGGCCCAAATTCCGCGCTCGAAGTAGAAGCCTTTGCGGGGCAGACCGTGCTCGTCACAAACCTTCGTGACAAGCGTCCGGATCATGGCGGCGTTGTAGCTCTTTTCCGGGCGCAGCCCAAAGCCCAGCACGCGCAGCGAGCGCACGTCAATCATGGGCAGGAATTGACCGCGCATTAGGGTAAACCAGCCCTTGCCATCCGGGACGTAGAAATAAACTTCCAGCGTCGCATCATCCCCGCACAGCCAATCCATCGCAGCCACGCCGCTCCAGTCGCGGTTGATATGGGCGCCGTTCAGTTTATCCTGGCGCGGCCCGTGATGAATATCCTCCATCATCCCAACTTCGTATGTAACCGCATCCCGGATCCGCGTCGGGCAGTAAGACTTTGAGGCTGGCGTGCTCAGGTAGTAGGCCAGCAGGTCTTCGCTCAGCGCATTCTTTCCGGCCAGCTCGCGCCAGGCTTGGCTGACACGGCCGTCACAATTCAGCACCGCATGCGCAATCAGTGCGTCGCGGTCTTCCGCTTTCAGTTCCGGCGCCCGACGCCAGCCGGATTTCTCGCCGCGCCCGTCCTGCAAGACCGCTGCAGCCCGGTCGCTCTCAGTCCAGCGGCTATACTTCCGGTTGAACGCCACCCGCAGCGCATCGGCGCTGGCCGCCAGGAACGGAGCATTGCGCGCCAGAAATATCACCAGCCCGTTCTTGACCTTCTTGCGGGGCTTCCCGGCGGCAAGCTTTTCCTCGAACAGCTCGAACGCGCGCAGCCAAAGGTAAGCCTTCTCGGCGTCTGCCGGCCGGGCGGGACTCTTAAACGTGCCGATTATATCCTGCAGCTCCCGGTATTCACTCTGAACGGCGAGAGGGATTGCCGGCCTGGTCGCAGCCTTGCGCGCCGGCCTTTCCTCCAGGAACAGCTCCAGGCGGTCGAACCGGCCGGCGCCCGCGTCTCGCCCCAGGGTGCGATTGACCAGGTTGCGCAAGTGGCGGCCGGTGATCGCATGGCCAAACTCGCGCTGGTAGTCCTCCAGGCCCATCCGCTCCAGCTCGGCGAGCGTGACTATGATGTTGTCCTGCAGCTCCAGCACGCGGCGCAAGGCACGCTGCAGCTTGATGGCTCTTTCAATGCAATCCTCCGCAATCTCTGCCACTGGGAATGGCGGCTCCCAAAGTCTGCCGGGCGTACTTAAGAACTGCGCGGCGCTGCCGAACCCTGAGCCCTTCGCCCGGCGCTCAAGCAGCTCCCGGGAGCGCGCGGGCAGCGCGGAAATCAGCCAGGCGCTGGCCGGCTGGCCTTTGACGATCTTCTGGCCGCTGGGCGGAATGCGAGACAGCAGCCGCTGCGCGGCCTGGCGTCTAATGCCGAGCGCCCGCGCAATCTGCGAGGCGGTGAAAACACGGGGGTTCATTTCTTGTCTCCTGGCTGTCTATTATTGCGATTCGGCTGCACCAACGCTTCCGCCTGACGGGCGCAATCAGCTTGAACTGGCCTGCATGAATCATCTTCATCGCTAGGCCTGCCCTCAGCGGCGCTGACCACACGGACGCCGGTCCCAGGGATCGCCGCAAGTCCCTTGCGCACTGAGCGCGGACTCCGACCCAGGGCTGCCGCGATATTGGCTGCAGTATAGGTCGCGCTCATTTGCCCTCCTGCCGTTCGCGCAGTAACTCCTCAAGCGCCCGGCGAACAACGGCAAACTGTTCTTCCGATGCCTTCCGGAACTTCTGCAGGTCGTATTCCAGGCGCTCGTTGTCCATCAGCCAATTCAGTCGCACCCCGGATGACGGATAGACGCAGTGCCAACTCTCGCCGTCCCAAACACCAATTTGGCAGTACTCCAGTAAGCAAAGTGGCTTCAACTCGCGCTTGAACGTCTCGGCTGCTGCCTGCGCGTTGCTGGTCAGGGCCCAAACCACACAGTCGTTGAGCTGGCCACCGCAAAAGCCGCAACTGTTCTCTGCCGCGAGACCCTCGGCCAACAGCGCCAGCTCCAACAGGCGCCAGAGCAAAAACCCGCCCGCCGCGTTCCCGTCGGGAGCAAACTCCGGCCGTAGTTTCAACAGGGGATTGCCTACGTGCACGCCAACAACCTGCTTTAGCTCTCCGGGATTCATGGCGGGGCTGACTGGCTCCTAAGCTGCTTCATTTGCTGGGCTTGGCCACGGCGAATCTCCTGTATGGCGCGCTGCAAGTCAGCCCACTTCTGATTCTCGTCAACGTGCATGTTCACCAGCTCGGCGATGACGGATTTGGCGATGTTCTCTTTGTTCGCACCGCGGGCCGCTGCCAGTAGATTGTTGAAATACGCGGTTTCCTGCGTGGACATGCGGCCTCCTTCAGCCGTGCCGGCGATCGCGCGCACCATATGCAGTATTGTCTGGCTGGCCGGATTGTATCTGCCACCGGCGCCTTCAATTTCCGCTTTGTCCTTTACACCATGAACGGTCTTGGCCACGTCCACGTTCACTTTGTGAGCGGCCTCGGCCGTGGAAATTTCTCCCTGGGTGCCGCGCATTTTATCGACAGCGGCCTTGAATACCTTCTCGGCCTCCTCGACATCTTTGGCCAGTTTCTTTGTGGCGTCCGTGTAGCGCTTTAGGTCCGCCTGCCGCTGCTCATATTCCTGCTGCGCGGCCGAGTAGGCTTCCTCTGCCTGGTTGGCCTGCTGCAGCCCCTTGACACGGCCCATCGGCACACCAGTAGCAGCATACGCTGCAACTTGCGCCTGGTTGTGCGTTTTGACCCATTGAACATCAGCCTCAACTTCGGCCCGCAGCTTAGCCAGATCCTCCGGCTTCATTCTGGCTGCCTGCAATCGATGCAGCTCGCCCTCTAGCTTAGCTAGGGCCTCTTCTGCCTCGCGCGCTTCCGTTCTGCCCGGAGCGCCGGCTCCCTTGGCCTTTGCAGCAGCGGCAAAGGCCGCCTCTTTTGACTTAGCGTCGCTTGTCTCCCTGGCAAGCTGCCGCTTCTTCAAATCTATTTCTGCCTGCTCATTCTCCAGTTCGACATCAGACTGGCGCCTGCTGTAGCGCTCGTTAATCCGCGCTTCCTCCTCCTTGTTGCCCTTGGCCGCACCCAGCTCAGCCTGGCGCATCGCCTCAAGGATTTTGAGCCGGGCCTCGAGAACGCGCTTTAACACGGACTCTTCTTCGGATTCCTTCTGCTTCAGCGTGTCCACGCTCTTGATGATGTTGGCGATAGCCTGGTTGTAGTTGTCGACAGCCTCGCGTGCATCAGTGTTTGCTTGCAGCGTGTCTTCCCACATTGCAACTGTCGCCCTGGCCGCCTCGATGGCTTTGTCCTTTTGCTCCTGAAAGTGATTAATCAGCAACCTCACTCCTTGAACCACCGCCTGCACGCCGAATAGAACGGAGCCCGTCATCACGGCAGAGAGCGCCATGAGCCCAATCTGCAGCCTTTTGGAAGATTCACCGACCTGGTGAAGGATGGCATTTAGCGCCTGGTTGCTGAATTTAAGTTTCCTCGTTTCCCCTTCGGCATTCCGCATCCCGTTCGAGGCCTCGTCTATACCCTTCTTGGCCGCGTCGGTCCCAGCGTTGTCCGCTACCGTCGAAATACGAATCCTGTATTCCCTGTCAACACTCATCTCACACCGCCTTCCCGATCCCGCCCATGAGGGTGGTTTTGTCGCTTCATGACTTTTTCCAGGAACCCCATTAATCCCCCGTTAACCGCCCGCGTGGCGCGTCGGCAGCCCCCGCCGGTAGTCAGGCATGCCGGAAAACGTCCTGGGGCCCCCCAGGCGGATTTCGCCGTCATATGACCCTCCTCTTCCGGAGCCAGTCCCGGACGCTGGCAGCCTCAAGCTGTGCAGACCCGCCCGGCCCGCAGCGGATACGGCTTCCTTTGACCAGGCGGAATTGCCGCGCCCGGACAAGCTTTCGAGCGTGCTCCCGGCCGCAGCAGAGCATCCGGCGTAGTTCTATGCCCGTGATAACTGGCCTGTCCGGAAATATCATCCCCGCTACCCGCTGCCACTCTGTTTCTTCGTCCTCGACCGGCGGAGCGACGCCTGCTAGGTAATCCTCGACGCTTTGAGCGAGAACACGCACTGTTGGCGCCTCGACAGTTGGGCGCGCGATGTTGAAGGCCCAGAGCAGCTCCCCTTCGTCTATCATGGCGCGCACCTGGCTCTCATCCTTGTCCAGCCTCCACTGCACCGCCTCAATCGGCATCAGGGGGCGCGGCTGAATGCAACGGGGCCGCTTCGGCGCGGAAACGCATACGGAACTCAGCCGGACGCCGAAACGGCGACTGAAATATGCCCGTGGCGCCGCATTGGCCGGCTGGGCTTCGTTGTCTAGTGTCGCGTTCATTTGCCCTGGGCAGATTCTGCCTCAAACCGGCCAATCGCCTGCGTCACCTTACGCAATAGGCCTTTCTCTTGCCGGCGATGCCGATGCAAGGCCGCGAGCGCCGTCCGGACCGCAGCCGGCGTCGCGTAGCAGAACGCGGATAGACTGGCACTAGTCGAGATGCGCCCTTCACGAATAGCGCGCGTGTATCCGGCTGCAAATGTGATGGTGCGGGACTCGATGCACAGACGTGCAATCTCAATGACCTGGCCCGGAGAGATGACCCTCTGCCGCCCACAACGCCACCTCCGTATCAGTGCTTCTGGGGTCCTGCCGCCGGCCAGCCAGCGGGTATAATACAGGCACCGCAGTGTGCCTTCCGCGGCGTGCATCCGGCGCGCTGGGTCGCAGGCATACGGCTTCCCATCCCACTTCCACGCTGCGTGGACAAATGCCTTGTGCATTGTCCGGTTGCCTTGGGGGCGTGCCTTGTCAATGGCGGTGAAGATGCGGGCAAGCCGTAGAGCCCGCTCGCGCTCCACCGTATATCCCTGCTTGAAATGAAAGGAGCCGGAGGGGGGATGTTCCTCCGGCTCGACCGGCGGCATTGAGCGAGGCCGACTCATTGCTATGAGGGCTTGGCGGCCGGTAAATCTTCTCTGCTTCATCCCCTTGGCCTCATTATGTTTCGAGCTTGGTGCTCACAGCCCATCATCCTTGGGCGGATTCTTATACTCGCGGATCCGGTCCTTCATTAGGACCTCCACCTCGCGCAGTCCTGCCACTATGGGCCGCATCGCGCAACCCTTCACACACAAGTCACTCGCCATTTTCTGCACTTCCTGCAGCATCTCCAGCAGTTGCTCGTGTTTCTTCAACATGCTTCAGCCTCCAAGTCCTCCACTACGCCGAGAGAGTCCCTGCTCCGTAGGGCGCGCCCACGGAGCAGGTTGGTTCCAACCGTTGGCACCAAGCGGCCGTTCGACTGTCCGTCGCTCTTTCGCGCTCCAGGCCTAATCGCGCCGGACCACGTTGACCGCTGAATTGTCGGCATCATTCCACACCCTCTCTTGCCTGGCCAACCCCGACTGCAGCAGCACCTGCACCGCTGCGCGCCGCCAGGAACGCTGCGCTGAGCAGGTCGAACACTGCCCTCAGTCGCTGGCTCCCATCGGATGATGAAAGCATTGAGAACGCATATTCTGCGGACTTCAAGTTGTCGCTCCCTGGCAAAATCATTTCGCGGTCCTCTTCCGACAGGCTGGCATAACTGCAACCCCAGACCGCCTTGCGCCACTGGTCCAGAGACTGCGCTGTGAGTGGCGGGATTTGAGGCCAGGGATTTGCCACGAACCCAAGCAAATACTCCGCCATGATCCCGCTCCAACCGATCGCTGACTTCTGAATCTCCGTGAGCGTGCCGGCCTCGGGCAGTGTGATACCCCCAACAATACTGCCCCCCCCGTCAACCTCTAGGGCTGCTTCTGCCAAAATGTCTAACAGGCTGTATAGCGCCCCATGTCCCGCCTCATGCGCCGCGATCACCCTGCAGAGTCGCTCCTCCTCGATAGCCAAGCTCGCCGGATATTGATTCGGTCCAATCATTCGGCCCGGTTCCCTTTCTTCGCCGTCTCCGCCTGGCCTGCCCTCAAAACCTTGTATCGAGCCATCAGAGAGCGGCTCTCCCGAATCTTCTTAATGCACATCAGGAGGTGGCCGTAGGAGCATCCCATCTCCACCGCTGCCGCCACCACTCCGGGCCATCGCCGGTATCTCCGTTTCTGCCGATTGACCGTCATTTACGCGGCATATGTTTACACACTGCGCATGTATGTCAACATCAATCTGTGCTTTTTTTACTCACCTTTTCCAATCAGAATCTGGTCAATGAAGTCGGGCCGCCGCCATACTGTTGATAGCTTTGAGAAGTCCTTGGAAGTCGGGGATCGGATAAGGCAAATCAGAGAGTGCTTCGGCCTCACGCAAGAGCAGCTCGCACAATACCTCATCGTTACGAGGGAACGGGTTGCAAATTTCGAGACAGGCCGCACGCCGCTGCCATTGAGACTGGCTCTTGAGATATGCGAAGTCTTCATAATTAGCGAGCGATGGCTGGCGACTGGAGAAGGACTAATGCGACAGCATATGGACCTTTCGCATGACCCAATTACTAAGAAAGTCCACGAGAATCTTGATTATATAGTAGCATTTGAGAGCGTGCTCAACAGTCGCTATGAAGCCGCGCTAAGACAATGCCCTAATGGGATTCGCTTCACGCCAAGTGGTGAGCGTCCGATCCTCGACCGAAACTTGCTCGACTGCTTCCTGCATCTCTGGACTGCTTGGCTTCCGTGTGGGGAGTCGAATGCTAGACTAATTCGATCAATCATCGATCTAGGCAACGAGTATTGCCAGAATCCCCGAAACCTGAAAGGGGCTTTGCCCGAGTCCGACGTTTTTGAAATTCTCTCGGAACAGGGCCTTCCAATTGGCGATGAGCGTTTTCTAGCCGCTTACAGGGAGGCTGAAAAAATGTGCAGAAATCCGTTGACAGATGTTGCCGCTTCCGGCAATATGCCGCCCGTGAAGTCACTTCTAAAGCACCTGCTAATTCGGCTGGAGAGAGTCACGGTCGTCCCAGGCAGCAAGACCAGTTTAGCGGATTCGCTTGGAGTGCCGCTCACGAGCGTTTCAAGATGGCTGTCCGGCGAAAGAGAGCCGGGCGGCGAAACCACGCTTCGATTACTCCAATGGGTCGAGCAGCAGGAGCGTCAACAAAACACCCTTGACAGTGATACCAACACCGCCAAGGGCAAGACCCAAGTCCACAAGTCCAAAACAAATGAAAAAGCAAACTCGAATCCGCCGAAACGGTAGCCCCCGCGCTGCCACCCCGCAAGCCAAAACCCCTACTGCCTCACAAGTCACATTCGCCGGCCGGCCTGGCGCTTGCATTGCGCTGTTTGATATCGAAACGGGCAAGTGCGTTGAAGATAATGTATACTTGAGCCATGCTGAATTGGACGCGCTCAAGCAATCGGCCAAAGCCAGTGGAAACAGGGTCCTGCGGTGGATGGCTAATGCTGGTCTGGATAAGACTGACAAGGTAAAGAATCCTACCAAGGAGGCCAAATACACTGACGAAGCCCAATGCTGGTGTGAGTTGGAGTTTTCGGTTCAGCAGGCAATCGGCTGCATACACCTGCTTGACGAGCGACTTGGTCAGATGCTGGCTCTTAACTCCATCGAAGAAGAAAGCTCACAGGCAGCGGGCATCTTTCACATTGCCAGTCAGACATCGGAGCGGCTTTATCGCGCTTTCCACGCGTCATTCAAGATGTATCACCCAAAGGCTGCCCATGAAGCGTAACAGGAAACTCGCGGTTCATTCGTCGGATACCGGCACTAGCCCAGGGAGGCTCTTGAAGGAGCTGCGCGCGATGCGCACGTGGCAGATCACTGGGACTGGCACTGAGGTTCAGCACCGGACTCTAGCTGGACAATTGTTCATCGCGGATCGGACACCGGCCGACATTAATTGCCAGAGAGTCTATTCCAACCCTCGTGTAGTCACCTATCGGGAAGCGCTGCGGTTTATTGCCAAGAATACCTGCTGGGGACGCAGGTCCTGGACGGTGCTTCACCATCACGGCATCACAGAAGGAGACGGCAAGTGAGGGCTAAAAACTCGACGCTGGAGGATGGCCTCAGCCCGGTTCTGAGCTACCCAAGATACCCAGTCCAAGTTACCGACCCGAAGCCGGTGAGAAGGCGACGCTCAGTTTCCAGGCAGCGACCCAGGGGACAGTTCCCTGGGATTAAGCTCCGCCTGGCCAAACATCACGTTGAGGAGCTTCAGGCCTGTGCTCAGGTGACCGGCTGGAGTTTTGATGAGTTCCTGCGAAACGTCCTGTTCCAGGCGAGGGAGGACACTGCGGGCCTCTTTGGGATGAAGGCCTACGAGCTGGCAAAGCTCAGCAAAGCTGATAGGGCTACACTCGCCAGCCTATGGCGCAAAGTATCGTTTGCCAGAATATGCTTGTCGCCGAAATCCAACTAGCCCCTGTCTCATCGCCGCGCCGGCCGGGCCAGTCTGGCCGGCGCGCAACATCCCTATGACTCCATCGCAGAACAGCCTCTATTTCCGGGAGTGGGGCAGAGTTCGGGCCGCCTGCAAGCAGCAAGGCTTCCCCGTTCCGAACCGCCACACTCTGCACGTCAAGGCCCTCGGCCATGACAAGTCCAGCAAGCACTTCACCAACGATGACCTCGACCTGGTGCTTGCGGAGTTCCGCGCGATCAGCCAGCCCGATAGCCTGGCGGCCCAGCTCCGGCAGCAGGCCCAGCCGCGGATCCGGCTGCTGTATAGTATTAGGCGCCTGGCACCAGAACCCTACTGGCGGGCCATTGCCCGAGACAAGTTCGGCACGGCTGACGAGACCCGGCTCGACCTGGAGCAGCTCATCCAGCTCCGGATCACCCTGGCGGCCCGCGCCCGCGCCCGCCAGCCCCAGGTGGCCGTCAACGGCTGATTCCCCTCCATCTCATCCTCAAGCGCCGTCCGGGCTCGACCTGGCCGGCGCTTCTGCTTTGCCAGGTGGCCCCGGCGCTGCATGGGCCGTTAATCAGCCGTGCAGGCGTCTTTAAGGACCATTGAATGGGCCATTCCGCCAAGCGAATCGGGTCAAAAAAATGGGGTGTCGGCTTTCGACCACCTGCCGAAATGGGCCAAAAACCGCGTTGCACGTTGCACCTTTAGAGCTTCGCGCATAAGTTGTCCGGCTATCTCTTCCAGTGCCTGCAAATACGCAACTTACGCATGGAAAAGACGACCTTCCAAAAACGGACAGCCTCGGAAAACCGGACAACTAGCCCCTCCAGAACCTGCCTCCGTTTCGGTGCGTAAACCCCTTATTTTCGGCATCTTTCGGCCACTTTCGCCCTAATTCGGCCAAACGGACAACTTATGCGCGAAGACTCATTAGTGTTTTGGGGTGGTGCCGATGGAGGGGGTCGAACCCACACACTCTCACGAGTACCAGATTTTGAGTCTGAATACATACTGCAAATATCTTAAACAAAGCGGGATATTGTTGACGTTGTACCCGTATTGTATACGATTCTTGGTGTCGGGCCTTTCGGGGCGGGACAGGATGCGACAGAGAGAACCGGAATCAGTCTATGCAAACGAAACATCGAGTCGGGAGTTTGTTCAAACGCGCACGTAATTTCTACCTCAAGTGGGTAGTCGAAGGCCGGGTGTTCTGCAAGGTGTTAAAGGATGAGCTCGGGAACCCGATCAGAGAACGGGGGAAGGCGGAGCAGGCGCGAGAGAGGGAGATGGCGGTCTTCAGGGTGGCGGATGGAAAGTCGGCCCTGGAGTCGATTGCCGGACGGCTGGAGGGGCGGAAGGCCGAGTTGGTCAGGCTGACGGAAAAGGAGAACCCGCCACAGGCGGTGGAGGGAGCCTGGGAGGTCTACCTGGCGTCACCGAATCGGCCCGATACGGGACCCGATACGCTCGCGGTTTATCAGGGGCAGTTCGGGCAATTTCAGTCCTGGCTGAAGGAAAGGTATCCGGGACGGCTGCTGCTGAAAGACGTTACGGAGGACGTGGCGGAGGAATACGCCAGCTATTTGGGCCGAGGGGGGTTGTCGCCGAATACTTACAACAAGCATGTCCGGGTGCTGGCGTTGGTGTTTCGGGTGCTGAGGCGGAAGGGGCGGTTGAGCGAGAATCCGTGGGAAGGCATCCAGCGCAAGAAGCTCGAGACTTCGAGCCGCCGGGAGTTGACGGTCGAGGAGCTGCGGAACGTTTGCCAGAAGGCGACAGGCGAGCTGCGAGCTCTGTTGGCGCTTGGCGTGTACACCGGCCTGCGGCTGAAGGACTGCGCGAGCCTGCGGTGGGGGGAGGTGGACTTGCAGCGAGGCCTGATTCGCCGCGTGCCCAGCAAGACCGCGCGGCGCAATCCCAAGCCGGTGATCATCCCGATTCACGCGAGCCTGCGGGCTATCCTGGCAGAGGTTAAGCGGGTGCGGGGGGAGGATTACGTTTTACCGGAGACGGCCCGAACCTACCTGGGCGGCGGGACGGGCAAGAAGGGCGTGATTGACCGCATCCAGCAGCATTTCATTGCGCAGGGGATTCGAGTTCACAAGCAGGGCACGGGGCCTGAGTCGGCGAAGAGCGAATCTGAGCCGGTGGAGGGGAAAACGGAAGTGAAGGAGGCCGCGCGCGGGCGGAAGCGGGCCGCGCCTGGAACTACGCAGCGAGCTGTGGTGGAGGTTGGATTTCACTCGCTGCGGCATACGTTCGTTTCGCTGTGCCGGGAGAGCAATGCGCCGCTGGCGGTGGTGGAGGCCATCGTTGGGCATAGCAACCCGGCGATGACTCGGCACTATACGCACGTGGGCGAGTTGGCCGCCGGGCGAGCGGTTGCGGCGCTGCCCTGGTTGATGGGCGAGGGTGCGCCCGCGCCTGACAGCGGCGCAAAGGACGTGGCGGCGTTAGCGCGGAAGATGCGCGGCATCTGGGAGGCTGTGACTGCCAAGAGTTGGAAGGAGAGGAAGGCGGAGGGGCTGGGCCTGGTCTCTGCGATGGAGGCGGCGGTTGGTGAGGCCGGGAACGTAGCCGGGTGAGCGGGGCGAGCGGCGACAGTGGTCGCTCCGGTTTACGGACTCGCCAACGCCGTCATCGGAGTTGATACGGCGCGGGGACATGAATACGGTTGTGGGAATGGACAGCAAACAGAGAATCAAGCCTCGGGATCTGGTTGTGGGCGGGCGGTACCTGCATCGTAATGGTTTGTTTATCCGGGAGATCGAGGAGATCGAGGGAAATAGAGTCCATTATCACGACCAGGTGGCGAAGAGTGGTTGGTCGTGCAGCAATAGTGTATTTGTCCGGGTCTGTCCTACGGTGGCGACACCGGAAGACGAGGCGCGGGTGGCGGAGGCGGAGCGCAAGCTGGCGCGTTTGGAAGCGGGATCGAATGCAGGCCCGGCGGCGCAGGGAACTTGAGAGGGGTGAAGGAAGGCGCCTGGCGCGGTAACCTACCCGGCCAATTAGAGGCTTGGTAGCATCTGGAGGGACGGCGCGCGAGGGAGACGCGTGAAGAGTCGGGTCGGGGCAGGCGGACACACGGGATTTCACCCTAGAGGTAACTGGCGGCTTTGGAGTGAGTGGGCCTGCGATTGGGTATGTTGCGGCATGAACTCGCCAGCGCGCCGGACGTGCCGTCATTGTCGGCAGCAGTTTCTTCCCGATTACCGCAACACGTACCACCAACGCTTCTGCTCCACGGCCGAGTGTCAACACGCCAGCAAACGATTGAGCCAAAGGCGGTGGCTGCTTAAGCCAGTGAACCGGAACTACTTTCGCGAGCCGGACAATGCAGAGCGTGTGCGGGAGTGGCGCTTGGCTCATCCCGGGTATTGGAGAACAACCCGGGATCCATGCACACAGAAGCGGGTTGTGGAGCCTCCCCAGCCGCCTCTGCTGAGCACGGCCAACACCTCGTCTCACCTGCGTACGTTAAAAGATTTCTGCCGGTCGAAGACTCCAGTCCTGAGCGGGTTAATCTCGCGTTTGAACCGATGTGCGTTACAAGAGGACATCGCCCGATGGGCCAGGGAGGTGCTATTGGAAGCTCAATGCATCTTGGATCAATGCCAATCAAAGCCTGGGGTCATGACGGGAGCCGGGCAGGCGGTGGACTACCATGAAACCGGCTGAATCCGTTCGTCTGTGGCAGCGCGTGTGGGAAGTGTACGCGGGGTGTTTGCGCGAGAGTCCGGGTGCGGCAGCGTGCGTTAAATCCCTGAATATCACTGACGGCCGGGTCCTTGAGCATTTTCGTGCTGGCTACAGTGATGGGACTCTGCCCCGATTGTTACCGGCGACCGGGGATTTGCAAGACACCTTGCGTGCGAGCGGATTGTTGAATGCGGTCGGCGAGGAGGCCCTGTGTGGATGCCTGGTGGTTCCGGTGTTTACCGGCGGAGCAGTCATAAACGGCTTTTGGGGTGTTAAGCCCGGCGCTGGTTCCGAACCGGAAGAGAGAATTGTTGCGGGGGAGCCGGCGGGTTTGGTGCGGGGCACCTTGATCAAGGGCGAAGCCAGGCTCTTTGTCACAAGCCGAGTGCTGGATGCGTTCGGGCTGTGGTGCGCAGGATTCACCAACGTGGTGGTTGTGCCGGGAGCTGCTGCCTGCCCGGCGGAGTTGGAGCAGCTCATCGCCGAAGATGATTACCGGGAAATTTACCTCTGTCCCAGCGACGGCGGTTTAGGGGCACTCGCTGCCGAAGTGGTACAGAAGCCGTTGGTCGAGGGCGGGGTGGCCTGGGTCGCCCAGGTCCAGTGGCCAGCAGGAATTCGTGGAGCGCGCGGCTTTTTCCCGGCGCATCGGGCCGAGGATTTCGAGGCGCTTCTGCCAAAGCCGGCGCGGCCGACGGAACCAACCAAGGGGGTGGCAGGTCGGTCTGTGACAGGGAGGCTGGACGGGCTGGATATTTGCCTCGACGGCCGGTTATACGTCCTGCGCGCAATTCAGAAGCCGGGGCCGAGCCGGCTGAAAGCCACCGTAAGAGCCGTGGCAGATCGGGGGCGATTTGTAGTTGAAACCGTGGATTTGTATTGCTCGCGGAGCCGACGCGGATTCGTTGCCGAGTCAGCCCGCCTGTTCCGTCAGTCTCTGGAAATCATTCAGGAAGACTTCAGCATCCTCACATTGGAGCTGGAACGCTACGTGCGGGAGCATGATCAGGAGGGGCCAACGAAACCTTGGGTTCTCGGAGAGGATGAACGGGCCGAGGGATTAAAGTTGGGCCGAGCACCGGACCTGATTGGGGAGATTGTCGGGGATCTTGAGCGCCTGGGCGTGGTGG
Source organism: uncultured Verrucomicrobiota bacterium (assembly GCA_964507045.1). Taxonomy (GTDB): domain Bacteria; phylum Verrucomicrobiota; class Verrucomicrobiia; order Limisphaerales; family UBA8199; genus UBA8199. The sequence continues at coordinate 6,097 of CAZDOO010000064.1, read as the reverse complement.
GAGAGGATACCAATAAGCTCCTTGCGTATCTGGTTATGACGAGCCGCAAGTTGCCCGAGCCCCTGGCCCTGCTCACGGTCTCTGGCAGCGGCGCTGGCAAGAGCCACCTGCAGGATATGGTCCTGGCACTTTGCCCGGAGGAAGACCTGGTGAAGCTGACTTCGCTGACGGACCAGGCGCTGTTCTACCGGGGAGAGAACTCGCTGCGGCAGAAGGTGCTTGCCATCGAAGAGCTGGCCGGGGCCGAGGGAGCGGATTATGCCATCCGCAACTTGCTCTCAGCCAAGAAACTGGTAGTGGAGGCGACGGTAAGAAACCCGCTGACCGGCAGGTTGGAAACCCAGGTCAATACCGTCTACGGGCCAACGGCGGTCTTCCAGACCACCAGCAGCCCACACACAAATGGCGAAACGCGGAGCCGCTTCATTCTGGTGAGTGTGGACGAGTCCCCGGCCCAGACTCGCGCCATCCTGCAACGGCAACGGCAGGCACACACGCTGGCGGGTTGGCACCGGCGCCAGAATCGGGAGTTGATCCGGCGCCGGCATCATGCGTTTCAGAGGCTTTTGCGCCCGATCCCAGTCATCAACGCCTTCGAGCCCCTGTTATCCTATCCCGACGAGCACCTTCTGGCTCGGCGGGACCACTCTAAGTACCTGGATCTGATTCTCGCGGTGGCGTTCCTGCATCAAATGCAGCGGCCAGCGCGGCATGACCCGGATTTAGGGGACTATGTGGAAGCGACTTTGGACGACGTCGCTATTGCCAACGAAATCGCGCACCAAGTCTTCGGGAACTCGGTGGCCGACCTTTCGCAACCCGGGCGGGAGCTGCTGTCGCTGCTGGAGGAATTCATGCGCGAGAAAGGGGCGGGTGCGGGCGACGACAAGGATACCTTTAGCCGCCGGGAACTGCGCGAGGCCATCAGATGGGGCGATACCAGGCTGCGAGTTCATCTGCGTGAGCTGGTGGAGTTGGAGTATGTGGTGCCATTGAACGGGCGTTTCGGGGTGGCTTACCACTATCGTCTGCTCGCCCACGGTGGGCAGGAAGACGGCCGGTTCCTCGGAGGGCTCAAATCCGTCGAACAATTGCGATGCGATGCCCGCCTCGCAGGCGTTTCTTGCCACCTCGCGGCCACCTCGCAGGCCCAAAACCGCGAGGGTGCGGGGGGCTTAACTGGCGGGAGCGCAGCAAGTTGCGAGGATTTCCGTCAAACTTCGCACCCTGTTTCGAGGGAACAGGTGTTAGCGCCGACCAGCGGTGTGTGAGTCAGTAGCGGGTATCAATAGGAGGAGGAAACAATCATGGCGACACCATTGCCATTCGAGCCGCAGGTGACCGCCTTCGTGGAGACGATGAGGGTCCTCGGCTACTCACCCGCAACGCTCCGCAGCTACGACGCCGGGGTGAGCGTTTTCTTGACGTATCTGGGCAACGCTGGGGTTACGGACTTACGGGCGGTCGGCAGCGCTACCTTGCGTGATTATCAGGGCTGGCTACAGGGACAAGATTACACCGGCTGGACAATTTTGGCCCGCTTGCAGGTGGTGCGGCGCTTTTTCGATCACCTGGAGGCGATGCGAACCGTGTTGCTCAACCCCTGTGCCGGCCAGGAGCCGCTCAAGGTCCCTTACCGGCTTCCTAAAGCCGTGCTCACCATAGAGGAAGCCAAGCGTGTGCTCGAAACCCCGAACTCGGCGACGAAGATCGGGCTGCGGGACAAGGCAATTCTGGAGGTGTTCTATAGCTCCGGAATTCGCCTGGAGGAGATGACGCGCTTAACTCTGGCAGATGTCGATGGCGGGAACGGCTTCCTGCGCGTGAACCAAGGCAAATTCGCCAAAGACCGAGTGGTGCCGCTGGGACAGACTGCGAGCGACTGTGTGCGCCGATATGTCGAGGAAGTGCGGGCTTGGTGGAGTCTGCCACCGGAGGATCAGAAAGGCTTGTGGCTCAGTTCCCGTCAGCCACATGAGCCACTCAAAAGCCAGGTGATCGCGGTCATGGTCCGACGGTACGGGCGCCTGGCCGGGATCTCCAAAAGGGTGACCCCGCACCTGTGGCGGCATAGTTGTGCTACGCACCTCGTTGCCAGCGGCGCCAACGTCGTCCATGTCCAGCAACTGCTGGGCCATGCCTCCCTTCGCAGTACCCAGGTGTATGTCCGCACAGCCATACCCGAAATCAGGGCCACCCTTGCTCAGTCACACCCCAGAAACCAGCCCATTCCGGCATGAAACACTTTGTGCAACAATTTCTCGACCATCTTGAAGTGCGCAACTACAGCGCCCGCACCGTTGGCGATTATGGCTACCACCTGAACCTCTGGCTACAGTTCCTGGGGGAGCGCAAGATTGCCGAACTGCCACGCATCGTTGAGGCCACGCTCGCCGATTTCCAGCGCTGGCTGTATTACCACCCCACTCGCCGGGGAGCAGTGCGGGGTGTTCTAAACCAGAATACCGTCCTGGCCGCTCTGAAGAGCTTCTTCCGGTTCCTCAAGAATGAAGGGTTGGTCCTTCACGACCCGGCAGCGGCTCTTGAGTATGCCAGACAGCCCAAGTGTCTCCCGCGAAACGTGCTCACGCAGCAAGAAGCCAGGCAGATACTCGAGCGGATCGATACCTCCACTCCGCTGGGGAAGCGGGACCGGGCGATCCTGGAGGTGTTCTACGCCACCGGCATCCGGAAGGAGGAACTCAGGAATTTAACGCTCGGCGATCTCAACCTGGGCGATGGGTTGCTGCGCATCACCCTCGGCAAAGGGGCACGCGATCGGGTCGTGCCCCTGGGCCACGTAGCTGTTACAGCTCTGGAAAGCTACCTGGAACTCACACGCCCGGAATTACTGGGCGCCGGCCACACAGACCGGTTGTTCATTTCCTACCGGGGTAATCCGTTGGACCCGCACACTCTGGGCTCTCTAGTCACAAAGCATGCTCAGGCGGCCCAAATCGAGAAGCACGTGACGCCACATGTCTGGCGGCATACTTGCGCCACCCACCTCGTGCAGAACCATGCCAACCTTCGCCACGTGCAGGACTTGCTCGGCCACCGCTCCCTATCAACCACTGAGCGCTATTTGCGCCTTACGATCACAGATCTGAAAGAGGCCCACGCCAAGTTTCACCCGCGGGAGAAGGACCAACTGGCTTTCGGCAGCACACGGGCCACGGGTCAGATCTCACCTGGGAATTGAGGTTCAATTTCATTGACTCAAACGGCGCAAATTGGCTAATGTGTAGCCGTGAGCGAGGCCTGTACGACATTGCCGCCTCTTTGCGTTTCTAATCGCCTGGGAAGAGGCGTGCGGGGGGCCTCCGCTGCTGTCTCCAGACGCAGTTTTAGCGCTCGGCCAAGGCGCTTCCGAAAAGCCTGCCTCTCCCGATTTGCGTCACATCGTCCGCGAGTTCAACGTCTTCCCAGGAATCCACAGACTTGCTTCGAAGGCCCCTTCGGGGAACTCCTCCGCGCCACGGGACCAATGGCCAAGGCCAACCCCTTCCGGTTCTCGACGAAATACCAGGACGACGAGAGCGACCTGCTTTACTACGGCCTCAGATACTACAATCCAAGCACTGGAAGGTGGAACAGCAGGGACCCGCTGGGGGACAGAGCGTTTTTCAAAACGCATTTCGCACATGTTTCGCAATCAAAAAAGCAGATGCTCCAGCGACAGGCTCTTTTGCCGCCCTATCTATTTGTTCTGAATGACTGCAATAACAAGCTGGATATTTTGGGGATGTGGGTGGCAAGGCCAGACCCACCGCCAGCCAACATAACAACGATAGTGTGTCAGGGTGGGAGTGCCGTCCCACGGCTTGCTCCAAATACCTCTGACAACTCCCGATGCGTCAATCGTTGCATCATTTCGCACGAAAGGCAGCATGCCGACGAAGCTAATGCGCAAGGGGCATGTGCGGGGAAGCCGGATGGTGTAGCAGTTGCCGCGTCCAGTAATGCTGAACGTGTAAGTTCTGAAATCAAAGCATATCAGCGAGAGCTCAAGTGCTTGAAGTTGGCTAAAGAAGGCGCGACTCCTCCAGATGACAAAGGAAACTATCCCAAAGATTGTGCGTGTAGGTTGGGCAATGTCGATTCATACATTGATACAGTAACCAAGCGTCTTGCTGGATGGGAAAAGGCTAATCCTGATGACACAAGCACTTGGCCACAGGATGACCTTTAGAAAAACAGTTTACGCGATTGCTGGTGGTTTTGCCCTTTTGGCCCTCGCGTCCTGTGGAACGGATGCGAGGTCCCAGAAGGTCAAAATCTCTGTGGCCGTTGGCGCGAATGGTCTGCTCGTGCTGTCAATTCAGAATCCAACAGCGCACGTTATTTTGTTCGATGACCCAAGGTTAAGTCCGTCGGCAACGCGCTTTGACTGGGAGTTGTTTTCAGGTCGAGATGTCATCGCAACGAGTGACAAGACGCGAACCCAAAGAGATCCCCTCATTGCCGGGCATCTCTCTACCGGGCCGGTGGATATTTGGCCGAACGGCCCACTGCGGTCCGATTTAACAAACTACTTTCCTCAACTTGCTAACGAAGCGTTGATGAGCAAGGCGGATTCGTTTCTGTGGTATTGCCGCGTGTGGGATCAGACCGCAGCGAGATGGATTCAGGCAAGTGGTACTGTTCCCCTGCATTCTAAACCCCGATGATCGCCCTTGCGCACACATCCGCAAAGCCCTGCCTCCGCGAGGTGGCCTGCCCCAGGAGAGGGGAGCAGCAACCGACTTTGTGCGACGGAGACCTTCGACCACGCCGGACGGCGTCTCGCAGCAGTTTCCGAAAAGCCCGCCGCTCTTGGCATTCTTCCCATCTGCTTCAAAATCAGAGCTTTCCCCAACGCCCACAGACTTGCTTTGAAGGCCCCTTCGGGGAGGTCCTCCGCGCCACCGGCCCCATGGCCAAGGTCAATGCCTTCCGGTTCTCCACCAAGTACCAGGACGATGAAACCGACCTGCTTTACTACGGGTATCGCGACCTTAAGACCACGACGGGAGGTTGGCTAAGCCGCGATCCAATCAACGAACTCGGACATCATGTGCTTACAGAGGAGCGCCGTTTCGGTCTGAACCTCGACGAGGAAAAGAACCTGTATTCGCTTGTTAGGAACAATGCTGCCAATCTTTACGACGCTGACGGTCGTGCGCTCGGTCCAATCTTGGTAATTGGTGGTGTATCGGTTGCCGCTGCCCTGTGCATCAGAAGCCAGTATGAAATAGCGCATAACCGCTATGTTGGAGACCGAGAGGGGCATCCTGTGAGCGATCCCGCAGGAGATTCATTCGTGCACTGTTGGACATCATGTCGAATTTCAAAAGTCTGCGGAGGGGGACTGGCACAGCTTGCGGGCTTAGGCAAAGAAGGACTTGACTCCTTCAGGCGAGCTTGGCGGGAGGTTTTTGGAGGAGAGGATGAAACCGGGCATGGTTCATGGCTCGACAGTCTGGATGATTTAGTAGCGAACCAGCAATGCATTGGATGGGAATCTTATGCTGGGCCAGTTGGAGGCTGGATTGGCGCAGCTTGTCGCAGAAGCTGCGAGGATTGCTGCCGCGAGAAGGTTGGCTACCACACCAGTGGGCATGATTGACGGCGTGATGTGGCCCGGCTCTATGAAGCGCACGAAGACTTTAGCCAAGATACTCGTTGGGGTTCTTTCCTGCGCTCTTGCCCTTGTTGTGTGGTTGATACTCTCGGCGCGCGAGGAAAAACACCTCAAACCACCGCCTTCGGTTCACTCAATTCAAGACTTCCTTCAGCAAATGCCACCTCCAACGCGCGTCCAGAAGTTTTCTTTTGGCGGCGCAAGCTATTACGAAGTCTGGGGGCAGTCTGGAGGCTCGATTCGACTTCCCTCTGGGCCGCCATCATACATCTTTGATGCAAAGGGGCGACTTCTTGACTGGACATACGACCGTGGGGATGCTGGGAATTACCTTCGCAAATGGGGGCGATTCAAAGACGCCAAATCCATCTCCGTGCAAGAAATGCTTCAGGATGTGACTGCGACAAACGCGGCAACATCGTAAGCGTCACGTGTAGCACCTCTGGCTAGATTCTGGCGGATATCGTAGTTCTG
>CAZDOO010000063.1:0-35506 GCA_964507045.1 uncultured Verrucomicrobiota bacterium | reverse complement strand
CGCTCAAGTACCTGCAGTACCGCCACTTGCTATGAATTTCGGAACACCCTCCTTCAGGATGCAATCGAATCATCGCCCTCGAATCGGCGTGGTCGTTGCCCCTCTACCCCGAACTACGCACCGGCTACCTTTTGCCAACCCTTCGGGTCGCCGACAACTGCCTCTATTGCGAGCCTGAAGCCGGCCGGTCCTCCCTACGCCGGAGCGTCAAGGCGATGGTGTGCCTAAAACAGCCGGAGCAGGCAGGTCAGCGCGCCGATCGAGCCAAAGCCGAGGGCAAAGTAGGTGAGGACGAGGGCTTTGTGGTGTTTGATAATCTCGCCAAAGACCGCATGCACGGCCAGGAAGAGGAACCCGCCGCCGACGTGGGCCACGGCCGCGTCGAGCCAGACCAGCGAGACTTGCCGGAAGAGGAGCCAGCCCAAAACACCGCCCAGGAGAGTGGTGGATTCGACCGCCGCGACCCGCAACATGGTTTGCGCGCGGTTGAAGCCCGCGCCCAGCAGCAGGCCGCCCAGCGCCAATCCCTCCGGGACTTTGTGGACACAAATGGCCAGGATGAGGGAGAAGTCGAGCAGGCGGCCGCCAGGGGCGTGGGCGGCTTCGGCGTGGTGGCCCGCAGCGAGGGCCACGCCGTCGGCCACGCAATGCACGGTCAAAGCCAGCGTCATGGCCGTGGCGATCTCGCCGAAGCGGTGAGTGGCGGCTTCGTCGAAGTGACTGGCGGCACAGGCGGGGCAGACGTGATAAACATACTTGCTGATCACGGCAAAGACGGCGTAGCCGGACCCTATCGCGAGCAGGAGGCCCCACCAGCTCAGGGCTTCGAAGCTCTCGGGCAGAATCGCAAAGACCGTCACTCCCAGCAAGGTCCCGGCACCCAGGCTGATCAGGGCGCAAAGCCGCTCGTGCGAGCTGCCCAGCGACGCGCCCAGCGCCCCGCCCCCGACAGCCAGGGCGAAGGCGAGCAACACGTAGGCGACGGATAAGGTTTCCATGATCGTTGTTCGGGAGGCTGGCATACCTCTTGGCGCGACTCAAGCCGGCAGTTGGCGGCTTGTCCCCAGAACTGGTGACTGGCGGGGGACAGCGGGTCTGGTAAGGTTATGGCGTGTTAACGATGCTGGTGTGTGGCATCGGAGAAGAATTTAATCGGTTCTCAGTGTAGAATGTGTCAGGCAGGCCGGGTGAAAAGCCCGGCCTTTCTGTGTACCGGCACGAGCCGCCGGAATCCCTGATTTAAATCCAAGGAGTTCTCCAGGCAACCCTGCGTCGGGCGGGGCAGCTAGAGGGCGCGTTTCAGGTGCTTGATGGAGCGTTCGGCCTGCTCCACCGTGCCGCATTCAACGGAGAGCACAATGTCGCGCGGGCAATCCTTGCGGATGATCTGGATGACCTTCTTCCAGTCAATCACCCCGTCGCCGCAGGCGCAGCCGACCGGTGTGCCGGTGACCTTGCCGCGCTCGGCGCCGCCTTGCTGGACGGAGATGTCCTTGGCGTGCAGGTGCACGAGGCGTTTGACCACGCGCTTGAGCCACTGGTATGGGTCGTGGCCGCAGAGGAAGGCGTTGCCCGTGTCAAAGTTGATGCCGATGCTGGGGCTCTTGACGAGCCGCTGGATGCGGTCCAGCCCGTCGGGGTGCTTGCTGTATTGCTGATGGCATTCCAGGCCGATGAGGATGCCGCGCGGCTCGGCGACCTTGGACGCTTCCATGAGCGTGTAGCGCATCAGGGCGAAGTCTTCGTCCTCGGTGGTCCAGCCGGGTTTAGGGCCCTCGTCGGTGTTCACGACCGGGGCGCCGCACTCGGCGGCGAAGCGGATCGCCTGCTTGAGGTATTCGGTGCCGATCTCGGGCTTGCACAGGGTGGTGTGGGCGGACAGGCCGGAGAGCTTTACCCCCGCCCGCGCGCAGGCGCGCTTGATGCGCAGCGGATCGTCGAGCATGGAGACGCTGTGGAAGTAGCCGGCTTCGCTGAGCAGCTCGCGGCCCCAATGGACCATGGGTTCGACGTGCGAGTAGCCCAGCTCGGCGGCTTTCTCAACGCCCCATTCGAAGGGTTTGTCGTGGTGGCGGATGAATTCGAGGTTAATGCCAATGTGGATTTTGCTCATAGGATGGAGTGGGGTATCGGAGTGATGGAGTAATGGAGTGTTGGGTTCCTAAACAGGCAGGCAGGGCTCGCAGTCCCATGCGAGCCGGGGTGCGCACGGAGCCCGCGCTCTGCCAGCCTTGAAATCAGCGGCGTTCCTTTTCCCATAGCTGGCAGCGGTGCTGGATGAACTCTGGGGACTTGTTCTCGGGATAGACGGTGAGCAGGTAGCTCAGGCTGAAGCGGTCGCCCGCCTTGTATTCCAGGGGCTGCTTGTCGAGCCCTTGCGCGGCCGTCAGATAGGCGAACGCATCTACCATGGTGAAGAAGGCGCTGTCGCCCCGCGCATTGTCCGGCCGGCCATACAGGACAAGCATCACGTCGCGTCCATTCATTATGCCGGACACGCTCGTCCACCGCGCGGAAATGACATTGTGGGTGTCCGGGGCAGTGTAAGGCTGATTGGCCGAGTTCTGGAACCTGGCAACGTGATTGAAAGACTCGGGCAGGCGCAGGCCCAGGCCGTCGTAGTTCGGGCCGTGGAGGGTCAGTTTGCCGGCGTTCGTGCCCGCTTGGAACTGCGCGTCCCAGCGGAGGGCGACTTCCTGGCTCCGCTCGTCAACCGCCAGGGTGAGGGTGCGCCGTTCGAGGAGCCAGGGCGCGGCGGGATTGGTCGGCCCCAGCCAGTGGATGAGCTCGGTGAAAGACGCCGCCGGCACGCCCCGCACCTCCGAGGAGCCTGCGTGCAGCATCTCGACGTGCTTCTGAATCCCCGGCGCGTTCCGCTCTTCCCAGAAGTTGATGCCATTGACGCAGACGGCATACATCAGCCCGTGATGATGCAGGTGGTCGGGGACCGCATCGCGCAGCACATTCTCGCCGCGCAAGGTGTACAGCTCGCGGACGTAAGGTTTGAACTGGTTCGTCGCGAAGGCATACACGAGCAGTTTGCGGCCCTTAAACCGGACCTCCAGCTTCCCCTGGTCCGGCTGCGAATCAATGCTGATGGCGGAATCGGCCGCGGCGGCCGAATCGGCGAGCGCCACGAACATGGCGAGCACGGCGGCGAGCGAGTAAGAAAGGTTGTTTGGCATGCGTTCTTTCATCTGGCAGGTTGGGCAACGGTCTGGGCCACCGGCGCGAGACCGGCCGCCCACGCGCAGCCGCGCCGAAAGAGTTCCTGCGCGTCCGGGAAACGGAGGGCCTTGGCGTCGTGCCCGAGCACGCAATGGAAGGTCCGTCCCTTGCCGTACTGGGATACGAAGGCTATGGGGTAATACTTCGCGTCCACCTTTGACTTCGAGTGCGCCAGGATCTCGATGGGGTGGTCGCCCGCCAGGCAGGTGTAAAGCTCGTCCTCGGTGTCGAAGTCCTTCATGCCGCGCACGATCGGATGGTCCGGCTTGGCCAGTTCGACGCGGAAGGCGCCAAAGGGATCATGCTGCCGCACGCCCAGCCCCGGTCCGGCCCACACGCGCCCGGCGATCCTCGCGAATTCGGGCCATTCGCCGTACCAGGCGCCGCACGCAAAGTGCGCCAGCGCCACGCCTTTGCCGCCCGTGACGAATTGGCGCAGGTTCTCTCGCGCGCGCTCACCCGGTCCCGGCTGCTGCCAGTTCTGGAAGTGCAGAACAACCAGGTCGTATTTGTTGATGGCTGCCGAATCCAGGAAGGCGGGATCTTCCACCGTCACCACCTCCAGCCGCGCATCCTGGCGCAGCGCCTCAGCCAGCGCGGGCGCCGTCTGCCGCCACAGGTGGCCCGGGTAATCCACGCCTGTCACCAACAGCACCCGCGCTTTCTCCTTTGTGGTGACCGGGGCGCTTCCAGGGGTCGCGCTCCGGCAGCCACTGCCAAGAACGGCCAACCCAGCCAACAGAACCAACAAGATTTTGCTATCAGTGTTCATCGGTGGCCAGACAGCCTTTCAGATCATCTTGGTGCGCCCGGGGGCGGGCACCGGGTAACTGCCATTCGCCTCCGGCTTGGTCGGCGGCTCCATGCCGTCGTGGCAATCCTCGGGTTTCGGCCCGTAGTGAAAGTCCGACTTGTTGACGTCCTCCCACGTAACCTCCTTGCCGGTGTAGCAGGAGAGCTGGCCCATGACCGTAATCATCGTGCTCCGCGCCATGTAATCTCCGCAGTTAACGGGATGGCCCGAGCGGATGCCGGCGAAGAGCTTGTCGTGCTCGATCTGGTAAGGGTCGCAGTGCCCCTGCCAGCGCCAGGTATTCTCGCCCCAGATGCGGCAGTTCAGCAGGGAGGCTTTGCCCTTGGTGCCAAGCACCAGGCTCGAGCTCTCATCGTAACAGCCGGCGGTGGTGCGACAGAAGGCATAGACCCGCACGCCGTTGGCAAACTCATACACCACGGAGTGATGATCGAACACATCGCCGTAGAGCGGCTCGACCATCGTGGACCGGCCGGCCAGGCCGTGGCATTTGACCGGCACGGCGTTGCCGAGCACCCAGCTTGAACGATCCAGGTTGTGCACGAGCGACTGCGGCACATCATCGCCCGACAGCCAGCGGAAGTGGTATTGCGTGCTGCACTGCCACTCCAATTCACTGTATTCCGGCTTGCCCTCGGTCACGCCGTAGGGCGCGCGCAGGAAGTTCTCCTCGATGCTGACGACGTTGCCGATGGCCCCGTCCTGAATGCGCTGCACCGTCTCGATGTAGCCCGCGTGGAAGCGGCTGTGCAGGCCCGAAACTATGCAGAGTTTCTTCTCCCGGGCCAGGTCGCAGGCTTGCTGCATGAGCCGGACGCTCTGCGGATCAATGCCGTGGGGCTTTTCGACAAACACATGCTTGCCGGCCTGGATGGCGGCCATTGCATGGAAGGGATGGAACTTGGCCGCATTGGCGATCAGTACCACATCCGACGCCTCAATCACGTGCTTGTAGCCGTCGAAACCGGTGAAGCAATGAGCATCGTCCACGGCAACTTGCGCGCCCTTGGACTGCTTCACCGCGTCGCGGGCTTTCTCGATGCGCTCGCGGAAGATATCACACATGGCGACCAGCCGCGCGCCGGGGTCGGCGCTCAGCGCCTGGCCGGCGGCGCCGGAATTGCGGCCGCCACACCCAATCATGCCCACCTTGATGAGGTCGCTGCCCGCCGCGTGGGCGGCGCTTTCGACCGCGAGCGCCGCGGCACCGGCTGCGGCCGTCTTGGTGGCGGGCTTCGTCTCTGCGGTCCGGCAGCCAACCCCCAGGGCGGTCGCGGAAGCAGCGACCGCCGAAGTCTTGAGGAAGTCGCGGCGAGTGATGGGCGGCGGGAGGGGGTTCTCGTTCTTCATAGTTGTTTACCGTTGTTTGTAGGTTGCCAGCGCGTTCGCTAATTCTGCACCCATTCAATGATCGAGACGACGGCATTACTGCCTTTCCGGGCGTTGACAGCGCGGATGCTCACCTTGCCCTGCGCTGTCTGCTCGGCGCTCACCGGGTGTTCCAGCCATTTTCCGTCCTGGAAGCCCTCAATTGTCCCCAAGTCATCTCCGGCAATGACCACCTGCTGCCTGCGCCCGCCCTCGAAATTGTCCGGGTCAATAACCCACACCCGCACGGTGCCGGTCGCCCCCGCTGGCACCCGGAGCTCGATCTCGGTCTCCTGGTTCCCGGCGCGCGCGTAATAGGTCGGCGGCGCCCAGCCGCTCCAGGCATAGCCGCTCTTCGCCGCCGCCCCGTAGCCGGCCTCCGCGAACGTCACTTCCTTGCCCGGCCGCCCGCAACGCATCTGGAGCTTCACCCCGCGGCTCTTCAGCTCCCCGGCCGATGGCAGCATCTCCTTGTCGGGCCAGAAGGGTTCTTCCGGCGCGGGCGCGCGCTCGACCGCCGGCGGCATCACCGGCAACGTCGCGTGCGGCTCAACCTGGTACCAATAGACCGTGCTGGACAACTGCAGCGTGCTGCCCGGCTTGGAATACTCCCGCCGGAACATCGGGTCCTCGTTGACGCCGAAGCCGATGGCTATTCGCAGTTCCTTCTCAAAACTGATCGCATCTTGGATGAAAAAGCGGTAGGCAGCGGCTCCTTTCAGAAACGGGAAATAACCGGTCAGCGGAAACATGCTTTGGCTCTCGGGGAACCCCCAACTGAACCCGAACGAGTCTTCCAAGCCCTGAAATTCAATCGAAGCGGCCTTTTCCCCATCAATGAAGAACTTCTCGTTCTCGTCCACCGGGTAACCGTCGCGCCCGGGGCTGCGCACCGTGACATTCCAGCCGACAACCTTGCCCTTGCCCCGCGCATCGAGCGCCACGTAATCCCGCTTGCCCAGCAGCAAGCCTTCCTGCCGCCAGCTCGCATGAAAATAACCCGTGTCGGCAGGCACCTTCTTCAGCGTGCGATAGACGACGTACGAGTAGCAGGGCATGAGCTGCCAGAGCTCGTCGCCTGGCGCCAGCGGCCCGTCATAGACCAGCTCCACCCGGGCAGACTTTCGGAAGGGCATCGGGAAATAGGCGTTGAATCCCCGGCGCACGTTCACCAGCGCGGTGTTTACCTCATCCCGCAGGCCGGCCGGGTCGCAAAAGAAGTCCACCAGCGGGCACTCGACGCTCGGCGACGCTTCCCCATCCCAATAGATTCGCAGCACGAGGTCGCGGTTGAGCCGCTTGTGGGGCGGGGCGATCTGGCTTTGCCCGTAGGCGAAGTGGACCATCGTGATCACCGCCGGCCCCTTGAGCTCCGCCACGACCACCCGCTTCGAGCTCTTGAACTGCGCCGTGAGCGGCGTCTCGATCCAGAGTGCGTTCTCGGCCTTGGTCCGGCCCGGTGTCAGCTTGGCCAGCCCCTCCAGCCCGGGTGTTTGCGCGCCGGCCACCGCCGCGCACAGGGCAAGACCTGTGCCCGCAACAACTGGAGGCAACCACCCATCGAATAAGCGCCGCATTCTCACGCGCCGCATTCAATCGCAGCCGGCCGCGCCTGGCAAATGCAAAGTGGAAGCCGGCTTGCCCCTCCGAGCCCCAGACCAGCCACTTGTATAAGCCCAGCTTCTCAACTCTGCCCCATTTGGCCTCCGGCGGGGTGGGGTCGGGCCTCTGGCTATCTGCTGTCTTACTGCTGTCTCACCGAAGGGGGGTCTGGAACTGGCCCAAAACCACATTTTTGAGGGTAAGCCGGCCGTTCTCGACCGCCTGGCGGGAAACGAGATAATTAAGAACCACTAATGACCAAAGAGTCCCCAAACGTGACGCAGCCTCCCGGCCCCAATCGGTGGCTCAACCTTCGGCAGCGGGACACATGGCCCAGTGCGCATGCATGCAGGGGCGTAGCGCCGGCGTCCTCGCCGGCGGGTTGGCGAGGGCGTCTCGCCTCGCCGTGCGTTGGGCGTGGGCGGCGAGACGCGGCCCACACTCGCCGGCGAGGACGCCCGCGCTACTCGTCCATAGCCAGCACTGCGCCCTTTATGGACACGCGCTGGGATGATTGGAATGCCCTAACCCAGGCGTTGACAAGCGGCCCCTATCGTCGCCAATACTGGGGCATGCTTTGCAAATCGCGTGTCAGGCGATTCCGGGTGCGGAGGGGTGGAGTGACGGGAGCGCGCCGATGCTGGACTGGATTGTGGAGCGGTTGGACATGGGCACCCGCAGTCGTCTGGCGTGGTTGTTGCAGCAACAGGACAAGAGCCGACAGTCTGCCCCTGCCAACCAACGACTGCTGATAATATGACATTCTCATTAACCGACCCCTTTACCTTTATTAGAAATGCAAGAAGCTCGACAAATCTTAGCCAACGCTGGCATCAAAGTCGACGAAGCCGCAAATGGGGTTTGGCTACCCATGCAAAAGATGATTAATGACTATCAAGCCGCTGGAAAAGCCAATTGGCTTGACGGTGTTGGCATCCCGCATGAGAATATACATACACCTGTTTACAAGAACGCGGTGTTACAGCGTTTGCGGGCGGTTCAAGGGCAATCTGCCAATGTCATACGGGATGAATTGCAAAGCATTGCCAAGGAGCTCGTCGAAGGTACGTTTCCATGGTAACCATTTACAAAATTCAACCTGATTACACGGGGCATAAGCTCACCCCGACCGACCCAAATTTCGTGGCAGACCTCAACAAGTTCAGGCTCCAACGAATGCGCCCCACCTGGAAGAAGCCGGTGTTTTACGTGCATAATCCGGTGCAGACTCAGGACGCCGACTTTTATCACGTTAGCATCGGTTCCCTTGCCTTTACGAAACGAGTTTATGAAGGCCCCTTAGCGGAGGAACTCGAGCGTTGCGGCGAGGTATTGCCGGCACTCAGAGAGGACACGGGCGAAGAGTTTTACATTCTCAATCCAATGGCTTGTTATAATTGCCTTAACCGAGAGAGATCAAAATTAAGAACATCTCGAGACGGGAAAGTCGTGATCCAAGTTTACGAGTATTGGTTTCATCTAGACCGAATCGGTGGTGAAAGCCTTTTCAAAATACCGGAGACATACCACAGCGAGCTCTTCGCCAGCAGCGGGCGAGTAGACCCATCCGATGAGTTTTTCCATCAATACCATGCCGGCGGCTATACCGGGCTTAAGTTCGAGAAGGTCTCACCCGCGCAGCGCTGAGTACATGCGGCCGCCAAAAAAGCAAATTCTTATCATTTTTAGGCCCGCGCCCGCGCGCCTTTGCCGGTTTCGCGCAGAGACCGAAGAGGCTTGAGCCGCGCGGCCCTTCGCCCTTAAATGTCGGGGATGCCGATCTTAGAAAGCAAAGGCGATTTGTTGCGGGGCGCCCGGGTCTATCTTTCCGGGCCGATGGATTTTGTGGCGTCGCGCGTGACGGAAAAGCAGTCCGGCTGGCGCAACCGGGTCAGCCAGTTCCTCCAGGAGATGGGCGTTACCGTGTTCGACCCCTGGTTCAAGCCGGATGTGCGCGGGCTGCACGAGTACGGCCGGGAGGACGTCAAGAGCGGCGACCGCATCCGCAAGCGTTGGACCTACGCCGGCGGCCGGAACGGCGCCCAGGCGCGGTCGTGGTGCGCCCGGCAGTTCTGGGAGACGCTGCACATTGACTTGCGGATGGTGGACACGAGTGACTTCAGCATCTCGTATTGCCCGACGAACATCTACAGCGTTGGCACGCCGCACGAGATCATCATGGCCACGATGCAGCACAAGCCCGTGCTCTTCGTCAGCCCGCCGATCGTTTTCCCGGCACTCCACGAGTTGCGCGCGCACCTGGCGGCTGACCCGGCGGGCCAGGAGTTGCTGCAACGGCTGGAGCGGGAAATCCCGATCAAGGAAAACCCGCGCGGCATTCCGAGCCTTTGGTACCTCCCGCTGGTGGGGGGGGAGAACTTCTTTGATGGCTTCGGCTTTGCGGCGTATCGCAAGCGCTTTGGCTGGAGCGATGACATCCCGATTGATCGGCATGAGAAGCGTTTCCCGCCGAAGCGCCCGCTATTGCCGTTCGTCGAGAAGCTGAATAAGCGGCTGCCAAAGAAGTGGGACAGCAAGCGGCACCGGTTCGTCCCCAACGACGACTGGCTGCTGTGGGACTTTCACGCGCAGAAAATCCGCGGCAAACACGTGGAATCCGTGCGCAAATAGCCAGGTCCCCCTCTCCCCGCGACGCCTTGTCATTACCCACATCTTGCTCGGTCCTCCCTTAAACGGACTGATGTATGAAGGCCAGCGTCTGCGCCCCAGCCCAACCCGTCAGGGTTGGCAGAAGGTAGCCGGTGGGTCGTTTCAGGGTTGCAGGGGGAAACGACCACCGGTTCGCAGACGACGATCCGATTGCATCCTGAAGGGATGCCAGAACCCGACCCGCCGAGCAGGCAAGGAGACAAGTGGCCAAACGTGGCAGGCGGCATCTGGCACCCCTCCGGGGTGCACCACCTTCCGCGCGTCGCACCGGTGGTCGGCCCCCATTCACCCCGGCCGACCACCGGCTACCGTCTGGCAACCCTGCCGGGTTGACGGCAGCGGTCAATGGGAAGCGGCAAGGAGAGCCCCGAACAGTCCCGCCATAAGCTGCGCTTGACTCACGCACTGGCAGATGTGGGTAATGACAAGCCCCGCGACGCGGGGAGAGGGAAGGGAGAGGGGTTCCTGTTGGTTCCTACCGAGTTTCATTGGGAAGTGGTATCAGCCGCCTTCGGGCAATCGCCGGGCAGTGCCAATTCTTTGCCGGCGGTCCACGGTCGGCCGGTCCAGATGGTAGAGGGAGTCGAAGAGCCGCTCCTTGAATGAAGCCGGCCCGGACGCCGTTTCGGCGGCGACCTCCGCGGCGATACCGTAACAAGCCAGCGCGCTCGCCGCGGCCAGGCTCAGGTCGCGTTCCACCGCCGCAAAAGCGCCGATGACCGATGCCGCCATGCAGCCCGTCCCGACCACTCGCGTCATCATCACGTCGCCGTTGTGAACGAGGTAGGTGCTCTTCCCGTCGGTGGCGATGTCCACTTTGCCGGTGATTACCACGGTTGCCTTGCGCTGGCCTGCCAGCTTTTCCGCCAGCAGCGCCAGGTCGCCGCCGACTTCCGTTGCATCCACACCCCGGGTCCTGACGCTCTCTCCGCTCACCCTGGCCACTTCAGATGCGTTGCCTTTAATCACGTCCACCCGGACCTCATTAAGCAGTTCCAGGCATTTCCGGTCGCGCAAGGCGGTGGCGCCGGCACCGCAGACATCCAGGACCACCGGGATGCCCTTCTGGTTGGCGCTTCGGGCGGCAAGCTTCATGGCTTCGACCAGGTCAACCGTCAGGGTGCCGATATTCAGGACCAGCGCGGAGGCGATTTGCGCCATCTCGGCGGCTTCCTCGCGCGCGTGGGCCATCACCGGCGACGCGCCCAGGGTCTTGAGCACTTGCGCGCAATCGTAAATCGTCACCCAGTTGGTCAGGTGATGCACGACCGGCTTTTGCTCGCGGACTCGGTCCAATAGATCAGAGGGTGTTGGTTTCATGGCAACGAACGCTTGGATGGGAGCGGCTCTGCTGGCTTGGGCCCTCGGGTTATAGTTCGCCGCCGTCAGCCTCAGTTTCGGCGGCTTCCAGGAAAGCCTCCAGGGCCCGGATGCGCGGTTCGGCATGGCGGCGCGCGGAGGGCAGCTTCAATTGCCCCGGCAGGTTTTCGAGGGTGCCCCGGAGGACTCGGATTGCGTCGGCATGCCGCACGAAGCGGGTGTCGCGACCCACCTTGCTGACGGTCCGGAGAGCGCCGATGGCCCCAAGTTGCTCCAGGAGGTCCGCGTCGCGCAGCAGCGTGCCCTCAAAGGAGGTTGGCCGGCCCGACGGTAGATGCGTCCGGATAGCCTCAATTGTGGCTGGAATCCTGGTCTCGGGAAAGCCGAGTTGCTTGAGGATCTGAGGCACCCGGCGGATTGCGTAGGCCACGTGGTCCCACGCTGCCAGCGCGGCTGGGTCTTCCGGACGGTGGCCGTGGAAGACCCCGAGATCGTGCAACCAGGCCGCGGCGTAAAGAACGTCGTCATCATAAGGCTGGTCTTCCGCCAGCCGGGTTGCGAGGCGGTAGAGCCGGGGCTGGTGGCTGAACTTGTCCGGCGGCTTCGCCTCCGCGCGGATGTAATCAACAATCGCCGCTCGATATCCGGGTTGACTCATAGGCGGAAGATAGCAGCGCCGCCGCCGGTGTCCAATCCGTGAGTTCTCTGCCCAACACCTTTTGCCGCGGCCGCGAAAGGGAGGTGCGCCAGAACGTGCATCCGGGTGAAATCCTCGCCGAAACTACCCCCCGGCAGCGCTCGCAATTTTGCGACAAAAAAGTCTTGCCATTGGGCGGAAAACGGTCAATTCTCGCTCGTCTATTAGATAGCTTGTCAATTCCATGGCATGGTAAATCTTCAGGTGAACTCGGTTCAGTGATGATTTGAAACCCGATGAGCGGGAACAGTCTGGAGAAAGCAATAGTCAGTCTAGGACAGTAGTTAGAGACATCGAATGAGTGCAAAACTGTTTGTAGGGAACCTTTCCTTCAACATCACCGAAAACGACCTGCAGGACGCCTTTGCGGCCCACGGCACGGTCGTCGAAGCCAACCTGATGATGGACCGGGCCACCGGCCGTCCCCGCGGGTTCGCCTTCGTTACCATGAGCACGCCGGAGGAAGCCCAGAAGGCCATTGACGCTCTGAACGGCAAGGAATTGGGCGGGCGCGCCCTGACCGTGAACATCGCCCGGCCCCGCGAAGAACGCCCGGGCGGCGGTGGTGGCAATCGCGGTTACGGTGGCCGCGGTGGCGGCGGCGGTCGCGATCGTTACTGATCTGGCGGTTTACTTTCGTACGGGGCCCGGGCGCACCGGGCCTCGTTCTTTTGTCTGGCTGCGTCCCGTTCGGCCGGTAGGGTGGATGTTGCCTGTGTCAGGAAGCCCGGCCGTTGCTCAAGCAGCCTATGAAAGAAGAACATATTGAAGTGGAAGGGCGCGTGCAGACCGTGCTTCCGGGCACGATGTTCCGGGTGGAACTCGACAACAAGCACCTCGTCCTGGCCACTATCTGCGGCAAGATGCGCAAACGCTGGGTCCGGCTGACGGTCGGCGACCGCGTTAAGATGGAGATGTCCCCTTACGACCTGGACAAGGCGCGCATCGTCTGGCGGCTTAGATAGTCCCGCGCATCCTTCAAAGCCGGTGGCCGGGCAAAGTCAGGCCACAAACTCCAGCTCCGGCTGGCGGGGAATCAAACCCCGCGCAGCAGCTCCCCCCAGAAACCGCCGGATAGATTCCCGGCCCTTCTCCCCGTAGTCCAGCGTCCAATGGTTCACGTACATGCCCACGAACTTGTCCGCCAGGTCGCGGCCCATATCACGCGCGTATTGCAGCGCGTGCTGCACCGCCTCGGGCCGGTGGTCCAGGCTGTATTGGATGCTCGCCGTCAACACGTCTGATATTGTCCGGCGCGTGGCGGGGGCAAAGCGCTTGTGAATGACGTTGCCGCCCAGCGGCAGCGGCAATCCCTCATTCTCGCGGCCCCACCAGATTCCCAGGTCTTCGCACAACTGCAGCCCCTCCTTCTGGTAAGTAAGCTGGCCCTCATGAATGATTAGCCCGACCTCCGCCTGGCCGGATCGAACGGCCGCAAAAACCCGGTCAAACGGGACCACAACATAATCGAACTCGGCCGCCGGCCGGGCCAGCCACAACTGGAGGGCGAGAAAGGCGCTGGTCATGGTGCCTGGCACGGCGATCTTCTTGCGGGCGATTTCGGCCCGGGAGAACTTCTCCTTCGCCACCAGCATTGGCCCATAGCCGTCGCCCATGCTCGCGCCGCTCGGCAGCAAGGCGTAATGGTCGCTGACGTAAGCATAGGCGTGAATGCTGATCGCCGTGATGTCCAGTTCGCCGCGCGTGGCCCGCTCGTTGAGCGTCTGGATGTCCTGCAGGATGTGCTGGAAGCGAAATCCGCGGGTCGGTATCAATCCGTGGGCCAGCCCATAGAACATAAAGGCATCGTCCGGATCGGGCGAGTGGCCGAGCGTCAAAGCGTTTTGCGACATGGGCTTACACTAACCCGGCTCGCGCTCCCATGTCACGATGAGAAGCGGTGGATGAACTCGACAGCTTGCAGGCTTTATTCCCGGGTTGGCCCGGGTTAATCTCAAGCAACATGCTCAGCTTGCTTATCGCCACACGGAACGCGCATAAGGTTGGGGAGATCCGCGCGATTCTGGGAGACCGCTTTCGCTGCCTGACACTTGACGATTTCGCCCACGCACCGGAGGTGGTCGAGGACGCCGGGACGTTTGCGGGGAATGCGACCCGGAAAGCGGCGGCGTTGGCGAGGTGGCTGGCTGAAAGACCGGGCGCGAAACCTGAACCAGGGCCGGGCGAGTGGTTTGTGCTAGCGGATGATTCCGGACTGGAGGTGGATGCTTTGCACGGCGCGCCGGGCGTTCATTCGGCGCGCTTTGCGGCGTTGGACACGGGTCAGCCGGGTAATTCGCCGACGGCGGACAACAATGCCAAGCTGTTGCGCCTGCTAGTGGGGGTTCCGGACGAGAAGCGGACTGCGCGGTTCCGGTGTGTGCTGGCGCTGACGCCGGTGCCGCGCTCGGAACGCGGCGCCGATGAAGTTGAGCTGCGGACGGAACTGTTCGACGGTGTGTGCGAAGGCCGGATTGAGACGGCGCCCCGGGGAGGCGGTGGATTCGGGTATGATCCACTCTTCAGGCCGGAGGGATATTCACAGACCTTCGGAGAGCTGAGTGAGGGGATCAAGAACCAGTTGAGCCACCGCGCCAGGGCCTTGGAGAAACTCAGGCGCCGGCTGGCGGTCGTTCGGGGAAGTTAAGGCGGCTCCGTCCAGGCAGCAGGAGCCGACGCAGGGTGGGTGTAATCAGAGACCGTTTCAAAGGAGGTTGAAGCGGCCTGTGCTGGCATAAGGCGCCGAATAAGTATTCAACATAGAAAGCCATTGACTCTCCGCTTTCCCTTTCCCATCCTTCGTTTCAGCGCAATAGATGCGCGCCTGCGAACTTGATTATGCGATGCCACATCCTAACTCGGGCGGCAGCCGGGATTGCTGTCCGCGCCCAGAGTGAATTGTCGCTTCCCGCAAGTCCGAGGCCTGGTTCTGTTGCCGGAATGCAGTTGGCCGTTCGTGGTCGCGTGCCGCGGAGAATACCGATCTGATTTATGCCCCAAACACCCAAGACTCTTTCATTGGCGGAGGCGCTGAGCGCCGCAAGCGAAACCCGGTGCCTGGAAATCGGCGCGGGCGTCAAGAGCGCTGCGCCGCACGTTTTCCGCAAGCAGTTTGGCGACCGGCCCGCGGTTATTGTGGCGGACTTGAATACCTACCGTGTGGCTGGGCAGGCGGTGGCCGAGGCGTTTGGCGCCGCGGGGCATCCGACCATCGAGCCGTTCCTTTTCCGGGCGCCGGACCTGTACGCCGAGCACCGCTTTGTGACGGAGTTGGAGACCGCCCTGCGCGCCCACAAGGCAATTCCGGTGGCGGTCGGATCGGGCACGATCAATGACCTGACCAAGCTTGCCTCCCATCGAACGGAGCGTCCCTATATGTGCGTGGCGACGGCCGCTTCGATGGACGGCTACACGGCTTTTGGGGCCTCGATCACCTACCAGGGAGCCAAGCAGACGTTCCAGTGTCCGGCCCCAACCGCCGTAGTGGCGGATGTGGAGGTGATTTCCGCCGCTCCGGGCGAGATGAACGCCTGGGGGTATGCGGATTTGGTGGCTAAAGTTCCTGCCGGCGCGGACTGGATTATGGCCGACGCGCTGGGCGTGGAACCAATTCACGCGCAGGCGTGGGCGATTGTGCAGGGACGGTTGCGGGAGATGGTGGCTGACCCGGTCGGGGTTCGTAATCGAAAGCCCGCGACCATCGCGAAGCTCGTCGAAGGGCTCTTGCTGGGCGGTTTTGCCATGCAGGCCGCCAAATCCAGCCGGCCCGCCTCGGGGGCGGACCACCAGTTCAGCCACTTGTGGGACATGCAGCACCATACTCACAACGGTCACGCCCCCTCGCACGGATTCAAGGTCGGCATTGGCACGCTGGCGGCCGTCGCGTTGTATGAGCGCCTGCTGGCCAGGCCGATGGACAAGCTGGATGTGGCGCGTTGCTGCGCGGAGTGGCCTGACGCCGAGTCGTGGGTCGCACGCGGGCGCGAGCTGCTGAACGACAAAGAGCTCGCCGAAGGGGCTGCGCGGGAATTGCGCGCGAAGCACAGCACCCCGGAGCAGCTCGGCGAGCAGTTGAAGTTGTTGAAGTCGGTCTGGCCAAAGTTGCGCGAGCAATTGCGCGCCCAGCTCTTGCCGTTGAACACCTTGCGCCAGATGCTGCGCGACGTCGGCGCGCCCACGGAGCCGGAGCAGATCGGCATCACGCGCGCCCGCCTGCGGCGGAGCTACTGGCAGGCCTTGTGCATTCGCCGTCGTTTCACCGTGCTCGATCTTGCTGTCCGCGCGGGATTGCTCGACCCCTGCCTGGATGAGATCTTCGGGCCGGCAGGCCTGTGGCCTATGGACGCGGCCACCGGCGGGAACGCGCGAGGCTAAACCCCATGCCTCCCGTGCAGGCGCCCGGCCAAATCCGTCCCGCTCCAGAAGCCCAAGGCGCATGTGAGGGAGGAAAAGTCGGAATCGGCGGGCCGGGTTCCGCTGCCCCGCCGCGGTTTCCGCGATTCTTGCGGTTGTTCGAGCCGGCGCCATCGGCGGCGCCGCTGACCGACCCGGCCCAGATTCGCGCCGGCTACCGTCGCTGGCAGCGGCGGGTGTTGGTCTCGACCATCATCGGCTACTCGGTTTTCTATTTCGTTCGGAAGAACCTCAGCATTGCCATGCCGCTGATGGAGCGGGAGCTGGGCATTTCAAAATCGAGCCTGGGCTTGTTTCTGACATTGCACGGCATCCTCTACGGGGTGTCCAAGTTCATCAATGGCTTCCTGGGCGACCGCTGCAACGCGCGCGCGTTCATGGTGGTCGGGCTGGCTGCCTCGGCGCTGATGAACGTCTTTTTCGGTTTGAGCTCCGCCGTGGCGGTGCTGGGAGTCGTGTGGATGCTCAACGGTTGCTTCCAGGGCATGGGCTTTCCGCCCTGTGGACGGCTCATGACGCATTGGTTCTCGCCGCAGGAGTTTGCGACCAAATTCTCCATTTGGAACACCTCGCACTCGATTGGCGCCGGGCTGATTTTTGTGCTGTGCGGCTCTTTGCTGGCGCCGGTGTCCTGGCGCGCCTGCTTCCTTGTGCCGGCCGCCATTGCCGCCGCGTGCGCGGCTTTTCTCTGGCTGGTGCTGCCCGACACGCCTCCCTCCGTCGGCTTGCCCGAGGTTGAAGGCACTCACACGGAACTGTCCGGACAGCAGACTCAGGTTCACTACCGGACCTATGTGATGCGGGCGGTTTTCAGGAACAAGTATGTCTGGCTCGTGTCGCTGGCGAATTTCTTCGTTTATACCCTCCGCTACGGCATGCTGGACTGGGGGCCGACATTGCTCACCCAGGCCAAGCATCTTAGCTTGAACAGCGCCGGCTGGATGGTGGCCGCCTTCGAAGGCGCCGGCCTGATCGGCGCCTTGTGCGGCGGCTGGCTGACCGACCGCTTCTTCGGCGGCCGCGCGATGCGGGCGGGACTGATGTTTATGGTTTTGGCCTGCCTGGCGGTGCTGGCCTTTTGGAAACTCGCCGGGCAATCGGTGCTCTGGAACACGCTCCTGCTTTGCGTCTCCGGCTTCTTCATTTACGGGCCGCAATGCCTCATTGGCATCGCCGCCGCCAAGCTTGCCACCAAACATGCCGCCGCGGCCGCCATTGGCTTGACGGGCCTGTTTGGCTATGCCAGCACTATTCTTTCGGGCTGGGGCCTGGGGTTGTTGGTCGAGCGGCATGGCTGGGATGCCGGCTTTGCCGCCCTGGTCGCGGTCGCGGTTGTGGGCACGGTGCTCTTTGCCCTGGCCTGGCCGGCCAAGGCGCACGGTTATGCGGTTGCCACGCCCGCGCCGCCGCCGGCTCAGGCTCCGTGCGCGTGAGCGGTGCCGGCCCGGTGGTGATGACGAACAACGCAAGTGATGATTCAAGTATGAAAATAGCCTTCGATTGCGACGAAAACGGCCTGCCGCTCAAGCCGGCCATCATGAAACACCTGGAAGAGCTGGGAGTTGACGCGGTGGATTTAAACCTGCTGGCCCAGCGCAAGGTTGACTACCCGGACATCGCCTGCAACCTGGCCAAACGAGTCGCCGCCCGGGAATTTGAGCGCGGTATTCTGATCTGCGGCACCGGTCTGGGCATGGCGATGATGGCGAACAAAGTCAAAGGGGTCTATGCCGGAACGTGCCACGACGTGTATTCCGCCGAACGGCTCTGCAAGAGCAACGATGCGCAGGTGCTTACTTTTGGCGCCCGGGTGATCGGGGTGGAGCTGGCCAAGATGATCATCACGGCCTGGGTCCATTCCCGGTTCGAGGGCGGCCGTTCCCTGCCGAAGGTCGAGCGGATGCGCGAGCTGGAGCGCCAGGGATAAGCGCAAGGTCCCGGCCAGGGCCCCTCAGTGCGGCACGCGCAACGCGCGGCGCAGCAGCCCATTGCTGGCGATGGACCGGTACCGATGCTCGCCGGATAATGCCTGGTGCCAGAACTCGCCGCCGGCACATTCGATGATCAGCCCGCCCGCCGCGACGTCCCAGATCCGGATTTCGCGCTCGACGTAAGCGTCAAAGCGGCCGCAGGCCACATAGGTCAACCCCAGCG
Source organism: uncultured Verrucomicrobiota bacterium (assembly GCA_964507045.1). GTDB lineage: Bacteria > Verrucomicrobiota > Verrucomicrobiia > Limisphaerales > UBA8199 > UBA8199. The sequence continues at coordinate 17,240 of CAZDOO010000063.1, read as the reverse complement.
CTGCGGCTCCCATCATGCGAATCTTTCGCACGCGGTGAACCAGCTGGTTGAAATAGGGCAGGGTGGCTGCGAGCGTTTGCCGTGACTTGCTGAAGCCGATGGAGACTATCGCCTCGCGCAACTGGCGGCGTTGGCTCACGTGGATGACCCGGCCGTTCAATCGCGCCGCTTTCCCGCGCATCGCCGTATAGAGCTCATCGCAGAAGGGGTCATAAACCACTCCCACCAAAGTGTTATAGCCGTCCGGGTAATCGGCCGCTGCGGCGTCCCGCACCCGCTCCTGCAACGCAATGGACACGCACGCGTGCGGGATGCCGTAAGTGAAGTTGACCGTGCCGTCAATCGGGTCCACCACCCAGCGGCGGGGTGCGTCCGCTTTCCCGGACACGCCTTCCTCTCCCAGCACGGCGACCGTCGGGAAGCGGGAACGCAGCCGCCGCTCGATCAGTGCCTGGCTCCGCACGTCGAGCTCCAGTTTGATGTCGTGCTGCGTGACCAATTGCGCCCGCTTGGCGCGGTGCTGGTGCCGGCGCATCAACTCGCCTACGGCCCGAGCGGCTGAGATGGCGGCGGTCTGTGCTTGTTCCAGATTCATTTGTCTGCGGTTCTTTGCGGGGTGATCGGTCGCTGGTTCATTGCTGCGCCGAGAGTGCCTGCGGAGTGGCGGGGAATCAACTTTCTAATGTGGCCCGCTTGTCGCGGCCTCACTCGCTCACGACCGCAATCTCCGCCCAGTAGGCGGCTTCAAAGGCCCAGCCGGAGGGCTGGTTGATGAGCTCAATCCGAACGGCTTTCCGGCCGCCGAACCCGGAGAGGTCCACCTCCTGCGCCAGCCACGGATCGGTGGTCGCGGTGGATTTGCTGACGGGTTTGCGCAGCAGCTCCTTGCCGTCGGCGCGCACCAGGAGCTCGAAGTCGCCTTGCGGATCGTGGCCGACCACCAGGCGCAGCGTGGTCTTCCTGCCCCCCGGCACCCTGACTTTCCTGCTCAGGACGCAGCCGGTGTGCTCGTCGAGCGGGTGCGTCACCAGCACGTTCGGCCGGCCGCCCCACTCGGCGCGCAGGCCGGGGTCCATCTCGGTGCCGCAGTTGGTGATCTGCCAGCCGGACGCGAACTTCTCCACTGCGGCGTGCATCTGGACGGGCACGTTGTCCACTTTGATTTGGGCCAGCTCGGCGGGCGTGAAGCGGCTGTTGTCAATCGGGCCGGGCGCCCAGCTCAGTTCCAGCTTGCTCGGCTGCGGCGCGCTCACCGGGATGAGGAAAACCTCCTCCCCCTTCTCGCGCTTGATCTTGCCGCCGGCCGCCTTGACGACCTGGCGGGCGAGCTGCTCGCACACCGCGATCAGCCGCGGGAAGCTGTAGGCGGTGTGGCTGAAAATATTGGTCTGGTTCAGTTCCTTTGTGAACCGCTCGGGCACCTTCGCGAAGCCCAGCGTGGTGAACAGCACCCCCGCCGCACTGGATGGGTTGCAGTCGGAATCCTGCCCCCCGCGCATGGAGATGAGGATCGTGCGATCGGGATCGCGCTGGCCGTAGAGCAGGCCCAGCAGCACGTAGGCGCCGTTGATCTTGCAGTCAATGCCGCCGTTGGACGCCTTCTGGTAGTCCGGAGTCTCGCGGTACTTCTTCTGGCAAAGCCGCCAGGTTTTTTCCCAGTCATTCGGGTCGGCGCGATGCCACGCGACGAGGTCGCGAACCATCTCGGCATACTGGCAATTGGCCGGGATGGCCGAAAGGGCCGTCTCGACGATCCTGACCGGATCGCTTTCGAAGAATGCGGCGGCATACAGCGCGCCGATGAACTGCCCCGCGTACATGCCGTCCCCGTAATTCATCAGTCGGCCGAACTTCTCGCCCATCGCGATCGCCGCGTGCGGCAGGCCGGGCGCGATCAGGCCCGAATAATCGGCCTCGATCTGGTAATCAATGTCGTTCGGGCACGGGTTGAACTTCGGATGGCTGGAGTCCGGCGGCGCAATGCCCGCGCGCAAATTGTTGCGCCCGGCCTTGTTCGCGCACCAGAGCGGGTAGCCGCTGTTGGCGAAATCCAGGCCCGCCTGCCGGATGGAAGCATTCAGGCCGTGCTGCTCAAGCGTGCGCAGAAAGGTCATCTCGACGTACAGGTCGTCTTGCCCGAACGCGTCGTTGATCATCGCCGGCCTCCAGGCCGGCACCTTGTCCGCGGGAATGATCTGATCCTTGAACTTGAACTCGGTCGGCGCGCCCCAGGCGACGCCGGCCATCTGGCCGACCCAGCCGCCTTTCATCCGGTCGCGAAACTCCGCCAGCGGGAGGCGGCGATACTCCTTCGCCGGCTCGGAAGCGGCCGCCAGGCCGGAGCGGGGGACGGGGGTGCAAACAAACGCGAGCAGGAGCAGAACGAGCCGTTTCATCCCGCCACCGTGCAAGAGACCGGAGGCGCTGTAAACCCGAAAAGCGCGCGCCCCGGCAATTCCTAAGCCGCCCGTAACGCGGGTTCTCAGCCTGCGCTGGAAACCTCAGGCCGCTCCGGCAACCTGGCTAAGCGATGTAATCCCTGGTGCCAGTCCTGCAGGCTGCCACGACCCGGTGCATCGCCTCTTCGTTGCGCTCGAAAGACTCGATGAGCTTGAACTGGACGCGGGCGCGGTCGGCGCTGTGGCCGGGACGGTGGATCTTGTAGTAGATGTCTCCGGCCAGGTGGTCGGCCAGGAAGCGGATGCCCATCTCGAACGTGATGAGCTTCGCGCAAAATACGAGGTGGTCCTTTTCCGCTGCGTTGAGGAAGGCGCCGGCCGAGGCGAGATAGCCGGAGACCAGCGCCTGGAACATCTCCAGGCGCATCTCGACCTTGGAGAGGTCCCGCTCGTCCTCGGTGGTGGGGCAGGTGGCGGTGCGGCACATGTCGCCGAAATCGTAGAGCGTCAGCCCGGGCATTACGGTATCCAGGTCAATAACACACAGGCCCTCGCCGGTGGTGTCATCCAGTATGACATTGCTGAGCTTGCAGTCGTTGTGTGTGACCCGCTCCGGCAGCAGCCCGCGCGCGTGCAGGTCGAGCAGGACATCCACCATCGGCTCATGGCGCAGGGCGAACTCGATGTCCGCCCTCACCCCGGCGGCGCGGTTGCAGGCGTCCCGCTCGATGGCCAGGCGCAGCGCGTTGAAGCGGCTGCGGGTGTGGTGGAAGTCGGGGATGGTATCGCGCAGCCGTGGCGCGGGCAGGTCGGCAAGCTGCTGCTGGAACTGGCCGAACGCCCGGGCGGCCTCGAACGCCTGCCGGGGCCTCTCGATCTGGTCGTAGCTCCGGGCCTGTTCGATGAAGAAGTAACAGCGCCAGTGATTGCCTTGGGCGTCGGCATGAAAGCACTTGCCCTCGTGCGTGGGCACCAAAGTCAGCACGCGACGGGCAACTTGGTCCGCGTCGCTCGTCTCCAGCTTGCGCCGGATGTGGGCCGTGACGCGCTCAACGTTCTGCATCAGGCCGACCGGGTCTTTGAAGACGTTGTGGTTAATGCGCTGGAAGATGTAACGCATCGGGCTGCCGGCCTGGTCGAAGACGACGGCGTAGGTGTCGTTGATGTGCCCGCTGCCGTAGGGCGCCGCTTCGCGGAAGTCCCCGTAAATCTGGAACTGCGCGCTGACCGCGCGAAGGTCGTGTTTCGAGCTGGCGGCAGCCATAGGGCGGCTCAGCTCCACAGCCGTTCCGGATACTCGCCGGCACGGACCAGTGCCCGGATGCTCTCCATGACGACGGCGCGGTCCTCGCGGTAGGTTACGCCAAACCAGTGGCACGGTGTTGGCAGCACCTTCACCCGCGCACGGCCTTCCTGGATGAGGGTATTAACGGCAGTCGGCAAATAGAACTCGGCTTTGGGGTTGGCCTGGCTGCGGTCCAGAAACTCGCCAAACAGGCGGCGCAGGCCCTCCAGCAGCTTCGGTGTGAAGCCCCAGCAATTCATCGAGACTATCTCATGGCCCGTCAGGGGCCGGTAACGGCCATCCGGCTCGCGGTTCCGGGCGCCGCCGGGCTGCCTTTCGATGGCAGTGAGTTCCTCGACCGATACCAGATACCCCCCGGCATCCGCCTGGCAAAGGCCCCGCGCCACGGTGCCATGCTCCGAAAGCGTCCGGTCGAGTTGGAAACCCACCATCGCGAACAGGTCCGGGTTACCGGGGGCGGTCTGCGTCAGGAACTGGGCCAGTACACGGAAGGATTCCGCCCCGTAGAAGTCGTCCGCGTTGATGACCGCAAAAGGGCGGTCCAGCAGCGGGGCGGCGCAGAGCACGGCGTGTCCGGTGCCCCACGGCTTCTGGCGCTCGGGGGGCAGGTAGTGCCCTGGCGGCACCATATCGAGCTCCTGGAGGGCGTAATCCACATTGACATGCCTGGCAAAACGGCGGCCGAAGCTGTTCCGGAAATCCTGCTCGATCTCCCTGCGGGTGACGAAGATAAACTTGTCGAAGCCGGCCTGCTTCGCGTCGAAGACGGCGTAGTCCAGGACCGCCTCGCCACCAGGGCCGATAGGCTCCATCTGTTTCAATCCGCCGTAGCGTGAGCCGATGCCGGCGGCCAGGATGACTAATGCAGGTGCTGTGCTCAAACTCGAGCGCAGACGCTACTGTCCCCAAGGCGCGGCGCAAGCCCAAAAACCGATCCTGAGATCGCGTTCATGTGGCAGTCCGCTCCGCCAGCACGTTGCCCAGCCGGTTCGCTTCCGTCCCTGGTGTCACTTCCGTCCCTTTCCCAGCAACCTTTGCAACCTCGCCGTCCCGCTCCACGTGCAGCCCCTGCTGCTCCGCCGGGATTTCATCCTTCGCCTTCGCTCGAAACTTCAACGCCATGTTCTCGCCTTTCTCATTAACACCTCGCTTCAGCGAGGTGACCGCCAGCCGCCACGTCCCTCAACCGCTTCAGCGGTTTCCCTCTCACGGCCGCCGTTGCTGGTCCATCAACTCTCAACCCTCAGCCATCAACACTTTCGGCCCGCCCCCACCCTACCACCCGTTTTCCGCGCGAATCCCCGCCCCGCCCGGACCCGCTGCCTGCACCCAGCCCCCCGCTGCCTCCCGCACGCCACACGCGGCCATTTTTCTTGAAAAATGATTTTGACTCCTCCCCGAATCTCGCCCCCCAACCGTGCCAATCCGTGCAATTCGTGTCTGCCATTGGCAATCGGCTATCGGCTATTCCCATCGGCTGTTGGCTGTTCGATGTTGGCTGTTCGGGTCCCTCAGGAAGCGCCCCGTAGGGGCAAAAGAAAACAGCCCAGGGTCAGCGAGCCGCGAGCGCCACCCTGGGTACACCGCCCCATTGAAATTATTGCTCCCCCTCTCCTCCGCCCCGGAGGAGAGGGCCGGGGAGAGGAGGCCGAAAGAGCCTTGACCCGCCCTGCCTTTAGAAGTCTCCTGCCAGAATATTGGAGCAACATATGAAACGCGACATGGACCTCATCCGCCTCCTGCTTCTCCAGGCAGAGGGCGAAGAGCCGGCTCCCGACCTTTCCGGCTACACTGAGCAGCAACAGGTCTACCACTCCGCCCTCATCATCGAAGCAGGCTTGGTCCACGGCGAAATCATCACCGACGGCGACGGCCAGCCCCGAACCACCGCCACCCTTCGTCTAACCTGGAAAGGCCATGAATTCCTCGACGCCGCTCGCAATGAAACGATCTGGAGAAAGGCCGCCGAGAAAACGAAGAAAGCCGGCATCCAAGTGACCATGGCCGTCCTCGAAGAGCTGCTCAAAAAACTCCTCAGAGAGCCCCTCGGGCTTCCATAATGTTCAACTCCATTCGCAAGTTGCTCAAGGGAGACACCCCGCCCGAGCAGACGAAAACAGTTCGCCGATGGACTGAAACTGATGAGGCGGGCAGCGTTCACACGTTCGAGGAAAAAACAGAACGGTCGTCGTCAGGGGGTATCTCCTTTGGGATCAGCGTGCAGTGCGAACTCGCTACAAATAGACAATTGGGGTTCTTGGCAAAGCTGGGGATCACCGGCAGCGATCTCTCCAAGATGACCATAGGGGCAGCCAGCACACTGATCGATCGGGTCCTGCGCCCAGTTGACTTCGCCCTGCGCTCAGCCTTCAGAGATATTCACGCACTCCCGAAGGAGCACCTCGGAACGCTGCAGATCGCGATCGCAAACTGGAGCTACTGCCCGCAGTTGCCACGGTACGGGCCTTACTCAACTTGGAACGACCTCGATGCCGCTGGCCCTGACGCGCGCCGTGCATTGACCAAGGAGGAGAAAATTGCTGTCACCGATTTGGCGTTCCAGACCCTCCCGCCGGAGGTCTTTTTGACCCTGCGGTCGAACGGCATCAAGAAGTACAAAGATCGACTAGACGAGTTGCTTAGGACGGGGGAAATCCACTTCGCGTGCGCCTGCGGGCAAAAGATCGCCGTAGACCAGTCCGCGGCCGGGCAAGATTGCGTGTGCCCAACCTGTGGAAGTCCCCAAAAGGTGCCATCGGTCCCAGGCCGCTGAGACCAGCACAGCGCAAGGAGAACTGCGCCCTGACCACTGCGGGCGGTGCTAGGTAATCCACCGCCTCATCGGCCCCGCTGCACCTGCGTCCAGAACTCGAATTCGGTCTGCAGCAACCGTGTAATGTAGCCATCGTCTCGCTCCACCGGAACCAGCACCGGAGGACGCCCCGGGAGATAGCACCAAAAGTCAATCGCAGGCAGGCCCGTAACCGCTAAAATATGCTGAAGCTGGCCGTAGTAATGATCAGGCACGCAGCCAGAGGCTGACGTGTTCCTGTAGACAGACTCCCCGCACTTTATTTCCACCACCGCATCTAGCTCAGGAGTGATGCCATCCACACTTGCGCGCAACCACTCATATGCACCGCTCTGAAAGCATGCTGGCTCCACCCACTTCCCAGTCTGCGAGATATAGGCTTGCCGAGCTTCAGGCTCAAGCGCGGTGCCTCTGGCCATCGCTGCATTTCCTTCAGATCGCTTCGCACGCCCACGCTTCTCCCGCAGAAGTTCCGTGATCGTTCTCCAGGGATTCTCTCCCATGATCGTCGGGGCATCAGAGGCCCCAATTCCATTATTGCGCCATTCGAGCCACTCAGCCGTGCCCTGCGTGAGTTGCACCGCAGTGGCGGGGTAAGACTGCAAGCGGGACGCGTCGAAAGCCTCCGCGCCAGCTCGTCCTGCACTGGACGCTGGCGTTGCTTGGCGGCCTTCCCCCGCAGTATCAGGCACCGAGCGCCTTATGATAAACACCCCCGGACCAAGCTTGTCCGTCTCCGCGCGCCGGACCCGATTCTCTTGCACCTCCGCCCGGCTTCTCCCCGAGCAAATATCATAGCTCGTGTATTCACTTAAGAAGCGCGAGCAAAAATCACATTGCGCTCCGTCCCCCAAGTCCTTTAAGGCGCCACCCTCAATCCTGAAATACTTGCTCTCGTTCACGTTTGGCTTCGTCTGCACATGTCGTTCGTAAAAGCAGACCACCCCCTCAGGCACCTCGTACTCGCAGAAGTTTACGCGCTTCTCGCGGCGGTGGCTCTTGATGGGCAGATAATGCTCGATCACATCGACTGCCTTCCGCCCTTCATCTACCAAGACCTCAAACCACAGCACCCGTATCTGCGCATTGATGTAGCCCCCACCTGCGTTGCCCACGCAGGTGAGCTCAACCTTTGTGGTGGTCTGCGCTGGCTTGTTCTCCCTGCCGCTGCCCGACACCTGAGAAGGCTCACCCGCCCCGTAGCCTCCGTCCACCCGCTGGAGCAGGCTCAAGAGATCTTTCCGCTCGTCCTCTGTGACCACACCGTCTGCCATAGTCCTTTCCACAATCTCCGCAATCTCCGTCCCGGGCCACTCCACCATCACCCCAGCCTCCTCTAGCCACCGTGACAAGGAAACCACCTCCTCAGTTGTCACAACTCCGTCCGCGATAATCCCCCTGCATACCTCCAGCAGCTCCGCCATCGAGCGCGATGCAGCTGGCTGCGGCTTGCTTTTCCGCTGCACAGCGGATGGCCGCGGCTTTCGGAGCGACAGCAGGAACTCCGGACTACTCTCTGAAGACACCCAGTCAGCCATCCCTTCGCTCCAAACCCAGCAGGGCACGCCCCCCATCAGCGCCACGATCTCCCCTGCTGGCAGCGGGCCGTGAGTTTGGTCGCGCCCGTCGATGAAATACCAATTCTCGGCGGATTCCGCTGGCGGGGGTCGCTCTGACTTTGCTGCCTTGGACTTGACCGTGCACAAGCATTTCGCAACCGGCGTTTTGCAAGTGAAGTCTGCCACCTGGTCAAAAGAATCAATCCCCGCCCCCTCAAGCCTTGGCCGGAAAATGCGGCCAAAGAGCGTCACCATCGTGTCCACGTCTCCAAATGCTCGGTGTGCATAGTTCGCACTGATCCCAAAAACCTCCCGCAGCGTATCCAAACTGTAACTCTTCGTCTCATCCACCACCCTGCGGCTGAGCATTAGCGAACAGAAGCCCCTTCGGCCAACTGGCGGCAACCGCAGCCGCCCCCATTCCGGATAAAGAGCTCGATTCCAGTCAAAGCTCAGATTATGCGCCACCACCGGCAAATCCGCTGCGAAGTCCCTGAACATCGCGTGTGCGCGCAGAGGGTCCTCCCCATTCTTGCGAAGAAAGTCCTCCGTATATCCATGAATAGCCACCGCCGCCGAAGGAATATGAACGTTATGGTTCAGCAGCACCCGGAACCTCTCGCCGACCGGTTCCCACCCATTCATCCGCTGGGCCGCAATCTCCACGACATGAATCGGGTCCATCAACCCGTCCGTCTCCGTATCTACAATGAGCCACTCAGCGCCGTTCTTCATAGAGACAATGCACTTGCACGAATGTCCCATCCTATGTCGAGAACCGCCCAAGAAAAGCGTTTTTTCCTTATATCTCGGCGCATCGGGGGTCACAGGCCGCGCAGCTTCCGCTGCGTGACGCCACGCGACTTCGTCGCGCCCAGGTACCGGAGTGCGCCTACGGCATCGTCACCGCCGACGCCGTCCTGATCAGCGTCCACCTTCAGCACATCCTCACGCCGATTCGGATCATGCTGCATCGCCGGGAGGGTCTCAGCGAGGCGGCCGCAACGCTGGTGGATGAACATTCGCGCCTTAATGCCCGCCCCCTTTTCGCGTCCTTTCGCGTAAACCGGGTCAGACCGTAGATTAGTGCATTGTGGGGTTGCCAATACGCCGGCGTTTGGGCAGACCACCCACATGCCTCTCCACGCCGCCATGTTCTGCTGGAATGGCTGGGGCCAAACCACTTTGGCAGCGAGCGGCGGGAGATGGCGGAGACTGGAGCGCGGCGGATGCTAGCCGGAACTCTGTGCGCGGAGCCATTGGCTTCGGAAGGATTGCAGTTGCTTTCGGCCAATCACCGGAAGACCCGTCCGATACGTCAACCAGCACGTGAAAGAATATAGACCCGGCCCGCCCGAAATTCCGCGAGACGCCGTGCCACCTCCGGCATCAGCAGGTGCGTATCCTCAAAACGATTCGATTCCGCCCGCAACACCACCACCGCAAACGGCAAGTCCCTGAGCCTTTGTTGCTTGGGCAGACTGTTGTCCATCGTCAGGAAGACATCGTAGTGCCCCGAATCGGCGATCAGCCGCAGCAGGCGTCCGTTTTTGATCCCCGCCCAACCGGCCCCCGGCACCGTTCGCACGTCATGTCCGGGCAGATCCCGGCGCAGACGCGCGGGCAAACACTCATCCAGCAGAACGCGCATTCAAGCCGGGACGAGCATCCGCTTGCTGGCTTCTTCCAGAAACGCGACGGCCTGTTTGCGCGTCACCGTGGGAAAGTCCTCCAGAAAATCGTCGAGTGAATCGCCCCCTTCGATATAATCAATCAGCGTGCGGGCGGGAACCCGCGTGCCGGCAAAGCACGGTGTCCCGCTCATGATCTCCGGGTCAATCTTCACCGCCGAACTCTTCTTCATAGCGCCATTGTACGACTCCTCCCCGGTCATCGCAAGCCATCGGCTCGCCTCGCTCGGCTGGCACAGGGGTGCATCAAGCTCAGAACGTGCCGCGCCCATGCGGGGAACAAGTCGGTCCTGGGTTGCCTTTCGCGAGTCGGGTCATCCTGAAAAAGGGGTTTCCATAGATTAGTGCATTGTGGCGTTGCCGACACGCCGGCGTTTGGGCAGACCACCCACATGCCTCTCCACGCTGCCATGTTCTGCTTGGATAGTTGGGGCCAAACTACTTTGGCAGCGAGCGACGGGAGATGGCGGAGGCTGGAGCGCGGCGGATGCGCGCCGGGATTCTGTGCGCGGAGCCATTGGCTTCGGAAGGATTGAAGTTGCTTTCGGCCAATCACCGGATCAGGGTTGCCTTGGCGCAACGGTTGCGCTGGGAGATGACGATGGACCTTGAATGGGTGGCCGAGGAGCCGGGCGCAGGCGGTTGGAAATGTCCTTTCAACCGGCCGGAGCGGAAGCCTCGCCCGTCGAGCCGGGGGAAACTCGACCTGTAGAGGCCCCTGAAACAACGAAATGTAACCATGTGGAGAACCGACACCTTTACGGCACTGTGTTTCCTGGCTGTGCCGCTGATAGCCGCTGCGGCTGTTGAGCGTCCGCTGCCGCGTCCGTTGGCGGCGCATCCGGGCAATGTGTATCTGGCGGGCGAGCCTGTGCGCATCCCGCTCCCGGCCAATCGCCCAGGGGCATGGGAGCTGTCGAGTTATCGCGATGCATCCCAAGTCCCGGTCACTTTCCACCAGGGGGCTGCCGAGCTGGGTGCATTGCCGGCGGGCTTTTATCGGTTGCGCCTGGCGGGCGACACCAACGCGGAATGGATTTCCCTGGCGGTTCTTGAGCCGTTGAAGAAGCCCACGCCCTTATCATCGCCCATTGCCATTGATGTGGCTATGGCCTGGTTTTACAGGCGCGACCAAATGGTGGCTGCGGCCAGCTTGTGCGCGCTGGCGGGAGTGAACTGGGTGCGTGACCGCCTGAGCTGGCCCGAGCTGGAACCCGGGCGCGGCGAGTTTGTGCCGGATACGCGCTATGATGACACGGCCCGCGCGCAAGCCGCCGCCCATCTGCGGGTATTGCAGGTGGGCCACCAATCTCCCGGGTGGGCAAACCCGGAAGGCAAGCGCTTCCCATTGGATTTGCGCGACGCCTATCAATTCCAGCGCGAGATGGCCAAACGCTGGCGAGGCAAGGTCTTGGCGTTCGAGCCTTGGAATGAAGCCGATATTGATGGGTTCGGCGGGCATACCGGCAGCGAAATGGCCTCGCTGCAAAAGGCCGCTTACCTGGGAATGAAAGCGGCCAATCCCGGGGTCCTGTGTTGTCTGAATGTGTTTGCCACGCATCGCAAGGCACAATTGGAGGACCTTCGTGCGAACCAGGCCTGGCCTTACTTCGACACTTATAACCTGCATCACTACGAGCCTTATGAGCGCTACCCGGGATTGTATGCCGACCACCGCGCCGTGAGCGCGGGCAAGCCCCTGTGGGTCACCGAATGCGCCCAGCCGGTGAAGTGGTCTGGCGACAATGAGCGCAAGGAATTGGCCGACGAGCAGCTCTGGGAGCAATCGGAGCGGCTGGTCAAAACGTTTGCCGCGTCCCTGCACGAGGGCTCGGCAACCACCTTTTATTTCATGCTCCCGCATTATGTCGAGGGGCAGACGCAATTCGGCATCCTGCGCCCGGACCTGACGCCCCGGCCCGCGTATGTGGCGCTGGCCGCTGTGGGACGCCTCCTCGCCGATGCGCGCCCGCTCGGGCGGTTGCGGGGCCAATCCAACCTCGTCGGCTACCTGTTCAGCACGCAAACCGACGGGCGCAAGACGGAGTTGCTCGTGGCCTGGGCAAAGACCGGCCAAGCCTCCCTGCAAGTGAATGCCCGCGCCGCGTGGGATCACCTCGGACGCTCGTTGGCGATCCCAGCCACGGCGCAGGAACTGACATCGGCGCCACGCTATTTCGCACTCAAGGATCGTTCCGGCCTTGGTTTGGATTCACCTCCCTCGGCTCCGCGGAAGCTTGCCGGCCGCGCTTCGCCGGTCGTGTTCCAGGTGCTGGTCCCGCGAGACCGGGCCGTCCTGGCCAAGTCGGCTTGCAGGATCAGCACGGAACAACCAGCGCAGGTGATCCTCTATGCCTACAATTTCAGCGGGAAAACGGTGCGGGGAACCGCCGCGCTTTCCGGGAACACCCGCTTTCTCGCGAGCCAAACCGCCACAGGTTTTCCCCGGCAATTGGAATTGGCGCCGATGGAGCGCAAGGAGCTCGTCCTGAAATTGGATTGCCGCAACGCCCGGATGGGCGTCGTGGAAACACTCAAGGTCACCGGTGATTTCGGCGCAGCCGGCAAACCCGTCTTGAGCTTTAACCTCATGCCCGACCCGCTCCGGCTGGACACGCTTGCGCTGCTCGCATTGGACGCCGCGGGCGATCCCAGCCGCTGGAGCAAGGAAATCTCCGGCCCGGGCGCATGTCAGGTCGCTGCCACCAATGGTGGCGTGGAAGTTCTGGCCGAGCCCCAAGGCCCGGATCGCTGGGCCTATCCACGGCTGGATCTCATTGTCGGTGAGCGCGCGCCAAAGGGCGCCACCGGCCTGGCGTTTCAACTGACCCTGCTCGAAGGCAGTGGACAATTCCGCGTGATCTGGCGCGAGGAAGGCGGCGCCGGTTACGTTTCCGATCTGCTCGCCGGGCCGAACCCGGGCCAGACCATCGAAGCGGTCGCCGCGTTCGAGGGCGCGGCATTCGGAACCGGATGGTCTCCGCCCGATCCCAACAACAAGCTCGATCCGGGCCTTGTTAACGCTGTCAAGATCGGCCTCAATACCAAAGACGCCCGGGTAAAGTACGTTATCCGCAACGCCCGCTGGATTTCATTCTAGACGCAACGGTCCGAGCGGTCAGGTCCGCCTCCAGCTCTCAAGGAACCTTTGCTGCGGTGAATCCTTCCCGGTCGCGGGACATTGAATTCCAGATATGGCGTCCTCGCATGCGCGCCTGCGCGGACATCGCTGGTCATGAAGATCAACCAGGCGTGCCAAGCCCAAATACCGCCGTGCAGCCCGACGCGGCTCGCCGGGTATGCGTCAGAAGCCGGCCCGCACCTTGTAAAACCGCTGGTTGAAAGTCGAAGCCGCCGGGTCGGTGAACTGGAATGGGCTCGATAGCGGATTCGTGACAAAGAGGCTGTCCCAGTCCACAAGATTCGTCGAGCCATAGACGGTGTAGGATAACCCTGTGCCGCCGGAGATCCAAAACCCGAGCGTCCCGCCAACCACGGCGGGAGAGCCGATCACCGGCGGGCTGACCACTGTAAGCGTCGCTACCGTCGAATTGGTGCTGCCACACATGCCGCTGACCGCCACGTCATAACTGCCGGCATCCTCTGGGCTCGCGGCGGTAATCAGGTACTTTGTGCCGGTGGCCCCGGAAATATTGGTCCCGCTCCGCCGCCACTGGTAGCTCGGGTTCGCCCCCGCCGCCGTCACGGTGAAGGCGGCGGGCGCGCCGGCACAGACGGTCTGGTTGGACGGCGAGCTGGTGATCGCCGGCGGGGTGGTGTCCAGCACGGTTACCCGTACGTTGTCAATGAACGCGGTGTTGTCTCCTCCTCTGAGGTTCGTGCCGACAAAGGCCAGCGTGTTGGTCGCCGCCGTGGCCGTGAAGGAGGCCGTGTAATCGGTGTAATTGGTCGCCGTCTGCGCCGGGGCGAAACTCCCGATAACCGTTCCGTTAATCGTGACGTTCCAGGTCTGCCCGGCTTGCGTTGTGTTCGCCCGCTGCGCCGCCGCAAAGCTTACGGCGCACTCCGCCCCGACGACAAACCCCGTCAATGTTTGCGAGAAGCTCTGCCCCTGCTGCAGGAAGGCCACCTGCGCCCCCTGCGGCGCCGACGGATTCTTCGACGTAAAAGCGCTGCCATTCCCGCTGACTCCGCTGTTGTTGAATGTCCAGGACCCGCCACTGGGGTTATACTGATAAGCCGAGCCTCCGCTCCCCAGCACCGGCGACTCGAAACCATGATTGGGCACGGTGATGGAGAAATTGCACGCGGGTGTCGCGCTGGCCGGAATGGAGTTGGTGCTCTCGCCCAGGGCGCTTGCGGAAGAGACAACGTAGTAACAAGTGACGCCGTTGGTCAGGCCGGTATCGGTGTAGCTGGCCGCGGTCAGGCCCGAGGCGACGGTGGCATACGGCCCGTTGCTGCTGGCGGAGCGCTTCACCTTGTAGCTGGTGGCGTCAGCAACCGCATTCCAGGCTAGGCTGACCCGCCCGTTGCCTGCCGTGGCCGTCAACCCCGTCGGCAGAGGTGGCTTCGAGTGCAGCGCATAGACCACCGACCGGATTTCGGAAAGGGTGCCGACAACCAAGTAGTAGCGGTAGCTGAACGTGCTGGTCCGGCCAAACGCGTACCGGCCCAGCGGCGCAATATACATCGTCGAGCCGCTGGTCGTGCTGCAAGTGGTGTCCGAGCCGGCCTTGCCGGCCAGGGAGGCGGTCGAAATCGGCGTGTAAATGCCCGCCCCCCAACTACTGCTGTTAACACAAGCGGACCACTGCTCGGTGGGAGTGTAGCGTGTCCAGGGAAAGCTGTTCGTGATCGTCGCCAGCGCTCCGCTCTGCCATGGCGTGCTGTTGGTGCAGCTCCAGATCGTGCCCAGGCAGGCCACAAAATAGCATGCCGGCAGCTCCTGGTCCCGCGTCCCGCTCGTGCCCCATTCGTCCCCGCTGTCACGGAAACAGGTGAACTTGCTGTCTACGATAACCACATTCGACAGCGCCGTATGGAACGATATCCACTGCTCCATGTAAGCCTGGGCCACGCTGTTGGTGTTGCGATCCCACAGCCGCGGCTGGGTCTTGGCATAAATCTGCCCGCCGCTGCTGGCCAGGGTCAGCACCGGGGATGCATTGCCCGCGCAATCGCCCACCATGATGGGATTCCACGGCCACGGTGACCAGGCCGGACATTGGTTCGTCGCGGTTACGTTGTTGCCGGCATAATAGGATTGCTGAATCTGGCGCCCCTTGTCGGCATTGTTGACCAGGTTGGCGCCCCCGCTGGCGGAAAGCCAGACAATCGCCCCGCCATAAAGCCGCGCAACCCCCACCTTGACAACGCCGTTATCCAATGCCGCATCCAGGGTCTGCGCATCGGCCCGGCCGGCCACGAGCAGGGCTAAGCCTGCGGCTGCCGCCAGGATCAATTGGTTTTGGTTCCCGCTCATATCAGATGGAATTGGCGAGTAACTGCATCTTCGCGCCCGCCTGTAATTCACGCTGCGCGGGTGAAACAATGGGACTTGCGGCAAGCGCCGCATGGTTTGCGCATTCAATAATTTCGCCGGCCGCTGCCGGCCATAATGCATGGTTCTTCATAGAGCGCCTTGCGTCCGACATCATTCCGCTGGATACAAGAAGAACATCCGTGTGTCGTATTGGGTCATGTCGAAGGTAAAGCGATCGGCTGTCGCGATGTCTTTTCCGGAGAATGCGTCGTGGACGCGGCGCTTTTCCGGAAGCTGGATGGTCTTGCGGCCCGCCGTGTCGGCGTTGATCGTCAGGATGTCGCGGCAGGCGAACAGGCAATCGCCTTCTTCCGCATACAAGCGCGCGCCCGCCTTCCCGGCCAGGGCCCTCAGCAGCTTTGCCGGCAGCATCGGCGCGGAGGAAAACACCGCCGTCCAATCCTTGAAGGACTTTATCACCAGGCCGGGACGCCCATCGGGCAGTGTCCCGAGGACCACTGCGTCCGGATCGTCCGCAACGAAAACAGGATCAACGGCTGCGGGCAGCGGATCGCCGTAGTCTTGTCCGGCGATGCCTTGCAGACCTGCGCCGTCCTTCCGGATGCCGACCCGAAGGGGCTGCGAGGGACGGCTACGTTTGATAGCGATGCCGGTCATTTCCCTCATCGCCGCCTCATCAACGAGGCCATTGCGATACAAGCCCGGCGCATAGGTGAACACCAGCACCCGCCCGGCGCCCTTCATCGCGCTGATTTCGCGCCGGGCTGATTCGGAAGGCGCCAGGATGTTGCCGAACACGATCATTCTGTGCCGTTTGAGCCGGGGCAGATCCTCCAGCGCGTAGTGGCCCGCTACGCCGCCAAAGCGCGCCAGCGGCGGAACCTGTTCCCGCAACAGGAACTGCCCCATGGGATCGCCCACCCCATGGCGCAGGGCGGAGAATCCATCGGCGACAAAGGCCACGTCATCCACCGGCGAACGGTCCAGAGCGAGCGCTCTTGCGGCCAGCGGCCGATAGGAGGCAATCGCCTGCATCAGTTCCGGATTGTCGTACCGGATGCCTGCGACGACGAACCACCAATGCGGCATGGCTCCGGTCAGTCCCCAGGCAAAGTTGCGCTTTTGCCGGAGGATATCCGTTTCGAGCGTCAGCGGTTCCCGGCCCATCTTCGCCTTTCTGCCGCCGGATATCGAGCTGGCGAAATCCGTCTCGTTGAACCAGATCTTCCCGTGCTCCCGAACGCTCCCCTGCAGCGACATGGTCACCGGCGTCCCGGCCGAAAAGCCGCGCATGCGGGTTCCGAAACCGCGCAGGGAATACTCGACCGGTCCGGCCAGGAAATCAAGGTTCGGACTTTCGAGCAGGCGCATTAAATCCTGATGCCCGGCCATCTGTTGGCGAACGCCCGCAAGTCCCAGGATGTAGCCATAGAAGACGCCGACGAGTTTCCGCCCCCCGGTCCGTTCGCGCACGCCGCGCGCCAGGTATTCGATAGTGTCGGCGACCATCCAGGAGTTGTAGGTCAGGTAGTCAATGACGCTCTGTTCGCGGGCGGGATCGCGCAACGTGCCATAGGCCGGCTTCGACAATTCCTCGCCGGTGGGTGGCGCCGCGGTTGCAATGGACGCGCCGGGCTGGTTCCAGGCCTTTCGAAGCGCGTCATCCGAGGCGTATCTCTTTCCGAGCCATTTGCGATAAGCGGCAAGGTTCGCCTTTGACCAATCAGCCACGCTGCCCCATTGGAACCATTCGTGGCTGTCGCCGGAGGCAATGTGATATCCGATGATGCGGCCGGCGTAAGGCGACTGTTCGACATGGTCAACCAGGCGGCGGACCGCGTCGAGCGTGTCGCGCCGCCACGCCTCCGACGCCCAGCAGGGGACCGTCCTGCGAACGATGTGCTTATTTTTGATCTTGTCCGGCTCATTGGGCAGGCGCAACGGCTCCAACCCGCCACGTGCGTTGCGTTCGAGGACAATGTCGTCGGGATGCTCCTTCATCCACC
>CAZDOO010000062.1:0-35702 GCA_964507045.1 uncultured Verrucomicrobiota bacterium | reverse complement strand
AACGGTGAGGATACGGTGAGGTGAGCCTGAGGATAGGGTGTGGTAAAGACGTGGAAGCGCCGAGGGGACCGGCAGGAGTGAGGCTGAAGAACCCTCACTGTCTCAAAATGGGACAGGGTGCCCCATGCAGAACGGGAGACATCCCCTGCGGAGAGGCTAAATCAAGGCTGGGTCATTCGCGGGGGTCGGGCGTCCGCACGGAGGATAGTAACGACCGAGGATCTGGGCGTTCCCCAGAGATCCGTGATGAGCCATTCTTAAGCCTCTGCGAGCCAGCGTCGCAACACCCGCGCGCTGTCCCGCAGCGCGTTGAGCAGCGCCGGGCGGGTTTGGGACTTCCCGGCGTCGGTCCAGTCGAACTCGATGTGCAGGGAGAGGGGTGTCCGATAGCCCAATCGTTTCAGTAGCTTGAAGTAGCCCAGCGAGCCAATGTCACCCTGGGCAAACGGCACCCAATGTCCCGTCCGGGTTACGTCTTTCACGTAGGCGACTTTGAGGTGCGACTCTAGCCGGTCAAAGTGCCGGCGCCAGTTGTCCCCGTGCACGACCAGTGCGTGGCCGATGTCGAAGGCGACGCCGATTTGCGCCGGGTTGAAGTCCTTCACGATGGCGTGCAGGTCGGCCAGGTCCCCGCCTACGTAGCTCTTTCCCGCCGGCGAGTGGTTCTGGAAGATGGCGCCTATGCCAACCTGCCGGTTGAGCGCGGCCAGGTCTTTGAGCTGGGCTCGGACTTCGCGCGCTTGCCTCTCGGGGGACACAGCGGCTCGCCGAAGTACGGGGCCCAAGCGGTAGAACTGTACCCCGAGCTTCTTTGCCGTCCGCAGAATGTCTTCCGTGGCGGGGGAGGTGGCGCTGGTAATGGCCGTGGTCAGGAAGGGCAACTGCAGGCCCCGCTTCCGCAAAGCCGCGGCGTACTGAGGCAACTGGCGGATGACGTGTTCCGGCAGAATCTCACCGCCGGGACGCACCGGGCAGTCTATGCCGTCTATGCCCGCCTCAGCCGTAAGCGCCGCCGCTTCGTCGAAATTCAGCTTGAGGGTCTGATAGACTTTGCTGAAGACGACGATAGGCGGGCAGAAAGTCTCCGCGCCGAGCGCCGAGAGGGCACTGCCCGCGCCCAGCGGGGCGGCGGCGGATGCTGCCAGCGTAGTGGTGATGAATTCGCGGCGCGAGAGCCTACTCACGAGTGAGCTTCACGTAGTCCAAGCCGAACATGTAGGACTTGATGGCCTTGTCGTTCGCGCCCAGGATTTCGACCGTCAGCTTGTGGTCACCGGCGGTCAGGTCGCAAGTGCCGAGGGCCATCAGGCCGGTGGGAATCACGGACTTGTGGTAGAGGTCAATGGGGCTGCCGAGCTTCTGGCCGTCGAGGTAGAGTTGCGCGATGCCGTAATCCGGCGCTTTGGTCAGTTGTACCCCCAGTTGGTATTTCCCGCTTTCCTTGACCGGCACAGCCAGGTCCAGTTTGTCGCCCGGCTTGGTGCCAATCCACCAGAGGTGGGCGTCGTTGCTCCATTGGCCCGGGAACCCGGTCAGGTCCTGTTCCTGCGGGTCCCCGCCGGTCTTGCCGAGGAGCTTGAGCTTCTCGCCCTCGAGGACGCCTTTGACCTGGAAGGGTTGAACGTTTGTCCAGTAGTAGCCGACGCGCTCGCTGAGCGGCACAGGGCGGTAGGGGTCGTTGCCGCCGGGGGCGAGATACCAGTACGCCGTGGCCGCGTAGAGGGTGGGGCGGGCGTTGGGATAGTACTTCTCGATGTAGCCGGCAAAGGACTTGTGGAAGGGCACATTGTCGGTGATGTGCCAGCGGTTGACGGCGACGTGGCCCCGATTATTGCCGTCGTTGTGGGGCTGGTTGTGGTAGGCGTTTTCAAACAACTCCGGGCAGCACCACGCGTAGCCAAAGTAATCTTCCGAGCCGGTGCCGATGGTGGAGGGGAACTTCTCGCCGTCCACGAAGAACTTCTCGTCGCCCTCGCCCCACCAGCCGCCCCGAGGGTTCCAGATGTGCAGCATCACGCCGGCAAACCGGCCGACGCCTTCGGTCTTCACGATGGGCCAGTCAATCCCGCGCTCGGGCTCCTGCGGGAGGAAAGCGTCGCGATGCCACTTGGCGTGGAATCGGGTCAGGCGTTCCACGGGTTGGGACAGGGGGGCGGTCGTGATCTCAAACGTGACGGTGCGCGGGACCTTGCCGTCGTTGATCAGCTCGACTTGCGCGGTCTTGCCGAAGGGCATGTACCAGTTGCAATACCACCATTCGTCGCCAGTGTGGCCCAGCGGCAGCGAGCGGTAATTGCCAGTGCTGGCGGTGCCGAAGAAATCGCCGAGCGGCGACCAGACGGAGGGCGCCGGCTCGCCATCCCACTTGATTTGCAGGGCCAGCTCGCGCAGCACGTCGCGATCGGCGGGCAGGCTGAGCTTGGCCCGGATGCCGGTAATGGCGCGCGGACCTTTGAGCTGGGAGATAGTGACGGACTTGCCAGGACCGACGGTGACGGATTTGGTCGCCGTCTCCTGTCCGGGGTACTTGCAGTCGGCGGCGAAATCACAGCGGGTGAGGATTTCGTTAGCCCGATCGAGGGCGGCGGATTCGGCGGGAGCCAATTCGCGGTTGAAGGTCGGCACCTGCGTGCCTGGGGGAAACGTCTCGTAATTGAAATGGAAGTAGGCGCCCCAGCCCGGATCGGCGACGATCTTGCAGGACTTCTGGTAGGGGATGGGGGTGTAATTGTTCCAGCCTTTGGCCAGCGTATGCACAAGCGCTGAGCGCGTGAAGGGCTCATTCTTGCGGTCGAAGTAACCGACGAACGGCAAATCCACCGCCGGTTCGCTCGCGCCGTCGAGGTAGATACGCACATGCCCGTCTTTGGGTTCAGCCGACCAGATGCGCCAGATGCAGCCCGGGCCTTCCATTTCAGCAAAGACGAGTTTGCCGTTCTCCTTGCGGATGATGCCATCGTTGTCGCCGTTGGCGTCCCAGCGCACGTATTTTCCGCTGGCGGCGTCGTAGCGGCTGGCGCGGTCGTAGCTGGACCACTGCGCGCACTGCTCGCCCGTGGCGGGCAGCGTGGCGAGATGCTGCAAGTCAGTGAGCCGCTGAATGAGATCAACGTAGGTGAATTTCGGTTCCGCTGTGGCAAGCGAAAGGCCTGCAGCCAGCGCCATTAGACCAGTAACGAGTCTTTTCATAAGTAGCAAAAAGTGTGTGCCGCGCGCTGACCGGCTGGACGCGGCGTCCGATTCGGCCCGTTCGACATCGCCGGCGCGATCAGTGTCCGCCGGAAGTGCCCACTCCGTGCAACGACTCCGCGCGGCTGAGCTTGGGCCAGCCGTAGCCGTAGAGAGCGATCAGGGCGAAGCAGATCATGGGCACGATAAAGCCGCGGGACATGTCATAATGGTCGGCCACCGCGCCCATTACCTTGGGCAGCAAGGCGCCGCCGACGATGCCCATCACGATGTAGGCGGAGGCTCCTTTGGCCCGGGCGCCCAGGCCAAAGATGCCGAGGGCGAAGATGGTGGGGAACATGATGGACATGAAGAAATAGCTCAGGAAGACGCAGACGACCGAGAGCCAGCCCAGCTTGAGGAAGATCAGGAGGCAGAGCAGCACGTTGAGCACGCCGTACAAGCCTACGATCCTGTGCGCGGATACGCGCCGCAGCAGGGCCGCTCCGCTGACCCGGCCCAGCAGGAAGCACACGAAGCCCACGGAGGCCAGGGTGGCCGCGAACTGGTTGGTAACGCCGATGACGCCGTCGCGGTACGCCACTTGCCCGGGATACGCATCGGCGAGCAGCAGCCGGTTGAGCCGGGCGTCGTTGCGGTTCTTGGCGTCCTGGGCCAGCAACTGTTTGGTGGCGTCCTGCAACGCTACGCCGTCGAACCGCTCGGGGCTGTACATGCTTTCCTTCAGGATGAGGCTGTTCAGGTCCTGCATGAGCGCCACCCGGGCGGCGGTGTCGCTGGAAAGGCCTTGCTTGTAGTGCGCCAGGACTTCCACCGTCCGGGGGGAAAGCTTCGCGGCGAGGTAGGCGGAGACGGGATCCGCCGGGTCATGAAGTTTTGCGGCCAGGGCGGCGACGTCCTTGAAGTCCGAGCCGGCAAAAGCCGTTCTTACCTCGACCCATTTGCTGGTCTTGCCTGTCAACCAGGAAGAGGGCAGGGAGGGCGGTTCGGAGGTGACGTAGTTGATCAGGAAGCTGAAGATGCCGCACTGGGCGGCGACGTACAGGAATTGCGCCAGCGTCGCGCCGGAGAAATGCTCGTGGGCCCAGATGCTGTGGTGGGAGAGCCGCCTGGTGACGCCGAGGAGCCAAATGCCCACGAGCACAAAGGCGGCGCAGCCGGCAATGATCAGCGTTACAAGCAGCGCGGTCTCGGCGGTGATGGCCATTTTGGCCGGATGGGGCAGCGCCGAGGCGAAGCCCACCAGGTGCGGGCCGACGCCGAGCGAGCCCAGCGCCAGCCAGGCGATCATGCCGAACACGCCGAACAGGGCGGCGATATTCCCCATCAGCAGGCAGTAACTGAGCCCCCGGTTCACCTTCCGGATGGCCGGGGCGGCGGCTTCCCCGCCGTTGCCGTTCTGGCCTTCGATGTTGTAATCGTCCTCCGCCTTGACGTCAGGCACGGGCGCAAAGAAGAAGATCACGGCGAGGATCAGGACGGCCACCGCCACGCCCGCGTAGGGAATCCAGAGCGTCGTAGCGCCAGTGCTGTGGCCCGAGGTGTCCTTGGCGTAGAAGAACAGGCCGCCCGCGATGGGGCCGAAGATCCAGCCGACGCCGTTGCACGATTGAGCCGCGTTGATGCGCGTGGCGGCATAGCGGGGCGGCCCGAGCACCGTGGTGTAAGGATTGGCCACCGTTTCCAGGAACGTCAGGCCGGAGGCCACGACGCATACGCCGAGCAGAAAAGCCCAGAATGCCGCGATCTTTGTGGCCGGGATGAACCAGAGGCCGCCCACCGCCACCAGCAGCAGGCCGGCGATGATGCCCCCCTTGTAGCCCAGGCGCGTGGCCAGCCAACCCGCCGGTAGCGACATGAGGAAGTAGCCCATCCAGTGTGCGAACTGCACCCAGGCCGATTGCGACAGGCTCAGGTGCAGTTCTTCCTGGAAGTGCTTGTCCATCACGTCAATCATCCCGTTGCAGAAGCCCCAAAGCAGGAATAGCGAGCTGACGAGGCAGAAGGTGAAGAGCACATTCCTGCCATCCGGCAGGACGAACATGCCTTGCTTGTTGGTATTCATTAGGGTCGTGTGGTTGGCCGAGGGCATTCGCGGATATTGGGGCTCGCGGGGACGCTCGCCCTCCCGCTAATCACTGGTTCTTCAGCGCGTTCTTGATGTCGGCGAGGGAGACGCCCAGGGTGGCGCGGGCGATCGGATCGAGTGCGGATTCGGGTCCGCTGACGTGGATCGTGCGATGAGTGTGCGAGAGGCTCTTGCCCGGGGCGAGCGCGGCCGCCGGGGAGGAGGACTCCAGCTCATAGAATGGGCCCATGGGCTTGACGCCCGGGGCGGGCGGGCCGTCGTTGTAGCAGTTGGCCGCGTCGCCGCCGTAAGGATTGTCCTGCAGCTTCCAGAGCGAGTTGACGTAGTCGGTAACGCCGGCGGGGACGTCATACTGCGCGATGGTCAGGACCTTGTTGTCGGCGTCGTAGCTGCCGGACACGCCTTTGGAGCGCTTGGGATTCATGCCGATCTTGCTGCGATACTTGCCATCCGCGGAGAAGTAGATCACGTCATTCTTGACGACCAGGCGGTCGGGGGGCACCTGCCCGAAGTAATCGGAGGTCACCTGCACGCCGAGTTCGGACTCGGGACCGCCCTTGATGGGCACCACGATGGTGGTCGAGGGTGACGGGGTGAACATGCAGAGAATCCAAATCGAGAGCAGGCCGGTATCCTTCTGCCACGCCTGCTTGCCGGCGTTGGTGATCTTGTTCTCAGATTCGAAGGCCACGAGGCTGACGTTTGCGGCGGGCTTCACCCCGAGCTTGCGCCAGGCCGCTTTCTCGGCCAGCAGCCGGACTTCGCGCTTCACCGCCACCTCGAACCGGGTCCCGGAATAGTTCGTCAGGCTGAACTCCGAGGAGAAGGCGGCCTTGTCCCGGGATTGCGCGTCCACCTTGAACGGCAGCGTGTCAAAGGCGGCGGGCGTGAACCAATCCTCGAACTCGAACTTCTTGCCCTGGGCGAAGAAGATCGAGAACTGCCCGCCCTCCGGTCCCATCCAGAAGCGGTCCTCGCCGCCAAACGCATTCATGTGGGGAAGGATTTTGCCCGAGGCAATCAGCTCGCGGTTGATCCAGCCGAAGCTCAGGCCGGCATCGGCGCCGGCGGTGCTGGTCATGACGCGGCCTTGCCAGGCGGGCGCGAGGGCCACTTTGGCCAGACCCTTCGCATCGCTCAGGACGATGAGGCCGGTGTGGCGCTTGAGAAATGCCGTGTCGTCGCCGAAGTTGACGGCGCCCGCGCGGTGAGTGAGAGGTGCAGCGATGCTCATAACAACGAACGTAGTGACGAGGGAATTGCGTAGCATGGGCAGGAGCCTACGTACCGTGCGGGGAAGGTGTCAAGTATGCTCAGGGTGATTCCGGGCCATTATTATTAGGGGGGTGGAGTAGAGCCACTGTGGTCCGGGTACCAAGCCGGAGGCTCTTGGCGTGGGAGCCGCCTTGATGCCAGGCCGGTCGGCCCATTTGCGCCGGCTGACGTCGGCGGCTGCGGTGCTTCAAACGCGCGCTAAGGTGTGATTTGGTCGTGCCACTCGTCGGTGCCACGGAACCACTTCCAGAGATAGAGCTTGCGCTTGACCCATTCGGCGTGGCCGTCGCAAAAGACCACATTGCCGCCATCCGTGCCGTGGTTGTCCCCGGCATCCGGGTAATCCTCATTCTGGCGGGATGGGTCGGAGGCCAGCCGGTCGTCGGCGTCGTAGATGAGCCAGATGTCCGAGGGTCCGCCGCCCTGGCCTTGGAAGTTATAATCCGGGAATCCGCCCGCTGCGTTGTTGAGGCGGTAGGTGTAACTGGCCACGGTGGTTTGAGTCTTGCGGATCATGGCGCCGGCGGCACCGGAGGCACTCCGCGCATTGAGCCAGCCGGCGACTTCAAAGCTGTGGCCGTTGGTGCCCGCCTTGCCGGCGGCGTTGTTCACCAGGTCGGTCAGGTACTGCGAGCTGTCGTGAAGGCGTTCCTGGTACGTTGCCACGCCCGAGTCGTTGATGGTTGAGTATGGGTCGGGGGTGCCTGAGGTAACCGGCAGCGTGACACCAGGGCCGGTGCGCACACTATTCCGCGTCGAGGAACAGAGGAAGGATTTGACGCCTGAGATGTACTGGGGCCACAGCCAGTTTAGATTATCATCCGAGAAATTGACCGTGCCGCTCAGGGCGCGCTTGCTGTCATCATCGGCGTACATCTGGCTGCCGAGGCCCATTTGCTTGCTGTTGTTAAGGCAGGAGGTGCGCTGGGCGCGCGTTTTGGCTTTGGCGAGGGCGGGCAGGAGCAGCGCGGCCAGGATCGCTATGATGGCAATGACCACCAGCAGTTCGATGAGGGTAAAGCCTGCCAGGACCCCACGGGTGCGTTTCACGCTGTAAGAGTTCATCAAATTCCGAAACCAGCGATGGCTGGCTTAACAGTCATAGTTCCTTGTATCACAGGCGCGCGTCCGGCGCAAGCCCTCTCCCGGAGTTGGTTTGGGCGCGTTTTGCGGGCGGGTTGCCCCCGTCCTTGTGCCTCACCCCACCGTGTACACACCGTCACCCCTCCGTAGCACCTCTCATAAATTATGAGAGGTGCTACGGAGGGGTGACGGTGAGGTGCGGGATAGTACACCTTGTGGTTTGAACGGGTATTACCCGCATTTAGGGTCGCCCGGGCCGGCCTATTCCAGCGGGAATCGCTGATTTCCGGTATTTCACCTTCCACCGGCAGGTCGGGTCGGCTAGAACATGGCCCCGTAATGCGCAAGCTCCTGCAACCCATCCTGTCGGTAGTGCTGGGGCTTGCCGTGGGGCTGGCGGTGACCTGGGTGGCAGGGGAGAATCCGTGGCACGTCTTCAAGGTCCTGGGGAAGGGAGCCTTCGGCTCGGGCTACGACCTGGGCATGACCTTGTTCTATGCGACGCCGCTCATCTTCACCGGCCTGTCGGTTGCGGTCGCCTTTCAGGCCGGGCTGTTCAACATTGGTGCGGAGGGCCAGCTCACACTCGGCGCTCTGGCGGCTGCCGCGGTGGGCGCGGTGTGGCCTGGTTTGGGGTCGCCGCTCGCGCCGCTGTTGGCCGCCCTGGCCGCGATGCTGGCCGGGACGCTGTGGGGAGCGATTCCGGGCTGGCTTCGTGCCCGGCGCGGCAGCCATGAGGTGATCAATACCATCATGCTCAATTTTGTGGCCGCCGGCATGGCGAGCTATGTTGCGCTCTACGTGCTGAGGAATCCCGAGTCGCAGAACCCGGAGACGCGGCCCATCGGCGAGGGCTATTTGATTCATCAGTTCGGCATGTTTGGCGGGGCGCCGGTGAGTCTGGCGCTGCCGCTGGCCTTGACCGTGGCGGGGCTGGTGTGGTTGCTGCTTTGGCGCACGGTGCTGGGGTTCGAGCTTCGCGCTGTCGGGCAGAGCGAGGCAGCGGCGCGCGCGGCGGGGATTGACCCCGGCCGGATCAGGATTCTGGCGCTGTCGCTGGCAGGCGGGCTGGCCGGGTTGGTGGGGGTGGGCGAGGTGCTGGGCAATGCGGGCAAGTTCCGGGTGGGGTTTTCGCCGGAGTATGGGTTCATCGGGATTGCGGTGGCGTTGCTGGGCCGGAACCACCCCGCCGGGGTGGTCGCGGCGGCGCTGCTCTTCGGCGCGCTGCACAAAGGCGCGGCGGCCCTGGACCTCGAGACCGAGCGGGTGACGCAGGAGCTCGCACTCGTTTTGCAGGCGCTGATCATTCTGTCCGTGTCGGCGGAAGGGCTGTGGGACTGGATGAGAAGAGGGGGAAACAAGGTTCAAGAGTTGAAAAGTTGAATGGGTTCAATCAGTTATATGAGTTATCAGGGACTATGACCCGGCAACTGTTGGAATCCACGCTGCGGGTTTCGACGCCGCTGATCTTTGCGGCGCTGGGCGGGATGTTTAGCGAGCGCTCGGGCGTTATTAACATCGCGCTGGAAGGCATGATGCTGGTCGGCGCCTTCGGCGCGGCGGTCATCACTTATGCTACTCACTCGCCTTGGCTGGGCTCGGCGGGCGGGATGGCGGCGGGGGCACTGCTGGCCGCCATTTACGCCTTGTTCGTGATCTGGTTGCGGGCCAACCAGATCGTGGCGGGCACGGCCATCAACATGCTGGCGCTGGGGCTGACCCCGTTCCTGTGCAAAATCCTGTATGATGTAACCGGCCAGACGCCGGCCATCCCGCTGGCCGAGCGGTTCCAGTCGGCGCCGCTTTACCTGAGCTGGATGGTGGCGGGGCTGTGCTGGTTCTGGCTGAAGTACACGCGCAGCGGGCTGTGGGTGAGCTTCGCGGGCGAGCATCCCGAGGCGCTGGATGCGGCGGGCCTCCGGGTCAACCGCGTGCGGTGGGCGGCGGTGATGATGAGCGGGGCGCTGGCGGGCTTGGGCGGGGCAACGTTGTCGGTGTACCTGGCGTCCTCTTTTTCGCGAAACATGACGGCGGGGCGGGGTTTCATGGCACTGGCGGCGCTGATCTTCGGCAAGTGGAAGCCGGTGCCCACGGCCCTGGCCTGCCTGCTGTTTGGTTTCGCTGAGGCGGTGCAAATCCGGCTTCAGGGCGTGAGCGTGTGGGGCGGCGAACCCATCCCGGTCCAGTTCATTCAGGTCTTGCCCTATGTGGTGACCATTCTCGTCCTGGCCGGCTTCGTCGGCCGCTCGCGCCCGCCCAAGGCCGCAGGCACGGTGTTCCGGAGGGCGTAGTCTGCATCGGAGGACGCGGTTTCGGTTCCTGACATGCTGGCGGGGAGCGCATAGGATAGCGGGCGCATGAACCTGGAATTGTTTGAGCGGATGGAGGCGGCGGAGTTGCGGAACTATATCGAGTTCTTCCTGCGGCATTACCGGGTGATGGACGCGTTCTGGTTTATCTACCTGACGGAACGGTTCGGCCAGACAGCGGCGGAGGAGATCAACGAGAAGGTCTGGGGCAAGGCGGGGGGCATGGCGGCGAAGGATTTGGTGGCGCGGTTCGGCATTCAGGAGAAGGGTTTGCGGGGGTTTGTGCGGGTGTTGCGGCATTATCCGTGGAGCATCCTGATTGGCTATCAGGTTGAGGAGCGGCCGGAGGAGGTGGTTCTCTCGGTGCCGGTGTGTCCGGTGCAGGAGGCGCGGTTGAAGCGGGGTTTGCCGGAGTATGCGTGCCGGGCGATGCACGCGGCGGAGTTCGTCAGCATCGCGCAGGCGGTGGATCCCAGCATCCGGGTGGAGTGCCGGTTCGCGCCGCCCGGCCCGCATCCGGCTGACATGCACTGCCAATGGCGCTTCTATTGCGAGGGAAAGGGGTGACGCCTCTTTATTTGCAACTATGGCCAGGATTTCCTTAAGAAGAGAGATAGATGGCTATTGGAACGAGACTGACTGGTCGTGACTAAACTGAGCGTGACCGCATCGAAGAGATTGAAAGCTATGAAACTAACCGCAGTTAAGCTGAGCGTATTCCTGTGCCTGTTAAGCTCTGCTGCCGCCCTGGCGGCGACGGAGGAAAGACTCAGCCAGCGTTTCCCCGCCGAGGCGGGGGGCGCGGTGGTTGTGGACGTGGACTTCGGGTCCATTGATGTTAGTACCAACGGAACGGGCGAGGTGGTGGTAGAGGTGTGGCGGAAGATCGGCCGGAAGAAGAAGGCCGACGAGGAAACGTTCCTGCGGGAGAACCCGGTGCAGTTCACCCAGGAAGGGGCGACCGTGACGATTCAGTCGCGCGCCAAGTCCCGGCGGTCCTGGTCCTGGCGCGGGCGGGAGCAGAATGAAGCCAAATATACCCTGAGCGTGCCGGCGCGTTTTGATGTGCGGCTCAAGACGGGTGGCGGCGGCATTGGCGTGGCGGACCTCACGGGGGAGGTAAGGGCCGAAACCGGGGGAGGAGGCCTGGTTTTTGCGCGCCTGCACGGACCACTCGACGGTCTGACCGGGGGTGGAGGCGTCAAGGCCGGTGATTGCAACGGCGCGCTCAAGCTTCGCAGCGGCGGCGGTGGGTTGGAGGTGGCCGGCGGCTCGGGGTCGCTCGATGGCAGAACGGGCGGCGGATCGGTTAGTGTGAAGGGGTTTGAGGGGGCGGCGCACGTCAGCAGCGGGGGCGGCGGGGTTGCCATCGAGACGGTGGCGGGCCGGGTTGAGGCTTCGACTGGAGGCGGTTCGATTAGCGCGGTGCTGCCGTCAGAGTTGGCGGACACGGTAGAGCTCTCGACCGGGGGCGGCGGCATCAGCGTGGGCGTGCCGGCGACGGTGGCTTTCAATTTGAACGCCAGGACGGCGGGCGGGACTGTCAGCACCGACCTGCCGGTGACGGTGATCGGCAAGATCGAACACGGGCGGCTCGCAGGCTCGGTCAATGGGGGCGGCAAATCCGTGGAGTTACGCAGCGGTGGGGGAAACATCCACCTGAAGAAGCTGTAGGCGCTCTGGCGGAACAGAGAAGCGAAGCCTGCGCCCGTTACGGTGTAGGCACCGGGGAGAGCGGGGAAGGGGGAATGGTGATCGCGGTGCCCGGTTTCAGCCGGTTGAAGTCCACCTTGGGATTGGCGGCCTTGATGGCGCTGACCGGAAGACCATACATCAGAGCGATCGTGGCGGCGCTGTCGCCCGGGCCGAGGACATAGACCTTCCTGGGCGGCGGTGTCGGCAAGGGGGGCGGTTCCGGTGGCAGGAGCTGGTCTTCCAGCGTCTTCTGCTGGTCGGCAGTCAGGCGGTTGGTTTCCGCGGCGTGGAGGGCCGCCAAGTAGGTGGCGTAGAGCGTGCGCGCGATGTCCGAGTTGCCCCCGGCTTCCTCCAACTTTTCCTGGTACAGCGGGTCCTGGAGCAGCCGATATTCCTCGTAGCGTTTGGCGCCGAGGGCGGTCTTGATGGCGTTCTCGCGCTGAGCTTCCAGCGCCTTGCGGGCTGAGACGCTGCCCGGGTCTGTGGCCTCTGCCAGCAACTGGATTCGCTGGTCCAGAGCGTCGGTGGCGCGGAATACGGCGCGGAACTCCTCGGGCGTCTGGTTGAAGAACCGGAGCTGGCCCAATTGGGCGCGCAGATCGTTGGCGGTTTGGGAGTAGCGCAGCAGGTATTCCTCGAGTTCGGGCGGACCGAGCAGGCGGGCCAGCTCGGTGCGGGTTTGCTGGCGCAGCTTGGCCAGTTCGACCGGGTTGGGGCTCTTGCCGGCGCGGCTTTGCGCGTCCAGATAGGCTTGCAAGCGGTCTTGCGAACGCGCATTCACTTCCTGGATGGCCTTCTTCGTTTCCGCTGAGAGCGTGCCGAGCGTGGGGCCGTCGAGCGCCACGGCAGGCCGGGAGGGGCGGGGCAGGCTGACGAGGTCGCCCGTTTCCCAGTTGCTGCCCAGGAGGCTGGTCAACAGGGCGCGCCGTTCGTCTTCCAGCTCCTGGGCCTTTTGGACGGCGGCGTGGATAACATTGGTGTCCGGCTCGCTCCGCCACCATTGCTGTTCTGCGGTGAGCAATTCCGTGGCCCGCCGGCGCGCGTAAACCGCGTTGACGTCGGCGATGATGATGTCGCGCATGGTCTGTTCCGGGCAGCCGATGTCGTGCAGGTTGGCGATGTAGGTGGCGTAATTGGGAGACTCAATCTCGCGCCAGGAGAAAGGCTGTCGGCGCAGCAGCAGATTAGTCCTGGTTTGGGCGAGGGGCGCCGGTCCCAAAGCGGCGACAGCGGCGGCGACCTTGGCCGCTTCCTCCCGCCGGGTAGCCAGCCACGCGGCGGCCAATAGGATATTGACGCCTAGCGAAATTAAAGCAATTACCCGCCAGCGCATATTCGTATATATCCGCAAATCGCGGCCACTGTAAATTGAAAAGCGCGGCGCGGGAAAAGTTTCGCCTCTTGGCGATTGACCGTTGCCTGAGCGGGGGAGGGTCTGCTATGCATTCGGGCGATTGTCCAACCGGCCAGCAACCGAGTTCAGAGTGGCGACCGCCGCGGTCCCGGGCGGGGGGGCTGTTTCTCGCGCCCAATGGCTGGTGCTGGCCGCGGCCTTCCTGGGTTGGATGTTTGACGGGGTGGAGATGGGGATCTTTCCGCTCGTGGCGCGGCCGGCGCTGCAGAGCATGATTCCCCCCTCCGCGACAGGCCAGGACCAGTTCGTGGGAGTGTGGATGGGCTACATCACCGCCTTGTTTCTGGTGGGTGCGGCGGCTGGGGGACTGGGGTTTGGCTGGCTGGGCGATCGGCTGGGGCGGGTCCGGGCGATGACCCTGAGCATTCTGACCTACTCCGTCTTCACGGGACTCTGCTTCTTTGCGCGCGCTCCGTGGGAGTTGGGGGCCTTGCGCTTCATTGCCGCCTTCGGCATGGGCGGGGAGTGGTCGCTGGGCGTGGCGCTGGTCATGGAAGCCTGGCCGCGTGACAAGCGCGCCCTGCTGGCCGGCGTCATCGGTATGGCGTCGAATTTCGGGTACCTGCTGATTGCGCTGCTGGGGCTGTGCTTTCACGTTACCCGGGAGTCGTGGCGCTGGATCATGATTGCCGGCGCCGCGCCGGCGTTGCTGGCGCTGGGCATCGCGTTGGTGGTGCCCGAGTCGGAGCGATGGAAGGCGGCGGTGAAGCAAACCGCGTCGCGTCCGATTCGGGAGATCGTGTCCTCGGGGCTGCTCGGCAAGACGCTGCTGGGCATTGCCCTGGCGGCGGTGGCGCTGATCGGGACGTGGGGCTCGGTGCAATGGCTGCCGCTGTGGGCGGATCAGATGACCGGGGGCAAGGTCCCCGCCGCCAAGGCCATGACGCAGATCCTGGTCAGCGCGGGGGCGATTGTCGGCTCGCTGTTTGGCGCGCTGGCCGCGGGGCGCATCGGACGCCGGCCGGCGTATTTCGCCTTATGCCTGCTATCGCTGGTGCTGTGCGGATGGCTGTTCCGCTCGGTGAACCACTACGGCGCGGCCTTTCTGGTGATGGTGACGCTGGTGGGGGCGGCCACGGCGGCGTTTTACGGCTGGCTGCCGCTTTACCTCCCGGAGCTGTTTCCCACCCGCGTGCGGGCGACGGGCCAGGGACTGTGCTACAACGCCGGGCGCATTCTGGCGGCGGCGGGGGCGTTGACGCAGGGGCAGTTGGTGGCGGCGTACGCGGGCAGCTACGCCCGGGCCGGGGCGACGGTCACGCTGATCTACCTTGTCGGGCTGGGGCTGATCTGGCTGGCACCCGAGACCAAGGACCAGCCGTTGCCGGAGTAACGGCCCGGGGATTGGCGTCCGTTGGTGCGGCGACGCCGGTGAGCGTCCGGATTCTTCCTGTATTCATCCTGCAGTATTCCTGTATTCTTCTTGTAGTCTTCGCCCCTTTTCCCGGCACTAACGGGCCATAAGCTTTGCCGGGGATGCGCTTAAGCTTGGCCAGCGGCGGAGCGCCCGCTATGCTGCTCCGCATGAAACAGAAGGCATACGCCCGCGCGGGCGTTGATATAGACCTGGGGAACCGGGTGAAGTCCACTTTGCCGCAGATGCTCCAGGCCACGCATCGGCCGGAGGTGCTGGGCAAGGTCGGCGGCTTCGGCGGGCTCTTTGCGCTGAACGTGCGCAAGTACCGCCAGCCCGTGCTGGTATCCAGCGTGGATGGCGTCGGCACCAAGCTCAAGCTCGCGTTCGCGCTGGACCGGCATGACACCATTGGCCAGGACCTGGTCAACCATTGCGTCAACGACATCGCGGTGCTGGGGGCCGAGCCGCTCTTCTTCCTCGATTACCTGGGCACGGGCAAGCTGGAGCCGCGGGTGTTTCGGGACATCATCAAGGGCTTTGCGAAAGCCTGTGCGGAGAATCACTGCGCGCTGATCGGCGGTGAGACGGCGCAGATGCCCGGCTTTTACGCGCCGGGCGAATACGATGTGAGCGGCACCATCGTCGGCGTGGTGGAGAAATCGCGGATGCTGGATGGCCGGACGCTGCGCCCGGGGGACGCGGTGATCGGTTTGGCCGCCAGCGGACTGCACACCAACGGCTACTCGCTGGCGCGGAGAATCTTCTTCAAGCAGATGCGGCTGAAGCCCGCGAGCTACCTGCCCGAGCTGCGCAACACGATCGGGCGCGAACTATTGAAAGTGCACGTCAGCTATGGACCGCTAATCCAGAAGTTGCTGCAGCGGTTCAGCGCGCGCACGGTGATCAAGGGGCTCGCCCACATCACCGGGGGCGGGTTCGTGGACAACATTCCCCGCGTCCTGCCGAAGAACTGCGATGTGGTCATCCGCAAGGGGACGTGGGAGGTGCTGCCGATCTTTGAGCTGATCCGGGCCAAAGGCGGCGTGCCAGAGGCGGAGCTCTACCAGGTGTTCAACATGGGCGTCGGCATGGTGGTGCTGGTGGCGGCAGACCAGGCCGACCAGGTCCTGCGGGCCATCCGGGCACAACACCAAGCCGCCTGGCTGATTGGCCAGGTGGTGAAGGGCAGGGGAGTGACGCGGGTGGTGTGAAGCTGTTACGGCTTCTTTTCCGCCTTCTGCGCCGCGCTATTCGTTAGCTTCTCGAGGTCCTCGGGCTTGATGACCTCGATCTTGGCCCCCTTCTTTAGTTCCTCGGCGGAAGGGACGCGGATGATGTCGCTGGTGAGCGGCTGGGCGGGGGCGGGCGGCGCCGGAGCTTCGGCGCTGAGCAATTCCATCTCGAAGATCAAGGTCGAGCCGGGCTCGATGTTGGGGCCCATTCCGCGATCTTCATAAGCGAGCGCGGAGGGCAGGTAGAGTTCCCACTTGGCCCCGGCCTTCATCATCTGCAGCGCCTCGGTCCAGCCGCGGACGACGCGGTTGACCTGGAACTTGGCCGGCTGGCCGCCGTGCTTGGCGGAGCTGTCAAACTCTTTGCCGTTGATGAGCGTGCCGCGGTAATTCACGCTGACGGTGTCGTTGCTCTTGGGGATGGCGCCGGTGCCTTCGGTGATGACCTTATATTGCATCTCGGCCGTCGTCCCGTTGGCCAGCGTTACGGTATGGGTTTTGACGCCCGCTTTCTTCTTGTTTTCGGCCAGGAAGGCTTCGCCGTCTTTCTTGTTCTTTTCCGCCGCCTGTTTTCGCGTTTCCTCCTGCTTGCTGCGGGATTCCGTCTGGTAGGACCGCCAGGCCTCCTGTGCCTGCTGGTCGGTCATCTTCAGCTCGCGGCCCGCCAGCACATCCTTGATCGCGTTTGCCAGCACGTCCACGTCCAAGTCCACCGCGCCGCGTTTCATGCCATTGCCGATGTTCATGCCGATGGCGTAGCTCCAGTTTTCCTTTTGCTCCTGCGGAGAGAGCTTGGGCGCGTTGGTGGCCGCATTGGCCGCCGGCGCGTTGTTTTGGGCCGCCGCGGTGAACTGCAGCAGGGCCATGCCGAACCCGAGAGTTAAAGCCAGTTTCAATCCATTCTTCATAATTATCCGTTAAGATTGTTTGTTTAGCGAAGTCCCGTTTACACGAACGCGGGCAAAAGTCCAGCAGGAAACTGCGCAAATTGCTTTCGCCCCGGGGCGGGTTGCTGTTTCATTCAGGCCCATGAGAATCCTGGTCATCGGCTCTGGCGGACGCGAACACGCGCTGGTGTGGAAACTGGCCCAGTCGCCGCACGCCACGCGGATATGGTGCGCCCCTGGCAATGCCGGCATCGCCGGGGAACGGTTGGCGAATGGCGGCGCCCTTGTCGAATGCGTCAACCTGGGCGCCGAGGATTTGCCGGGCCTGCGGGCCTTTGTGCAAGAGCAGCAGCCGGACCTGACCGTGGTGGGCCCCGACAACCCGCTGGCCCTGGGCATCGTGGACCTCTGGCAGCAGGACGGCCGCCGCATTTGGGGCCCAAACCAGAAGGCCGCCCGGTTCGAGTCCTCGAAAGTCTTTTCGCAACGGTTCATGGAGAGCTACGGCATCCCGACCGCGCGCGCCGGCACCTTCGCCGATGCCGCCGCCGCCTCGCGCTTTGCCGCTTCCCTTGGCGGACGCTGCGCGGTCAAGGCCGACGGGCTCGCCCTGGGCAAAGGCGTCTTGATTTGCCGGGACATGGCGCAGGCCGACCAGGCGATCGAAGAGG
This sequence comes from uncultured Verrucomicrobiota bacterium, assembly GCA_964507045.1. GTDB lineage: Bacteria > Verrucomicrobiota > Verrucomicrobiia > Limisphaerales > UBA8199 > UBA8199. The sequence continues at coordinate 18,501 of CAZDOO010000062.1, read as the reverse complement.
TCCTCGTGCGCCGGGCCTTCGGCAGCGCCGGGGCGGAACTGGTCATCCAGGAACTGCTCGAAGGCATGGAGATTTCCCTGCACGCACTCTGCGACGGCCGGACGGCGAAGCTCTTCCCGACCGCCCAGGATCACAAGCGGGCCCTGGACGGTGACCGGGGCCTGAACACCGGCGGTATGGGCGCGTATTCGCCGGTGCCGTTCCTGACCGAGCCGGAGCTGTCGGCCGTAGGACGCGGCATCCTGGAGCCCTGGCTTCGCGGCTGCGCCGCCGAGGGCATTGATTTCCACGGCATTCTGTATCCGGGGCTAATGCTGACCCCGGCCGGGCCCAAGGTGCTGGAGTTTAATGCGCGGTTCGGCGATCCGGAGACGCAGGTTTACCTGACGCGGCTGGAGAGCGATCTGGTCGAGTTGCTCGAAGCGAGCGTGGACGGGACGCTGGCCAAGGTGGAGCTGAAATGGAACCCCATGCCGTCCGTGTGTGTGGTGATGGCCTCGGGCGGTTACCCGGGCAAGTATGCGAAAGGCAAGCCGATCCACGGCCTGGAGGCCGCCGCCCGCTTCCCCAATACGAAGGTCTTCCACGCCGGCACGGCTGTGGCCGGGGACAAGCTCGTCACCAATGGCGGCCGGGTGCTGGGCGTGACCGCCTGGGGCGGGGACCTGAAGCGCGCCCGGGACGCGGCCTACGCGGCGGTGGATGCCATTCGCTTCGAGGGCGCGCAGTTTCGGCGTGACATCGGCAACAAAGCGCTGGCCGGCTAGTGCGGTTCAACTGATCCCGTAGCCGCGAACGTCAGTTCGCGCCATATATTCCCCTGCTGACGTAGTCTGCGCCGACTGACGGGCCTGTTGCCCAAAGGGCGTCGCGGGTAGGGCGGACACTCCGTGCACGCCGCAAGCATCCGCGGATATCCGGAGGGCATATTGGGTCTCTGACGGGTGTATTTGGCGCCTGTTCGCGGTGTAATCGGTGGAGATTACGGTCAGGTCTTGGTGTAGAGTTTTGCGCCGCTTTGCACGAATTCGCGCGCCTTGTCCTCCAGGCCCTTCTTCAGGGCGTCCTGTTCGGCCACGCCTTGTTCGGCGGCGTATTGGCGCACGTCCTCGGTGATCTTCATCGCGCAGAAGTGCGGGCCGCACATGGAGCAGAAGTGGGCGAGCTTGGAGCCTTCCTGCGGCAGGGTCTCGTCGTGGAAGTCGCGGGCGGTGGTGGGGTCGAAGCCGAGGTTGAACTGGTCTTCCCAGCGGAACTCGAAGCGGGCGCGGCTGAGGGCGTCGTCGCGTTGGCGGGCCGAGGGGTGGCCCTTGGCGAGGTCGGCGGCGTGGGCGGCGATCTTGTAGGCGATGACGCCGTCTTTCACGTCCTTCTTGTTGGGCAAGCCGAGGTGTTCCTTGGGCGTGACGTAGCAGAGCATGGCGCAGCCATACCAGCCGATCATCGCCGCGCCGATGGCGCTGGTGATGTGGTCGTAGCCGGGCGCGATGTCGGTGGTGAGCGGGCCCAGCGTGTAGAACGGCGCTTCATCGCACCATTCGAGCTGTTTGTCCATGTTCTCCTTGATGAGGTGCATGGGGATGTGACCGGGGCCTTCGTTCATAACCTGGCAATCCATTCCCCAGGCGATCTTTGTCAGCTCGCCCTGGGTGCGCAGCTCGGCGAACTGGGCTTCGTCGTTGGCGTCCGCGATCGAGCCGGGGCGCAAGCCATCACCGAGGCTGAAGGCGACGTCGTAGGCGCGCATGATCTCGCAAATCTCGCGGAAATGGGTATAGAGGAAGCTCTCCTGGTGATGCGCCAGGCACCACCGGGCCATGATCGAGCCGCCGCGTGACACGATGCCCGTGACGCGGTTGGCGGTGAGCGGGATGTAGCGGAGCAGCACGCCGGCATGGACGGTGAAGTAGTCCACCCCCTGCTCGCACTGCTCGATGAGCGTGTCGCGATATACCTCCCAGGTCAGCTCCTCGGCTTTGCCGTCCACCTTCTCCAGCGCCTGGTAGATCGGCACCGTGCCGATGGGCACGGGCGCGTTGCGAATAATCCACTCGCGGGTCTCGTGGATGTTCTTGCCGGTGGACAGGTCCATGACGGTGTCCGCGCCCCACTTGGCCGCCCAACGCATCTTCTCGACCTCCTCTTCGATGCTGGAGGCGACGGCGCTGTTGCCGATGTTGGCGTTGATCTTCACCAGGAAGTTGCGCCCGATAATCATCGGCTCGCTCTCCGGGTGGTTGATGTTGGCCGGGATGATGGCGCGGCCGCGGGCGACTTCGGAGCGGACGAACTCGGGGGTGATGAATGGGGGAAGCGCGGAGTGCGGAGCGCGGAGTGCGGAATGGGGCTGCTGGCGGCCGAGGTTTTCGCGGAGGGCGATGTACTCCATCTCGGGGGTGATGATGCCCTGGCGCGCGTAGTGCATCTGGGTGACGGCCTGGCCCGGCTTGGCGCGCAGCGGCTGGCGTCGCAACGCTGGCGGGATGGCCGCGTCGCTGCGCCCCGGAATGGGTTTATAGGACGATGGGACCGGCTCGACGCCGCCGCGCGCCAGGATCCACTGCCGGCGCAAGGGCGGCAGGCCGTGCTCGACGTTGCCCGTGAATGCCGGATCGCCCCACGGGCCGGAGCAGTCATAGACCCGGACGGGGGGGTTGGCTTCGACCGCGCCATTGGCGGCGCGGGTCGGGCTGAGCTTGATTTCGCGGAACGGCACCCGGATGTCCGGATGCGCCTGGCCCGGCACGTAAACGCGCGTGGAATTGGGCAGCGGCTCGCCGCTCTGCGGTTCGATGGGATTCTTGGTCGCGATCATAGGAAGGGGTGATAGCGGGGGGAGTTGATAGTTGATAGGGCGAAGCGTGGTGGGCTGGCCCGCTCAATAATTGTTTTGCTTAACAGCATATTTGGCTTGCACTCCTGCCATGGAAGCCGGTGGGAAGACCTCAGGTGTTCCCTTCGCCAGCATTACCTGGATCAGGTTCAACGGGTCTGCCGCGCTCCCGCGCAGCACTCTCAGCCTTCGCGCTGAAACCGGTTCAGCGGCTGGTTGGCTCCCCGATAACTGCTTACCAACTCTAAACCGCAGCCGCCGGGGGGTCAAGCGGGCGCTTGACCTCGAGGCTGGAGGCCTCCATCCGGATGTAATTGAGGACCACCGGCGCCAGGATCATGCCGGCCACGCCCATGAGCCGCTCGCCCAGCACCAGGGCCAGCAGCGTGAGCCAAAGCGGATTGCGGATACGCCGGCCAATGATCTTGCTGTTCAGAAAGTATTCCAGCTTGTGGATGACCACGAGGAACACCAGGGCGCTGAGCGCCATCTTGGGGGACACCGTGAACCCGATGCCCACAATGATGGTGTTGCTGATCAGGTTGCCGATGACCGGGATGAGGCCGCACAGAAACGTGACGCCGATCACCACCACCGCGTAGGGCAGCCCCGCGGCCACCACAAAGATGGTGGTGAAGACCGTGTTGATGGCCGAGATGAGAATCTGCGCGCCGATCACCATGGCGAAGCTCTGGTAGAGGAGTTGGAAGCGCCGCGCGATCTGGTCGCAGCAGAGCGAATACAGGTTGTCGCGCACCGCGTATTTCTCCCGGTCGAGTTCCATGCGGGCATTGAGAAACAAGCTGACCGCCACCACGCCGCCCACCAGCACGAAGATGAACTGCGTCGTCGCCCCGCGGGCGAACCGGGCGAGGTTGCCCAGGTAATTCATCCGGCTGCCCAGGGTGTCGAGGGCCAGATCTTTAAGGCTGTCATAGTCGGTGAACGGGAGTTCGATCTGGTATTCCCGCGCCCACTGGATCACGGAAGGAATGGCTTTGTCGGCGATCTCGGGCAGCGCCCGGACGGTCTGGTTGATGAAGTATCCCAAGCCATACGTGATGGCCGACACCAGGATCACAAAAAGCACCACCGCCACCGTCTTGCCGCCCCGCTTCAGGAAATGGAGCATGGTCAGCGCGAGGTAGGCAAAGAACGCCACGAGCAGCGGCGTTGCCATGTGAAAGTATCCCACCAGCACCAGCGTTCCCGCCATGAACAGGTACGAGACGCGGGCGGGTTTGACTTCCGCCGGCGGGATGGAGGCTAGATCGGCCATTGACCGGTATTCATAGCCCGGGGCGGGCTCGGGAGCGAGCTTTTTCGGGTCTGCAAGCAATGGGCAACCTACGGATTGACGGTCAGACCTTTGGCGCGGGTGCTTTGGGTTTGAATAGGGTGTAGATTACAGGCAGCACCAGCAGCGTCAGCAGGGTATTGGTGAAGATGCCGCCGATGACGACCGTCGCCAGCGGTCGCTGGACCTCGCCTCCCACACCGACGTTGATTGCCATCGGGACGAAGCCCACGGCCGCTACCAGCGCGGTCATCAGGACCGGCCGCAGGCGAACGAGGCAGCCTTCGCGCACGGCAGTGGCCAGCGGCGTGCCCGCGTGCAGCCTTTGCTGGATGAACGTCACGAGGACTAGACCGTTGAGAATGGCCACGCCGCTCAGCGCAATGAACCCGACGGCAGCGCTCACGGTGAAGGGCATTCCCCGCAGCCACAGCGCCAGCACGCCGCCCACTGCGCCCAGCGGAATGCCCGTGGCGACGATGAACACGTCGCGCAGCGACTTGAGACTGAAGTAGAGCATGACAAAGATCAGCCCGAGCGCCATCGGCACCACGAAGCGCAGCTTGGCGTTGGCCCGCTCCATGTTCTCAAACTGGCCGCCCCATTCGAGGCTGTAGCCGTCCGGCAGTTTCACCTGGGCGGCGATCTGCTTCTGCGCCTCGGCCACGAAGCTGCCCACGTCCCGCCCGCGGACGTTGCACTGGACGGTGATGCGGCGCTGGCCCCATTCGCGGTTGATGGTTGCGGGGCCTTCGGTCTCGACCACTTGCGCCACTTGGTTGAGCGGCAGGACCGAGCCGGTCGCCGTTGGGATGAGCGTGTTGGCCAAGGCGTCGGGATCGGTGCGTTGCCGGTCGGGCAGCCGCACCACCAGCGGGAAGCGGCGCTGGCCTTCGCGCACTTCGCCGACCTTTTTGGTGCCGACGGCTTCCACGACGTTCATCACGTTGCGCGTCGGCACGCCGTAGCGGGCGATGGCCTGCGGGTCCATGCGCACCTGCAAGATGAGCTGGCCGGTGAGCTGTTCGCCGGTGACTTCGCCCACGCCCTTGATGGCGCCTAAGACCTGCTGCACCTCATCGGAGAGCCGGCGCAACTGCTCCAAGTTGTCGCCGTAGATTTTGATGCCGATGTCGGAGCGGATGCCGGCGATGAGTTCGTTCAGGCGCATCTCGATCGGCTGGCTGAACGCGACCGTCATGCCGGGGAATTTGGTGAACAACTCGCGCATCTTCTCCACCAGTTCCGCCTGCGTGCGGGCTCGCTTCCATTGCTCCCGGGGCTTGAGCGCCAGGAAGAAATCCGACAGCTCGATGCCCATGGGGTCGGTGGCGATTTCGGCGCTGCCCAGGCGCGTCCAGATGTTGGTAATCTCGTCCGGGAACTCCGCGAGGAGCAGCTTCTCGATGCGATCGTTGTAGGCGACGGCTTCCTCGACGGAAACGCCGGCCAGGCGGACGGTGGTGCCGACGATGGCGCCTTCACCGAGCTTGGGCAGGAACTCGCCCCCCATACGCGAGGCCAGCAAGGCCACGCCCGCGACGAGGGCCAGCGCGCCGAGGAGGACCGGGACGCGGAAGCGCAGAGCGAGGCCCAGCGCCGGTTCGTAAAGGCGGTGGGCCAGCCGCACCAGCCAGGGCTCTCTTTCCTTGACCTGCTTGGGCAGGAACAGGGCCGCCAGCACGGGGGTGAGGGTCAGCGCGAGAATCAGCGAGCCGGCCAGCGCAAAAACCATCGTCAGGGCCATCGGTTTGAACAGTTTTCCTTCCACGCCTTGCAGCGCGAGGATGGGCAGGAACACGATCAGAATAATGCCGACGCCAAAGGCCACGGGCCGCGCGACTTCCAGCGGCGCGCTGGCGAGGGTCTCCTCGCGTTCTTCCCTGGTCAGCGGACGGCCCAGCTCGCGCTGACGCAGCGCCAGGCGGCGCATGGCGTTTTCGACCATCACCACCGAACCGTCCACGATGAGGCCGAAGTCCACGGCGCCCAGGCTCAGGAGGCTGGCGGAGATGCCGGCCTGCAACATCAAGTCCCCGGCGAACAGCATCGAGAGCGGAATGGCTGCCGCTACCACCAGGCCGGCCCGCAGGTTGCCGAGGAAGGCAAAGAGAATCGCGATCACCAGCAGCGCGCCCGCCAGCAGGTTGTGTCTGACCGTGGCGATGACGTTGTCCACCAGCTCCGTGCGGTCATACAGCACCTCAACGACCACGTCTTTGGGCAGCGTCTTTTGGACTTCGGCCAGCTTGTCCTTCAAGCCGCGCGTCACCACCGCGCTGTTTTCCCCCATGAGCATGAAGCCCAGCCCGAGCACGATCTCGCCGCGGCCGCCGCCCGTTACCGCGCCCCGGCGGATCTCGTGGTCCACCCTGACCTCGGCGACGTCGCTGACGCGCACGGGCACGCCGTCATGGGCCGTGATGACGATGTTGGCGATTTCCTGGACGTTGGTGGTCAGGCCCAGTCCATGCACCAGCAGCGATTCACCGCTGCGCACCACTTGGCCGCCGCCGACGTTTTGGTTGTTGGCTTCGAGCGCCTCGAAAAGCTGTTCGAGCGTAAGCCCGTGTTTGACCAGGCGCTGCGGCTCGGTGATGACGTGGAATTGCTTCTCGAGGCCGCCCCAGGTGTTGACTTCCGCGACGCCCCGCACCTTGCGCAACTGCGGCTTGACCACCCAATCCTGGATTTCGCGCAGTTCGGTGAGCGTCCGATTGGTGTTGTCGGAGCGGACGACGTAATGGAACACCTCGCCCAGGCCGGTGGAGATGGGGCCAAGCTGGGGCCGCGCGATGCCCGCTGGCAGCTCGATGGTTTGCAGCCGCTCGGTGATGAGCTGGCGCGCGCGGAAGATGCTCGTCTCATCATCGAACGTGGCCACCACCTGGGACAGGCCGAACTTGGACACCGAGCGGATGTTATCGAGCCCGGGAAGGCCGCCGATGGCCAGTTCGACGGGGATCGTGACTTGCGACTCAGCTTCCTCCGCGTTGAGGGAGGGCACCGTGGTATTGATCTGCACCTGTACCGGCGTCGTGTCCGGGAAGGCGTCAATGGGCAGGCTGGTGAGGGCACGTCCACCCATCAGGATGAGCACCCCCGCCAGGATGGCGACCAGCAGGCGGTTCTTCAGCGAGGTCGTGATAAGCCAGTTCAGCATGGGAGAAGTCTTTCAGGTGAAAGTGGCCCGGGGTTTAGTCATCCGCGCAACCCGCGCCGAGGCGCGAGATGAGGAATGCGGACTTGAGCGGGAAGCCGTGGTTCACCACCACCACCTCCTGCGGCTTCAAGCCCTCGATGATTTCCACCTGCCCGTCGAACCGGGCGCCGAGCCGGACCACGCGGGCGTCAAACAAGTCGTCCGCCAGTTTCACAAACACGAAGCTCCTGCCTTCTATGCGCTGGATGGCCGAGGGCGGCAGCAAGAGCGCCCCCGCGGCGCTGCGGGTCAGGATGCGGGCCTGGGCGAACATCCTGGCTTTAAGCAGCCCATCCGGGTTGGCCACCTCGGCGCGGGCGCGGGCCATGCGGCTCTTCTCGTCCACCTCGGCGCCGATCCACGTGAGCTTGCCGGAGAACGTCTGGCCGGGCAGCGATTCCACGCGCAACTCCACCGTCTGGCCCACCTTCACCCGTGCCAGCGCGGACTCCGGGATATTGAGCATGGCCCACATCACCGAGCGATCGGCCAGCGTGAACAACGGCTTGCCGGCTTCTACGAGCGCGCCGCGCACGGCGACCCGCTCGACGATCTCACCCGCAAACGGCGCGCGCACTTCCATCAGGACTTGTTCGTGCGGCTTGGCGCCCAGCGCGTCAATCTGCTCCTCGGTAAAGCCGAGCATCCGGAGTTGCTGGCACGCGCCGCGGTGCGCCGCCTCAGCTTCCTGCAGGTCCTTCTCTGAAGTCACACGATCCGCGCGCAGCTTGCGCTCGCGGTCGAGGGTCTGGTGGCTTAGCACCGCTTTGGCCACGGCTTCGGCGATGGACGCCGACCAGATCTTCGCCACAGCCTGCTTTTCCTCGACCCGGCTGCCCAGGTCCACGGGCACTTCCTGGATAATGCCGCCCACCGGCGCGGTGATTTGGGCCAGCTTGTTTTGATTGAACGTGAGTTCGGCGTAGCACTCGACGGCGTCGGCGATGGTCCCCACGGCTGGGGTGGCGGTCTGAACGCCGGCGATGCCGGCGGAGTCGCTGGCGGCCAGCCGAACCTTGGCCGACTCGCCGGGCTTCAAGGTCCCCGCCAATTGCGGTTTGCAGATGCCGCATTGCGCTTCCGGCACGTTGTGTTCGGCGCACATCACGACGCCGTCCCTGGTTTGGGTGTGGGCCTTGGTTTCGCCGCCGGCCTCACCGTGGTTGTGGCCCGCGTGATCATCGTGCCCGGCGGGCTCGCTTTGCCGGGAACAGGCTGTGAGCAGTGTGGCCACCGCCACCAGCGGCAGCACGGTCATCCTGGAAATCGTTAGTGTGGTCATGGTCTTTCGTTTGTTGTCATTGTTAAGGCTGGGGCGGGGACTGGACGGTCCCGAGGGGTCTGGCTTCGGCGGGATTCCGGACGATTAGCGCTTCCAGTTCCGCCTGGGCGATGTTCAGTTCGAGGAGTCTTTGCTGGTAAGCCAGGCGCACCTCGGCCGCGGTGCGCTGGGTATCCAGCAGGTCAATGAAGCCGAACTTGCCCGCCTCGAAGCCGGTTTGGACCAGCCGCAGGGCTTCATTGGCTTTGGGGAGAATCCGCTCGCGGTAATTGGCGACCTGGTCGGCGGCGGTGCGAAGCCGCTGGCTGGCGATGCGCCAATCCCGCAGCAGGCGTTGCTCGAGCGCCGCCTCGTCGGCTTCCGCAATGCGGGTGTGGGCCTGGGCTTCCTGCTTTCTGCCCTTGGAGCGGTCAATGATGGGCAGCGGCACGGCGAACCCCAGTTGAATGATGGACTGGCCGGTTTCGCCGATGCGTCCGCCGGAGACCTCCATCCTGACATCCGGATAAGGTTCGAGCCGCGCCCGGCGCAGCGCCAGTTCCGCCTGAGCGCGATTGGCCTTTGCCGCCACCACGCTGGGATGGGTGGTCAGCCACTGCTCCGGGCCCTGGTCGAGCAGCGCGAGGGCGGCCGTTTCCGCCAGAGCGCCGGCGACGGGCGCCTCGCTCAGGTCCGGCCGGCCCAGCGCCAGGGCCAGGGTTTGGCGGGCGGCGACCAGCTCACGCTGAAAGCCTGACAGCTCCGTCCGGGCCTGTTCCAAAGGAATCTCCGCCCGCAACTGCTCCTGGTCGGCCGCCGCCCCGGCGGCGACTCGTTTGCGGGCCGTGGCGGCGGAGGACTCCGCCACCTTGACGAGCTCGCCGGCGACCTCGACCACGCGCTCCGCGGCGAGCACGTGGTAGAATGAGGCTTTCACGTCCCGGACCAGCTCCACGCGGCGGAGGCTGAGCTCCGCTTCGGAGAGGCGCACGCCGGAGACACCGATTTGGCGATCGAGCCGTTTCTTTCCGGGGTAGGGGAACGTTTGCGCCACGCCCACCGTCTGCTTGGCGTCAGCGAAGCCGTTCCCGCCGCTGACCGGCCAATCTTCCGCGCTCAGGGTTAGTTCCGGGTTGGACCAGAGCCTGGCCTGGTCGGCGCGTCCGGAGGCGACGTCAATTCTTGCGTCGCTGGCGCGCAGCTCGGGGTTATTGGCCAGCGCCAACTCAAGGGCGTCGTTTAAGGTGAGAACGGCATTCGTCGGCCAGGGACGGCTGGCGGCGGGCAACTCAGGCGCCTGGGCGGCGAATCCCAGGCGACATACACAGGCGGCGGCAACCAGCACGCCCAGCCACGGACAATTCTGCAAAAGAGATCTTAGTTTCATAGTTAACGGCACAACCGACGGACAACAACGGACACGGAGACGGAGAAACGCGCGGGGTGGCGTCACACCGCGAGCGAGGGGCGGTCCCGGACGGGACTACTTAGGAAACAAAAGAAGGTGCGCGGGAAGGAGGCGCCGCGCGGAGAGTAAACTGCCAGGCAGGGGAGAGCTCTGGCGGAGCGGTGGTCAAAAGGCCAAGACTGACTTGCGGGGATGCAGCGCAGTCGGAGTCAGCAACGACGTCGAAAAGGAGAGGCGCGAGGGCAAGAACGGGAACGATCCGTTGCTGGCCGGGGGCTTGATACTTGCCGGACTCAGCGGCACAGCAGGAGGTGCCGTCGCAATGGTTGGGGGCATCTGCGGGGCTTTGGTGCTCAACCTCGCAGCTAAGGAACTCGAAACCGGAGACCGCCTCCAGTTGGCAATGCGACATGAGCGGCGCCCAGGCGAGCGCCAGCAGCACGACCAGCAATGTTCTAAAAAGCCGCACGCCTAATAGATGCCATACCGGGCGCAGATGTTCAAGCAATCACTATTCCCGCGCCCTTGGAACCGCGTATCTCGACCTCCCCACCACGAGTTCGGCCGGACTGCCTCTGCTCCGACGGCCTGACCCTGGCACCAGCGTATCTCCCCGTCCCCTCCGTATACTCACCGTATACTCACCGTAGTACCTCTGCAAACTTTGCAGAGGTACTACGGTGAGTATACGGTGAAGATAGGGTGAGGTGAGCCAGCAGAGAGGGGGTATTAGCCAGGCTTGAGCATGACCCGTATTCCTGGCCAGCCGGGTCGGCCAATCCCAAAGGAACCGTTCTGAAGCCGATGTCTTGCGCTTCCAGCAGGCCTGGGAGCGGCGAGCGGCGGGTGCCGGGAGCCCTAGCAAGGGTGGCCTGTAACAAACAGGCCAAGGCGGGGTCTGCCGAGTCCGGGTGCGAAACCGGTTGGGCGAAGAACAGCGTAGCCGACCCTTGAGGAAACGGTCGTTGGCAGTGCGGCGATTCAACGCCGAGGTCATCGCCGTGCGGGCTGCAAGCGACCGTGAACGGTCCGGGCCCTAACAGGTTGCCCCTTTGGACTGGGTGGCGGGGATCCGGGCAGGCTTGGGGCCCGGCTGGGGTATCTTGCGGATTGGCTGCGAGCCCGCTGGCACCGTGGCAGACTCTTGCCTGCCTTCTAGCTTTCGCACCGGAACTCTGCGCTTCCGGGTGCTGAGCGCGGCTTGCGCTTCGGGCTGTGCCGGCGCGGCGTCGGAAAGCCAGGCGACGGCTTGTTCAAAGTCCTCGAACGCCTTTACCGTCCACCCGCGGAGCCTGGCGATGGAAGCGAACATCCGGGCACGCTCATGAGGGTCAATCTGGTACAGCACCGCCAGCCGGTGGCGGGACGTGAACCCGATTTCGTGAAAGGTGCTCACGAGGCTTACCAGGTCGTCGGGCGAGAACACCGGTTCCGGCCCGGGCTGCAGCGCCCGCAAGTCCAGCAGGGCCTGGAGGATCCCCCGTTTTAAGCACGCGGCAGCCAGCAACGCCAGGGCCGCCTTGCTAGCTTTTAGGTCAAACTGGCCGCTTGGCCCCAGGCGGATGAATTCCTGCAATCGAATGATTTGTAGCTCGAGGGACATAGGTTTATCTCTGGGCTGCTGCGCGCGAGGGGAGGTAGGGTTCGAGTTGCGCGCGTCACAGGCCAAGCTTGCCTGACGGGAACTCCAGTGTCAATCGGCTTACCCGGGCTGCTTCCGGTAATGCCGGCGAATCGGCAAGTGTCCGGAGCGAGGGGTTGCAGCCGGTTCAAAGGTGCAACCAGTTGCCATCTCGGCTTTCCTTCGGGCGGGTATTCGTGTTTAGTCCCGGCTTGCGATGAATTGGTGAACAGCTCGTGCCAGCGCTTTTTACTCATTGTGTGGTCGGATTAGCCGTAGCAACGGCCTGGGGCACGGGGGCCAAGCCCCGGCCACGCGGTTTGCTGGCGGTCTCGGCCCTATGCGCCGGCTTGCCCGACGCCGACATCATCGGCAACCGCTTGGGCATGCCGTTTGGCAGCATGTTGGGGCATCGCGGGTTCAGCCATTCCTTTCTCTTCGCCGCGCTGCTTGCCGCCGTCGTCCTGTTCACCTGGTTCAGGAAGGAGCGGCCCTTTACGGGGCTGTGGTGGGGCCTGTTTGGTTTCCTTTTTGCGGTGACGGCCAGCCACGGAGTTCTGGACATGCTGGTGCATGGCGCCCAGGGCATTCCGCTGTTGTCGCCGTTCGACAACACGCGGTTTTCCTTCTCGTGGCAGCCGCTGATAGTGTCACCGGTCCAGTTACGGGAGATCTGGAGTCGTTGGCTGCTGCATGTGCTGTGGATTGAAATCCCTCGAATCTGGCTGCCTGCGTTTTGTTTGGCCGGCATCTGGAGGGCAGCCGGGTTGATTGGCCGGAAAAGCCTGTGCCGGGCACCGCAGGCGGGAGGGTGAGAACTGGGACGGTCAGAGGGTGACACCGGGTGTGAGCGGTGTTGGGAGCCTGTGATTGAATGTGGGTGAGCCCATATCTCTGCTTTCCTCGGGGCACGTTTTCGTGTTTAGTCCCGGCCGACTATGAGCAAGACAGCATTGTTATTTGCAGGGCAGGGAGCCCAGGCGGTGGGCATGGGGCGGGATTTGGCGCAGAATGCTCCCGCGGCTAAAGCCTGGTTCGACCGCGCCAACGCGGCGCTGGGTTACGACCTGGCGTCTATTTGCTTCCACGGGCCGGAGCCGGAACTGACGAAGACCGAGCACGCGCAGCCGGGGATTTTCCTGGTGAGCTGGGTGGCTTTCGAGCTGCTCAAGGAGCGGGTGCCCTCGCTGGATTTCCAGGCCACGGCCGGCTTGTCGCTGGGCGAGTTTACGGCGCTGGCGGCGGCGGGTGCGATGGGTTTTGAAGATGGGTTGAGAGTGGTGCGCCAGCGCGGGCGGTTCATGCAGGAGGCGTGCGAAGCCACCCGTGGGGGCATGGCGGCGATTATCGGCCTGGACGAGGGGCCCACCCGCGAGGTCTGCGCCCAGGCCGGCGTGACGCTGGCCAATCTCAATTGCCCCGGCCAGATTGTGATTTCGGGCGCTGCGGACAAGATTAGCGAGGCCTGCGAGCTGGCCAAGGCCAAGGGCGCCAAGCGCGCCCTGCCGCTGCCTGTGGCCGGGGCTTATCATTCGCCGCTCATGGCCGGCGCCCAGCCCCGGCTTCAGGCCGAACTGGCGGGCGTGGCGATCCTGCCGCCGACGGTGGCCGTCATGGCCAACGTGACGGCGCGGCCCCACGAGGGTCCGGAGGCAATTCGCGCCCGGCTGGTCGAGCAGGTTACCTCGTCGGTGCGGTGGGAGGAATCCATGCGTTATTTGCTGGCACAGGGTTTCACGCGCTTTATCGAGCTGGGCCCCGGCAAAGCCCTGAGCGGCTTCATGCGGCGCATTGATAAAGCCGCGCAAGTTTTCAACGTCGAGGACATGGCCAGCCTGGAGGCCGCGGCCAAAGTGCTGGCCGGCTGACACCGGGAATCAGAAAAGCTGGATTGACAACTGTGCGCGGATAGCGGACAAGGAGCGGGATTTATGAACGATTTAGCCAACCAAGTGGCAGTAGTAACCGGCGCGGGCCGGGGCATTGGCCAGGCCATTGCCTTGAAGCTCGCCGGCGCCGGGGCGGATATCGCCTGCGTGGATCTGAAGCTCGAGTTCTGCGCCGAGACGGTGCAGAAGGTCGAGGCGCTGGGCCGCAAGGCCTGGCCCTTTGCGGCCAATGTCGCGGAAGCCGCCAGCGTGACGGCTGCCGTCGAGCAGATCCTGGCGGCGACGGGCAAGGTGGACATCCTAGTCAACAATGCCGGCATTACCAAGGACGGCCTGCTCATGCGCATGAGCGAGGCGGACTGGGACGCGGTGCTGGACATCAATCTCAAGGGGACGTTTCTGTTCACCAAGGCCTTCACCCGCAGTTTTCTGAAGCAGCAATCGGGTCGGATCGTGAACATTGCGTCCGTGGTTGGCCTGATGGGCAACGCCGGCCAGTGCAATTACAGTGCCAGCAAGGCGGGCGTGATCGGGTTCACCAAGTCCGTGGCCCGGGAGCTGGCCAGCCGCGGCATCACCGCCAACGCCATCGCGCCGGGCTTCATCGAGACGGCCATGACGGCCAAACTCAGTCCCGAGGCGCGCGCGGCCCTGCAGAAGCAGATTCCCCTGGGCAGCCTGGGCCAGCCGGAGGACGTCGCCAACGCCGTGCTGTTCTTCGCCAGCCCCGCCGCACGCTATATTACCGGCCAGGTCCTGCCCGTGGACGGCGGGATGGTGATGTGAGTTTTTTTGGATTCGGGCTTGACGCCTCCCCAAACGTAACATAGACAACTGCAAAACTAAGAACTGGAGCATAACATGGCTGAGAAAACTATAGAGCAACGAGTAAAAGACATTATCGTCGAACAGTTGGGCGTGAACGCCGACCAGGTCACACCCGAGGCCAAATTCATCGAGGACCTTGGGGCGGATTCGCTGGATACTGTCGAATTGGTCATGGCGCTGGAGGAGGAATTCGGCAACGAGATTCCTGACGAGCAGGCGGAGAAGCTCCAGAGCGTGGGCGATGTCATCAAGTACATCGAAGACCTGCAACAGAAGTAACGGTGAGTTAAACGCTTCCGGGGCAGCCTGGACTGAAGTCAGCTTGGGCTGCCCCGCTTGATTTTATGGCGAGCAACTGGACGGAACGCCGCGTGGTTGTGACCGGCCTGGGGGCAGTGACCCCTTTGGGTCATGAGGTGGAAGTTTTCTGGCAGAACCTGCTGGCCGCCCAGTGCGGCATTACCAGAATCACCCGCTTCGATCCTGCGCGGTTTGACTCCCAGATTGCCGGCGAAGTGAAGGGCTTTGATCCCGGGCCGGCCCTGCCGTCGCCGAAGGAAATCCGGCGGACGGATCGGTTTTCGCAATTCGGCGTGCATGCGGCCTGGCAGGCGCTGCGCGATTCGGGCCTGGACCTTGAGCAGGTGAACCGGGACGAGATCGGCGTGTTCATCGGCTCGGGCATCGGCGGGCTGCAGACGGTTTCCGAGCAGTGCCAGGTCTTGCTCGAACGCGGGCCGGGCCGGCTGTCGGCGTTCATGATCCCCATGCTCATCGCGAATATGGCCTCGGGCCTGTTCTCGATGTACTACAAGCTCCGGGGCCCCAACTTCGCCACTTGTTCCGCCTGCGCGACCTCCAACCATGCCCTGGGCGAGGCCTGGCGCACCATCAAGATGGGCGATGCGCAGGTGATGTTCGCCGGCGGCGCCGAGGCGACCATCGTCCCCGTCGGGATCGGCGGCTTCTGCGCGATGAAGGCGCTCAGCACCCGCAACGACGATCCGGCCCACGCCTCCCGGCCGTTTGACAAGGAGCGCGACGGCTTTGTCATGGGCGAGGGTGCCGGCGTGCTGGTGCTCGAAGAGCTGGAGCATGCGAAGAAGCGCGGTGCGCGGATTTACTGTGAAGTGGCCGGCTACGGCAACACGGCGGATGCCAATCACGTGACGGCGCCGGCGCCGGAAGGCGAGGGGGCGGCCCGGTGCATGAAGATGGCCCTGCGCCACGCGCAGTTGCCGCTGGAGAGCATCTCCTACATCAACGCCCACGGCACCTCCACGATTCAGGGCGACATTGCGGAGACGCAGGCGATCAAGAGCGTCTTTGGCGCACACGCCCGCAAGCTGGTGGTCAGCTCCACTAAAGGCGCCACCGGCCACATGCTGGGCGCCGCCGGCGCGGTCGAGATGATCGCCTGCAGCAAGGCGATCCAGACCGGCATCGTCCCCCCCACCATCAATTACACGGTGCCCGATCCGGATTGCGACCTGGACTACGTTCCCAACACCGCCCGCCAGATCAAGATCGAGGCCACGCTCAACAACTCCTTCGGCTTCGGCGGCCATAACGCGAGCATCCTGGCCAGGAAGTTTGTAGGCTGAGCGGACGGGGAGTCAGAAGGGGAAGGTTAGGACGTTCGACTGGGTTTGCGATTTGGCAGAAGTCGAAACAGGAGGGGCTCTTCTTGTGGTGTCCGGGCGCCGGGGTGCAGACACCCCAGCCCGCTCCAGCCGCTGCTCAGAGGCTACCTGGGCTTCTGTCGCAACCGGCTGCAGGACCTCCTGGATGGCTGATACCGCTCACCCTCGGGCGGAGTGGGACCAGAGCAGGGCAAGCTTCTGCCTGGGCGCAAGCTGAGGAACTCGTTAAGAGCGGTCTTTACAGCGCCACGCTGTTGGCCTACAAAGGTCCTTGATGAAGGCAAACCTGCCATCCTTGCAGGCGGGCCGGTTGGATAACATCCCATTTCGGGGTGTTATCCAAGTCTGGATAATCACTTGTTCGGCGGATTGCGCAGCATGACCATCCGTCCTCAGCCATTCGTGACTGCATTTGCGGTCTTTGTGTTCGCTGTGGCTATAGCAGGGTGCTCCAGGAACGCACGTGTCGTTGCCGAGGCTGATAGGCTGATGAACGACGCATTTCTGGCGTATGCACACGGTTCGTTCCAGGCGGCATCGAACAGCTTGCAGAGATACACCGACTACTTGGATGCAAATGAGCGGCGCATTGCTTCGTACCGTGATTACGACGCGGTTGACCTCAAGGGGAGCGACGTGCCGTTTCCCGTCGTGCGCGACATTCCAGTCGCGCAGCTTGTTCCTCACTCGATGCTGGCGTGCATGATGATGTACTCCGGCCATACGAATGAAGCGTTGCGTCACTTGTCGCGAGCCTACCAGTATCACGTGCAGATTTGGACACGCTCACAGAAGTCGCCCGTCTCGCGAGCAGATTTCGTTCATTTCATTCTCGACAGCCGGGAGAGGATTGACGCGAAGGTAGGCGCAGCCTGGAAGACGCGGCTTCAGCTTGATACCAACACTGTCCATGGGATTGCGGCAGCGTGGAGCAGCAAGAATGACTAAATCGCCGAACCTGTCAGTGGAGCGAATGGCGGCGGGCGGGAGCCGATTGCAGATTCGAGCGTTTGGTGCCCGCCGCCATCGCTCACCTCTCCGTTCTGCGTAACGTGAAGAGTATCCGGCCATTCTTAATCCTGGGCTTTTGGACGGGCTTCGTTTTGTTCGGGCTTGGGCAAGTGATCACATTTCGCCCCGGCGCGAAAACGGTTTGGTTCGTAACTTCCGCGG
Source organism: uncultured Verrucomicrobiota bacterium (assembly GCA_964507045.1). Lineage (GTDB taxonomy): Bacteria > Verrucomicrobiota > Verrucomicrobiia > Limisphaerales > UBA8199 > UBA8199. The sequence continues at coordinate 1,346 of CAZDOO010000062.1, read as the reverse complement.
GCCTCTGCTTGTATGGCTTTCTGCTCCGAGCGAGGACGTACAACGTCGCGGCTTTCTTCTTCGTTACCGCGGGGATCGCTCTGAGCTTGTGGTGTATCGCCAGGCACACGCCGCAGCAAGGCACTGACACACTCGTGACGCGGCGGCCCAAGAGCAGTGGAGCGAATGCGGACGGGGCCATTCTGCTTGCCAGTTCAGGCGCGCAGGGCGGCCCGTATCGCTCGTGGTTGTCGTTACGCCAAATGGGAACTCGAAAGTCATGCTTGCCCACGTTGCGCAGCGCCGGTCTGCTTGTGGCTAACCTGACGGCAATCCTTGTGCTCAGCTTGAGCGGAAGCGGCTGTTCGAAAACGAGCCCAATACCGCCCGTGGCCTTTGGTCACCTGGCGGTTCCGACCGCTACGAATGCCAATTTCGTTGGTGTGGCCATTAGCAACCAAAGCGATTGCGCAGTCTTCTACCTGGCGTGTCCGGTGCAGGTGAGGACAAACGGGGTATGGCGCGGTGCGCCGCTGCCTCCGCGCCAACGACTGACGCGGTTGGTCGCGAGGCAGGCAGGCGTGCTGGTTGTTGAGGCCGCAGCCGCCAAGGAGAATGCGCGCGTCCCTGTTCTGTGGGGCTTCGACGACTACACTGCAGGAGCAAACCGATTCCAGCAGGTGTTAGAGGACCTGAGGGCGCGAGTTCGTGGCCGTGACGGGGTAGGGTTATTGTACACCAACTATTTGACGGAACTAAAACTGTGAGGGATTGGCTTAAGGTGTTGGCACCTAACCGCCGCCCTGCCGGGACTCCGGAATGGCGAACCAGTCGTGGCAGCCGACGCCGGGAGGCCCGTCTGGTTTGTTTCCTATCGCTTTTGGCCCGGCGCGGCTGCACACTGCGTTAGGCCGTGACCGCATCTATTCACAACCTTAAGGGAATTCTTCACAATGGACATTCCACGGATCTTCAACATTTCCGAAAGTGCTCACCGCATCCATAACCCGTTCACACCCGAGAAGCTGGCCACGCTCGGCGCGGCGCTGCGTCTAAAATCGGGGACCCGGGTGCTCGACCTGGGCAGCGGTTCGGGGGAGATGTTGTGCACCTGGGCTCGCGATTACGGCATCATTGGCACTGGTATTGACATGAGCCAGTTGTTTACCGAGCAAGCGAAACTCCGCGCTGTAGAACTCGGCGTGGCCGATCGAGTCAAGTTCATCCATGGCGATGCTGCGGGCTACGTCTCCGACGAGAAGGTCGGTGTGGCAGCCTGTGTCGGCGCCACCTGGATCGGCGGGGGAGTCGCCGGCACCATCGAGCTGCTGCAGCGGAGCCTGCGCACCGGAGGGATCATCCTCATC
>CAZDOO010000061.1:0-35886 GCA_964507045.1 uncultured Verrucomicrobiota bacterium | reverse complement strand
CGCGGCGGGTGGTGCTATTCGTCCCGGTTTTGTCGGTAGTGTTCATAGTCTGTACGTAACAGTAAGCTCTCGCCGCGGGCGGGCCCGCGGCCTACACCCAAGTCACTGGTGGCCGCGTGCCCTCACGCGGCGCAAGCAATCACGACGCTCGGTAGCGCTCCGATCCGGCTACTTCTTCTGCGCCTCTTTAGCCCTGGATTCCTTAAGTGTGATCGTCCGGTTGAGCACCAAGTCAGGGAGGGCTGGCAGCCGTCCGAATTGGTTTTCAAAATGGAGCAGGCCGGCCATAGAGCCGCTGAAAGAGTTGGCGTTTCAAGTCGTCCGCCAGCAGTCCGGCGGGCAGCGAAGCCAGCACCATCGCTCGTGCGGCATCGAACATCCGCGCGCCCATGACAAAACGTTCCGCCCCAGACCGGGCCATCAGTTTTTGCCGGACAAGCTCGGCGATTTTCCGAGGCGTGTCAGTCATGCGAAACCTCCTGCCACAGGTTGGCCACGTCCAGTGCGTGTGTCTATCCTTCTATGTAGGCGCAGTCGCAGCCGGTCGAGCCTTCTGGAAACGTCACGAACTATGTCCAGCTCGTTCTGCACGGCGACCTATCCCTTCCGGGCTTCTTTCGCCCAGGTGTCCTTGAGCGTGATGGTGCGGTTGAGCACCAGCTTGCCGGGCGCGCTGTCCTTATCCAGCGTAAAGTAGCCCAGGCGCTCGAACTGGTAGCGCAGTTCGGACTTGGCGTCCTTCAGGCTTGGCTCACACTTGGCCGTGACAACCTCCAGCGAGTGCGGGTTGAGGTGTTGCTTGAAGTCGCCGCCGGCATCGGGCTCGGCCACTGTGAAGAGGCGGTCATAGAGGCGCACCTCGGCGTCAATGGCGCGCATGGCGCTGACCCAGTGGATCGTGCCTTTGACCTTGCGACCGGCGGTCGGGCCGCCGGTCTTGCTCCCCAGGTCGGCGGTGCAGCGGAGTTCGGTCACCTGCCCGGCGGCGTCCTTCACCACTTCATCGCACTTGATGATGTAGGCGTACTTCAGCCGCACTTCCCCGCCGGGACGCAGGCGGAAGTACTTGGGCGGCGGCGTTTCCATGAAGTCGTCGCGCTCGATGTAAAGCTCGCGGCTGAATGGAACCTTGCGCTTGCCGGCATTTGGGTCTTCGGGATTGTTGACGGCTTCGAGCTCCTCGACCTGATCAGCGGGAAAGTTGGTGATGACGACCTTGACCGGCCGCAGCACCGCCAGCCGCCGTTGGGCGCGGCGGTTGAGGTCCTCGCGGATGCAATACTCCAGCACGGACACGTCGGTGATACCGTTGTACTTGGTGATGCCGATGTTGTAAGCAAAGTCGCGCAGCGCCTCCGGCGTGACGCCGCGGCGGCGCAGGCCGCTGATAGTCGGCATGCGAGGGTCGTCCCAGCCGGAGACGAGGTTCTCGTTGACGAGCTGCATGAGCTTGCGCTTGCTCATTATGGTGTAGCCCAGGCTCAGGCGGGCAAACTCGTACTGATGCGGCAGGGGCCGGGACAGGTCGAGCTGTTCGAGAATCCAATCATACAGGGGACGGTGCACCTCAAACTCCAGCGTGCAGATCGAATGCGTGATGCCCTCGATGTAGTCGCTCAGGCAGTGCGCGAAGTCATACATCGGGTAGATGCACCACTTGGCGCCGGTGTGATGATGTTCCGAGTGGCGAATGCGGTAGAGGACCGGGTCGCGCATCCAGATGTTCGGCGACGCCATGTCAATCTTCGCGCGCAGCGTGCGCGTGCCATCCGGGAACTCGCCCTTCTTCATCCGGATAAAGAGGTCGAGACTCTCCTCGATGGAGCGGGTGCGGAAGGGGCTCTCCTTGCCGGGCCGGTCGGGCGAGCCGCGATACTTGTCGGTGTCCTCCGGCGAGAGGTCGTCCACGTAGGCAACGCCCTTCCTGATAAGCTGCAAGGCATACTCATAGGTCTGGTCGAAGTAATCGCTCGCGTAGAAAGGCTCCAGCGGGATGTTGGCCGCTCCGGTTATCGGCGCCAGGTAGAAGTCGGGCTTGCCGTTGACGGTCTGGGCCTCGGCCAGCTTGCCCTTGGGCTTGAACCCGAGCCGGTCGTCCGCCCAGGCGCTGATGAGCCACTTTACGTCCTCGGTGATTGAATCCACATATTCGACGTCCTCCTTGGTCGGGTTGGTGTCGTCCATGCGCAGGTTGCAGACGCCGCCGAACTCGCGCGCAATACCGAAGTTGAGGCAGATGGACTTGGCGTGGCCGATGTGCAGGTAGCCGTTGGGCTCGGGCGGAAAGCGGGTATGGATTTGCGGATACTTCTTCTCCGACACATGGGCGGCGACAATCTCACGGATAAAATCCGAGGGCGCGGCAGCAGCGTCCGCTGCGGCGGCAGAATCAGGACCTTTGTTGCTCATAGTCATGCAAGGCGTGGCGGAAAGTAGCAGGCGTGGCCGGCAATGTCCAACACCCACGCAAACACTGGGGACGACCTCTCACCACTGGCATGCTGCCATGGGAGGACGAGCGTGTGGCGCATCAGATTGAGCAGCGAAGCCGCGAACCAGAAGAAGAGGGGGGGCATGTTCCCGCCTCTCTTTCCGTCTTCGCGTTAGTTCAACTGCATGCTCTTGGAGCAGGCAACTCAAGCCGGGGGCAAGCCGTTCGTCGGGGAACCACACTTGGGGCTTGTGGAGGCGGGCGGTGTGCCTGTAAGAAGGCGGCGTGACGAGTGAACGCAAGTTTCGCATCGGCGTGCTGGGTTCGGGCAAGGGCTCGAACTTTGTGGCCATTGCCGACGCCTGCCGCGCGGGCACGGTGCCGGCAGAAGTCGTGCTGGTAGTCAGCGACGTGGCGGAAGCGGGGATATTGGAGCGGGCGCGGGAGCGACGCCTCCCGGCGCGGTTTGTTCCGCCCGGCCAGTTCCGCACCAAGCTGGATGAGGAGTCGGAAAGGGCCTACATCGAGGCGCTGCGAGCCGCGGAAGTGGATTTAGTGGTGCTGGCCGGGTTCATGCGCGTGCTTAAAGCACCCTTCCTGGGCGCGTTTTCGGGGCGGATCATCAACATCCATCCTTCGCTGCTGCCTTCGTTCCCCGGCCTTGAAGCCTGGAAGCAGGCGCTGGCGCATGGGGTAAAGGTAACCGGCTGCACCGTTCATTTCGTGGATGCCGGCGTGGATGCCGGCCCGATCATCGGGCAGCAGGTCGTGCCGGCGCTGGATGACGATACGGCGGAAACGCTGCACCAACGGATTCAGTCGGCGGAACATGCCTTGTATCCTCGATGCGTGGCGGCCCTTGCGCGAGGTGAGATCAGCGTTCACGACCGGCGCGTGATCTGGCGGCGGGCCTAAAGTCCGAAGAAAAAGGTCGCTTTAGCGGGGAAACTGTGGCATATAATCCGGCTCTCACGAGCGAGCGGATCGGCGAACAAGGTTTCGGGTCCGCGCGCGCGAGAATCAGACAATAGCATGAAGAAAAAGCAGGTATTGCGGTTTGGACTGCCCAAGGGCAGTCTGCAGGAGGCCACCATCGAGAAGATGGGCAAGGCCGGGTTCAACATTTCCGTCAGCAGCCGCTCCTACATTCCCTATGTGGATGACGAGGAGCTGGAAATTCGGCTGATTCGAGCGCAGGAGATCAGCCGCTACGTCGAGCACGGCTATCTCGACTGCGGCATCACCGGCTATGACTGGATCCAGGAGAACGGCTCGAAGGTCCACGAGGTGGGCGAGTTCCAGTTCAGCAAGGCGACGCGGCAGTCCGCCCGCTGGGTATTGGCAGTGCCGGAGACCTCGCCGATCAAGTCCGTCAAAGACCTGCAGGGCAAGCGCATCGCGACCGAAGTCGTCAACCTGACCAAGAGGTATCTGCGCCAGCACAAGGTGACGGCGGAAGTCGAGTTCTCGTGGGGCGCAACGGAGATGAAAGCGCACGAGCTGGTGGACGCAATCGTGGACGTCACCGAGACCGGCTCGTCCCTGCGCGCCAACAAGCTGCGCATCGTGGACACGCTGCTGACCTCGACCCCGCGGCTGATCGTCAACCAGAGCGCCTGGAAGAACGCGTGGAAGCGGCAGAAGATTCAGACCCTAGCCCTGCTGCTAAAGGGCGCGCTGGAAGCGGAGACCAAGGTGGGTCTGAAGATGAATATCGCGCAGAAAGACCTCGCGAAACTGCTGAAAGCGCTGCCGGCGCTCCGCAACCCGACCATTTCCAACCTCAGCCAGAAGGGCTGGGTGGCGGTGGAGACGATCATTGACGAACACATCGTCCGCGAGCTGATCCCCGCGCTGAAGGCAGCCGGGGCCGAGGGGATTATCGAGTATCCCCTCAACAAGGTCGTTTACTGAGCGCGGTTACCGCGCGTGGACCGCCGGGTGGCGAACTGCAGGCCGTCCAGGCGCGAGCCGTCCGGCTTGCGGAAGCGGGCGCAGAAGCCCCAGCCCGCGTTGAGCTGGGTCACCTTGAGCAGGAGTGCGTTCCAACCCTTGTTCAAGCTGACCTTTATCTTGTCCTCGCCCGGCGTCAGTCCGCGAAAGATGTTATTGGTGTGCACCACCCTCTGGTTAAGCCAGACCTTCACTCCGTCGTCAGTGCCCAGCTCAAGCCGCGCGGCCTGTGGCTCTTCGGAGTAAACCCAGGTGCGGGCATAAGCCACGCGCTGCTCGCCGCCGAAGGCTTTGAGCAAATCCATTACCCAGGGGCGCTTGGCTTCAGCGCCGGGCGGCAGCTTCTTCCATTTAATATTTCTGGCCCCGGCAATCTCAGGCGGGAACGCCATGTCAAACAGTTGCTTGTAGTCTTTACCCTCCTGCAGATACGGGCCGGAGACCATCCAGCTCGTGATATAGTCCGCCCCGGCCTGAATGTCGTTGAGCGCAGTCTCGGCGGCTTTGCGCGTGTCAGCGTCAGAAATTGCCGCGATAACTTTCGTCAATGCTCGCGTCGCCTCCGACGCCTGCGCATAAGGCAGCGCCGCTGCGATCCTGGTGATGGCTTGCGCGGCTTCAAGCTGAATCGCGGCCTCACCCAGCATCGGCTCGGCCAGTCTAAGGGCCCGCAAATCGGGGACCTCGGCCAACCCGGCGAGCACGAGGCGTTTCTGCTCGGGACTCAGAGTGGTCTCGAGGATGGCCTGGAACGGCTCAATCTGTTCCTTAACGGGGAGCTTGATCGCATCCTCTTGCGTTGTCAGGCGCACGCAGGCGCGGATTGCCAGGGTGCGGAAATTGGCCTCGGGCGCGGCGCAGGCCACCTTCAGCACGTCCGGCAGCAGTTCAGCGTCGCCGGTGTCGCACAACGCGCGAATGGCGGCGGCACGGATGGACGGTTCGGAGGAAGCGACAGCCGAGCGTAGGACCGCGCGCACTCTCGGGTCCGCCAGCCCGCTGCAGACTGTGAGCAGGGCGATGCGGGTCTCGGCCGTGCCGTTTCCCAACGCCCGCAAGAGCGGCTCGATATTAACCCGGCCACGGCGGGTTTGAATCTGGTGGCAGGCGGAGTTGAGGGCTTCCGCAGCGTCAGCACGCGCGGCTTCACTCTTCGCTTCGACTACAAACCGCACCATGATATCCACCTGAGAGTCATCCACTAATAAGGCCAGGGCTTGCCGAGCCGCTTTGGCGGCTGACTCAGACCCCTGCCCCGCCAATTCGACCAGCTTCGGCACGGCGTTTGTGTCACCCCGTTCACCGAGTGCCCGGGCGACCTCGGCCTGCACCTCGGGCTTGGCATCTGGAAGGAGCCGAAGCAGCGTCTCCGTAAGATTCCTGCGCCGCAATTGGACCAACGCCAGCCGGGCCGCCTTCTGCTCCTCTCCGGCGGCTGACGCGGCGGTCGCGGCCAGCAGCGAAACTACCGTGGCATCGCCCAAAATGCCCAGGGCATTGAGGGCTGCCACGCGCACCTCCGGCGAAGCGCTGCTCACCATGCCAACTATGTCCCGCGCCGGCGAAACATCGCCACGCTGGCTCAGCCCTTCAATCAAAGCGACCTGGACCGGAGGGGTAACCTTGGACATCCGCAGCAAAACGCCGAAGGTCCCGGTCGCGTCGGGAGCAGCCACCTCGCGGACCAATTGAAGCGCAGCGGTCTGGCTGGCCGCGTCCGTGCCGGTGATCGCGCTTGTCATCAAGGGCAGCGCTTTCTTGCCTGACGCCTGGATCATTCCGCGATACGCGGCAACGCGGACCGCGTCCTCCTTCTCCGTGGCATAGAGTTGCTGGAAGACCGCCAGGGCCTTTGCTTGGCTGCCGGAGGCGAGCAGCCGATTGGCGCAGCGCAAACAACCATCCACGGCGGCGCGATGGGCCGGCCCGGCGGAGTTGGCCGTGGCGGCCCGTAGCGCTTTGAGAGCTTTTGCGCCGCCGATCTGGCCCAGGGCCAGGGCGGCAGCCTCGCTGGCATCGGGTTCGCGCAGCAGTTTCACCAGCGCGGATACGGCGCGTTCTTCGCCGCGGCAGCCCAGTGAGCTGATGACGCCCGCCCGCGTCAGCCCCGAGGTCTTTTCCAGCGCCTCGATCAAAGCCCGCCCGGCTTTCTTTGAGGGCATACATTCGAGCGCATACCGCGCGGAATGAGAGAGCTGCTCGTCGGTCAACAGCCCCGCCAACGCTGGAACCGACCGGTCGGTGCCGACGAGCTTAAGCCGGGCGCAGGCGGCATCCTTCTCCGCGGACGACGCGCCCGACTGAAGGACGGCCATGAGGCGTTGCTCTTCGTTGGTCTGGCCGGCACGAGCGGAGCCTCGAAAACCCGGAAGCAGAACGCTGAGGGCTACAGTTAAGAGAAGGAATCGTCTCATGGCAGGGTTGGGTGAGGGCTCAGGATAAGAAATGCCTGACTATTCAAATGCACCACGGCGCGCGCTTGGCAATGGAAAGCAGGCGGTTGGCCTCGTCGTCCTTGATAAACCGCTCGGCGTTCGGGTCCCACTTGAGCGTGCGGTTCAACTGCTTGGCAACCCCGCCGAGCAGCAACGCGCTGGCGGCCCGGTGGGCAATGTCCGCATCACAGATCGGCCGCTTGCGCGTGCGGACGCACTCCAGGAAATTGCCCGCATGACTGGTGCTGCGGTAGAGGTGCACCTCGTCCGGCCTCAGCGGCTCGCGCACGATGTCCGGCGGGTCGGATACCAGCGCCTCGCGGTCCACCGCGATACGGCCCTTGCTGCCGACAAAGCACGCGCCTCCCACATTGCCGACGGGTTCGCCCGGGTAAGGCTTGCCGTGGACGACGACGCCGCTGGCGTACTTGTAGCCGGAGCGATCCCCCTCCATGAAAATTTCCACTGGCCCGGTATCGTCGGCCCCTGCGGCCCATTGGACGATGTCGTAATGATGCTGGCCCCAGTTGAGTTCACCGATGTCGAAGCGGTGCGCGCCCGTGTTCCCGTCGTAGGGAATCCAGGGCGCAGGCCCGAGATAAAGGTCCCAGTCCAGGTCCTCGGGCACCGGCTTGGCGGCGCCGAAACGCTTTGGCCAGAATACACCCCCCCCATCACGATAAGCATAAATGGCTTGGAGCTTGCCGATCCGACCGCTGTGAATGAACTCGCAGGCGCGGCGGAACTTGCCGTCGTACTCGCTGCGCTGCTGCGTGCCAGCCTGGTAAACGCGCCCATAACGCCGCACCGCCGCCAGCATCGCCTGGCTCTCGCGCACCGTCACGGCGGTCGGCTTTTCGCAATAGATATCTTTGCCGGCCTCGGCGGCCATAGCGGCCATCGTGGCATGCCAATGGGCCGGACTGGCGATCAGCACAGCGTCAATATCGGAGCGGTCCAGCACCTGGCGGAAATCCGTATAGGCCTCGCAGGACGGGTAGCCACCCTGGCCATAGACTTCGGCGTAGTGATCGTTGACCTTCTTGCAGGCTTTCTCGCGCCGCTCGCGCCAGACATCGCACACGGCGAGCACCTGCACGTCCTTGCGCCCCGCGTAGCCGCCGGCCACATAGGTCCACGCCCCGCCCAACAGGTGTCCCCCGCCCTGCCCGCCGATGCCGATAAACCCCATCGCGATGCGCTCGCTGGGCGCCATCGCCCCGCCCCGGCCCAGCGCCGATGCCGGGATAACCGCCGGTCCGGCGCAAGCGGCAGCAAGGGCGGTGGTCGTTTGGCGCAGGAAACTGCGGCGGGTGATTGCGGCTGCTGAATTCATAATGAGATTCGGTGCGACGACGCAGGCGGCAGGCTATCGGGCACGCCGCTGATTGTCCAGACACTGCGTGGCGGTCATGGGCGCCCGCCGGCCGGCAACGCACAAAATGCCGCTTGCCGCCGTCCACCCAATGCGCGACGCTTGGGCCCATGAAAATCAAAGTTCTAGCCCTGCTAACAATTGTGTCGCTCCTGCTGTCCGTTCCCGGCGGCATCGCCCAGGACAAGACTGGCGCCTCCGCCGAACTCAAGACGCTGATCTCGAAAATCCAGGAGAAGTTGCGCGCCGGCAAAGAGACCGCAGCCGACCTGGCGCCCGAACTTAAGCAGTTCGACGCCCTGCTCGCAAAGCATAAGGGTGAGAAGACCGACGACGTTGCCCAAATCCTTTTCATGAAGGCTACGCTCTACCAGGAAGTGCTGAAGGATAACGCCAAGGGCGAAGCCCTGCTGACACAGCTCAAGCGAGACTTTCCGGATTCGCAGCAGGTCAAGATGCTGAAGCAGCAGCAGGAGTCCAGCAAGGTGCGGGCCGCCCTGGCGGAGGGCTCCAGGTTTCCCGATTTCAGCGAGAAGGACCTGGAAGGCAAGCCGCTGTCCATCGCCAATTACAAAGGCAAAGTGGTGCTGCTGGACTTCTGGGCGACCTGGTGCGGCCCCTGCGTCCACGAACTGCCCAACGTGCTCAAGACCTATGAGGCCCATCACAAGCAGGGCTTCGAAATCATCGGCATCAGCCTCGATAAGGACCGGCAGAAGCTCACCACCTTCGCCAAGGACAAGAAGATGACCTGGCAACAGTACTTCGACGGCTTGGGCTGGCAGAACAAGCTGGCCGTCAAGTATGGCGTCAACAGCATCCCGGCCACCTACCTGCTGGACGGCCAGGGAACCATCATTGGCAAGGATTTGCGAGGCGAAGACCTGGAGCAGGCCGTCGCCAAGGCGCTGGCTAAGAAATAGGCTCGCTGCGGCAAGCGCCCCAGCGAGCCCAAAGCAGCCGAGGAAAAGCGCCCGCGATGACGCTGGCCCTTTTTCCCGGTGTGAAGGTTCCTTACTTGCCGGCCGCGTCGTAATACCTGCCCACCTCGGCCCAGTTGACCACGTTCCAGAAGGCTTTCAGGTAATCCGCCCGGCGGTTCTGGTACTTCAGGTAGTAGGCGTGCTCCCAGACGTCACACGTCAAGACCGGCTTGCCTTCAATCCCCGCGACCGCTTTGCCCATCAGGGGGCTGTCCTGGTTAGCGGTGGAAACAATCTCCAGCTTGCCCTGGTTGACGATGAGCCAGGCCCACCCGCTGCCAAACCGCGTTAAGCCCGCCGCCTCAAACTTCTCCTTGAAGGCATCGAAACTGCCGAAGGCGGCCTGAATGCCCTCCGCCAGCTTGCCCGCCGGCACCCCGCCACCTTTGGGACCAAGTATCTTCCAGTACAAGCAGTGATTCGCGTGCCCGCCCCCGTTGTTGCGCACCGCGCCGCGAATCTCCGCCGGCACCGCATCAAGGCCCCGAATCAGGTCCTCGATGGACTTCGCTTCAAGGTCCGCCTTGCCGGCGATGGCCTTGTTGATGTTGGCCACATAAGTGGCGTGATGCTTGCCGTGATGAATCTCCATCGTCTGCGCGTCAATGTACGGTTCGAGCGCGTCTTTCGCATAGGGCAGTGGAGGTAGTTCGTATGCCATAGTATTCCTGATATAATTGTTCTGTTTTGCTTAACCAATGCTATTTCACTTCTTAAGTTACCTTTACACGAGAACATAGCACATCTGTACCCCTGTCAAGGGGAGCGCGAAGAAATTCGAAGCCCGAACGGCGTTACCGCCCGGCCAGCTCGACGAAGTTCCGGAGCAACTGCAGCCCTACCTTCTGGCTCTTCTCCGGGTGAAACTGGGTGGCAAACACATTGTCCCGCCACACGGAGGAGGCGAAGGTCTCGCCGTAGCTCGTGCGGGTGGCCACGATGGCCGGATCCGCCGGTCGGGGGAAGAAGCTGTGGACGAAGTAAACATAGCTGCCGCCGGGAATGCCGCGGAACAGCGGGCACTCGGGCTTTACCATCTCGAGCTGGTTCCAGCCGATTTGCGGAATCTTCAGCCCGTCCTGCGCCGCGAAGCGAACCACCTTGCCCCGGAAGACGCCCAGCCCGGCGGCGCAACTGTTAAACTCCTCGCTCTTTTCGAACAGCGCCTGGTAGCCCACACAGATGCCCAGGAACGGCCGCCCGGATTCGATAAAGCGGCGCGAGGCCTCCAGGAGCGCCTGCCTGGCCAGAGCCTGAATGCAATCGTCAAAGGCCCCCACTCCCGGCAACACGACCGCGCGCGCATCGGCCAGTTCTTCGGGCTGCCGGGCAATGCGCACCTCCGCCCCAGCCTGGAGCAAGGCCTTGTGGACGCTGCGCAGGTTGCCGGACCCGTAGTCAATCAGAGCAATCACGCGCGCAGAATAGTGTGAGGCGCAGCCCCAGGCAAGCCAGCCGGCAACCGCTTCACTCTCGCGGAAACGTGGGCGCCCCAGGAAGACACCGAAGTTGCACCGTAGCTCCTGGCATGTTCCTAGGATGTTCCTAGCATGCTCCTGGCTTGTTCCTGGCTTGTTTGCCCCTCTTCTCTGCCGCCGGCTTTCCCACCGGCGTGCCCGGCCCGGCTGCGCCGCCCAGTCACACGGCAGCCCGCCGTGACCCTGCATAACATACAGACGGCGGAAGCGTTGTCAAGGTTACAATGCTTTGAATAGTTTTAGTGCACCCGCAGCCCCGGCTCTCAGGGTGCGCTCAACCCTGGACCGGGCGGCGGAGTCAATCCAGGCGACTTTGGGCTTAACCTCCGCCTGCCGACGTGGTATCCTGAGCGCCTATGAAGGACCTGATTCGCAGCCTGGAGGCCAGGCTCCGACGACTGCCGCCCCTCGCCTTTACCGCCATCGGTCTGTGCTTCGTGCTGGCGCTTGGCGCGATAGATTACTGCTTCCCGGGCCCGGTCAGTTTCGTCTTGTTCTACCTGCTCGCCGTCGTTCTGGTAGGATGGGGTGCGGGCAAACGGCCGGCCTTGCTGCTTTCAGCGGTGGCCGTGTTGATCATGGTCACAGTGCACTGGTTCCTGCATCGCGGTGTTCCGCAATCCGGCTGGGTGGTCCTCTGGAATGATTCCACCCGCTTCCTGGTGTTCGGCCTCGTCGGCTGGCTGACGGCTGAGACGACCCGGCTCACCCGCAACCTGGGCAGACTGGTTGAACAGCGGACGGAGCAGTTGAAAACGGAAACCGACCAGCACCAGGCAACCTCAGCCCGCCTCGCGGAAGCCCTCGAGCGTTTCGAGCAGTTGGTCAACAACATCCCGGAAGCCTTCTGGCTGCGGGATATCGCCCGCAACCAAATGGTCTATATCAGCCCCGGCTATGAACGCATCTGGGGCCGGAAGTGCCGGGAGCTCCTTCGCGAGCCGAAGTCCTGGCTGGCGGCGGTCCATCCCGCCGACCGTGACGCCATGGCCCGGCGCGCCCAAACCGACCAAGCGTCCGGTGACTATGATATCGAATACCGCATTCTCCGGCCGGACGGGTCCCAGCGCTGGATTCGGGGCCGGGCCTTCCCGGTGCGCAACGCCCAGGGCGAAGTCTATCGCATCGCCGGCCTCGCCGAGGATATCACGGAGCGGAAACAAACGCGCGAAACGCTCCAGACGCAGGCGGCCATCCTGGAAAACATGGCCGAGGGGGTCGTGGTCACCGACGAGCAGGGCCTGATCGTGCAAATGAATCCGGCCGCTGAGCGCATTTGGGGCTACGAACGCAACGAGGTGCTCGGCCAGCCGGTCAGCGTGTTGAGCGCCCTGCCCGAACCTGATAACACAAAGGTCATGCGCGACGTCCTGGCGGCGTTGCAGGCCTCCGGAACCTGGCGCGGGACATTCCAGAACCGGCGCAAGGACGGGGCGATCATCGCTTGCGAGGCGGTCATCAGCCGGGTGGAAATCCAGGGCCGAGTGCTCCTGGTGGCCGTCGAGCAGGATGTGACCGAGCGCTTGCGCGCCCAGGAGCGGCTCCAGATGCAGGCGCGCGTGCTGGAGAGCATGGCGGAGGCGGCATACATGGTGGACGACAAAGGCACCATTGTCCTCACCAACCCGGCCTACGATGCCTTGTTGGGCTACCAGCGCGGTGAATTGGTCGGACAATCCGTGCACGTCATGCTAACCCGCGCCTCGGAAGAATTCCAGCACGAGCTTGAACGGCACCTGGAACAGGTCAAGGCTCACGGCTACGCCACCTGGGAACACGCGGCGCGACGGCAGGACGGCACGTTGATCGAAATGGAGGTTCGCAGCAGCAATATTACCCTCGGCGACCGGATGTTCATGGTGGTCGTCGGCCAGGACATCACCCAGCGCAAGCAGGCGGAGCAAGCCTTGCGGCAGAGCGAAGAAAGCCTGCGGGTCTTCCTGGACGCCTTGCCGGAGCCCACGTTTCTGACCGACCGTGAGGAAAGAGTTCTGGTCAGCAACCCGGCGCTGGCCAAGAGCCTGGGCGTCCCCGCGGACTCTCTCCAGGGCAGAAACATCCACGACCTGCTGCCAGCCAAAGTCGGCGCCTCCAGGCGAGCGATGTTTGCCGAGGCCGTCCGCAACCGGCAGCCGGTGCGCTTCGAGGATGAGCGGGCGGGCCGCTATTTCATCCACCATCTGAGCCCCGTCCTGGACCCCGCGGGCAATGTGACGCGCCTGGCGATGTTCTCCTTCGACATCACCGAACGCAAGCGAGCGGAGCAGGCGCTGGCCCGAAAAGAGGAACTCTATCGCACGCTCTTCGAGCTGAGCCCGAATGGGATTCTGCTCGAAGATACCCACGGCAACATCCTCGACGCCAACCAGGCGCTGTGCGAGTCGTCCGGATACACCCGCGAAGAGCTGCTGCGGAAGAACGTGCGCTGTTTCGTGCCCCCCGAAGACCAGGCCACGGCTGAAACCCACCTGGCCGCACTGCGCGCCGGCCAAACGCTGGAAGGGGAGGTGTGGAACTTGAGGAAGAATGGTGAGCGCCGCCGAGTCATGCTAAACGAGAAGCCGCTGATGCTGCCAGACGGACGCCAGGGCGTCATGGTCGTGGCCAAGGACATCACGGAAACCAAGCGCGCCGAGATGACGAAGGCGGCGTTCCTGTCGCTGGGGACGAAGCTCAACACCGCCACCAGCCCAATCGAGGCAGCTCGGGCAATCTGCGCCAGCGCCGATTTGCTCTGGAAATGGGACAGCGCCACGCTGGACATCTATTCACCGGAGACGGACCAAATGCAGCACGTTCTTAACTGCGACGTCGTGGACGGCCAGCGGCGGGAGGTGCCTTCGAACAATCCATCCCGATCCACCAGCCCGGGCATGCGCCGGGTCATGCGGGAAGGACCGCAACTGATGCTGCGTGAGCCATCCTACCAGGCAACGGGTGACTTCCTGCTATTCGGCGACGTCGCCCGGCCCGCCGTCTCGGTCATGATCGTTCCGATCCACCGCGACGGCCAGCCCATTGGCGTGCTCTCGATTCAAAGCTACACTCAGAATGCCTACACCCAGGAGGACCTGCGGACCCTCCAGGCCCTGGCGGATTACTGTGCCGGGGCGCTGGACCGCATCCGGGCCGGGCACGCCCTCCGCCAACGCGAGGAACTCAACCGCTCTATCCTGGCCACCACGATGGATGGCTTTTATACCCTCGACTTTGCCGCTGACCCCGGAGGAGCGATCATCGAGGTCAACGAAGCCTTTTGTCACCTGACCGGCTACGGCCGTGAGGAGCTGCTGCGGATGCGGATGTCCGACCTCGAGGCCGCAGAGACTTTGGACGAAGTGATCCAGCATGAGGCGAAAATCTTCGCCACCGGGGGGGACCGGTTCGAGACCCGCCACCGCCGAAAGAATGGCGAGGTCATTCATGTCGAGATCAGTCTCTCCCACCTGGCCGGCAGCAGCCGGCAGGTGTTTGGTTTCGTCCGCGACATCACCGAGCGCAAACGGGCTGACCTGACCAAAGAGGCGCTATTGTCCCTGGGGACCACACTCAGCGAGGCGGAAAACCCTCCGGCGGCGGGCCGGGCCGTCTTCGCCACCGCCGACCAGCTCTGGCAATGGGACGCCGCCGTGCTGCAACTCTACTCCCCCGAGCGGGACTGCATGGACTCCGTGTTGCTGATTGACGTCGTGAACGGCCAGCGCCGCGAGGTTCCCCCGTCCTCCACCGATACCCGGCCGCCTCGCCTAATGCGCCGGATTATGCAGAACGGTCCGGAGTTGCTTCTGCGCGCTCCCGCCCCCACCCAGCCCAGCGAGTTCGTGGCCTTTGGCGACGCGAAGCGTTTATCCGCCTCTCTCATGTACGCTCCGTTGCGCCGTGAGGGCAAAGCCATCGGCGTGCTCTCGATCCAAAGCTACGCGCACAACGCTTATCGGCCGGAGGACCTGCGGACGCTCCAGGCGCTGGCCGACTATTGCGGCGGCGCTCTGGAACGGATTCGCGCCGCTGGGGCGCTGCGCGACGCGCACGACCAGCTCGAACAGCGGGTGCGGGAGCGCACGACCGAATTGCAGGCAGCCAACGCGGCTTTGCGGCAATCCGAAGGCAAATACCGCCGCCTGCACGAGACCATGACCGACGCCCTGGCCAGCGTGGACCTGAACGGACGATTCACCGAATCCAACCGGGCCTACCAGGAACTGCTGGGCTATACCGAGGCCGAATTGCGCCAGCTCGCCTTCACCGACCTAACTCCCCGCAAATGGCACGCTTTCGAAGCCAAGCTCCTGGCGGAGCAGGTCATGCTCCGCGGCTATTCCGAGGTTTACGAAAAGGAATACTACCGCAAAGACGGGACGGTCTTCCCGGTCGAACTACGCGTGTTACTGCTTCGCGACGACCAGGGACAACCTTCCGGGATGTGGGCGATCGTGCGCGACATTACCGAGCGCAAACGGGCCGAAGAGGCGCTGCGCCAGGCGCACGACCAGCTCGAACACCGCGTGCGCGAGCGGACGGCGGAACTCCAAGCCGCCAACACATCGCTCCGCGCCAGCGAGGATCGCTACCGCTCGCTGGTCAACAACCTCAACGTGGGCGTTTACCGCAACTTGCCAGGACTGGCCGGAGGCTTCGTTCAGGCCAACCCGGCCCTGGCCCGCATGCTCGGATATGATTCGCCCGCGGAGTTGCAGAAGATCACCGTGGCCAGAACTTACCAGGACCCCAGCCAACGGGCGATCTACCTGGCCGAACTCATGCGCCAGGGAACCCTGCGCAACTACGAATTGCGGCTCAAAAAGAAGGACGGCACTCCCATCTACGCCTCGGTCAATGCCACCCTCCACCGCAACCCCAACGGCGAGGTGGACTGGATTGACGGGGTGTTGGAGGACATCACCGAGCAGAAGCGCTCCCAGGAGGCGCTCCGGACCAGCGAGGAGCGCTACCGGGCCCTGGCGGAATCATCACCCGACGCCATCTTCATCCTCAATCCGCAGCTTAAGGTTGAATATGTCAACTCGACGGGGGCAGCCTTGTGGCACCGCGCGCCGGCTGATTTGATCGGGCTGGCACAGTCGGAACTCTTCCCGCCGGACAGCGCCCAATACCATGACAAGGTTGTGGCGCAAGTGTTCGAGACCGGCACGCCGGTGCACCGGGACGAGCCGCTCGCCTTCCCGACCGGCGATCAATGGATCGAGATTCGTCTCGTGCCGCTGTATGGCGAACGGAAGAAAGTGGTTTCAGTCATGGGGGTCTGCCGGGACATCACCGAGCGGAAGCGCGCCGAGCAGCAACTCGCCGAGGCGCTGGACCTGAACCAGCGGATTCTGGATGCTTCCCCGATGGGCATCGCCGCGGCCAGGGCCTCCGGGGAGTGCATCTTCACCAACCAGGCGATGGCGAGCGCGATCGGGGCCACCATCCCGGAGGTCCTGCGGCAGAACTTTCGCCAGATGCCAAGTTGGAAGAAGATGGGCCTGGTGAAACTAGCCGACGCGACCCTGACGCAGCAGCGCCCGCGCGCGATGGAAGTCCACGGTGTTAGCAGCCTGGGCAAAGAGGTCTGGCTTGATTTGCACATGGCGCCCTTTACCTGGGGCGGCAAACCCCACCTACTCTGCATGCAATATGACATCAGCGACCGCAAGCAAAACGAAGCCCTGCTCCAAGCCCAGCGGGACCTGGCGGTCGGCTTCAGTCTGACCAGCGATTTGGGCTTCGCCTTGAACAGCCTGCTGGAGATCGCCACGCGCATGGGTGGGGTTGACTCCGGGGCCATCTACTTGCTCGACCCAGCCCACGGGGGAATGACCCTTGCCTCACACCATGGCGTTTCGCCCGCCTTCCTCAAGGCTGTGTCGCACTGGTCGCCCGACAGCAACCAAATGCGGCTCGTGCAGCGGGGCAAGCCGCTATTCGGCTCCTACCGCGATCTGCCGGTGCCGCACGATGACGCGCGCCGGAGCGAGGGCTTGCGAGCCACTGCCCTGCTGCCGCTCTGCCACAATCAGCAGGTCATCGGCGCGCTCGCCCTGTCGTCCCATACTGCGGACGAGATCGCGACCCCCACTCGCGTTGTCATCGAGGCAATTGCCGCCCAGGCCACGGGCGCCATTGCCCGCATCCGGGCCGAAAACGACCGCCACCGTCTCGAGCGCCAGATCCTCGAGATCAGCGACCGGGAGCAGGCCCGCATCGGCCAGGAAATCCATGACAGCTTGTGCCAGCACCTGGTCAGCCTCGCCTTCGATGCCAACTCGCTGCACCGCGCGCTGGCCGCACGGCGGCGTCCCGAAACCAAAATCTCCCGCCGCATCGCGCACTACCTGGACGAAGCCATCACCGAATCCCGCCAATTGTCGCGCGGCCTGTTCCCCGTCCGGCTGGCCACCGAAGGCTTATCGCCGGCCCTGGATGAACTGGCCCGAACCACCCGCAGCCGGTTCAAGGTGCGGTGCCGCTTCTCCGGCAAGGGGCCGGTGGCGGTGAAGGACAGCGCCGTGGCCACGCACCTTTACCGGATTGCCCAGGAGGCTGTCGCCAACGCCATCAAACACAGCCAGGCTCGCAGCATCTCCATCCGGCTCCGCGCCCACGCTGACCGGCTCGACTTGAGCATCGAGGACAACGGGCGGGGCTTCGCTCCCGCCCGGCCGAAGAAACCTCTGGGCCTGGGGCTGCACATCATGGATTACCGCGCCCGCAGCATCGAGGGCACCCTCCGGCTCGGTCGTGGCCGGCGCGGCGGCACCCTCGTTTCTTGTTGCATACCCCATCCGTCCGGCTAGATAATCCCCCCCGTGAGCCGCCAATCGAGAATCTCACGCCCCGCCCGCAAGCCCGTGCGCATCCTGCTCGTGGATGACCATCCGCTCGTGCGCGAACGCCTGGCGGAGATCATTCAGCGGGAAAAGGACCTGACCGTTTGCGGTGAAGCCGAAGACCGCCATGAGGCCCTGGCGGTGGCCACAAATCAAAAGCCCGACCTGGTCATCATTGACCTGACGCTCAAGAACTCGGACGGCCTCGAGCTAATCAAGGACATCCGGTCCCGCTGGCCCAAGGTGCTGATGCTGGTCGTTTCCATGCACGACGAATCGCTCTACGCCGAACGCGTGATCCGCGCCGGCGCCCGCGGCTACATCACCAAGCAGGAAGCCACGCGCAAGATCCTCCTGGCCATCCGGCGGGTCCTGGGCGGCGGCATCTACCTCAACGAAGCCGTTGCCGGCCATATCATCGGCCGGTTGACGGCCCGCTCCGATACCGCCGCCACCACGCCCGCTGAAGAACTGGCGGACCGCGAGCTGCAGGTGTTCGACCTGATCGGCCGCGGACTCGACACCGCCGAAATTGCCGCCCGCCTGCATATCGCGGTCAAGACCGTCGAGACCTATCGCGCGCGCATCAAGGAGAAGCTGCAGCTCCGGAACTCCAGCGGCCTGCGCCAATGCGCCATCTCCTGGACTCACCACCGCTGACGCCCGTCCATCCCGCCAGCCCGAGACGACGTGCGGAACCTCTGCAGCGGGCAGCCGATCCGGGCCTCAGGGCTTGTAAGGATAATCCCTACAGGAACTGGCGGGACCCGCCTGACAGACAAACCTCCGCGGGCGTGGTAGCCATTACCCCGCTGTTGGCGAATGGCCATCAGGTGTCTTGTTCGTGCCTCGGCAGGTCTCGGGTGCTTGGATGCTGCGAGCGCGGAAAAAGTGGGGAATGTCTTGGCGTGCGGCTGGGCGGTTCGTTGACCGGGGCGGAATGATCCTCCGCGGGGCGTGCAATCCAGGGGGCAGAGAATGTGAACCTCCAGCCGGCGCCTTGGGCTGGGCCGCCCGTCTCCCGAAGCCGCTCACCCTCTCTGCCCGCAAGCCATTCGCGCCACCGGCTTTGACTTGCGCCGGAAGGCCAAATGCCCTACATACTTGCCGGCCTCGCGCGCCGCGCATTGATTGGACCCGGGAAAAGCGCGTGATGCCAAATGCTTTAGTCTAATTGACCACAATCATCATTTATGCCTGCTGCCGCTGACACCCAAGCGACCCCTGCCCTTCAAACCCTGCCCGGAGACGACGTGCGCCAGATCATGTGGCGCTTTGCCGATCGTTACGACCTCGCCATGCTCGTGCAGTCCAGCCGCACCGTGGCCCGCGGCCCGGTCGCCCGGCTGGTCGCCCAGGGCGCCCGCAACTCCCATGACTGGACACCGGAAAAGGCCAGCCTCTTGGCTGTCTATGACGAAAGCGGCATTACCGCCGCCTTCCTCGACCCGCAACACGGCGGGTTCATCGAGGGACCGAAAAACCTCGCGCTTTCCCTGATTGCCTTTGAACTGTCCTGGGTTGATGCCGGGGCGGCCACCTGCAGTCTCGCCGGCAACCTGGGCCTTGCCCCCATCCACGAGCGCGGCACACCCGAGCAGCGCGACCATTACATGACCCTCGCCGCTCCGCCCAAGCCCGGCGAAAACCGGCCGCACATCCGCGCCGCCTTCGCGCTCACCGAGCCCATCCCCTTCGTCGGCGTCGAGACCGGCATGCTGGCAGGCAAAGTTCGCGTCGCCGAGTGGCAGGACGGGCAGGAGCCGCTCCTCCAGGTCGAGAAGCGCGGCCGCTTCATCACCAACATGGGCTTCGCCAACGTCGTCACCGCCGCGGTGGACTCCGACGACCCGCGCATTAAAGGCGCCTGCATGATCATCCTGGAAGAAGGCGACCCGGGCACCTGGGACCGCGGCACGCCCACCAAGAAGCTCGTCCACCAGCTCTCCTCGACCAACGACCCCGTTCTCAACGTGCGCGTCCCGGCCAGCCGCATCATTGGCGGCTACACGATCAAGGACGGCGTGATCATTCCCCGCTACTCCAACAGCGATGTCATCGAAGCGGTCTTCAGCCACACACGGGTCACCGTCGGGCTCATGACCTCGGCCAAGCTGCTTTCGGCCGTTGAGCCGGTCATCATGTATGCCCGCCGCCGCTTCCGGGGCGGCCAGGGCGCGCCCGGCACGCCGCGCTACGAGCTGGGCCTGCAACAAAAGGAAGATGTGCTCCACCGGCTGGTGGATGTCTGGGCCACCGGCGAAGCCAGCGCCTCCCTGGGCTTTGCCGCGGCCCGCGTATTCGATGCGCTCGATCCGCTGGAGAAGAAGAAGGACGAAATCCTCGCCGCTCAGAAGCTGACCGGCCGCGCGGCAATCAAGGCCCTGGCCAAAACCCAACAGGACGCCATCGAACTGCTGCAGCTCGCCGCCAAACCCGCGGGCGCTCGCGACGAGAAGCGCCTCGAAACCCTGAAGGCCGACCCGCTGGTGCAGTTTGCCCTGCTGGATTCGGAAGCCAACGTGCTCTGCCCCGCCTGCAAGCTCTGGAACACCGGCTACGGCGCCAACATGATGCGCGAGGCCGTCAGCCTGATGGGCGGCTACGGTGTCACCGAAGACTGCCCCGGCTTCCTGGGCCAGAAGTGGATGGACGCCCAGCTCGAGGCCACCTACGAAGGGCCCGAAGCGGTCCAGCGCCTCCAGCTCTCGCTCACCATGGCCAACGAGGTCTTCCTCGCCCAGTTCCAAGACTGGATCGCCGAGATGACCCGCATCGCCTCCTCGCACCCCGGCACCGGCGCCTGCACCCTGGTCACCGGCATGAAGCTCTGGCTCTGGACCCTCAACCACCTCCAGACCGCCACCGACGCCGACGGCGCCAAGCTCTACCACAAAAGCCGCCAGAGCGTCACCTTCCCGCTCGCCGACGCGCTGTGCTGGCTGCTGGCCGCGCGCCAGTTCATTCTCGACGTCAGGGAACTCGAAGCGAAGGGCCCGGCGAATCCCGCGCTGGCGGAGGGCCTGCCGGGCTTTGTGAACTTCTTCTCCGACCTCTGCCACGTGCAAAGCGCCCGCGCCGCGGGCGAGGTCGGCCGCATCTGCGCCGAACTGGTCCACGGCTACAACCGCCACCCGGCCTGGGACCAGGCAAGCTGCGACTCCTGCTACTCCGCCGAGGAACTCGAGTCGCTCGAAGGCATCATCCCCGGCATTGACGGCTCCGCGCGCGCCTGCGCCGATGTCACCGAGGCCAACCAAGCCCATCCGGTCAAAGCCGGCCCGTGCGTGAAGTTTACCGGCCTCGAAGCCTTCGCCCGCCTGCGCGCCAAGCTCGACGGCTGCCTGACCGGCTCGCGCCTCGCCAAGGACCGCGCCGCTGACGCGCTGACCAAGGTGATGATCCCGGAAGCCCTGGACTACCCAGCCTGAACTCAGCCCCACCAGCTCGCCCGCAAGCGGGCGCAGGCAGGATGCTGCCTTGACCCCGGCGACAGGTGAACTTAAGATGACCCGGATATGAACACGACGATTAATGCCAAGCAGCTTCGCGCCTCCCTGCCCAAGGTGGTTGAGAAGGTGCGGCGGGGCGCGCGCTTCACCGTGCTCTATCGCAGCCGCCCGGCTTTTCAGGTGGTGCCGGTGGACGCCGCATCTGGTGCGGCCGGCGATCTGGAGAGCGATCCTCTCTATCACGCCAAGCCGCTGGTCCGCCTGGCGGATGGTTGGCAAGCCGCAGACCACGACTCCCTGCTGTATCCCAGATGAAAGGCCTTTTCGTGGATACCGCCGGCTGGATGGCTTGCATCAATGCCGCCGACCCGGCCCACCGCCAGGCCGTGGCCGCTCGGGATGGTTGGCTGGAGGAAGGCGGGCTGCTGGTGACCACGGATTATGTGGCAGATGAGACGCTGACCTTGCTCCGTCTCCGCCACGGGCTCCACACGGCGGAAGCCTGGTGGCGCCAGGTGGATGGCAGCACTCATTTACGTTGGGAGTTCATCAGCCTCGTGCGCGCGGACAAGGCTCGCGGGCTGTTCTTTCGCTACGCCGACAAGGAGTTCTCGTTCACCGACTGCACGAGTTTCGTGGTCATGCGCGAGCTGAAGCTCCAGGAAGCGTTGACCACCGACAACCATTTCAGGCAAGCAGGGTTCGTGACCCTGCCCAAGTGACCGGCACCATCGAATAGCTCATGGAGATTCCCGCAACCCCACCCCCAACGGCGCCCGAGGTCGAACGCCAGCGCATGGACGCGGACATCGTCTGCGTCGGCTTTGGCCCGGCTACTGCCGGATTCCTCACCACGCTCTCGAAGCAACTCCTCAACCCGGATGGCACGCCCGCGGTTGAGAGCGCCGTTATGCCCGGCGCGCCGCCACAGGTGCTCTGCTACGAACGCGCCGACGACATCGGCTTCGGCGTCTCGGGCATTGTGACCCGCGGCCGCGAACTGCGCGCCACCTTTCCCAACCTCAATCCCGGGGACATCCCCATGGCCGCACCGGTCACGGAAGAGCGGGTCGTCTATCTGCTCGACCCCATCGGCGCCAGCCGCCGCTCCCGCACCCTGCGCGCGGCGGACGCCTGCATCCGGGCCTTCCGCGGGCTGCTGCCGGTCCAGCATGAGGCGTTCGAGCTGCCCTGGGCGCCCTCGTTCCTGCACAAGACGGGCGGACTGGTCCTCTCCATGGGCCAGTTCCTGCAGTGGGTCGGCGCACAGGTGCAGACTACCGGCACGGTCCAAATTTGGCCCGGCACGCCCGTCTCGCAAGCGCTCATCCAAGACCACAAAGTCACCGGCGTCCGCTTGCTTGACCAGGGCGTGGACAAGCAGGGCAAACCCGGCGACGGTTTCATGCCGGGCATGGACATCCACGCCGCCCTTACGGTAATCGGCGACGGCCCCGTCGGCCCCGTCGGCCAGCAGCTCGACGAGCAGTTTGGGCTCCCCGAAGGCCACCACATCCGCGACTGGGCTATCGGCATGAAGTTTGTCGTGGACCTGCCCGCCGACACGCCCCTCAAGCCGGGCACGGTCCTCCATACCTTTGGCTTCCCGGAGCCGGAAATCTTCGGCTTCTTCTACGTCCATCCCGACCGCGTCGCTTCGCTGGGCATTTTCGTGCCGTCGTGGTTCGACAGCCCGATGCGCACGGCCTACCTCTACCTCCAGCATTGGATGCTGCACCCCTACCTGTGGCGCTACCTCAAAGGCGGCAAGCTCCGTTCCTGGGGCGCCAAGACGCTCGGCGAATCAGGCCGGCGCGGCGAACCACAGCTCGTCGGCGACGGCTTTGCCCGCATCGGCGAAGGCAGCGGCACCACCAACGTCCTCACCGGCTCCGGCGTGGACGAAGCCTGGGCCACCGGCGCGCAGCTCGCCGAAAGCGTCCTCGAACTGCTCAAGAGCAAGCAGCTCTTTACCCGGCAGAACCTGGAGAACACCTACCTGAAGCGCCGCCGCGCCAGCCGGATCGAGGCCGAAGCCCGCGCTGCCGAGAAATCGCGCGACGGCTTCCAGAAGGGCGTGGTGCGCGGCATGATCGGCATGGCGCTGGCGGGCTTGACCAATGGCCGTCTCAACCTGGGCGGCGAGCCCGTCCCTCCCTACAAACGCATCCCGACCCTGGAGGAATACTACCGCGGCCGCATCCCCGCGGCCGAACTCGACCAGCTTCGGAAGGAGTGCGCGATTAAAGGCATTTCCCTCCACGGCGTTCTCATGCACCGCTGCGGCTGGCCGGCGATACCCTACGACGGCCAGCTTCTGGTTTCCCACCAGGACGCCCTGCTGCTGGGCGGCAAGGTCCAGGCTCCGCCCGGCTACGCCGATCACGTCGTCTTCCTCTACCCCGAACTCTGCCAGCGCTGCGGCACGAAGATTTGCATCGAGCTGTGTTCCGGCCAGGCCATCGCCCCCGGGCCGGGCGGCGTGCCCGCGTTCGACCGCGAGAAATGCGTCCACTGCGGCGCGTGCCATTGGAACTGCGCCCAGCCCATCCCGGGCAACGCGGAACGCATGAACATCGCCTTCCGCGCCGGCACGGGCGGCCTGCACTCGGCGGAGAATTAACCCCTGGGCCAGCGCGTCCTTCCAGGCTAAGTGCGCCCGCTTGACATTACCTTAAAAGGTGATTATAAGTCCCTTATAATGAACCTGATAGCTATTAAAGATTTGAAGCAGCCGCGGCAACTCAAGGAGCGGTTGCGGGCGGAAAAGGAGTTGTTGTTGACCAGCGACGGGCGGCCGGTGGCCGTGCTGGTGAATGTCGGCGCCACCGAAGACCCCGAAACCGTGATTCAATCCATCCGCGACTCGCGAGGCCGGTTGGCGTTGACCCGCATTCGCGCTGCGGCCTCGCGCCACGGCACAGCGAAGCTGACGCTGGCGCAGGTCAACCGTGAAATCGCACTCGCGCGCAAGTCCCGGCGCCCTCGGAAATGAACCGGGCGGTGTTTGATACCAATGTGGTCGTGTCCGGCTTTCTGTCGCCGCTTGGCCCGCCGGGCCGCATCGTGGAGTGGCTGCGAAATGGCAGGCTCCAGGCGGTGCTCGACGACCGCATCGCCACGGAGTACCATGAGGTCCTGCTTCGTCCCGGATTCCAGTTGCCCGCTGAAGAAGTGGAACTGGTGCTTGCCGCCATCGGCGCCAAAGCCTTTTGGATCGAGGCCGCTTTCGGCGAGCTGCTGCGGGGCCTGCCAGATCCGGACGACGCGCTGTTTCTAGAGTGTGCGCGCATCGCGCGGGTGCCCCTGGTCACTGGCAACCTCCGCCATTTCCCGAAGTCTCTCGCCCACGGCCTGCCCGTGGTCAGCCCCGCGCAGTTTGTTGCCTCCCTGGCCGGCAGCCTAACTTAGCCATGCCTCGGCGCCGGTTCTTCTCCGATGCCCGCCAAATGCCTCTTTTCGGCGGGCGCTTCTTAGGTTAAACTTGCCAAAAAGTTGACGGCCTATGCCCAAAGAGACATGGATGATTGCCTGCGGACTGACTGTGGCCTTGCTGCTGGGGTTGCTGGGCCTGGTCTCCTGGGAAAAGAAGCGCGAGGTAGAGAAGGTTCGCGCCGAAATGGACGCAGCCCGCGCCGGCCTCGCCAAAGCGCAAGCCGAGGCGGGAGAGCTCAGGGACAAACTGACCGAAAGCCAGATGCGCATAGACGACCTGCAGAAGGAGAAGCAGACCGTCCTGAACACCCACGAGACGCTGGAGAATGAGATGCGCAACGCCCTCGAATCCAGGGATGTCACCATCTCCCAACTGCAAGGCAAGCTCACCGTCAATATCCTGGACCGCGTCATGTTCGACTCCGGCGAAGCCGACCTGAAATCAGACGGCGCCGCTGTCCTGCGCAAGGTCGCCGGCATCCTCGCGGCCCATCCGAACCTGAAGATTCACGTGATCGGCCACACCGACAATGTCCCCATCCGCGCCTCGGCTCGCAGCCGGTTCCCGAGCAATTGGGAGCTGTCCACCGCCCGGGCCACGGCGGCGGTGCGTTTCCTGACGGAGCACGCCGGGGTGGACCCGCGCCGGCTTGGCGCGGTGGGCTACGGCGAGTTCCGGCCCGTGGCCGATAACTCCACAACCGAGGGCCGCGCCCGCAACCGCCGCATCGCCATTACCATCCTTTCTGAGGAAATGGCCGGCGCCGACGCCATTGCGCCGCCCGCGTCCCCCGCGGGAACGAACGCCCCGGCGAGCGTGCCCGCATCGAGGTAGCCGCGGGGATGCCCGCAAGCCGCAACGCGCCCCGTTTTCTTGTTGTTCCACCGCGTCGGCGGTGCCACTATCAGGCCCGGAAACAACGTGGCCAAACCTCGCACCATGCCGGGCGGCGAATCAGCGGATGCCGGGGAATCCGCACCTCAGGTGTTGGAGCAACTGGTTGCCCGGGCGGAGCATGCGGGCGCCAGCGACATTCACCTCCAAACGCAGGCCGGCGGCGCATCGGTCACTTTCCGGTTGGATGGCGTGATGACCCCCGCCGCCGAACTGCCCGCAACCGTTGCCGAGCGCGTCTTCGGCCGCATCAAGTTCCTGGCCCGGCTCAAGACTTACCAGGAATCGCTCCCCCAGGATGGCCGCATCGACAAGGCCGCTCTCAACGCCCGCGCGGACGTCCGCGTCGCCACCTACCCGACGGTCACCGGGGAGAAAATTGTCCTGCGCCTGTTCGACTCAGCGGGCATTCGCACCCTGGCGCAGCTTGAATTTCCGCCGGAAGCCCGCGCGGAGCTGGAGCGATTCCTCAAGCAAACCGCCGGGTTGCTGCTGCTTACCGGCCCCGCCGGCAGCGGCAAGACGACTACCATTTACGCCTGCCTCCGCCATCTCGCCGAGCAGGGCGGGCGGCACATCATCACCGTCGAAGACCCGGCCGAGCAGATCGTGCCCGGCGTCATGCAGACGGAGGTAAGCGAAGCGCGCGGATTGGATTTTGCCAAGGCCGCCCGCCATCTGCTGCGCCAGGATCCGCAGGTGCTGGTGATCGGGGAAATCCGGGACGACGAGACGGCCAACATCGCCGTGCGCGCCGCGCTGACCGGCCATCTGGTCATCTCCACCCTCCACGCCGGGTCCTGCCAGGGCGTCTTTGAACGGCTCCTGGTGCTCTGTCCGGATCACTCGGCGGTCGCCTCTTCACTGGAGCTGGTGCTAAACCAGCGCCTGCTCCGCCGCCGCTGCGCCGAATGCTCCGGCAAGGGCTGCCCCGCCTGCCTGGCCACCGGCTACCGTGGCCGGCTGCCGCTCGTCGAGTGGCTGCGCCTCAACGACGCCCTCCGCCGCCGCATCGCCGCGCGCGACCTTGACGGCCTGACCGCCCACCCCGCCCTTGCCGAGAGCGCAGGCTCGCTCGTGCAGGCCGGCCTGACCGATGCGACCGAGGTCGCCCGGGTGCTGGGCTTTTCGGCGGCTACGGCTTGATCGGCAGGCTGACTGGTCGAAGACCCCAACATCGAACATCCAACAACCAACACCCAACAGCCAATTAGCGGCAAGCCCCGTTCCTGGATGTTGGAGGTTCGATGTTGGATTTCCCTCTCTCTCCCCGGCAGCTAGCCTTCCCCGCACCGTGCGACCCGCCAGCCGAGACTCCGGCCGGCCGCCGCAAATTCCCGCGTGACGGTCTGTCCCCTACCCTGTCCAACCGTATAGATGATGCTGTTGAAATACTGATGTCATGAACTACGACGAATTTGCCTTCTTCAACCAGCAACTGGCGGCGATGCTCCGGGAGGGCATCCCGCTGGAAGGGGCGCTCAAGCAGTTATGCGCCGGGATGCGCGTGGGTCCGTTGCGAAACCAGATCGAGCAACTGGAGGCCGACCTGGCCGGCGGCACGCCGCTCAAGGAAGCCCTGGCCCGCCGCTCTCTGCCAGACCTCTACCGCCAGATGGTTGAGATTGGCGCCCGCAGCAACGACCTCCCCGGCGTGCTCAGCTTGCTGGCCGACCATTACCACCGCGCCAACGCCCTGTGGACCCGCCTCAAGGGCCTCATGGTCTACCCGCTCATCGTCATCTTCGTTTCCCTGGTCCTGACGCTGATCATCTCCTTCAACTTCAACGGCTTCCTCGCGCGTATTGGCCATGAACTCGGTCCGCAAATGACCTTTACCGCGTCCACCATCACCATCTGGATGCCCCCCGTCATTCTCGCCATTGCCGCCATGCTCGGCGTGGCCGCTGCCTGCATTCCGGCCTGGCGGGCGTCGCTGCGCTGGCGCCTGCCGGCCTTTCGCGATGCCAGCCTCGCCCAGCTCGCTTCGGCCATGACCCTGATGCTGGAGAATGGAATCCCGCTGCCCCAGGCCCTCGTCCTGGCCGAGGCGCTCGAAAGCGGCACCCCCGCCGCCAAGACCCTCGCCCGTTGGCGCCAGCTCGTCGAGGCCGGCCAGGGCAAACCCGCCGCCTGGAGCGGCGACACCCGCCCCTTTCCGGCTCTCTTCCTTTGGCTGGTCCAAAAGGGAGGCGAAGACCTCGCCGCCGGTTTTCGCAAGGCGGCCGAAATCTACCAGGCCCGCGCTTCGTACCGGATCGAAATGGCGCTGTATGGCGCGCTGCCGGTCTCAATCCTGCTGCTGGGGCAGATGGTCTTTTGGCAAGCCTACCCGCTGGTCCGGTGCATGACCTGGATGATGAACTGCCTCGGCTCCGACATTGGTGGCGGCCATGATTGATCGGTTATGAACGATAGCTTCGCCCTATTTCTCCAATCCGACCCGCTCCAGGCCATCGGCTTGGGTGCCCTGATATTTGTTGCCTACATCTTTGTGGGCCTGCTGCCCATCTGCGGGGCGAGTTACCTCATCTACTTTCTGCTGACGCTCCCCCTCCGCCGCAACGAGCGCGCCCGCCTTTTCCTCGACCTCCTCGAACTCGGCATGGACGAAGGCCAGACGCCGGAAGCCGCTATTACCCGGGCCGCCGCCAGCCGTGACCGCTCCATGGGGGTTCGCTTCCATCTCCTCGCCGCGCACCTCGAGCAAGGCTTGCGCCTCAACGAGGCGCTCGAAAAGGTGCCCCGCCTGCTGCCTCCGCAGGTCTGCGCCATTCTCAACGTGGGCGGACGCATCGGCGACATCAAGAAAGTCATCCCCGCCGGCCGCCTTCTCCTGCGCGACAGCGTCTCGTATGTCCGGGGCGCCCACAACTATCTCATTCTCGTCGCCTTCGCCATCTCGCCGGCCATCGTCACGGTGCCGCTCCTCCTCAAGGTCTACGTCCTGCCCAAGTTCAAAGAGATCTTTGGCGCCATGCTCGATGGGCAATCACTGCCGGCGTTCACGCGGCTGGTCTTCGGAAGCGACACTCCTCTGCTGGCCATCCAGGCGGGTGTCGTGGGTGTCATCTGGCTCGCCGCGCTGGCTTATGTCGGCGGCCCGCGCCTGCACGGCTGGATTCACCGCCTCTTCCCCGTCACGCAGGACTGGCTGCTCGCCCTACTGCCCTGGCGCCGCAAACGCCTCCACCGCGATTTCTCCGCCATGCTCGCCGTCCTCCTCGACTCCGAAGTGCCCGAAGCCGAAGCGGTCGCCCTGGCCGCCAAGTCCACTGCCAACTCCTCGGTCATCCGGCGCGCGCAAAAGGTTTGCGCCCTCCTCCAGCAGGGCGTCAAGCTGCCGGAAGCGCTCCAGGCGCTCAACAGCTCGCGCGAGCTGCACTGGCGCCTTGCCAACGCGCTCCAGCGCGGCACCGGCTTTGTCCGCGCCCTCACGGGCTGGCACGAAGCCCTCGATGCCAAAGCCTTTCAACTCCACCAGGCCGCCGCTCAGGTGACCACCAGCTTCCTCGTGCTGGTCAACGGCATGATCGTCGCCTCCATCCTGATTGCGGTATTCCTGGTTCTGGTCCAACTCATCGGAGGCTCCTGCATATGGTGATGACTCGACCCTCAACCCTCCGCCCTCCGCTCGCTCAGCGCCTGCGCCAGCGCGGCTCGCTCATGGTCGAGCTGCTGGTCGCCTTGGCCATCGTGACCGGTCTGCTGCTTCCGCTGGCCTACTCGTTCGCCTCCGAGCGCCGGCTCGCCCGCGCCTATTACCAGCGCGCCGTCGCCATGGAGATCGTGGACGGCGAGATGGAGGCGCTGCTGGCCGGAGAGTGGCGCGCCTTCACCCTCGGCACCCACGAGTATCGCGTCCAGGCCGGCGCCGCCACCAACCTGCCGCCCGGCCACTTCAACCTCACCGTCGAGCCCGGCAAGCTGCGGCTCCGCTGGCAGCCGACCGTCAAAGACCGCGGCGGCCCCGTCACCCGGGAGGGCATCGTCAAATGAAGACTGGTATCAACTTGCAGCACCGCCGGGTCTCCTCCCTACGCCCGGCACGGGACTGTGCCGCGCGTGAAGCCGGGCAACAGCCAACACCCAGCAATCAACATCCAACGCCCAACAACCAACATCCACCAACCAATAGCCGACAGCCAACGCCCAGCGGGCGCGACCGGAGCACTCATGGGATGTTGGACGTTCGATGTTGGATGTTGGATGTTCCGCTTCGGCGCCGAGTCCCCACTCGCCCACGAGGCTTGGAAGGCCCCGGATCGGGCCAGCGCGGCTATCTGCTCATCGAGGCCCTGATATATATTGCCGTCCTGACGGCCCTGCTCGGCGTCGGTTACTCCGCCATGTATCGCTGCATAGACAGCTCGATCGCCCTGCGTCGCAACGCCGACGAGATTGCCGGCGCCCTCCAGGCCGGCGAACGCTGGCGGGCCGACGTGCGCTCAGCCGCCAGCCCTGTTCGGCTGGAGAACACGGACGCCGGGCAGTTTCTCTACCTCGACGGCCCCCGCGGCGCAGTCACCTACCGTTTCGCCACCAACGCCGTGTCCCGTCAACTCGGCGGCGGCCCGTGGGTGTGTCTTCTGCCCCGGGCAAAGTCCTCGAACATGACCGCTGACCCGCGCGAACACGTCACCGCCTGGCGCTGGGAGCTTGAACTCCAGCCGCGCCAAAGCGGCAGCGTCAAGCCTGGCCGTGTCCGTCCGCTCTTCACCTTCCTCGCCGTCCCCGGGCGGCCCACCGTCCAATGAGAATGCTTCCTGTTCATCTTTCAAGCCCGCGAGGCCGCCGCACCGGCTCGGCGGTCATCATCGTCCTGGCGCTGGTGGTCATCATCATGATTTACGTGGCCGGCAACCTCCGCACCCTGAACAGCCTTGGCCGCGAGCTGAGCCTCCTCGAACGCCGGCAAGTCCAACGCCTGCAGAAGACCGGGCGGGCCACAAATACTCCGCCCGCCGAAATCATCACCACCAACGCCATGACCAGCCCCCCCGCCAATTGACCCATCACCCATCACTCCATTTCTCCATCCTTCCAAGCCCCCCATGCCCCGCATCCTCGTAATCCGCAAGTCGCTGACAGCCTTCGTCTGCGGGCTCTTTGGCCTGCTGCCGTTCATCGGCCTTGTGCCTGGGCTTTACGCGCTGTTCTGCTGGGCTCGCATCCGCGCGCGTTACCCCAATGAATGGAACCCCGCCGCCGCCTACCTGAGCTGGGGCGCCCTGCTTTCCGTGCTCGGCCTGCTTGGCACCGCTTTGATCGTCTCGGTCATCCTCGTGCAAATGCTCTGCTAGCCCGAACGCTTTATACCTGGGAGGCCCGCGTGCGGGAATCTTGCCCGCTTGCATAGTCCGGATGGCCTAAGCGGGCAGGATGCCCGCGCACCGGCCTGTTGGGACTTCGTGCGGGACATGGTAAATCGCGAATCTTCATGGCCCCACACCATAGCAATCCTCAGGCTCGGCATTCAGCCAGAGATTAGCCAAACGATGAGCGGGTCAAACACCTGCTGCCAAACGCCAAACGGTGCGTAAACTCGCAATAACCCCTAGTAAGCCCCTCCTAAACCCCTCGTATGCCCCTCGTATTTAAAATACGAGGGGCATACGAGGGGTTTAGGAGGGGTATAGCAGGGGTTAAGGACGGACTACTTGGTGGTTCACCTTAGCTGGCGAGCGTTGAGAGTTGACGGCTATACGCCGTGCCTGAACGTCTCCAACCGGCTCACGCAGACCGAGGTCCGGGCCCTCGCCGACAAACTCGATGAGCTGATCAAGACCCTGAATTCGCAGGCGTGGCTCGGGCAAGCGTCCCCGCGAGCCTAAGTATCCCGTGACCGAAGTCACCGCTCGCGCAGGTGCCTGCTTCCCTGACGAGGCCAGGGGCCACGCGCCCGCTATGACCCTGTTTTGACACTGCATTTCCCGCTTGCGGATCTCACATAAATATGTGAGTCTAGTAATGCAGTGCAACCTACATGCTAATGAACACGAGTGGCGTGAGCTTTCATCGTCCTCTTCGTGCTAAAAACATACACAAACCTCCTATGAAAAGAGCAAACAACCTCCTCATTCAATCCATCCCGCGCGGCTGGGTATTGGCGCTGGCAGTTGCCGGCAGCCTTCTGGCAACTATCGTCGCCTCACAGGCGCAGACGCAGGTTTATTCTGAAGACTTCGAATCGAATTCGGGGAACTTTGTGACCAACACCATTGGTGGCGTCAATTTCGCCGATACCTTCTTCGATTACAGCACCGTAGGAATCCCATCGGCACCACATTCGACAGGCGGGACCACCCACGGCTTGAAATTAGCCGCCAACCTTGTCACAGCGGTGCAGGCGTTTCCCAGCGGTATCAGCGTTTCGCCTCTCAACTTCTCCATTACCGAGAACTTCGAGATGCACTGTGACATGTGGATGAACTTTAACGGCCCGTGCCCAGGCGGCGGCAGCGGCACAACCCAGTTTGGTGGCGCCGGCTATGGCACCGCGGGAACCAAGGCACAAGCGGCTGGCGGGACTTTTGACAGTGTGATCGTCGGAGCCACAGTGGACGGTGGTTCTACCGCCGACTATCGCATGTATGCTCCGAATGTGTCAGCCTCTTATCAGGACGCTGACCATATCATTCGGACGGACACAAATACCGCGTTGGTTTATTTCTGCGGCTCACGCGCCGAGAATGGCGGCGGCAACTACTACGTAACCAACTTCCCATCCTCAACCGTGCCGGCGGCTCAACTCGCGCTTTACCCGCAGCAGACCAACTCAATCGCGCCATTTGGACCAGGCACCAATAAGCCGGGCACGCTCGCGTTTGGCTGGCACGATGTGGCCATCAAGAAGGTGGCTACCGTCATCACCTACACAGTAGATAAGCACCTCATTGCCACCGCTGACACAACTGACGCAGGCAACCTGGGTGGCGGCAACCTTGTATTCTCCCATTTCGACAGTAACTCAGGCGCCTCGACGGATCCTAACCGGACAAATCTCTGTTTTACATTGTTCGACAATGTGCGCGTGACCAACTTCCCCAGCGTCGTGACCGTCTCGGCGACCACAGCGACGGCTTCGGAAACTGGCCCGACGTCGGGCACGTTTACTATCACCCGCAGCGAACCTGGTCCGGCCGTCACGATCTACTACACCATGAGCGGCACCGCCTCCAACGGCTCGGATTATGTGACGCTCCCGGGCTCCGCTTCCTTGGCCGTGAATGAGACTTCAACCACGGTCACCCTCACCCCGATTGACGACAGCATCTCGGAATACCCCGAGACGGCCATCCTGACGATCAGCGAGGGCACCAATTATATCGGCGCGGGCAGCGCAACCATAACGATTGCCGACAACGATACCCCCACGATTGACATCTCGACCGTGCAAGGCTCCATGTACGAACGCCTGCCCACTGATTACGTGAGATTCCGCCTCACGCGCTACGGCAACCTCGACGCGGCCGACTTCCCGGTCAATCTGAGCTACTCCGGCACCGCAGCGACGTCCCGCCACACTGCCACCACCGGGGTCACTATGCCGATGGGAGCCACCACCGTGGATTTCGACGTCAACCCGGTCAACGATGCCCTGCTGCAAGGCGACCAGACCATCATCTGCACCGTCGCCACGGGCTCGGACTACACCGTGGGGACGACCTCGCCCTCGGCCACGGCCACCATCGTGGACGACGAGTTGCCGGCGGAAACCGTGCTGTTCTCGGACAATTTCAACACCGACAGCTCGGCGAACTGGACGCTCCGCTACGCCTCTACCAACGCAGCGGACAATGACTACCTGGCGACCTTTGCTTACGACTACTCCACCTATTCCTGGGGAGCGATACCAGCGGCGCCGCACTCAGGCTCGGACACGCATGGGCTGTTTGTGCAAGTGAACAAAGCGGACCTCACCCCGGCGGCGGCCGCCTTGAACCTGTATCCCAAGAACAAGAGTTTCTCGGGTAACTTCGCCTTGCGCTTTGACATGTATCTGATTGCCCCCGGCAGCGGCACGACCGAATACGCCCTGTTCGGCATCAATCATTCCGGCAACCAAACCAACTGGTTCCGCAACAGCACGAACAGCTTCGCGGGGGTGGACCCGACGGGCTGGACCTTCGACGGGTTGTTCTACGGGGTCGAGACCGACGCGGCGGCCCTGGGGGATTACGCCTTATACAGCGCCCCGACCACGACCGGCAGGAATCCCACCCCGCTCAACTCGCGGAGCGCTTCGACGCTGACCGGCATCTTGAAATCAACGTGCTATGCCTTCGCCGGCGCGCCCTCGCAAACCTCCAGTCCCACCAATCTCAATTGGGCGGATGTGGAGATCAGCCAGGTCGGAAACCTGGTCACCCTGAAGATTAACCAGACCGTTATCTTCAGCTATACCAACACCACGGCGTTCACCAGCGGCAACATCATGCTCGGCAACTGCGACGCCTACGACTCCGTCGGCGAAAACGACGGCGGCGTGATCTACGACAACGTCCGCGTCGTGCAACTGGCCGCATCGCTGGCCGCGGCCAAGATCACCAGCATCGTGCCGGTGGGCGCTCCCGCCACCAGCTATACCATCAGCTACAACAGCGGTTCCGGCACGCAATTCGTCCTGCTGACCTCGCCGACGGTCAACGCGCCCCTTTCCGGCTGGACGCGCGCTCAAACGAATTCCACCGGCAGCGGGACCTTCTCGGTCTCCGCCGGCACGCAGGGATTCTATCGCATCAAGAGCGAATAGCCTGCGGCTTCGGTAACGAGATATAGTTCACAGGGCCGGGTCTGATGACCCGGCCCTGCTTGTGTACGGAGTGGCCGGGGGTTGCCCAGTCCCGACGATCAAGCTTGTCAACGCCCCGCCCTTCCAACTACAAGACGGCCGTGCAAGAGCTCTCGATCTCCTGGGGCTAGACCATAGTTCTGCGGGAATCCTATGCGCAAACCAGCGACCAAAGCCAAACCGGCGCTGACCAGGGCTGGTGCCCCCGCGACGGCTGGCCCGCGTTTCCCCGCGTGGCTACCCGCCCTGTTGCTGGTGCTGGTGACGATTCTGGCTTACCTGCCGGTGCGGCGGGCTGGCTTCATCTGGGATGATGAACGCCACGTCACCGACAATCGCCAGATCGTCGCCCCGGACGCCTGGAAGCAGATCTGGTTCTCGCGGGAAGCGATCCAATACTACCCGATGGTATTCACCACCTTCCACCTGGAGCGAAAGCTCTGGGGGCTCAATCCCGCCCCGTATCACTGGTTCAACGTCTTGCTGCACGCGGGCAGCGCGTTGTTGCTTTGGCGGGTGCTGCGGCACCTGCGCCTCCCGGGCGCCTGGCTGGGCGCGGCGCTCTTCGCCCTCCATCCGGTCAACGTGGAATCGGTGGCCTGGATTTCCCAGCGCAAGAATGTCCTCGCCATGCTGTTCTACCTCCTGAGCCTCCTGTGCTTCCTGCGGTCCGACCCAAAGCTTCAGCCCTCGCCCCTCCCGCGGCGCCTTTGGTACGTGCTGTCGCTCGCGGCGTTCGTGCTGGGACTGCTGAGCAAGACGGCGGTAGCGCCCTTGCCACTGGTGTTGCTGGGATTGGCCTGGTGGCAGCGGGTACGGGTGAGTTGGCGGGATGTGTGGCGCAGCGCGCCGTTCTTCGCCGCGGCGCTCGTCCTGGGCCTGATCACCGTCTGGTTCGAGCGTCATGTCAACGAGCTGCAGATCGTGCGGCAGGACAGCCTCTGGTCGCGGCTGGCCGGCGCGGGCTGGGCGGTGTGGTTCTACCTGTACAAGCTGCTGCTGCCGTTGAACCTGGTGCCCATCTATCCACGGTGGGAAGTAGCGGCAACGAATGTGCTGTCCTACGTGCCGGGACTCCTGGCGCTGGGCGGCTTGCTGTTGTGCTGGCGGTATCGTGGGAGCTGGGGCAAGGCGGGATTAGTATGTGGAGGTTACTACTTGGTGCTGCTGCTCCCGGTGTTGGGATTCGTGAACATTGGCTTCATGACCGTTTCACTGGTGGCCGATCACTGGCAGTATTTTGCGATGATCGGACCGGTTGCGCTGGTGGCAGGCATTCTGGGTTCCAGGTTCAACGCCTTAAGTTGGCGGCTTGGGGCGGCGGTGCTCGTCGTTGTTCTGGGTGGGTTGACCTGGCGGCAGTCGCGGCTTTACGCCGATCCCGAAGCGCTTTGGCGCGCCACGCTGGCCGTGAATCCAGCCTGCTGGGCGGCACACAATAACCTCGGCAGCGCCCTCGTCAGTCAGGGCCAACCAGCCGAGGCCCTGGCTCACTACCGGGAAGCCATCCGCCTCGAACCGGGCTACGCCGAACCGCACAACAATCTGGGCAGCGCCCTCGTCATCCTGGGCCAATCCGACGAGGCGCTGAACCAGTTTCAGGAAGCCCTCCGCCTCAATCCGCAATTCCCCGCCGCCTACTACAACTTCGGCAACGCTCTCCTTGGCAAAGGCCAGACGGACGAGGCCATCCGCCTCTACCAGGATGCTCTCCGGCTCATCCCGGATGACGCCAGCATCCATAACCGGCTGGGCGAAGCGCTCCACCAGTGTAGTGCATAACTAATTCTGAGAGAAAAAAGGCTCGGAATCGGTTGACACATTG
>CAZDOO010000060.1:0-35907 GCA_964507045.1 uncultured Verrucomicrobiota bacterium | reverse complement strand
GAAATGTAGAAGAAATCAAACAAAACAGTTGACGCGTCTCATAGCAGGGGTTCGGGGCGCCCTTCTAATTCTGCGAAAATGTCCTCCGCGGGGTGGCCGGCCAGCCTCGCAGCGGCAATGACGTGCGCGGGCACGTGAATCAGCAAGCTGCGGACTGCCTCGTCAATCTCCTCGTCCGTGAACCGCTCTGGAAACAAGTGCAGAGCGACCAAGAAAGCTGCGTCAGCCTGCCAATCTGCGACATTAATTCCAATGTCCCACCCGACCTGTTGTGGGTATCCAGATTCAGAACTAACGGCCTTGGCAATCTGAGCCATGCAGCGAGAAGGCACGCCGGCCTGAACCCACTTAGCACGCTCAGCACCTGCCAGTTCTCGGAAGATGTCATCCACCTTCTTTCGGAAGCTCTCGCACGCGTCAGTCATAGCAAGTCCGCCGAACGACCCGGCTCAGGCAGGCCGGGCCAGTGATGTCCGATTGCCAACAGGGGCGCGATCCCGGCCTTGCCTGCAGCCGGATGGTTGGGCAAGGAACTCATGGGTCGTGATGTTTCTTGCCTCGCAGGCAAAAGAATAGCAGGACGTAGCCAACCGCCAAGACTCCCCACTCTGCATATAGAAGAAACGGTCGCAACGGACCGCCCTCATCATAGATAACCGGTCGCCAGTATGGAGAAACCACGTAACCGGCCTTTGGTCCATTCATAACGCGCCAAGGAACAAAATACAGTGTAAGGGGAATCACCGCCACGGCCGCGTAGGTCAGAATGCGTTGTTTGAAGTTCATGCCAAGTGCGCCCAACGCAAAAGCAATGTATCCGCCGTGCCCGGATGCAGGGGAGCATTGGAGGTTCGTGAGGGGATGGAGGGCATGGCGGATACATTGCGGTTGAACTGAACCGCTGAGCCCACGGCGCCGGGGCTACAGTGTAGAGTATCGGGGCGACGGCCGCCGGGGTGCGAGCCGAGCGCCGGGTGTGAGCAACGCGGCAGAGCTGGCGCTGGGGCGAGCACCGGCCTGGGAACCGAATGGGGCCTCGCAACTGGCATCCCCGCGAGCCTGCGCCCGCTCCGGGGCTGATGCAAATATAAAATCACCGGCCAAAGTGGAGGCATTCCACCTCCGCGATGGTGAGACGGCGGGACCTGATCACTCCAAATCCAAAGCTTAAACCGCTGGACCAAGTGCGCGAGGTCCTGCGGCTCTTACTGCCCGCAATGCCCGCCAGCCATAACCCGCTATTTCACCCGCCCTGCCTGCCCCCTATGTGTCAGCTACCTGCTCTCTACCTGCTCTCTCTGGTGCCCCAAGGGGCCACCCGGCCATCCTCTCCCAAACTGAGCCAAAATGGCACACCGGGGTCATGGAGGAAATCAAGCCCTGTGAATGACCGGCGCGGGTGGGGAAGGCCGGAAATGCCCGGAAATGGCCCTGATCAACCGAGACGAAGCCCCCTTTTGGCGAAACCGGGCCAAGCCAGGCGCCCGCCGCCACCTCCGGCTCTCCCCCGGCTCACCTCACCGTTACCTCACCGTTACCTCACCGTTGAACCTCTGCAAGGTTTGCAGAGGTTCAACGGTGAGGTAACGGTGAGGAGACGGTGGGGTGAGGGATGGGGACGGTGGGGGGCATCGGCGATAGGCCGGAGGCCGGCGCCCAGGCAAGTTCCGGCTCGCAGTATCAGCAAAGCCAATGAATTGGGGAGTTGTGCAAGAAAGTCAGGGGAATTGATGTCAGCGGAATGGATGAGCAGTGCCTATGAATTGATGGGTTGTGTGAGGGAGTCCAAAGCCAAGCCGCAATCATGCAGTTCATTTCGGAGAGCACGCGCGCCCTGGTTTGTCGCTGCCAGTTGGCCCCCGGTGGCTGAATGGTGCGTTTGTGACAAGCTTTCCCGCGTTCCATGGGAGCGCGGCAGGCGTATGGGTTGATTCCCGGGCAGGGGCGCTCGCTTTTCAACCGGAATCTGCCGCCAATTGACCCTGATTGCCTCCGCGCTCTGCGAAGAGGCTCGCCTTTTGAGGAACCCCGAGGCTACCCTGCGCTCGAGCGTTATGCGAAAGCGGAAACAGGTTGCCTTGCCGGTGTCAGTGCTGCCGCGGCTGCGCGTCATGCGCGGCCGGGACGCGGCGCTGGGGCCGGGGCGCGTTCAGTTGCTGGAGTTGATCGGCGAGACGGGCAGTCTGCGATCGGCGGCAGGCCGGATGGGCATGGCTTACATGACGGCCTGGAAGCATGTGCAAAGCCTGAATGAGCGGTTTCGGTCGCCGGTGGTGGTGTGCCAGCGCGGAGGCAAGACCGGGGGCGGCGCGATCCTGACGCAGACGGGGCAGCGGGTGGTAGCACTGTATCGGCGGATGGAGGAGCGCAGCCGCGCGGCGGTCCAGGAGGGGTTTCGGGAGCTGCGAGGCCTTTTAAGGCGCTGAGGGACGGGGCACGCGCGTGGTCACTGGGGTGGCTGTGTCAGGCGGGCCAGTTCGACTTTCAACTCGGGCCGGTTGGTGAGGTTGACTCTGCGCAAGGCGCCCGGCGGCGCTTCGCGAACGCTCGTCCCCCCGTGCTGGCAGTAGCGCAGCGCGAGGGCGGCGTCGGAAACGTGAGTCGAGCCGACCAGGTGCATCCCATACTCGAAGAACAGCGGGCTAAAGGGCACGGTGCGCCCGAGCAGGACGCGGTAGCGCGCATGGGGCGTGCGGTCGAGGACTTCCAGGAAGGTGCCATTCAGGAGGGTCAAGCCGGTGATGAAGACGATTTCGGCGCCGCGGAGAACGGGCTTGGAGTCGGCCCAGGCGATATCACCGTTGCGCGGCTGCAGCTCGATGATGGAGACCGGATGGCCCTGGCCGCGCCAGGCTTCCGCCTGGGGGAAGTGCCCGATGAAGCATGTCCGGCAATGCCGCACCATTTCGGCAAAGGGATCCACGGCGTTGGCCTCGAAGAGGTCCTGGGAAAGCGGCAGGGAGCCGTTGAGGCAGGCGATGACGAGGCTCAGGCGCAGGGGATCGGGGGAATCGGCGAACTGGTGGGCAATCTCGGCGACCGACCGTCCGAGCTGGTCGCCCAGGTAGGAGGTTTGACCGCAGGCGTCGGTGGGATAGCCGGATCGGAAGAACGTCGCCATGGCATACCGGTCGCACCGGGCAATGATCCAGTGCAGGGAGACATGCAGTTCCTGCAATCGCGGCGCCGGCGGGGGCAGTTGCGCCAGGAGGCGCGACAGGATTTCGCGATTCATCGGCATAGTGTTGGTTCTTTATAGCAAGATGGGGATGCAGGTGGCGAGCCCCAGCCCCAGGAGGAGCCAGTCGGCCGGTCCGAGCTTGCGCGGCGCCGGGCTCCGGGCGCCCGTGGTCAGGCGCCGCACGACGAGCATTACAGAGGTGTCGTGCGCCCGGCACATTTGAGACACGAACAACGGGACCATGATGGGCAGCCAGGTCCGCGGAGCCCAGGGCCGCAAGCGCAGCCCGCGGCAGCGCTGGATGTCGTAGATGCGCCGGGCTTCGGTGAAGGAAAGCGGCAGGAAACGCACGGCGGTGGACAGCAGCGTCCCCACGGCGGGCGGCACCCATCGGCGCGAGAACAGGGCAACGATCTCCTGCGGGCTGGTGATGCCGATGAACAGGAGGTTGGCGAGTAAAAGGCACTCCAGGCGCAAGGCATACCTGAGGGCTTCGACCAGGCCCCAGGAAAGGGCCTCCGGCCAGGCGCGCGCGGTTTCGCATCCAATGGCGAGAAAGAGCAGGACGGTGGCCGGCAATCCCAGCAGGTGAGCCCAAAGGAGCAGCCGGGCATGAGGCCCGGCCGCGCCGCACGCAAACAGGAGCAGGAGAAGTCCGCCGCACAGGAGCAACTGCGGCCCGAACGCCCGCCCCGCGGCGGCATGCGCGCAGACGATGAGAAACAGCGCCAGGCGGGTGAGCAGGTGCAGTTTGGTCCACCACGCGCGGGTCATACCAGCCCCCCCGGCAGCCCGGCCTCAGCCATGATGCGACCCGCGCGCAGTGCAACCACGCGGGTGGCCACAGCTTTCACAAAGGCATGGTCATGGGATGCCAGCAGCACGGCTCCGCCCCGGGCGCTGACTTGCCTGAGGATTCCGGCCACCCGGGCGAGGCATTCGCGGTCGAGGCCCACCGTAGGTTCGTCCAGG
This sequence comes from uncultured Verrucomicrobiota bacterium, assembly GCA_964507045.1. Lineage (GTDB taxonomy): Bacteria > Verrucomicrobiota > Verrucomicrobiia > Limisphaerales > UBA8199 > UBA8199. The sequence goes on along the minus strand of CAZDOO010000060.1, from coordinate 31,754 downwards.
CACAGAACCGTCGAACGTCCGGCCAGCGTCGAGGCCAGCGTGAGGCGCCGCTTCTCGCCGTAGCTGAGTGAAAAGGGCGCTCGCCCGGCCTGCGACTGCAATTCCACCTGGGTCAGCGCGTGGTGGGTCCGGCGGGTGATCTCGTGCGGGGCGAAGCCTTGATTGCGCGGCAGGAACGAGCACTCCTCCATGACCGAATGGGCGAACAGTTGGCTGTCCGGATTCTGGAAGACCAAGCCTACGGCGTCCAGGCGCGAGCCGGGGGCGGCACAGACGATCCGACCTTCGTCAGGCTCAAGCAGACCCTTGATCAAGTTGAGCAGCGTGCTTTTGCCGGAGCCGTTCGGGCCGACCAGGGCAACGATCTCGCCCGGCGCCGCGGAGAGCGATATGTCCGCCACGGCAGCCCCTTGACCGTTGTAAGCGAAGCTGACCCTTTCAACCGAGAGCAGGCGCTCGGCGCCACCGGGGCCAGGCGGTGCCGCAGCCGCGCCGGCGGGCTCAGGAAAAGGCCGGGATGGCGCGGAATAGCCTGCGGGGGAACCATCGAACACGACCCTGCCCTGCCGCAGAGCCAGCAACCGCGAGGCCCAGGGCACGAGCCGGGGAAGATCGTGCTCGATCAGCAAGACCGTGAGCCCGGCCTCCTTCGCTTGCGCGGCCAGCACGTCAAACAGGAGGTCGGCGGTGGGCTCGTCGAGATAGCTGGTGGGCTCGTCAAGCAGGAGGATTTTCGGGTCGAGCGCCAGCATGCTCGCCACGGAGAGGCGTTGTTTCCACCCCAGCGACAGCGTGGCCACGCGACGCTCGCGCACAGTGTCGAGGTCGAAGAGGCTCAGCCAGCGGCGGAGTTCGCGCTGGCGATCGAAGTGCCCGGTTCGTTGTTGGAGGCTGAGCAGGACTTCCTCCTCGACGGTTTCGCCGAAGAGCTGGATTTCAGGGTTTTGCAGGACAACACCGGCGAAGCCTTCGCAGCCGGAGCGCGTGCAATCGCGGCCCTGGAGCCAGAGGGAGCCGGAGGTCCGGCCGAGGAGGGCAACGCGGTGGAGGCCGGCGAGGTGGAGGGCAAGAGTAGTCTTGCCGGAGCCGGAAGGGCCGATGATGCCGACGCGCTCGCCCGCCTCGATCTGGAGGGAGATGTCCTGGAGGAGCGGGGCGTCGGCGCCGGCGGCCTGAAAGGCCAACTGCCGGGTGCGGATCAGGCCCGGACGCTCATCAAGCGGGTGATGTGCAGGTTGCGGATGCGAGACCATACGACTAGCGCCAACGCGGCGGCGGCGGCGCTCACGAGGATGGAGGTCAGGGCCTGTACGCCGAACAGGGCCTGGGTGACCTTGGTCCAGGGCAGGCCGAGGACCTGGACGCGCAGAGCAGTAACGGCGACTTTGCTGACGAGGCCGCCGACCACGGCGGAGACGAAGACCCGGGCGCGAGGGTAACGGGGCAGAAGGGAGAAGCCGGCATCGTGGATGAGGCCCTGCATAACGGCAGGAATGAGCTTGAGGGGGCCGGGCAGCATCGTGCCCGGGAAGGCGAAGATGGCCAGCACGCCCCAGGCGAATTGGTAGGCGGTGAGGACGCCGAAGCGGTCCACGACCAGCCGGGTCAGCATCCAGAGGGTGACCGGGATGAACATGTCGAGGCGGATGAAGTTGCTGACGCCTGAGGCCTGCAGGATGGATTTGGTGAGCTGGCCGGTGGCAAAGTCGAGCGCGACCATGGAGCCGATGAAGACCCAGTGCCTGGTCCCCATGCGGGCGGCGGGCGGAGCGGTTGCGGGCTGGGCGAGGGACTCTTCGGCTGGGCTGGCGTTCATGGCTGGGTGTGGAGGCGGTAGAAGGCTTTGGTCCATCCGGCTTGCAGGGTTTCGGACCAATTGGTCGCGGTGCTGGCGGCGACGAAGGAGGAAACCGCAGTCCAGTCGTTGGTGGCGAGGTCAAACGAGCGCTCGATGGTATTGGCGGACCCAACGGAGAGATTGCTAATGGCAAAGGCGATGGCCCCGCCGGCGACCGAAACGTTGGCCAAGGTGGGCGCAATGGTGAATTGGAGGGTGGGCCAGTAGGGCGGCGGGTAGCTCGGGTCATAGGCACTGGTGAAGGGGGCGCGGGGCGAACCGGTGGCGGGCGGCGGGGTCTCGTCCATTTTGAGGATCGCGCCGTAGTCCTGGAGGGCGGCCCGCGTGGCGTCGTCCTTGAGCAGCGCGGTGATGTCCCAGTAGAAGAAGCGGTCGTTGAGGTCGGGGTCGAGGATATTGCCTTTGACGCCGACGACAAAGTGGGCGGGATCGAAGTCGCCGCCGGGATGGGTCCAGGGGTTGGCGCCGTCACAGGTGTGCCAGGTTGCGCCGTCGGCGGGCGCGGTGCCCGAGCCGGTGCCCGGAACGAAGGCTCGCGTGAGAGGATAGAGGGTGACGTTGCGGGCGCCGCTGTTGTCCTGCCACACGTAGAAGGCGACGGTGGCGGAGAGGATCGCCTCCGGGGGATAGGCCCATATCTGCGGAGGTAATTGAAGGAGCCCTCGGCACATGGAGCCGTCGCCGGTGACGTTGCTGTTGACGAGGGCCTTGACGGTGTGGGCGTGGCCGTAGTTAAGGGTTTGGTTGGAGACGTGGCTGTCGAGGTACGTGGTGTTGGTGATAGTGAGCGTGTTAGTGACGGCGCAGGCGGATTCCGCGGCGAATACGACCGTCAGCAAGAGGGCGTGGGGTGCTTTCATCAGTATTCGTAGGGGAACCAGGTCAGGTCGCCTCGCTTGGGGATGCGGGGGTTGGTGAGGGCTTTGTTCCACAGGTCATCGCGCCAGCCGACGTGGGTGTCGAGGTAGAGGACGTTGCCGGCGAGACCGGCGCGCTGGCGCGGATGGCGTTCGCCCAGCGCGCGGGGGTCCTCGGCGGTGTAGCGGCCCGCGGTATCGAACCCACCCGCCTGGCCGTAGCCCTGGCTCGGGTCGAGTGTTTGCTCGAACATGAGGATGGTTTTGGGCAGGCACGCGCATTTCTCCAGCTTCAAGAAGCTAGGCTGGGTGGCGGCACCGAACGGCAGGCCGTAGAGAAAATCGTGCTCCAAGTAGGAGTTCATGACGTAGCTGTGGTAACCCTGGGAGGAAGGCTTGAAGGCCGAGTTGTAAGCCGAGTCCGGCAGGGGTTTGGCGGAGGGGCATTGCCAGACACCAGCGGTCGGCTTCTGTCCGTTGGTGTAGTCGCGCCAGGCGGTCAGGCCCATGCAAGGGGGCAGGACATCCACGTAGCCGGATTCGTGCTCCGGGTGGTTGGAGTCGGAGGTGAAGGGCGGGTTGTTGCGCCCCTCGTCGTCAGTGTGCGGCAGGCAGCCGTTGTGATCGTTCGCATACAGGTAGAACGCCTGGCCCCAGGAGCGGAGATTGGCGACGCACTGCGTTTTTGTGGCACGCGCTTTGGCTTTGGCCAGCGCCGGCAGGAGCAACGCGGCCAGAATGGCGACGATGGCAATGACTACCAGCAGCTCGATGAGGGTGAACGCCGGGGGATGGTGCGGGGATTGCCGGGCGCCATCAGCGGTGGTCGTCACCTCATTGAGTGCTTGCAGCATCCGGGCGTTCGCTTAGGACCGCGCTTTGCGTTGCCTGCGGAGGCGGGTGATGGCGGCGAGGCCGAGCGCGGCCAGCGCCGGGATTGAGGGCTCGGGCACGACGGTCACCTGGAAGGACGGGAGGTAGGGAGCCGTGTAGCCGGTGCTGTTGGCGCTCGTAAACGAGTCGAAGCGCTGGCCGCTGGGGGGTAGTGCCTGGCCAAAATCAATGCTCAACATGGCGCCGTAGTTCTGGAGTTCTGAGGCGGCCGTCGGGTCGGACAGCAGAGACGTGATGTCGAAGGTGAAGAAGCGGCCGTTGGCGTCGTTGGGGTTGACACCCGTGGGGCCTCTCGTGCCAACGACGGAATGGGCGGAATCGAAGTCGCCGCCGGCGGTGGTCCAGGAGTGGGCACCGTCGTAGGTGAGCCAGGTGGCGCCGGTGGTGTTGTTGCCCTCGACAAATGCGGTCGTCAGGGGAAGGAGAGAGACGTTGTAGCCGGCCGAACTGTCGTTCCAGACATAGAAGGAGACGGAGGCGGACAGGATGTCGCCCGGGGCGTAGGACCAGAGGCTGGTGGGGAGATCGAACAGCGTCCGGCACACAGAAGTGCCCGTGTTGTTGAGGACGACCTTGTCCGAGCCGGACAGACCGTAATTCCGTGTGGGGTTGAGGCTGTCGAGGTAGGTGTCGGTGGTGATCTGCCAGCTGAACGTGTTGCTCGCCAGGGCGGCTTGGGCCGCCAACAGGCAGGGGAGGATCAAGTGCCTCGAGTGACTCATATCCAATTCAATTCCTTTCCCATGTCATGCGGCTGGTTGTTCTGACCGTGTTATATTGCCAGGAATATATCGCCAGCCCTTGGGCGTCAATGTAACTTTCACAGTGTCCACCTCCCCGCTCCTCCCTCTCGTCGCTTGCGGGGAGAGAATTCGCCGCAAGGTGCCTTTCGCGCTGGGATCTCCTGAACCGTTCAAGAACCTCCAACAACCAATAGCAGCCCCAGAGACTCCCAGTCAGAGTTCGCTGCTGGATGTTCGATGTTGGGTCTTGGATGTTTCCCGGGTTCATGGGAGGGGCCAGACGGCGCTCAGGCGCTTGCGGCAAGCGGAGTGATGCCGGTGGCTTGCCTGTCGCGCAGGACTGGGTATTCTCCGGTGGCTCATGCGAAACATCATCTTCCAGGCCCTCGCCGAGGCCGCGCGCAGCGGCGAACCGGTCGCGCTCGGCATCATCTCGGGCGCAAAAGGGTCCAGTCCGCAGAAGGCCGGTGCCAAGGCGCTCTTCTACCCGGATGGTCGCATCAAAGGCACCCTCGGCGGCGGCTGCCTGGAGGCGGAGATCCAGCAGCGGGCCATGCGGTCGCTGCGCTCCGGTCAGGCGGCGACGTTCGACCTGGACCTCGACCACGACTTCGGCTGGGACGACGGTCTGATGTGCGGCGGCAGGGTAAGCGGATTGATCCTGCCCCATGCGTCAGGAGCCGGGGAGCCGTTCTGGGCGGAGCTGGCCGGACGCCAGCGCACGCTCGCGTGGGGGGTGAGGAGCGACTTCTCGATCAGCCAACTCGAGCCGGGCAAGGCAGAACCGGGCAAGACGCCGGATCTGCTTTATGGCGAAACCGTTACCCCCCCATGCGCGCTGTGGATAGCCGGTGCCGGTCACATCGCCCAGGCGGTGGCGCCGCTGGCGTTGCAGTTGGACTTCAGCGTAACGGTGTTGGACGACCGGCCCGCGCTGGCCAATCATCAGTTCTTCCCGACGGAAGTCTCGCTGCAAGCCCAGGTGTGGGAAGAAATGCTGGCGCTGCCGCTGCCAGCGGTGCCGAGCTTTGGGCTGATCGTCACGCGCGGGCATCGGCATGACGCGCTGGTACTCAAGGAGTGGCTGCGCAAGCCGTTCTTCTTTCTCGGCATGATTGGCAGCGCGCGCAAAGCGCGCACGATCTTCGAGCATTTCCTCGAGGAGAAGCTCGCCACGCCCGCCGAACTGCAACGGGTAGCCTGCCCGGTGGGAATCAAGATTCGCTCGCAGAGTGTTCTGGAAATTGCGGTGAGCATCCTAGCCCAGTTCATTGATAAGCGAGCCGAGTTAGTCTATGAACCGGGCATCCTCGGGCCAGGCGTGGAAAGATTCGACGGGAACAGGGACCTGTAGCGAGCCGAGGGGAATTGCCGCGCCAGTCGGTCAATTTCTGCGGGGTGCCCGATGGTTACGGTCTCTGCCCGAGGGCAGAGCTGTCGAAATGCCTTTGCGTACGCCGGGCGAACAACGACGATTGCCAGCCGGCTGGATGCAGGCTTTGCCAGAAGATCGAAGGCCGCAGTCCAGCCCAGCCGGCGATCAAATTCCAATGGGCCAAGCTCGTCCAGGACAAACAAGTCGGACGCAGGCGCATTCTTAAGAAGGACATTCCCCCACGTGAGAGACTCGCTGTCAAAAGTCCACTGACCGATCTGAGGCCCGCTGAGCTCCCCGACAATGCGGCTGGCCAAGAGGCGGCGCGTCCCTGAAGCCACGTCCATTACATAAATCCCGGTTCTCTGTCCATTCGCCAGTCTTGGAGGCGAAAGCAGGCCGCCCACTGTCCAGCGGGCCTGTATGGCGGTCTCGACCAGCTTCTGAAGCAGGCTGGTCTTGCCCGCCCCGCGCGCGCCGGTAAGCAGGAACAGGTCTGAGCTGGAGGCATTCTGATTCATCCCGATGCTATTTCACGGCGCGTAAAACTTCGTTCATTGTAGGCGCATAGCGGGGCAGCTGGAAGAAGAAAGCCCGGGAGCGGGCGGGGCGGTGTCGCGCGCAGCTTGAGCACTCGCACTGAGGGGTGGTGTGGGCCGCCTTCGCCAAGGCAGTACTGGTAGTCACGCCTTGTACAACGTTCTTTGGGCTCCAGCCGAACGGCCGATCGACATTCCTTGCCACGAGCGCGGGAAAAAGGGTTGTCTGGGGACGGGCGATGCGGTTACTTAGATTGCTGTTATGATGCCTATCCGGAATCGAGTCGAGGTGAACCAATGAGGCCAACGACGTTGTTGGTGTTTGCAGCCATGCTGCTGGCCGGCGTAGCGGGCGTTCTGGCCGGCCCCGGGGACGAATTTCTGCACAACGGAGTCACCGCCCACCGTGGCAACGGGGGCGCGCATCCGGAGAATACCATGCCGGCCTTCCGAAGCGCCCTGGAGCTGGGCGCAGATTGGATCGAACTGGATGTGCGCCGCACCCGGGACGGCAAACTGGTCGTCAGCCATGACCGAACCACCGGTCGAGTGGGAGACAAGGACCTGGTCGTGTCTGGATCCACCTATGAGGAGCTGCGGGCGGTGGATGTGGCGGCCGCTTTCCGGCGCGAGCACGGCCAGACCCTCACCGAGTGCCCGCAGCACACCATGCCCCTGCTGGAAGAAGTGCTCCGGCTCATCATGACCCAAAGCCGGACACGGCTTTCAATCCAGCCCAAGATGGACTGCGTGGCCGACGCGGTCGAGCTGGTGAAACGACTCGGAGCCGAGAATTGGGTCGGCTTCAACGACAGCACGCTTGCCTATATGATCCAGGCGAAGCAGTTGTTGCCCGGAGCTCCAGTGTTCTATGACCGAAACCAGACGGACGTCAATGAAGACATTCGCGTTGCCCGGCAGCATGGATTCCAGGCGCTGGTGCTGCACCGCAGTGTGATCAGCGAAGAACGGGTACGGGCGATTCACGCAGCTGGATTGGAAGCAGGCGTATGGACGGTGAATGATGAGGCAGAGCTGAAACGGCTGCTCGACATGAGGGTTGACCGCTTCTACACGGACTGCCCGGGACGGCTGCTGGCGCTTCAGCGCGAGCGTGCCGCTTATCGTCCGGCCCAGTGCGAGGGAACCTACTCGAACCATCTCCAGGGCATCTGCATCAACGGCCAAGGCATAATCTACTGGTCATTCACAGACGCCCTCCTCAAGACAGACGCCACGGGGATGATATTGAAGCAAGTGCCGGTGGCTTATCACCACGGGGACCTTTGCTACCACGAAGGCAAGCTCTATGTGGCGGTCAACCTCGGGAAGTTCAACGAACCGGCGGGAAAAGCTGATTCCTGGGTCTACGAGTATGACGCCGAGAGCCTGAAGGAGACTGGCCGCCATAAAGTGCCCGAGGCGGTGCATGGCGCGGGCGGCATCGGCTGGCATGCCGGCCACTTCATGGTCGTGGGGGGCCTGCCGCCCGGGGTGAACGAGAATTACGTGTTCGAGTATGACGCGGACTTCCGGTTCGTCCAGAAGCACGTCATCCCGAGCGGCTACACGGAGAAAGGCATTCAGACGGCGGAGTTCATCAACGGCTGCTGGTGGTTCGGCTGTTACGGGAAACCCCAGGTCCTCCTTAAGACGGATGCAGCGTTCCACCTCCTTGGGAAGTATGAGTTCGACGGTGCCCTGGGGCTCGCGGGCCTGCCAGACGGACGATTCCTCGTCGGGCGGGGCGCAACCCGGCCCGGGAAGAAGCGTGCCGGGAGTGTGGTTCTCGCCCATGCCGACGCTGCCAAGGGGCTGGTGGTGGAGGACGCCAGCCACTAATCTCAATCGCGGTTGCGCTTGAAGGAACCGGCGTAGATGGCCAGCAGGATGATTATGCCCTTCAGAACTTTCTGCGTATAGGGCGATACGCCCATCAGGTTCAGCCCGTTGTTCAGTATCCCCAAGGTGAGCGCGCCAATCAGAGTGCCGACGATTGAGCCGCGCCCGCCGGCAATACTCGTTCCGCCCAGAACGACGGCAGCAATGGCATCCAGTTCAAAGCCGATGCCGGCGTTGGGCTGGCCGGACATGAGGCGTGAGGAGAGGACAATCCCGCTGATGGCGGCTGTGAATCCGCTCAGCGTATAGGCAAGGAGCTTGTAACGCCGCACCGGCACGCCTGAAAGCCGCACGGCTTCCTCATTCCCGCCCAGGCCGAAGAAGTAGCGGCCCGCCGGGAAATACCGGAGCAGGACGTAGGCGCCGGCAAACACGAGCAGCATGATGAGAATGGGCACCTGCAGACCCCCGACCTCCCCGCGGCCGAAGAAAGCGAACTGCTCCGGCAATCCCGATTGCGGGTAGCCCTTCGTGAATAGCAGAGCAATGCCGCGGGGAATCTCCATGTTCGCCAGCGTCACAATGATGGCGGGCAACTGCCCGTAAGCGACCAGCACGCCGTTGAGGGCGCCAAAAGCCGCTCCCGTGGCCAACCCGATCAACACGGCCAGCACCAAGGGCACACCGCCAAGCAACGCCCCCGCGCAGAATGTCATGCTCAGCGTCATCACCGCGCCCACCGACAGGTCAATGCCACCCGTGAGAATGACAATCGTCATGCCTGTGGCAATGATGGCATTGATGGACACTTGGCGCGCAACGTTGTTCAGGTTGTCCCACGTCCAGAAGCGGTCGGACACAAGGGCCATGGCGATGCAAAGGCCGAGCAGCCCGATGAACGCAAGCGCAGTCGGGTTGTCCGCCAGACGGTTTCGCCACTTCGAATAGGAATTATTCATTTCAGGCAGGAGCGCCTCCTGCGGCATAGGCCAGAATGCGTTCTTCCGTCACCGGCTCATCCGGCGCGAAGATGTGTTCAACGCGCTGCCGCCGCATGACCATGATGCGGTCGCTCATTCCGATCACCTCGGGCAGCTCTGAGGAAATCATGAGGATTGCCGCACCCCGGTTAGCAAGTTCGCGCATAAGCTGGTAGATTTCGGCCTTGGCGCCGACGTCAATGCCGCGTGTCGGCTCGTCGAGCACAAGCACCTGGCAGCCGGCATGCAGCCACTTGGCAAGGACAATCTTTTGCTGATTGCCGCCGCTGAGCGTGCGCGCGGGCTGAGCGGCGGATGCGGCCTTGACCTGCAACTTGCGGATCTGTTCGCCGGCCGCCTCGTTCGCTGCCGACGGGCGGATGAAACGCCAGAGCCGATGGCAGACCTTGCGCAGGTTGGTGACGAGGATGTTGTCCCGCAGCGAAGCGTCGAGCACCAGACCCTGCCGCTTACGATCCTCGGGTGCCAGCCCGATGCCGGCAGCCCGCGCATGCGCCGGGCTGCGGACGCGCAGCCGTTTGCCGCCCAGATGAACCTCGTGGCGGTATGCTGTATCGGCGCCAACCAGCGCGCGGATCATCTTGGTTCGGCCGGAACCCACGAGGCCGGCAATACCGAGCACCTCGCCCTCGCGAACCTCAAAGGAGACTTCCGGCAGGTGCGGCTTGCGCTGAAGCGCTCGCACTTCGAGCTTGGGGAGGCCAATTCGCGCCGACTTCGGCGGAAAGGTATGCGCCACGTCACGCCCGACCATCAGGCGGATCAGCTCGTCCCGCGAACAGACCGCCGCTGGCCGCGCGCCGACGAACCGCCCGTCCCGCAGGCAGACAATGTCATCCGCAATGGCGAAGACCTCCTCCAGGTGATGCGAGATGAAGATGATCGCCACCCCCTGGCGGGCCAGTTCCCGCATGATCTGGAAGAGCCGGGCCGCTTCGCCCGGCGTCAGCGTGGCCGTGGGCTCGTCCATGATCAGAATGCGCGTCTGGCGCAGCATTGCCTTGGCGACCTCGACGAACTGCTGCTCCGCAACACTTAAGCGGGCAACAGGCTTTCCGAGGGGAATCTTCGCCCCCAGGCGGTCGAGAATCGTCTGCGCTTCGCGCCGCATCCGGCTCCGGGCGCATGTGCCCAACCGGTTGATGTGCTCGCGCCCGAGAAAGAGGTTCTCCACCACATCCAAGTAGGGCACGAGGCTGAATTCCTGGTAGATAATGCTGATCCCGCGCGCCTGCGCGTCCTGCGGATTGCGGAGGCGGACCTCGCTGCCATCAAGCAGAATTCCGCCCGAGTCGGGACGATACACTCCCGACAGGACTTTCATGAGGGTGGACTTGCCCGCCCCGTTCTCCCCGACGAGCGCCAGGATTTGCCCCTGCCGCAGGGAGAGGCTCACGTCCTGCAGGGCGACCGTGCCCGCAAAGCGCTTGGTGATGCGCCGCAGCTCCAGCAATGTGGCAGCCGCCCCCGCTCCGGCAGGTCGGCCCTGGGAGCCGACGCCTACCATGAGAAGCCGCGGGCGTTGTCCGCCGTAAGGAGCTTCACATCAATGGGAACCGCCTTGGGCACGTTGGCACCCCACCACCGGGCCATGGCAATCCCGAGCGCAATGCGCACCTGGTCGCGCGGAAACTGTGCCACGGTGGCCTTGAAGTGGCCCCCCTTCGCGACTTCATTCACCGCTTCCGCCTGCCCGTCCACGCTGACCAGCAGGATATTCTTCCCCGAAGCTTCGATTGCCGCAAACGCACCCAGCGCACCGCCATCATTGACGCTGAACATGCCGTTGAGGTCGGGATGCGACTGGATCATGTTCTCGGTCACCGAGAGCGCCGTGCTGCGCTCCTGTTTGCCGTTCTGGGTATCCACCAGCTGGAGCCCCGGGTGCTTCGCAATCGCGTCCTTGAACCCGCGCACGCGCTCAAGAATAGGGACGACCGGGATGCCGTCCAGGATGGCGACGTTGCCCGCGTCCCCGAGCGCCTTCGCCAGCGCCTCGCCGGCCAGAAAGCCGGCATCGTAGTTCTTGGAGCCGACAAAGGAGTCAATCGGCCCGTTGGCTTGCGCATCCACCGCCACCACAACCACCCCGGCTTTATTAGCGGAACGAACCGCCCCTTCGATGCCCACCGAATCGGTGGGATTGACGAGCAGGATGTCTATCCCCTTCTGAACAAGGTCCTCGATGTCACCGATTTGCTTGGTGATATCGTGCCGGGCGTCAGTGATGTAGACTTGGGCGCCGATCGAGCCCGCAGCCTCCTCCAGCGCCTGCTTCATCACCGTGAAATAGGGATTATCAAGCTCCTGGAAGGCGATGCCGATCTTTAACGTGCGATGACTCGCCGGGCCGCCTTTCGCCTCGGGGGCGGCGCCTTGCCGGGAGCAGCCGGCAACAGCCAGCGCGACGAGCGCAATCAAACAAAGTCGCGAAAATACGGCGGCAAGGCCGCGGCGAGTGGCGCCCGCAGGACGGGCAGCGCTTGGGGATAAAGCCTGGGTGAGCAGTTCTAACACTGTGGATAGCCGATTCATCGGCACAGCTTATCCACCGTCGCGTAACTGTCCAGCCTGTCGGGGCGGCTACTCCACCGGCCCGGTGGTTTTCTGCAAGACGGCCTTGGCGTGGCGGGCATAGTGCCCATGCAAATCGTGCGAGTATTCCCGCAAGGTCTTGGCCCCCAGGCCTTCATAGTCGCCGCACCGATACAACGCACGCGCCACGTAGAGTTCTTTCAAGGCCTTGTTGCGCAGGGAAGTATCTGTTCGGCTGGGCTGGTTGGCCTCCTCCAGCGCGGCATCAATAGTCGTCATCGCATGCCCGCCAAGCCCGGGTTTCCGGAGCAGCTCGGCCAGCGGCTGCGCCGCGGACTTGTCCCCCAGCGTCTCGAGCGCCATTGCAATGGCGCGGAAATGTGAGAAGTCGCTGTTGACGCCAAGCTGGCCGACCTTCTCCAGAATCGGACTCAGGCCCACTAGCGACCGGGTGCGACCCAGCGCAATAAGAAGGCTGTCGAGCGGGCTCATGCAGGGGCCAAACTGCCCCATGCCGGTATAGCGCCAGCCTTTGTCCCATTTCCGGGCCTTGACGGCATCAGCCAGGACTTGAGCACCCGACGCGTCACCCATCATGCCCAGGATATGCGCATAGATGAGCCGGTTCGTTTCGGGCGCGGCGGCCAGGGCCTGCCGCAGCAGCGGTTGGGCGGTGTCGAATTGCGCCAGCACGATCTCCAGCCCGTCGTAGTCATTGGCCACCCGGCGCACAGCCTCGGCGACCCGTTCCTTAGGCAGCGGAAAGTTGTCCGTCTCCCGGAGAATGCCTTCGGGCAGATTGCCGATGGCGATGAGATGCTTTTGCAGCTCCTTGATATCGAGCGCGCGCGTGGCGCAACCCTTCTTCGCGATCATGGCCGCCGCGGCACCCGCGGCATAACCCTGGTTCTCGATGTCAGCCTGCATGCGAATGCACGGCAGCGCGTCGCGGTGAGCGCTGACGCCGAGCCCGGTAACAATCACCCCCTCCACTCCCCGCGGCAGCAGGCAACGCCAGGGGACGCGCACTTCGATGTCGTCGCGGTGCGGCGGCCGTATCATGAACAGGGGATGAATGATATAGCCGTGGGTGTCGAAATTGCTCCGTGCAATTACAATGGTATCCGGGAACGTGCGGCCCAGCACCATGTCCATGGGTGAGAAGAAGAAATCGCCCACAATCTGGCGCCGCTCGCGGGAGTCCACCAACTGGCCCAGGTCATAGGAGTCCTGGAACTTTACCTTGGCCGTCACCAGCACCCGCCAGATATCGAAGACGTCGGTATCATCCACAAACGTGTAGTCTGTGTTAACGTACTTCTGGCCCAGGTCACGCGGCGGGAGGCCTGTGCCCTGGACGGCCACATCGGTGTCATCCGTGTAGCGGCAGGTGGCTCCGGCGGCCGCGGCAATGTCGGCATTGCCCGTGGAGTCAACAACGGCCTTGGCCAGGACAATCCCCCTGCCCTGCGGGGTGAGCACAACCACGCCGATCACCTTTTGCCCGTCCATCACCACGCCCTGGCCGAGTACGCCAAACCAGACATCCACCTTCGCCTTGCGCAAGGCGCTGCGAAGCCATTCATCCTTGTGCTCCGGAATCCAGCTTCCCTCCCGCACCTTTCCTCCATAAGCGGCCACTCCCTTGGAAATCTCAGCCGAGAAGCCCACACAGTTGCCGTGGTAGTAAGTGGCGATATACCCCATCGTCCCCACCCCGCCCAGCCCGTGCAAATACTCGATCAGCAAGGTCCGGGCACCCTGACGTCCGGCGGCAATCGCAGCGGGCGCCCCGCCCGTTCCACCGCCGACTACCACCACGTCATATTCGCCAATGACCGGCACCCCGTAGGTGCTTTCGGCCATGCGCGCCCCTTCAACTCGAATGTTCTGATCAATCGCGACCTCGCGGATGATGCCAGGCCGCGTAGCCGTGCCAGGCTCGCTGGTTACGCGAACCCCTGCAAGCTTCGGCTCTTGGGACGCCAATGCGGCTGCCGCCCGGCCAACGCGAGCGCCTACCGCCATCTGGTTCACCGGACGCAGCAGCGCCGCCGCAGCTTCCCGGGACACGTCGGCACAGCCTCCCAGGACAAACACTCTTTCCGCATTCTCTGGCTGGAGACATTCCAGCGGCAGTTTCTCCGCGCCTGGCCACGCCCCGGCAAAGGACTGCCGGCTGCGGAAATGGTCCGGCGGCACCTGGAACAGCACTTCTGAGCTGTCCACCGCCATCGGCGACCACGTCAAATCCCGCGCAAGCTGCTCCGCCTCGGCAAACGCCCCGAAGGCCGCGCTGCGCATGGGCACCTGAATTTCATACTCATGCACCGGGAAGACCTGGCCTTTCTGGTCAGCAACCAACAACGGCGCTGCGCTTGGACACAGTCGCAGCCCCTTGCCTTCACGCGGCGCTCCGCCGACGACGACCCGCGTAAACTGCTGGACGCCTGCCGGGTACGCCGTAAACGCCGCCGCAGCCATGCGTGCCACATTGGCACGTTCGGTGGCATCTATGATCACCTTGGCGAAGACCGCCTGCCTGCCAGACCGGGTGGAAATGACAACGCCCGCCGGCTTGCCCGCCGCATCCCGCAACAGTTCGGTGGCATAGCACCAGTAAAGGAAAGGCACCTTGGCTTTCAGCAGCGCCTGATCCAGAGTGCGCTTCACCTGCATGGGGGTGATGAGCGTGGCGGTCTGCCGCCGGGCCGCAGGCACATTCCTGGCCGCCGGCCCCTCGACAACAATCTCCCCCAGCAGAACCCGGCTCGCTTCCGGGCTGCGCTGCACGTCAAGCTTGAGGTAACGAGCCTTGGCGCTGATCGGGCCGGAAAGATCAAGCGCGTTCCACTCGAAGGCTCCCTGGCTGGCGCTGGCGTTTGTAATCGTGCACGCCGGGGACCACTTCTGGCCATCGCTGCCGACGGACACCACCACGCGCGCGACCTCATAGTCCGCCGGACGCTGATACGCCAGCACATGCACTCTCCGCACGTCCTGCTCCGAACCCAAGTCCAGCACCAGCGTCACGTCATGGTCATACTCAACGCTTTGGCGGGATGCGCTTTGCCATTCCCCATCGCTCAGCAGCGACGCCGGCGTGGTGTCCACATGCTTTCCGGCAGAAGGCTGGCTGGCGGAATACTTGAAAGGCAGGCCGGGGCCGAGCGGCACGGGTGGCGGAGGCATCGGCTTGAACACCTCGCGTGCCAAATCCGTGGACGGCGTCTCCCCCGGCTCCAGCCAGAGCCGGTAAGTCGCGCACAAATCTTCGCCGAGGTACGGCCGCGGAGCGGCCAGAAACACCCTGGCGCCGGCCCGGGCCGCCTCCACCGCTGCGGCGACACCGCCGGACCCGCCGCCCACCACGACTACATCGACTTCGTGCAGGACCGGAATCAGCCCGGCGGGTTGAGCTATTTCGTCAGCTACAACAAGCTGAACCGCAAGCAAGGCAACAGCCGGCAGTAAGTTTCGCATCGAAGGAGTTGGGTTTCCGGCGGCACTGAGCCACCCAAGCGATCACAAATGCTACTTCAACATCTTCGCCAGGGTCGGCTCCATCGCGTCGGCCCAAAGCTGGTAGCCATGCTCGTTCGGGTGCAGGAAATCGGGCATAATGTCGGCCGGCACTTTGCCGTCCGGACCGAGAAACACCTTGTTGATATCAAGGAAGCAAACCTTCTTGTCGTCTGCCAGCTTGGCGATGAGTTCGTTAACCCTCTGGTTCGTCGCCAGCTGCTGCGGCGTGTCCGTGGGCTTGTTGCGCGGGAACACGGCCAGCAGCAGCACCTTGGTCTTGCGAGAGTGAGAGCGAATCTCCTTCACAATCAGCTTGATGGCCTCGGCGATGACCTCGGGCTGATCGTCCTTGCTGTTGTTGGTGCCGATCATCACTACGGCCACCTTGGGCTTGATGCCGTCCAACTCACCGTTGCGCAGGCGCCAGAGCACGTGCTGGGTACGGTCGCCGCCGATGCCAAAATTCGCGGCCCGGCGCGGCGCGTAGCACTTGTTCCAGACATTGGAGCCCTTCTTGCGCCAGCCATCCGTGATGGAATCCCCCACAAAGAGCAGATCAATGCCGCCGCGCTTGGCCTCGGCGACAAAGCCTTCGTGGCGGGAGAGCCAGTTGGCAGGGGTGCTACGCGTAGCCGGCACCAACGGAGCGTTCAACGCCGCCGAATTGGTGACTTGGGCCGACAGGCTGCCGGCCAACATTAAGGTTGAAACGAAAACAGACCAGGATGTTGTTGTCATATGAAGTGCCGGATGCTACGCGAAGAACGAGACCCAGCGCAAGATCAACCAACAAGACAATCGTGCTTGCAAACAAAAAACAGCGCCGCGCCTTGGATGGCGCGGCTCCCCCTGCCGCCGGCGGCGACCCGGACAGACTCACTACCCGGTTAGCCGCATTGGGCCTTGTGCCGCAAAGCGTGATCCACCAGAACCAGCGCGGTCATAGCCTCGACAATCGGCACCGCACGCGGCAGCACACACGGGTCGTGACGGCCTCGCGATTTCAGCGTGGTGTTCTTGAACTCAACGTCCACGGTATCCTGCTCGCGCATGACCGTGGCAACGGGCTTGAACGCAACCTGAAAGTAGATGGTCTGGCCATTCGAAATGCCACCTTGAATTCCGCCGGAACGGTTCGAGGTAGTGTAAACCTTGCCCCCCCGGGCGCGAAACGGGTCGTTGTGCTCCCGGCCCGTCAGCAGAATCCCGCCAAAGCCCGAGCCAATATCGAATCCTTTGGAGGCCGGCAGGCTCAACATGGCCTTGGCCAGGTCCGCTTCGAGCCGATCGAACACCGGCTCGCCCCAGCCGGGCGGGACACCGCGCGCCACGCCCTCGACGATGCCGCCGACCGTGTCGCCCGCCTTCCGCGTCCTCTCGATCAACCGGATCATCCTTGCTGCCGCAAGGCTGTCCGGACAGCGAACCAGATTGGACTCAATGGCTTTGGCCCTGACGCTCTCCGGATTCACCCGCGCAACGATGCGCTGGACTTGCTTCACGTAAGCCAGGACCTCGACCCCGTAGCGCTGGCGCAGAATCTTCCGGGCGATGGCACCCGCCGCAACGCGACCCACCGTCTCCCGCGCGCTGGTGCGGCCGCCGCCGGGCCAGGCACGGATGCCAAACTTGGCCTGGTAGGTGAAGTCCGCGTGCGAGGGACGGAACTTGGTGGCCATCTCGCTATAGGCTTCGGGCCGGGCATCCTCGTTCCTAACCCAGAGACAGATGGGCGTGCCGAGCGTCTTACCCTCGAACGTGCCGGAGAGAATCTGCACGGTGTCGGACTCTTTCCGCGGCGAGACGATGCTGGACTGCCCGGGCCGTCGGCGATCCAGCTCCGGCTGAATGTCGGCCTCGGTCAACGCGAGCCGGGGCGGACAACCATCCACGACCACACCAACCCCGCCGCCATGCGATTCCCCCCAGGTGGTAATGCGAAACAGGTGCCCAAACGTGTTTGCCATGCGCTCAGCTTGCGGGAAAAGACCGCCACGGTCAAACCTGTATCGGGAGGCTCGCCCCATCGGCGCAACGCCATCGGCGGTTTTGAGAGGAGCATTTCACTCTTTGAACCCCTGCCCCCAGGGCATGAAGCTCAGACCTGGCCCGCGCCCACCAGGGCGGCGAAGCGCTCGAAGCTCCGATCATAGGTGCGCTCAACGTCTTGGGGAAAGCAGCAGCCGGGAAGCTGCCTCATACCCAGATGATACCGCAGGCATTCGCAGCAGATGCCGTGCTTTTCGCAGCCGGAATAAGTGCAATTGCAAAACCGCGCATTGCCAGATTTCTTGCATTCCATGCCCAAGGCTTAAGCGCCCGGCCTCAGACCGTCAACTCCCATCGAAATGCCCGCTTCACTTCTTTGGGCCGGCGAATTATAACAGTGCCGATGGCATTCAAAGACTTTCCGGCGCAAGCGCAAGGCGTGGAGTTGCTGCAACGCTCCCTCGAGCGCGGACGCCTGGCCCACGCCTGCCTCTTCACCGGCCACCAACTCGACCCGTTGGAGGCACTGGCGCGCACGCTAGCCAAGACGCTCAATTGCCTGCACCCCGTCCAGCGCCACGGCGTCGCCGTGGACTGCTGCGACCGTTGCCCGAACTGCCGGAAGGTCGAAGCCGACAATCACGCCGACGTGTTCTGGGTCCGCCCCGAGTCCAAGCTGCGCCAGATCAAGATCGAGCAGATCGTCCACCGGGACACGAGCCCGCCGCGCGTGCTGCTGGACGTCGTCAACCGCACGCCTACCGAAAGCCAATACAAAATCGGCATCATCGTCGCCGCGGATCGGATGAATACCAATGCGGCCAATTCTTTCCTCAAGACCCTCGAAGAACCGCCGCCCCGGTCGGTCCTGATGCTGCTGACGACCGAGCCGGAGCGGCTGCTCGAGACCATTCTTTCCCGCTGCCTGCGTTTCAATTTCGGGGGCGAAGGGCCGCAGGCCTTGGCGCCGGCGCAGCTCGAATGGCTGACGGCCTTCAGCCAGATGGCCGCCGCCGACCAGAAAAGCCTGCTGGGCCGCTATCGCCTCATGGATGTGCTGCTGCGGAAGCTGAAGGAACTCCGGGACGACATCGAGGAAACCCTCAACGCGCGTTCGCCGCTGGAGAAGCACGAGGACGCCGACGCCGGCCTGCGGGATAAGTGGGAAGAGGAACTCAAGGCCGCCGTGGAAGCCGAGTATCGCCGCCAGCGGGCAGATTTCCTGCTGGCCCTGCAATGGTGGCTGCGCGATGTCTGGCTCCAAACATTGGGCGAAGCTCAAAGCCCGGAGCCCGAAACTCAACCTGGCGCGACCGCGCCGGGCGCCGGCAGACAGCAATCACCCGCGATGCAATCGCTCCTGGCCTTTCCGCAACTGGCGGAAACCCGGCGCGTGGCGCAGCGCCTTTCGCCGAAGACGGCGCGCGAGAACCTGCGCATCATCGAGCAACTCCAGCGCTGGCTCCACACCAACGTCCAGGAATCGCTGGCCCTGGAGGTCGGGCTGCTCAAACTGCACCTGTAGCTTGAAACTCCCCCCCCAAACTGCCGAAGCCCGACGGGCCGACCTCCTGGCGAGCGTCTTTGCCGGGCTGCTGGGCGCGTTGCTCGGCCTGTCGCTGCTGAAGTTTGGCAACCCGCCGATCACCGAGAAGTGGGTCAGCGCCCCGGCGGGGTGGTATGAGTTTCTGTTCGGCTATCCGTGGCCGATTGCCTGGGCGTATGGGCTGCTGGCCCTGGCCGCCATGATCGGCCTGGCCGCCGCCCGCTGGGAATCCCCCGCGCCACGCTGGCTGGTCGCCTTGCCGCTGGCCTGGCTGGCCTGGCAGTGCCTCGCCGCCACGCGGTCAGTTGACTCCGAGTTGACCAAAGCTACTCTCAAACACTTCGTCGCGTGCGCCGGCTGTTTCTACCTCGGCTACTTCTCGCTAAGCCGGGTCGGGCGGCTCTGGCCGTTCTGGCTCGGCTTGCTGGGAGCGCTCCTGATAGTTCAAGCGGTGGGCTGGGGACAGCACTTCGGCGGCCTCAAGGCATCGCGCCAGTATTTCTTCCTCTATGTCTATCCGCACTTGCCGGAAGTCTCCCCGGACTATCTCAAGAAGATCAGCAGCGACCGAATCTTCGCCACTCTCTTCTATCCGAATACCCTTGCCGGGGCTTTGCTGTTGCTGCTGCCGGCGCTCCTGGCGGCTCTGTGGTGCTTGCGCGCGCTGCTGACGCCGGCAGCCCGTGGTTTCCTGATGAGCCTGGCTGGCATTTCCAGCCTCGCCTGCCTGTATTGGTCCGGCTCGAAGGGCGGCTGGCTCCTTATGCTCCTGCTCGGCTTGCTCGCCCTCCTGCGAGTGCCCTTTAGCCGGCGTCTCAAAATCGCGCTTATCATCGGAATCCTGCTGGCCGGCCTGGCCGGATTCCTCTGGAGGCATGCCACCTTCTTCCAGAAAGGGGCAACCAGCGTCAGCGCCCGCTTCGATTACTGGCGCGCCGCCGTCCAAACGGTGAATGCCGAACCCCTGTTCGGCACTGGGCCTGGCACGTTCGCCCTCGCATATCAGAAGTTGAAACGGCCCGAATCCGAAATGGCCCGCCTGGCACACAACGACTACCTGGAACAGGCGTCCGACTCGGGTGTGGCGGGCTTCCTGGCCTACACGCTCTTCATCGCCGCCGCCCTGGTCTGGAGCTTTCCCCGGGCCGTTAGTCAGGCTCGCACGGCGGGCGGCGACTCCAACTGGCTGCCCTTCGCGGCTTGGCTTGGAGTGCTGGGCTGGAGCCTGCAAAGCCTGTTCGAGTTCGGGCTTTATATTCCGGCGCTCGCCTGGCCGGCCTTCACCTTGCTGGGCTGGCTGCTGAGCAAGAGCACGCCAGCGGCTAAAGTTGCTTCGGCATCACTTCCCCACCAGCATCGGGCGTAGCCTGGCACCACCACCCCATCCCACACGGGGAATCCGTTAATTCCTTTGTGATTGGCCCGTCCGGGCGGCCCGGAAAGCGGGTGGTCAGGCTCAGACCCGGACAATACCCCCCTCTCTGCTGGCTCACCTCACCGTATCCTCACCGTTACCTCACCGTAGAACCTCTAACTTGAAGTTAGAGGTTCTACGGTGAGGTAACGGTGAGGATACGGAGGGGTTACGGTGGTGTGCTGGTGCCAGGTTAGGGCCATCGGAGGAGAGGGAGTCCGGCCAAACCTCGTGGCCGCAGGGTCGAGATGCGCGGACGAGCACGCTGCCACCACAAAACGATTCGACACCGCTCGCCACACCCGCTAACCTTCCACCCCGGAATGAGAATTCTGTACCTGAACGGGCCAAACCTGAACCTGCTCGGCCAGCGGGAGCCAGAGGTCTATGGGAGGACAACTTTGGCCGAAATCGAAGTCCAAGTCCGCGCCCGGGCCGAGAAGTTCAAAGCAGCGGTGGACTTTCGCCAATCCAATCAGGAGGGTGAACTGGTGGCTTGGATTCAGGAAGCCAGAGGCAATTTCGACGTCATCGTCCTTAACGCCGCTGCCTACACCCATACCAGCGTGGCGTTGCGTGACGCCATCGCCGCAGTGGGCATACCCACCATAGAAATCCACCTCTCCAACATCCACGCCCGGGAGGAATTCCGGCACAAGTCGCTTATCGCGCCGGTTTGCTGCGGTCAGATACTAGGTTTTGGGGCAAATTCCTACGTTTTAGCGCTAGAAGCAGCCGTTAACGTTACCGAGAGACTCTAATCCCTCATTAACAGGCGTTTTCCATACCGGTAATTGGACTCTTAAAGCAGGTGAAGAAATGAGTTTGATTTGCCTGTTGACGACTTTTGGCGAGTTCGCTACCCTTTGAGGCAATCAAAGAAATGATAATTGGCAGGAGACACCAACGGGCAGAGCAACTCTAACCAACAAGCTGTTGTGGACCTAAAAGACATCAAAGCCATTATTGACCTGATGCGGAAGAACGCCGTAACGGAGTTCGAGCTGGAGAAGCAAGACTTCAAGATCAGGCTCAGGCGGGGCCCCAATGGGGGTGGGAGTGCGGTCGTTTATGAAGACCCGCCGGCTGTGGGCTACGCGCCGCCACCCGCAGTGCCTGCTGCTGCTCCCGCGGCAACGCCGCCAGTCCCTGCGCCCGTCAGCAACGAACTGGAGATCAAATCGCCGATGATCGGCACGTTCTACCGGGCGCCCTCCCCTGAATCGGCACCCTACGTGGAAGTCGGCACTGAGGTGAGCCCCGAAACCGTGGTCTGCATTATTGAGGCCATGAAGGTCATGAACGAGATCAAGGCCGAGGCCAAAGGCGTCATTACCCAGGTAATGCTCGAGAACGCCAAACCGGTCGAGTTCGGCCAGGCGCTGTTCAAAATCCGCCCGTCCTGAGCCGCGTCATTTATGCCGTGGTCAAGGGGTTCGCCTTTACGCCTTAACGCTACAACGTCTCCAGGCATGTTTGAGAAGATTCTGGTCGCCAACCGCGGAGAGATTGCCGTTCGCATCATCCGCGCCTGCAAAGAACTGAACATCCGCACCGTGGCCATCTATTCGGAAGCGGATGCCAACTCCATGCACGTGCAATTGGCCGACGAAGCCATCTGCATTGGCAAAGCGCCCGCCAGCGAAAGCTATCTGCGGATTGACCGGATCGTGAGCGCGGCCGAGATCACCGACGTGGACGCCATTCATCCCGGCTACGGATTCCTGGCGGAGGATGCGCACTTCGCGGACGTGTGTGAGAGCTGCAACATTCGCTTCATCGGCCCGAATTCGCGTGCCATGAACTCGCTGCAGGACAAAGCCGTCAGCCGCGCGCTGGCCAAGAAGGCCGATGTGCCCACGCCGCCCGGCTCGGATGGCGTGGTGGAGACCGAGCAGGACGCGTTGCAGGTGGCCAAGCGCATCGGCTACCCGGTGATGATCAAGGCCATCGCCGGCGGCGGCGGGCGTGGCATGCGCGTCGCCCACAATGACATTTCGCTGGTCAAAGGCTATCACACGGCGCGGGGCGAAGCTGAGAAGGCGTTCGGCAACTCCGGCGTTTACGTCGAGAAGTTCATCGAGAACCCGCACCACATCGAATTTCAAATCCTGGGCGACCACAAAGGCCACATCATTCACCTGGGCGAGCGGGATTGCTCCATCCAGCGGCGCAACCAAAAGGTCGTCGAGGAAAGCCCCTCCCCCCTGCTGGACAACCCCAAGTTCAAGAAGCTCCGCGAGAAGATGGGCAAAGCGGCCATCAAGATCGCCGAAGCCGCCAATTACAACAACGCCGGCACGGTCGAGTTCATCGTGGACAACGAGGGCCGGTTCTACTTCCTCGAAGTCAACAAGCGCATCCAAGTCGAGCATCCCGTCACCGAGGAAGTCACGGGCATTGACCTGGTCCGCTACCAGATCATGCTCGCGATGGGCGAGAATCTGCGCCATTCCCAGAGCGACATTCAGCTCAAGGGCCACGCCATCGAATGCCGCATCAACGCCGAAGACCCGTTCGATGACTTCCGGCCCAGCCCGGGACGGATCGAGATGTACTACCAACCCGGCGGCCGAGGGGTCCGCGTGGATACGCACGCGTATGCCGGCTACACCATCCCGTCGGCTTACGACTCCATGATCGCCAAGCTCGTCACCTCCGGCAAGGACCGGCGCGAGGCGATGGACAAGATGAGCCGCGCGCTGGGTGAGTACATGATCACCGGCGTGAAGACCACCATCGCCTTCCAGCAGGCGATCCTCCAGGACCCCAACTTCCGCCGCGGCGTCTTCTCCACCAGCTTCATCGAGCAACTCCTCAGCGGTGCCCGCCGCGAGTTGATCGAGGAGAAAGCCTAACCTATCGGCGGCACCACGCTGTCGTAGGTCAGCGGCGGGATCACGCGCCCATCGCCCGTCTTGATCGTGCGCGTCTTCTCCTCGAAGAACAGCGCCAGCCCCAGCCGCTCGGACATTTCCGCCAGGCTCAGCACGGTCTGCGCCCGAATGGCCAGCTCAACGTTGGCCACGGGGGTCTTCCCGCTGCGGATGCAGTCAAAGAAGTTCTTCTCCAGCCGCTCGATCTTCTCCGGCGGCTGCGGGTCCGCGAACTGCTCAGCCTCCAGCTCATCGGCAAAAATCTGCTCGGGCATAAACTCCGCCCGGTTCTGACTCGAGGCGAACTCCACCCTGCCCTTGCGTCCCCGCAACATCTCCGCCAGCCCCACCTGGTTCACGGTCGTGCCCACCACCACCAGCGTTAGGCCGCTGGGGAATTCCGCCAGCAAATGCGTCGTGTCCGTAATCTCGCGGTCGGTGGACACCTTGCGCGTGCCGGTGGCCACCACGCGGCGCGGGAACTCGGGGTTGCCCGTCGCCAGCATCAGCGGCTGAAAGCGGTGCGGCAGCAGGTTGCCGATGATGCCCGAGTTATAGGCGTAATACTTGTGCCAGCAGAAGTAGCGCTCAGGATTGAATGGGATCTTCGGCGTCTTGCCCAGCCAGCGAGCCCAATCGAGGTTCTGCTCGTTCACATCGGGATCAACGGGAAACGTCCACTCGCTGTTATTCTTGTTGTTGCGGCAATACGAACCCTGGCCCCAGACCAGCGGGCCGAGCTTGCCCGCCTGGATCCACTCGGCGGCCTTGTGCCACTTGGCATCCATGCAGCCCTGCGAACCGATCACAAAGGTCCGGCCCGTCTTCTTGACCGTGTCATAGACCTCGAAGGCCTCGGCCAGGTAGCGGCTCATCGGCTTCTCGCAAAACACATGCTTCCCCGCCTGCAGGGCGTCAATGCTCACCTGCGCGTGCCACGGATCAGTCGGCGCCGCCACAATGGCGTCCACATCCTTCCGCTCCAGCAACTTCCGGTGGTCGCGGAACGCGTCCGCCTCGGTGACCCCAATCGCCTGCCGGGCCTGGTCCAGATGCCGCTGGTAAACGTCGCACACCGCCACCTGCGCGATGTTGTTGTCCTGGGCATACTGCTTTTGCAGCTTGATGTGGAGCTGGCCCTGTTTGCCGGTTCCGACATAGGCGACGTTGATCCGGTCATTGGCCCCGATCACGCGGCCCGGCGCGGGCGCCTGGGTCTGCCCATAGACCGGCGTCTTGAACAGATTGGTGGCGCTCACAGCCGCGGCCACGGTGGCGGCTTTCTTGATAAAGTGCCGGCGGGATTCACCGGGGGTTGGGTCCTGGTTTGGAGTCACGTTCATAAAGTATGGTAACAGTGCAGTTCAACCGTCGCGCAGACTATCTGGAACTCAGACAAAAAAGCAACACCCGCATTCACCTCGAATTGACCCCTATACCCCAAGCTGCACCCCAGGCTTACGATTCCCGCGCTCGCCAGCCTGCCCCCCCCGTGCTCGAACTCACTGACCCGGGGCGCGAACGGTGCGGAACCCCACAAAGTCATATACATCGTCCGGCGTTATGTCGTTGCGGCTGGCCGTCCGGCAGAAAAACGCGGCCCAGTTCCAACTGCCGCCGCGAAGCACACGGGTAAAGCCAGCTATTTCGCCATGAGGATTGATCGGCGGCGACGAACTATAATATGTGCCAGAAAACCAATCCCAACACCACTCCCATATGTTCCCAGCCATGTCGTACACCCCATACCCATTTGCCGCAAAGTATCCCACCGGACTGGTATAAGGATAGACCCAATCATTGAACGTCGGGTGATAGCCGGCCGTCGGACTCTTGTCGTAGGCATCACCGCTGGAACTATAGAAGTTTGCGCGACTGTGCGTGATGTTGTCCGTGTCGCCCCATGGAAACCGATGCCCGCCCACCCCGCCCCGCGCTGCCTTCTCCCACTCCGCCTCCGTCGGCAACCGATACCCGCTGGCGCTCCACTTTGGATAGGGTGTGCCCGTCCCGCTCTTATACAACGTCGTAAAGCCGGCCTCGTTGTAGTAGCAGGGCACCAACCCTTCCTTCTGGCTCCGCGCGTTGCACCACTTTACACAGTCCCGCCAGTTGACCATCTGCACTGGATGGTTGGCCGCCTTTCCGGAACCGGCGTGCTCATAGACATAGTCGTTGCCCCCGTTCCACACCTTCACCTCATCCCACAGCTCTTTGGTCACCTCATGCTGGTCCATGTAAAACGCGCTCACATACGCATCGTGCAACGGCAGTTCGCTGGGCCATCCCTCGCCCGGATCCATGCAGTTGCCCATCGTAAAGCTCCCGGCCGGGATCAGCACCATTCCAGGGGGCGGAAGTGCGCCCGCCAGCGCCTCCACGCGGTAGAACCGCCGCAGCGCCGGGAGTCCGACCGCGTCCATAAACCCATACGGGCTTTCGGTTACCAGCAGATTTGTCAACACCTCCCAGTCAGGCCGCCCCAGATCGGTGCAGCATTGGACTTGATTGGTGATACCCAAGTCACTATGGACGCTAAACTGCACGGTGCCCTCAGCCAAGGTAAGGTTAGTGATGACGGGTGCCGCCGCCTGCGCCACCACCCTGGCCCCAAGGGCCACCGCCCAGAAACCGATTCTGATTGTGTGGAAAAGGTTACTGATCATCCCGGAGTCTCCTCTCTTGTCCACTCAAGTTTGGCACTTAGCCCCCGATGCCATCGCGGCAGGGCATTCCACAACCTCGCCATGAGTTGCTGCAGGTTCACAAGGCAAGGCTGCTAGAAATCGGCCTGCCGTTCAATCTCCAATAGACGTGGAAGCTGCTAGGCTCTCTGGCGCGCGTCAGGGCCTACGCCCCCGGGCCCGTCAACTCCCACCCCGGCCGATACTCCCGCCCCAGCCAACGGTTTGCTTCGGGGACGTTGGTGACCTTCGCGCTGGCAGCGTCAAAGAGCAGGCGCCGTCCGCCCAGGCGCAGCGACACCGCCCCCAGGTTGAAGGCGTCCGAAATCGGCCCCGCCCGCAGGAAATCACCGTAAGTGGGCGGCCCCCCTCGGCAAGTGGCCACCCACAGCGCTGCGGCGTCGCGCCGGGCTTGCTCCAATTCCCGCGGCAGCGCCGTTTTCCGCTCCTTTTCCGCCGCCCGGAACGCCCGCATTTGCTGCTCAGGAATGATCTGCGGGTCTTCGCCACGGAACCCGGCCAGTATCTTGCCTTTGTCCCCTACAAACATCATCCCCTCTGCCGGCAATTCCTTAGGCTCCAACTCTTCCGGCGTCGGCGGGCGCATCGAGCCATCATACCAGAACAAGTCGAGCGCGGGTCGGTCACCCTTGGCGGCAAACTTGAACCGAATCGTGCACGCTGCCGGGAACGAGTAGTCGTTCGAAATCCGCACCGACACCTGGTCCTTGACCGTGCAGAGGTGACTGGGCCGGGATTCCACCAGCACCGGCGCGTCCAGCTCGAATAGTTGAAACACCGGCCACAGGCTATAGTGGCCCATATCGGCCAGCGCCCCGCCGCCGAATTCATACCACCCCCGGAACACCGCATGGGTGTATTGCGAGTGATACGGCCGGTCCAGCGACGGCCCCAGCCACAGCGGCCAGTTGAACCCCGCCGGCACCGGCGGCCGGTCCGTTGGGATCGTCGGGTACTGCGGCCACACCGGCCGATTGGACCAGTTGTGCACCTCGCGCAACTTGCCGATGGCCCCGGCGTCAATCCAGCACTTGATCTCGCGGATGTTGGCGCCATCACTGGCCGGCAGGAAATGGGTCGCCACCTTCGTCTTGCGCGCCCACTCAATCACCCACCGCGCCTCCAGCAGGCGGTTGGCGAGCGGCTTATGCATCATCACGTGCTTGCCCCGCTTCATCGCCGCGATGGCAATCGTTGCGTGCAGGTGGTCCGGGGTCATCACCTTCACCGCGTTCACGTCCTTCTCCTTATCCAACAGCTCGCGGAAGTCGGCATAGGCCGCGCACCCGCGGAACTTCACTGATTGCCGCTGGCTCGCGTAAACGGTCTCGACGATCTCCTTGCCCACGTCGCGCCCCCCGGGAATGCCCGGCGCGCCCCGCCGCCAATCCGGCTTGCGCAGCATCTCGGCAATCGCCGCCCGCTGGCCGTCTTTGGACCAATCCACGTAGTCGTGCCCCTCCTTGACCGGGTCGCACACGGCGACAATCTGCACCTCCGGCAGCGCGAACAGGCTCGGCAATTCCCGCAATCCCTGCGTGCCGCAACCGATCAGCGCCAGCGTAATCTTCTCGCTCGGCGCCACAAATCCCGACCCGCCCAGCACCTGCCGCGGCACGATCGTAAAGGCCGCCGCCGCCGCCCCGCCCGCCGCAATGAACTTCCGCCGAGAAACCCCCGGCGCTCCGGATTGATTGCTTGTCTCGCTTGCTTTCATGTCCCGAGTCTGACCTAGACCTCCCCGCCTTGCAATCCTGCACCGGCCCGGCCGCTTGCCTCTCTCTCCGCCGGTACATGGCGCGCTGCTGGCTTGTTGCTGGCTTGTTGCTCCATAGGAAGTCCATAGGAGTTCCATAGGTACTCCATAGGATTTGCCCCTTTTTCCCACCCCCCCATTCTGCATTCTTCCTTCATCCTTCTGCCTTTCCATTAGACGCTGCCACCTCCGCCACGTTTCAAACAATCTGCATTCGGACGTCACAAGGGATTTCCCAATCCCCCACTCCTCTCCTCCGATAGCCGTGAGGCACGGGAGCGGCCGTTGGTTTCCAAAAGGCGCAGACTATGGCCGGCTAAGGCGGAAAATGGATACGGGCAGTTATTGAGCCCATGTCCGAATCCCTGCATGCTTGTCTGATGAAGCGCAACTTCTGTTTCTTTTCGCTCTGTTGGCTACTCACGGCAACTGGCCTCGCCCAGCAGGCACCCAGTACTCCCGAGCCACGCTGGTGGAAGGGCAACCTGCACACGCATACGCTGTGGTCGGACGGCGATGGATTCCCGGAGATGGTGGCCGAATGGTACCAGACGCGCGGCTATCATTTCCTTGCAATATCCGATCACAATGTTCTCAACCGGGGCGAGCGATGGCTAGATTTGAAAGCCGTTATGGCCCGGGCCAGGAAGCACTCGGAAAACGACAGCGCGACCCTCTCGCTGGACCCCTTGGGCAACTACATTAAGCGATTCGGCACAAATTGGGTCGAAACGCGTGTGAGCCAGACCAACGGTGAATTACAGGTACGGCTCAAGCCGTTCGATGAATACCGCCTGCGTTTCGAGGAAGCGGGCCGCTTCCTGATGCTCGAAGCTGAGGAAATCACGCACAAGGCGCAGAATGGCCGCGCACTACACTTAGGCGCGGTGAACATTCCCGAAGTCATTAAACCCCGCGACGGCATAACAGTGCGCGAAGTGATTGCCAACAACCTTCAGGCCGTGGAGGCATCCGCCGCCCAGGCGGGCCGCCAGGTACTCGTTCACGCCAACCACCCCAACTACAAGTGGGGCGTAACAGCGGAGGATCTTGCCGCCGTGGTGGAAGAACGTTTCTTCGAAGTGTGGAACGGCGTGACAGGCGACAACGACCCTGGCGACGAACGCCATGCCTCCACGGATGAGATTTGGGACATCGCGAACACGCTGCGGTTGGCCCGCCTGGGCGCGCCGCCGCTCTATGGCATCGGGAGCGACGACGCGCACGATTACCAGGGCAACAAGTCGCGCGCGCTGCCGGGCCGCGCATGGGTGATGGTGCGAGCCGGGAGGCTCACGCCCGAGTCGCTCATTTGCGCGATGCGCGCGGGTGATTTCTACACGACCACGGGTGTGGTGTTGGAGAATGTCCGGTTCGACCCAAAGTCCGGCACGCTCGCTCTTCGCATTCAACCGCAAGCGGGGGAATCCTTCATCACGCGCTTCCTTGGCACGCGGCGCGGCGCGAACCTGAAAGGCAAGCCGCGGCTCGACCAGAATGGGCGCGAGGTCAACACGACGCTGGATTACCGGAGCTCAGGCGGCCCGCAAATTGGCGAGGTATTGCGCGAGGAGCCGGGTTTGAACCCCAGCTACACGCTGAAGGGCAATGAACTCTATGTCCGGGCGGTGGTGACCTCGTCCGGCAAGACCCCGGTGCCGAGCACCGAGTTTGAATTTAAGCGCGCGTGGACACAGCCCGTGGGCTGGCGGGTCGAGAAGAGCAAGGCAAGGTGATTGGGATAGCACAAAACCCGCCCCCCCATCTTCAGGAAGGCGGAAAACGGACACCTGGTGGAGTTGTCTGCGAAGCCACTGCCTGTAAACTTGAAGGCAAGTTATGAGCCATGCGACTGAATGGCCACTGTTCAATCAACACTAAACTATCCAGACCAAAGCAAGAAAACCATGAGTCAGATCAAGATGGTAATGTTCGACCTCTCCGGCACCACAGTGTATGACGACACGGGCGTGCGCGACTGCCTCTACAAGGCAGCCGTGGAATTCAAATTGAAGACTACGCCCGAGGAAATCCTCCTGCACATGGGCACAAACAAGATTCACCTCTATCAGTATTTGATCGCCCGCTCGCGCGGGAAGAACATCGACTTCCGTGACTTTGAAAAGATCCAGGACCCGGAGGCGTTGGAGCTGGCGACGAAGGTCTTCCATCGCTACGAGGAGATCATGATCGCGCACTACCGCAACGAGGTGAAGGAGGTGCCTGGCGCGGCGGATACCTTCCGCTGGTGCCATGCGAACGGCATCAAGGTAGCGACCGACACCGGCTTCCACCGCCAGATCACCCAGGCGATCATGGACGGGATGGGTTGGGTGCGCGATGGGTTGGTGGACATCTCCGTGGACGTCGAGCACGCGCCTAATGAGCGCGGACGTCCGGCGCCATTCATGATCTTTTATGCGATGGGCCAACTCGACATTCAGAGCGTGGATGAAGTGCTCAAAATCGGTGACACACCTGCGGATATGCTCGAAGGCACGAATGCGGGCTGTCGCGGCGTCGTCGGCGTGTTGAGCGGACCGCGTCCGGTCACAGCGTGGGGTTGCTACCGCCATACGCATGTGATTCCCAGCGTGAAGGATCTGCCGAAGCTGATCGAAACTGAGTTCTCCTGATCCCGCGATGAAAACGAGCAAGCTGGCGGTCTTTCACTCGAAGGGCAAGCCGTTCACCTACGAAACGGTTCCAGTGCCCGCGCTGCGCGAGGGCGAGATTCTTGTCCGCAACGAATATACGACGCTTTGCCGCAGCGACCTGAACACCTTCACTGGGAAGCGGATTGAGAAAACGCCGACCATCCTCGGGCACGAAATCGTGGGCCGTATTGAGGAGCTGGGGCCGGGGGCGCCGACGACGGATTGCCGGGGAACTGCCCTGCGCGTTGGCGACCGGGTGACATGGGCGATCTATGCCTCCGATCCGTGCTCGTGCCTCGCGCGCATGGGCATCCCGCAGAAGGGCCAGGGTCTGTTCAAATACGGCCACGAGCAGATCACCCCCGCCAACCACCTGCACGGCGGCCTGGCCGAGTACTGCGTGCTGCGCCAACACACGCCGGTGATCCGGATTGACAAGCCGATCCCGCTGCCGGTGATCGCGTTGATCAATTGCTCCGTGGCCACGGTCGCGGGTTCGCTGCGGCTCGCCGGCAGCGTGAAGGACCGCAATGTTCTCGTCGCCGGCGCGGGCATGCTCGGCATCATTGCCTGTGCGATGTGCCGCAGCGCGGGTGCGGCCAGCATCATTGCCGCAGATATTGACACGGCACGGCTCGCCACGGCGAAGAGATTCGGCGTGGACTTCTCGGTGACGCTGGAACCGCAAGGAAAGCCGTTGCGGGATCAGGTGGCGGCCTTGCTTCCGGGCAAGCCGGTGACAGTCGCGCTCGATTACAGCGGCGTGCCCGAGACGATGGAGGCGCTTATCGCCGCCCTTGGCATCGGCGGGACGGTGGTGTTTGTTGGGGCGACGTTCCCCCAGCGGCCGTTGCAGATCAACGCCGAGCAACTCGTGCGGAACGTTCACACGATTAAGGGACTCCACAACTACAACGAGCACGATCTCGTCGCGGCCGTGGAGTTCATCGAACGCCACCTCTCCACCTTCCCGTTCGAGAGCTTGGTGCATGACAAGTTCGGCCTGGATCAGGTGGACGAGGCTTTTGACTACGGCCTGAACTCCGGCGCCTATCGTGTCGGCATCCGCACCACCACCCACCAGACAACATAATCCGCCTCCCAGCCCGGCGAATCTCTGGAATCATGGCATGAGCCAGTTCATCATAACTCCAGAGGCGCCGCTGCCAGCCTCGCTCGTGGCCGTGCGCGACCCGCGCTATGAGCGGTGGCGGTGGCAGATTGCCCTGATCACCTGGCTCACTTACGTGGGCTACTACTTCACGCGCAAGTCGTTCGCCGTCGCGAAGGTCGGCATCCTCGCCGATCCCGCGATGGCGATGACGAAGACCAGCATGGGCCTCATAGACATGTTCTACGGCATCGCGTATTGCGCGGGCATGTTTGTTTGCGGCATGTGCGCCGACCGCTTCGGCACGCGCCGCGTGGTGCTCAGCGGCATGACCGGCTCGGTCGTGGTGGCGTTGCTCATGGGTTTCACGACCGGCAATGTCCTGTTTGGCGCATTGTTCTTCGCGCAGGGCCTGTGCCAATCGTCCGGCTGGGCGCCCCTGACCAAGAACGTGAGCAATTGGTTCTCGCTGCGCGAGCGCGGGCGCGTGTTCGGCTTTTGGTCCACGAACTACGCGCTGGGCGGCATGAT
>CAZDOO010000059.1:0-36542 GCA_964507045.1 uncultured Verrucomicrobiota bacterium | reverse complement strand
CTCCCTAGCACCTCTCATAAACTATGAGAGGTGCTAGGGAGGGGTAACGGTGAGGAGACGGTGAGGCGCCGGTGGCGCCCTGGTGCCGGGGTCCGGCCTTCGGCGGAGTGGGAGTCCGGCCGGACTCGCGGGGGTAGGGTTGAAATACGCAGCGCGCTGTCCTGGCGCGCAATTCACAGCGGGCTCGTTCCGTGCCGCCTTGCGCGATCCAGGTGTGGGGAAGTTCTCTCCCCGTCCGACAGTCGGACGGGGAGAGCTGCGAATCGTTCGGACGGGCCGGGGCCGTTTATGGCGCCGGGTTGACTGCCGCCGAGCGGTAGAACCGCTGCGTGGAATCGTTGGTCACGGTGATGGACCACGCGCCGTCGGGTGCCGGCGCCGTGTTGGTGCTGTTCGGCACGGCCTGCCAGACAGGGATGAGGGCCGCCGGATCGGTTGTGGTCACCACGTAGTATTGCGCCTGCGGCGTGCCGATAAAACTCAGGGTGAATGTCCCATTCCCGTTGTCCACCATCGCGGCCACCACGTTGGTCTGGCTGTAAACCACCGTGGGCGCAGCCGTCACCGCGTAGTCAAAGGAGCCGTTTCCAATGTTTGCGCCGTTGTAGCCCTTGACGTGCAGGTACCAGGTCCCTGCCGAATCGGGCACAGTTGCAATGGCGCCGCTCGACCACTGAGTCTCGGTATCCGTCCAGGTGTGGATTGGCGACGTGTCCCACGCGTACCGGTAATACTCGACCAGGCCCGGCCCAAAGCCGTTGACCGCTGTCCACGTGACATTGCTGCCAACGGGCGGCGCGGTCTCATCGGGAGTGACGCTCCCCGCCGCTGGCGGGACTGACAGCGTCCAGACCGTGCTGAATCCCTGCTGCCCGGTAAGGTTGTGCCAGGCGCCGCGCGCCTCGGCGTTGTTGTCGCGAGCCGCCAGCGTATAGGTATAAGCGGTGTTCGCGGCGAGGCCGGTGTCGCTCGCCGTGGTGTTGGCACCCCAGGCGGAAACGATCTCGCCATCGCGGTAAACCTGCACCCCGACATCGCCGACCCGGTAGTAATTGCCCGAGCTGTTGCTGGTCTCGTCCGCGGCCTCGGTGGCGCCTGGTCCGATGCCCACGCCCTGGTCGAGGGGAATGGTCCAGGCCAGGTCAACGGTGCTGCTGTCGGCGGCGGCGGCGCCCGTAAAGGCCGGGCTTTGCGGCGGCAGGTTGTCCACATACACGTCCATGTAGGTCCCGGCGCCGCCGCCGCCCCAACTGGAGCCGCCGGTTTGGCCGCTATTCTGGAAGGAGGTGCGGCCGGACTTGCTGACAGCGAAGAAATGAAAGCGGCGGTGTCCCTTGACTCCGGTCTGGGCGTGCGCCCAACTGTTGCTGCCGGAACTAACGGTGGCGTAGTCAGTGTCGCCGCTCAGGCCGTAGCCCCATTCGTAATGCATCACCCGCCAGAGCGGCACCGGACCGCTGGCCTCGGCGGCGCCGCTGGCCGTTACCATAGTGTCGTTGGTATAGACGTCGGCGCCGGGCTGAGGATTGTCGCCACCACAGAAGTTGGTGACATAGACCAGTGGATACCAGGCATCCTGCTCGTAACCGACACCATAGCTGTAGTAGCCGCCCAGGTCGAAGACGTTGACCGAGGGTTCGTTCAAGCTGGCATTGCTGCCGTTGCGCAAACTGACCGTACCCTGAAAAGTAGTCGTGAAATTGTGGACCTTAAACAGCACCCGGCTCCACCCGACGGGCAGGCTGACGGAACCGGTGGTGTCCTGATCGCGCGTCAGGCCCCGCGAGGCGTTGGTATCATTGATGATGCTGCCGTTGACCCAGATGCGGTTGCCATCGTCCGAGCCGATCGTAAACTTCGGGCCCGCGCCCGCCGGGGCGAAGACCCACGCAAAGCCGTAGGCATCCATGTTATCGCCGTTGCCGTAGGCGCTGGCATTGCCTTTGAAGTTGAGGGTGTTAGCGTTGTTGCAATCGCCGGTGGTGACGCGCCCAGGCGTCTTGCCGCTCAACCCCAAACCGGCGGTGATTACGTTGCCGTGACTTGTGTCCACGGCCGGGTAGAGGTACAGGCCCGACTCGCCCCACGCGAATGCGCGGCCGGACGTGTCGCTGACGCTGGCGGAGGCATAGCCGCCCAGGCAGGTCCAGTCGTTGATGTAGTGCCAGCGCGAACCATACATGTGGATTTGCGCCACTCCGGTTTTCCTGACGTTGCATGTCGTGTTGCAACCGCCCGAAGGAGCACCCACGCTCTCGTCGGAATTGACGTAGCAACCATTCCAATCCGCGAGGTTGTCCGTGATTTGGTCCAAAGGCGTCATCCAATCGCCGTAGGCACACTCGTTGATGGTGCTGCTCTGGCCGCTCCAGTTGCCGGCCACGTTCCGGTAACGAACGTAGATTTGGCTCGTGGCGTTGGCGCACGGCACCTGGAAGTCCATGTGGACCCACCCGCGGCCGCTCCATGTAAAGCCGGGGTTCCAGGTCGCCAGGCCGCCGCGGGGGTTGCAGTTGGTGGTTATGCGGTCAACAATGTACCACACGTCGTAACCGCAACCATTCGCATACCCGGGGAAATTCTGCGTCGGATTGCCCTGCCAATCCGCCGTATACGATCCGATCGCCAGGCCCGGGACACCGACCGTCAACATCGCTTCCGCGCTCAAGACCGAACTGTTGGTGTTGCTGACCAGGACCGTGTAGGTGCCCGCGTTGGTTTGCTGAACATTGCTGATCGTCAGCGTGGTCGTGGCGACTCCGGAGATATTGCCGTCGTTGCTGAGGTCGACACCATTCCGGCGCCATTGGTAGCTGAGCGGCTGGGCGCCCGTGGCCACCACTGTGAAGTTGACCGTGCCGCCGGGAGCTGCGGTCCGGCTCGCCGGCTGGCTGACGATGCTCGGCCCCCCAGTGGCGTTGGTAACGTTTACACTGACGCTCAAGGTCGCGCCAAACCAGTTCACGCCATCGCGCAACATGCGCCAATCCGTCGTGTAGGTACCGGGCGTCCCCGGGGCGGTGAGGGTCAGCGTAAAGGTCTTCGTCGCGCCCGGCCCGACTTCACTGCCCACGTTGTAGCGCGTCGTGGCCGTAAAGGGATCGGAGTCGCCCACCGCGCCGAGCCGAAAACTCCGCGCATCGT
This sequence comes from uncultured Verrucomicrobiota bacterium, assembly GCA_964507045.1. Lineage (GTDB taxonomy): Bacteria > Verrucomicrobiota > Verrucomicrobiia > Limisphaerales > UBA8199 > UBA8199. The sequence goes on along the minus strand of CAZDOO010000059.1, from coordinate 33,398 downwards.
TCCACAGCACGCCCCGGTTGCGGAACGTGACCTGCACCGTGGCTGTTGAACCGGCCATCATGCTGCCCGGGATGGTGTGGCTGACCAGTTCGTCCGAATAATAGGCCCACGTCGGCGTCACGCCGAAGTAATCGCAAATGCCTTTATACGTGGCCCACATGGTGGTCGAGCGGAAGAAGTTGTCTTGCAGGTACAAGCCATCGCGATCACAGCTATCGTGAAAGGCCAGCTCGATCAAAACAGCGGCACGGTTGGGAATACGCGTCTCGGCCTGGCCCCCGTCCGCATCCAAAGCCCCCCGATCCCTCCAGGTCGTGTCCCCGTACTTGTTGCGAATCGAGTCCACAATCTCGCTGTTAATCTCGGTGGCGAGCGTCCGGCTGATGGCTCCCCAGGTCGCATGCTCGGTGCTGGTATCGTAATACGTGCAGGTCCCGTTTGGGCAGCCGGAGCCGGCGCAATCGCCCGTGTAGCCGTTGCTGTGCAAAGAAACGTAAATGTCCGTGCCGTCGTAGTCGGAGGCGAGGCCCCGCGAGCGCAACGAATCGCTCGAGGCGCTCGTGCCCGCCGTTTGCAGGCTGCACTGCCCCGTGGAACTGGCATACACTGAGCAGGGATAGCCATTCTGCTTGAGCCAGTACCCGGCCGAGACGCGCCACCAGGGCTCGCCGCTGCCACTGTGCGTGCCGTAACTCTTGTTCAGGCACCGATAGACCTTGGTCACCGCGCCGTCCTGCCGCAGGTACTGATCCAGATAAGTCATGATCTCCAGGTTGTGATCGTCCTCGCGGTTCAACGGCGCGCAATACACCGGCCGCTCAAAAACGTAGCTGGAGCCTGTCCACACTTTGCCATGCCCGGGCGACAGGCTGATGGATCGGCCCGCCAGAGCGCTGCCGTCGGCCAGGTTGGGTACGGACTCCGCCTGTAAGGCCGGACGGGGAGCCACCGAGGGCGTGGCAGGCAAATAATCACTCAAGGCCAGCCCGCCGCTCTGCAGGCGGACGGCGCCCTCGATCCCGAATGGCATCAGCGTGGCGCGCACCTGGTCGAAAATCATCTGCAGCCGCAGGTCATCCATCCCCAGGCTCGCTATCTCGCTGGAGAACTCGACCGTGGCGTTGGTCTCGCTCCGCCAGAAGTCGTCAATGGTTGTGCCGGCCGGCACGGCCGAGTAGAACCCGGGCGGCGGCGTCGCCAGCGCCGCGAGCGCTGACACCTCGTCCGTGACGTCGGCCCGCGGGAAGCCGGCCAGGCTCCCCTGCTCGTTGACATAGACCACCACGGAAGCCGCCCGCGCGAGGCTGTGCGCCAGCACCAGGCAGCACAACACCGCCAGAAGGCCTAACACCGGCTTGAATCGAACAACACGGTACAGAGTTTTATTCATAAGCCTTGGTGCGCAAAGGCGACCTACAACTGGCCGCGATTCAAAATGAGCTTGTTTTATTTCGATCAGGGACAGGGGTTGACTGCCGCCGAGCGGTAGAACCGCTGCGTGGAATCGTTGGTCACGGTGATGGACCACGCGCCGTCGGGTGCCGGCGCCGTGTTGGTGCTGTTCGGCACGGCCTGCCAGACAGGGATGAGGGCCGCCGGATCGGTTGTGGTCACCACGTAGTATTGCGCCTGCGGCGTGCCGATAAAACTCAGGGTGAATGTCCCGTTCCCGTTATCCACCATCGAGGCCACTACGTTGGTCTGGCTGTAAACCACCGCCCCTGGCACCACCTGCAGCAGGCTGTCGCCGCTGCCCAGGTAATTGCCCTGCGCCGCGTACTGCGCCGCTACCGTATTTGTGCCCGCGGACAGCGCCGCGGTGCTTGCCTCCGCCACCCCGCCTACCAGCGCGTTCGTGCTGAAGGGCACGTCGCTGGCCAGGAAGACCACGTCACCCTCCGGTGTGCCCACAGTGGAACTCACCGTCGCCGTGAACGTCACGTTCGAGCCGGAACTTGAGGGGTTCTCCGAGGACGCCAGCACAGTGGTTGTAACAGCCCCGGTAATGTCGGCTGTTGCCGTCGGCGTGGTGAGGGAGTAGTTGCCGACATTCGCGCCCGCCAGGCCCAGGCCGGAGATGGTCACGGGCTTGCCCTCGCCGACATTCGCATCGGCAAAGGCGGCGGTGGCATTGGTCGTATCCAGGGTTACCGCATCCGCCCCTACGACGCCCACCAGCGAGGCCCCGCCGAGGATGAGAGTGGCATTGGTCGTGCCATCATACGCTTTGTTCTGCACCTCGATGCCCGCCACCGTCAGCGCCTTCACACTGACGGTTACGGAGTAGTCGTAAGCGCCATTGCCGACATCCGCGCCGTTGTAGCCCTTGACGTGGAGATACCAGGTGCCCACCGCGGCCGGCACCGTCGCGAGCGTGCCGCCCCACCACTGGGGCTCGGTGTCGGTCCAGGCGTGCGTGGGGGACTGGTCAAAGGCATAGCGGTAATACTGCACCTGGCCCGCGCCAAATCCATTTACCGCCGTCCACGTGTTCGTGCTGCCATAAGTTACAGAGACACTGTCGGGCGTGATGCTGCCCGCGACCGGCGGCACCGACAGCGTCCACGCGCTCTGCGGCGCGGAGGCCGCCGTATTGGGCGTTGGCACCGTTTGATCGCTGACCGTGACAACCAGGCCGGGGTATTCCATGTTCGCGACCAATCCCGTCCAGGTGTGAGCGGTGCCCTTGGCCCCGCTGTCGCTCGCGCCGGTGCGGCTGTAATTGTAGCCCGTGGACGCATTGACCCCGGAATGCGCATCCGAGCCCGCGCCGGTCACCTCGATGCTGTCCATCGTGATGGCACCGATGCCCAGGCTGACACCCGTCGGCGGGGTATTGTCGTACCTGAACGTAAACGCCGCCGCGCCGGACTCGTTCAACGCGTAGTCCACGGTGTCCACCTTGAAGTAATACGTTCCGCTGGCCTGCGCGCCCGGTGCGTAGCTGACACCCGTTTGGAATGCATTCGGGCTGCCGTCGGGGTCGGCGCCGAAGTAGTACTTCTGCCCGCGCACGCCGGACACCCCTTCTCCGCTGCCCTGGGCATCCGTCCCCGAGGTCCATGCAAACGTCGGCGCGGCCACCGCTTTCTGCCAGACGCCGCTTGTGACACCAGCCACCGCCAAGGCGGACGGCACGCTCGGCGCGGTGGAATCTGTGGTGTAGTACGAGAGATAGGACTTGTCCGTTAGGGCGGTGCGGTTGGCGTTGGCAAATCGGGCATAAACGCCGTGACCCGTCCCCCCGTTCTCCACCTTGACCATGAGGCGGTTCCAACCCGCGTTGATGGTCACCGGACCCCAGAAATCAGCGTCCGCAGACACCCCGCGCCCAGTCACGTCGCTACCGACGACCGTGCCATTCCACCACACTTTGCAGCCGTCGTCCGACCCGATGCCAAGGTAGGCACCGGTGATGCTCGCTCCCTTGCTGTTGTACACATACACGCAGCAGTAGGTCACGGAATTCTCATGGACGGCGTTATAGAAATAGGACGAGTTCAAGTTGACGAGGTCGTTGGTGTAGGCGCCCTGCTGCCATTGGCGCAGGCCATAGGAATTGCCGTAGCTGTTGCCGCCTGCCGCCGGCGCAATGTTCGCTTCCGTCACCGGGACGCCGCCGTAGGTGCCTGTCACCTGGTCGGTATCTATGCGCAGTTGGCGGTTGGTCGTCACCCCCTGTTCATACCACCCGAGATAAGCCCAACTCCGGATCGTCGGCGTTGGCGTGGTGTAACTGACGGAGAGTGTGGGATAAGGCCCACTGGCAAGCCAAGCCTTCCGGTAGCTGATGCTCGATTCAATATCGCCCTTCATCAGGACGCCGTAAGGGAAGTTATAACCCGCCCCAACCGAGAATGTGTAAAGCGGGCTATTTGTCGGATAGACGACCGACTGCGAACTCGTGCCCACACTCGAGTAATTCCCGCCCGCGCTCCAGGGAGAATTCCAGACTGCGGACGTGTCCCACGTCTGGCCGATCCGGTAGATGTTGAGCGGGTTGTCGAGCGTGGTGCTGTAGGTGCCGGACGCCGTAAAGGCAACAGTGAAGGTGGAGCCCGAAACCATCGAAGCCTCAGGCATGGTGGCCATATAGCCATCCGCGGCCTTGAGCACATCCCGTGCGGCGCCCGTACCGGCGGTGGTGGTGTACCATCCCGTTCGCAATGATACCGAGTTACTCGCCGGATAGTAGATGCACCGGGAAGTCGTCAGATTGTAGGGCCCCCAGGTGGCCGCGCAAGGGCTGGGCAGATCGCCGACGGTCAGCACCGCTTCCGCGCTCAGGACGGAGCCGTTCGTGTTGCTGACATACACTGTGTAAGTGCCCGCATTGGTCACCTGAGCACTGGTGATGACCAGGGCCGTCGTGGTCGCGCCGGCTATATTCCCGCCATCGCTGAGGTCCGCGCCATTCCGGCGCCACTGGTAACTTAGCGGCGCATTGCCTGTGGCCGCGACAGTAAGATTGACCGTGGTGCCGGGAAAGACCGCCTGGCTCACCGGCTGGGTGGTGATGCTTGGCGCGCCCGCAACCCCGACCGTAACCGTGGCACTCAACGTCGCGCCAAACCAGGTCACGCCCTCGCGCAACATGCGCCAATCCGTCGTGTAGGTACCCGGGGTTGTCGGCGCGGTAAAGGTCACGGTAAAAGTCTTGTTGCTGCTGGGTGCAATTTCGCCGCCCACACTGTAGCGCGTCGTCGTCGTAAACGGGTCGGAGTCGCCCACCGCGCCAAGCTTGAAGCCCCGGGTATCGTTCCACAACACGCCGCGGTTGCGGAAGGTGATATGGACGGTGGCCGTCGCGCCCGGACTCATGGTGGCGGGGATATCGTGGCTGACCAACTCGTCGGAATAGAAGGCCCACGTGGGCGACACCCCGAAGTAGGTGCAGATGCCCTTATACATGCCCCAGGTGAAGGTCGAGCGAAAGAAATTATCCCGCAGGTGGTCGGCGTCGGCGTCACGGTCGCACGTATCGTGGAAGGCAATTTCCGTCAGCGTGGCCGCGCGACTCGGGATGCGGATTTCGCCGTAATTCCCGGCCGAATCCTTCACGCAGACGCCATGACAAGTCCAAGTGGAGTCGGCGTTGCCGGTGATGGCAGACATAATCGCGGGGTTGATCGCGTTGGCCAGGTTTTGGCTGGCAGTCGGCGCGCCACCCGTCGAATCGTAATAAGTCTCCGAGCCGGTCGGGCAGGTCCCGGTGCAATCCCCCTGGTAGCCGTTGCTATGCAGCGACACGTAGATGTCCGTGCCGTCGTAGTCCGCCGCCAGCGGGCGGGCGCGGATGTCGTCGCTGCTCTCGCTCGAGCCGGTGCCCAGCGTGCAATCTCCAGTGTAGTTGGCATACACCGAGCAGGGATAGCCCAGGTTCTTCAGCCATACATAGGACGCCACCTGCCACCACGCCTTGCCGCTGGTAGGGTCGGTGCCGTAGCTCTTGTTCAGGCACCGATACGGCTTGGTCGTAGCGCCATCCTGATTCAGGTAGATGTCCAAGTATTGCATCTCCTCCAGGTTGTGGAAGTCCTCCTGATTCAACGGCGAGCAATAGACCGGCCGCTGCGTGACCCAACCGCTGCCATTCCACATCCATCCATGTCCGGGCGACAAGGCGATCTTCCTGCCCGACAGCGAACCGCTGGTGATGCTCGCCTCCGCGGTCCTGGCGGCGGCTTTGGGCTGCACCCGCGCAGCCGCCGGCAGGTAGTCGCTCAGCAGCATCCCGGCCGCCTGCAGCCGGATGCTGCCCTCGACACCGAATTGCCGCAAGGTTGCTTTCACCTGCTCGAAGATGACGCTCAGGCGCGCTTCATCCAGCCCACCGCTGAGGATGTTCGTGGAGAACTCCACGACTGCGGGGTCCACAGTGGTGGCCAGCGCCAGCACTCTGGTTCCCTCCGGCACGCCGGAGCTAAGCTGCTGACCGGTCTCGGCAGCGGCCGGCGGGGTGGCCAGCGCCTCGAGTGCCGACACCGCGTCGGTCACCTCGGGCCGTGCCAGGCCAAACAGCCCTCCCTGCTGGTCAACATAGACCACCACGGCAGCCGAGCAGACGAGACTATGGGCCAGCATCAGGCAGCAGAAGCCAGCCAGAAGGTGGAATAGTGAGTTGGATCGGATTGGGCGATGAGAGGATGGGTTCATTGGTTTTGACAGATTGCGTGATAGAAGTGCGAGTTACTACAGGAAATCATGTTCGGCGTCTTTCGCGCATTCCTAGCGGCCAGAACAGCCTGGTTTGCGCCCGCTGACGCCTGCGACTACGGTTTTCAAACGCGCTGTTAGCAAACATGTGAGGCAACGTATTCCCCGCACCTACGCAATGCGAGGCTGCCTAGTTCGACGGACTGTAAAGCCGACAGGCCCCAGGGCGCAACTCTCTTTGAGCCGGGCGACAACATCTTGTTCCCGCTGCGCCGTTCTCCGCTCCCGGCTACGGGTTGTATTTCAAACGGTAGTAGGCCTCGGTCAGCGTGGTGCTCTCCTCGAAGGTGAACAGCCCGTCGCTGGGCGCATTGGTCGTCAGCACCGTCGTCAGGTTCACCGTGAAATTAACATCCTCGGCCCGCTCAACGAGATAGGGATAGCCGGGAATGCCGGCAAAGCTCATCGTGGCCTTCCCGCCCACTACAGAGATCTGCTGGGCCTGGCCAGTCTTAACATCTACTGTGACGTTGATCGTGGCCTGTTTGGTGCAGGAGTAGGTGTTAGCCGCGGTGTAAGTAAAACTATCGTTGTTATTATCGCCCGCGTTGGGCACGTAGTAAACATATGTGTTGTCCTTGCTGACCGTGCCATGTGTGGCCGAGCCCAGACTCTGAATAATGTCCGGGGCTGTGATCAGGTCGGCAATCTTGATCTTGAGGCTCGCCCCCTCCCCGCGGTGGCGCTCGAGACTGTTCGCACCAGGTGACGGGTTGATGCTCAGGGATGCCGCACTGGAAGTGACCTGGCCATAGGCGTTGTAAACCACCACCTGGTACAGCGAGCCGTCGTCGCTTGAGGTGAGCGTGGGCGTCGTGTAGGTGCTTGACCCGTTGCCTGAGACGATCGCCGCGTCACCCTTGTCCTGACCATTGTAATCACCCGAATAATTGTCGGCGTTGTCCGCATAGCCGCCGACGATGAGGTTGTTAAAGTAGGCGTTGTAGTCATTCCCCCCGGTGGTATTCTGGTTAAACAGCTTCACTTTCGCGATGCTGCCGGAGGCGTAGGAACCGCTGAAGTACTTCGCCGTGCCGCCACAAGGTGTCACGACCAGCAGGTAAGTGTTGCCGCTGCCCAGCACGAATTGCGCCCGCAATCCGGTGCGCTGGAACGCGATGCCGGTGTCCTTTTCCGTGCCGTCGTTATACTTGTAGTTGGCCTGGCCGCCGAGGAAGTAGAATTGCAGCAGGTCCGTGGCGCCATCAGATGTCTGCAGGCTGAAGCCAACCTTCCTGCCGCTATCCACATTCCCGTTGTCCACGTCAACACTCACCACTTGGCCGGAGGTTAAAGCGGTGAAGCTGCGGGAAGCGACTGTATCGCCGCTGGCCCCGCCCCACATTCCAAGCGCATTGCCGCTGGGGCTGTTGATATCGCTCGCCGAGCTGAAACTGGTGCAGGCCGTGTCCCCCGAGTCGTTGTCGGTGGAACTGGCGCGGAAGCTGCCGCCGGTGCCGCTCACGGACCAGGCGTTGCCCCAGCCCGAACCTTTCTTCGCCCAGGAATAGTTCAGCCCCGGGCCGCTGGCGGACACCGAGAAGGTAGCTGTGGAACCGCTGCACGCAGTCTGGTTGGCCGGCTGAGTCGAGATGGCGGGCGGGACCGCGTAATTGAAGGTGAACACCGTGGCAGCATCAGACCAGTTTCCCGCGTTATCCAGCGTCTGCACCCGCAGGTAGTAAGTGCCGGCACCCGAGAGAGTCGGGGCGATCGTGGTCGAATCGGTGCCGGTGACTGGTGCCCCGCTGGAACTTGTGCCGAAGTAGTACTTGTAGCGCGTGTTTGAACCGGTCGTCTTTAATCCCGACGTGGCGTCGTCGGCCCCGCTCAGCGTGAAAGTCGGAGCGCTCGTGGTCCGCCACACTCCGCTCGCCAAACCGTCGCTGCACGTTGCGCTCGGATTGGTCGGCTTGGTGCCGTCATACTTGAAGACGAAGGTTTGCACGCTGGATTCGTTCAACGCGTAGTCAATCGTATCCACTTTGAAGTAATACGTGCCGTCCGCCTGCGCTCCAGGCGCATAGCTGACGCCCGTCTGGAACGTATTGGGCGCGGTGCTGCTGCTGGTGCCAAAGTAATACTTCTGCCCGCGCACGCCCGACACGCCCTCGCCTGTTGTTTGGGAGTCCGTCCCCGAGGTCCAGGTGAACGTTGGGCTCGAATCCGTGTTCTGCCAAACACTACTCGTCGCACCTCCGGACTCCACTAGGCTGGTGGGCGTGCTAGGCGCGGTGGCATCCTTGACGTAAGTGCTAAAGGCCGTTATTGCCGTTCGGTTAGCATTGGCCAGACGAAGGTGCAACCCGTAGCCGCCGGTGCCGTTTTCAACCTTCATGTTGATGCGGTACCAAGCGTTCTGGGTTAGGGTGATTGGCCCGTAAAACTCAGTGTCGGCGGAACACCCGCGACCAGTCGCTCCCTTGAACGAGGTCTGTAATGTGCCGTTGATGTAGATCTTGCAGTCGTCATCGGACCCCCAGCCCAGGTAAGCCGTGGTAGTGGTTGTGCCCGTGTATTTCATATATACGGCCGCGTGGGTTGTGCCACTGTCCTGCGCCGCAGAATTGTAGAAGCCGCTCCCTAACAGATCCACGACATCCGCGGCCCCGGTCCCGTTCTTCCACTTAGACGTGCCATAGGAGTTGCCATAGCTGTAACCGGTCGCACCGTCGGCAACGTTAGGCGCAATGGTGGACTCGTCAACGCTGACGCCGCCATACGTGCCGGAAACCTGATCCGTGTCAATACGCGTTACGTGGTCGGCAGCCGCGCCCTGGGCGTAGTGCCCGAGATACGCCCAGCTGCGAATGTTCCCGTTCGCCGTGCCGGAGGGGGGGGTGTAGGTGACCGCAAGCGTAGGGTATGGATTGCTATAGAATGTCTTTCTATAGGTTATGCTACTTTCATCATCTCCCTTAAACAACACGCCGTAGGGAAAATCATAGCCCGCTCCCGGTGAAAAGGTGTAAACGGTTCCCACAGTTGGATTGATGCAAGCCTGAGAAGCGGTCCCTACGCTAGTATAGCTTCCGCCAGCGCTCCACGGGCTAGTCCATGTCGCTGAGCTAGTCCAAGCCTGGCCAATACGGTACATGTTCACTGGGTTGTTAGCGGTGGTGCTATACCTGTTATAGTATACAATCGTGAAAGTGGAGCCGCTGACCATAGCCCCAGCGGGCATAGTAGCCATATATGCATCAGCAGCCTTCATTACGGCCCGCGAAGCCCCCGTGCCCGCCGTAGTCGTGTACCAGCCGACATTCAGGGAAGAACCCTGATTCGCAGGACTGTATATAGCCAGCGAAGTAGTCAAATTATACGGCCCCCAAGTCGCCGCAGACACCGGCCAATACAAGGAGACCAAGCAGGCTATCAGCATCACAGTAGCCACGACTCTGAATTCCGAGGTGAGTTTTTTCATAGTATCGCTAATCGCTTGCGGGTGAGAACCGAGACTGAAAAGGCACCGGGACAAACCGCGAACTGTGAAGCTTTGTGGCTTTTGCCGTCGTTCTGACCAGATTCTCGCAAGATGGCATCCTTTATGAACGAGAGGTCTATGGAAGGCAAATGAAATGTTGTCTTTCTCAGCTCCGAGCCATCACATATTCATGTAGGAGAATTCGTGGGCGATAAGGTTAAAGGCTTGAGGCGAAAGGCGGGGGACCAACCGCGGGGAAGCTGAGGAATAGGGGTATGGAAAGGTCAGTGGTGGTTGCAGGGAGGGATAATAAAAACGTCATGCGGATCGCGACTTCGCGTGGCTCGTGTGAAGGTGGAGCGCTCACGGAGTCCTCGCCCCGCCCCAGTCGAGACTGTCCGACTAACACGCCCCCGCTTCGTCTCCTGCTGGCTCAACTCGCTGCTAGCGATACAGGGCGAAGCCAAACCGCAGCGCGTCGCTCCGGCGATCGTATAGCAGCAGGCTCTCGCCGTAGCCTGTGAAGTATTGGGCGTAGAGGTAAACGCTCAGGCTGCCCGAGAACAACTCCATCAGCGGGTAGCTAAGATCGAGCTGCAAGCTGCCGTGGTTGCCGTCGTCGCCCAGGCGTCCGGTGGCCGAGAGCTGCAGGCTCCTGGCCCACCCCACCGTCATCCGCAGGTCGCAGTAGCCGCGATAGTCCTTGAGGTCGGGATTGTCATCCAGATCGCCCACATAGGCCCAAACGCGCGGGGACACCGCCAGTTGCAGGCGGTCGGGCTTGCCGAAGGTGACCGTGGGCCGCAGGTAGAGAATGTTCAGGCTCCGTGAGGTCTTCATTGGCCGGCCATCCGAGTCATCCAACACGTAGTAGCTCACCCGGTCCCCAATATCCAGCAGCCGCGAGTGGACTTCGGGATTGCCGTTTGACTCGTGCTGCAAGCCGCCTTGCAGGTCCAGCCGCAGCCAGTCGGCCCACCGCCCGCGATCCACCCGTTCCCACAGGTAAAGCAGCTCCGGCTTGTAGCTCGTATCCAGGAAGGGCGATGACTCCTGGCCCAGGTCCCACAAGGAGGTCTGCGTGTAAGCAATGTTCAGCCCCTTCAGGAAAGGCGCTCGCTGCGCCAGCGAACCGTTGCGATTCAAGAGCTGGTAGCGAAAGCTGATCTGGAACTTGGCCTCCGGCGCCTCAGGCCCGCCCAGGAAATAAAACGGCTCGTAGCCAAAGATGTGGTCCTTGAAGAAATCAACCGGGTTGTAGTCTTTCCTGGGGGCCGGCGTGTCCCTGGCAAGACGGTCCGGTTCGCATTTCGGTGGCGGCGTCGCGGTCTCGGTGGCTGCCGGCGGCGGCGGCGGCCGGATATCCAGCACGACGCGGCTCGCGCCCAAATCGGGCGCTGCCAATACGGCCTGACCCTCGGGGATGGATGGCGGCAGGCTGAAAGTGTATTCGTGCCGCACGAAACCGCCCGCTGGAATCGGCACCTCGCCCAAAGCGCCAACGGCTTGTTCCCGGAGAATGGCAGTAAACACCTTGCCCCCGGCGTTGATCCGCCCGCCGATCTCCGCCGGAAAGGTGCGGGAAGCCGTCGCGGTGGAAGGATTCAGAAAGTGGAGCCAGACGGATACGTTGGCGCCCGCGGCGACTGGCCCGGCGGGACCGACCAAGACCGCCGTTACCTCTTGTCCACGGCTGCCGCCAGCGAAGGCCAGCCACACGACCAGCGCCAGCAACACACGGCAGACAATCCCAAGCCTCCGCCCTCTTTGCTTCCGGCTCATTAGTCTCTCCATTGCCGGCGCGAGCATGACATTGTCCCGGCTTCCGCACAACCATTCTTTGCCGCCATCAAGCGGCTTGGTCAGGGGAATGGTTGGCAGGGGAATTCAAGGCCTCAACTCCAGGTCTTGCGGGCGCAGCCCCGGCTTGAACTTGCCGAACCCAAACCCGCCGGGCTGGTAGTCACCGACGTAATCCACGTTCGCGCGAGCGGGCATCTTCTTCTCCAGTCCCACCGCCCAATAGGCGGCATTGACGAGCAGCCGGCGGAGGCCCTCGTTCTCCAGGTCCACGGCGGCGCCCATGGTGGTGGTGAACACCTTGCACGTCTTTCCCTTGTCCCCGGTGTAGTCCCGCAACCACACGAGAGGCATCATCGGTTGGTTCTTGCCGCCCTCGACGGGCGGGTCCGTCGGCTTCATGCCCGACAACACCTGGCCCCACACGAGCACTTGGGCGTCCGCGGGCAAGTGGGTCACGGTGTAAACATCCGTCGGCCCCCAGATGTCCGTCACCCCCTGCAATATGGGATGGTCCTTGAAGGCTTCGTTCAGTACCCCGCGCGTGCTTTCGTGGCCGTGGTTGCCGTGGTGATTCACCCACGTCTCCCCCAGCACTTGCTGGCCGAACCCGCCCGGCCAGACGGCGCTGTGCCAGTCGTATTTAGCGTAAGGGCTTAACTTGTTGCGGTCGTATTTGAAAGCGTGCGTGCTGGTGCGCAAGGCGATGATCGGCTTGCCCGCGTTCAGGTAATCGGCGAAATGCTTCATCTGCGCATCCGGCAGTTCGCGGAAGCGCAGCCCCATGACGCACAGGTCGGCCGAGTCGAGCGCCGCTATGCCCGGCAGGTTGGTCAGCGTCAGCGGGTCAATCGTGCCGTCCGCAGGATTGATGGGGAACACCACAGTGCACTTGAACCCATGCCGCACCGCCAGGATCTTCGCCAGCATCGGCAGCGCTTCCTCGGAGCGGTATTCCTCATCGCCGGCCAGAAAGACAATGTGCTTCCCCTGCCCCGGCCCCGGCTTGCCGTTATAGACCACGCCATCCGCCGCATTCGACCACCCGGCCAAGGCGAGCTGCGACAGCAGGGCGAACATGTTCAAGCGCCTGCAAATCACCATGCCCGAGTCTGATCCACACCGCTGGCGATGACAAGCGCTGGAGTGAGCGCGGGCGGGGGGGGGCTGCAATCCGATTGACTGCCTGCCAACTCGCCCCTTGACAGCCGCGGGGGCGGAAGGTTGAGTTACGTGCATTATTTCGCACCAACAGATAGCGATCACGATGTCGCAAGAGCCGCTCGCGTCACCGACCTCCTGGTCGGCAGGCCGGGGGCTGGACCGCCCAACCCGCAGCGCGGGTTTCTCGGTCGGCAGGTGGTTGGCGGTGGTGTGGGGCCACAGCCTTGGGAGCCTGCGTTACTGGCTGGCGTTGGCGGCTTTGTTGTTGGTTCCAAGCAGCCAGGCCCAGCCGCTCCGGGTTACCACCTGGAACTTGCAGCCGCCCCTCGGGCGCACCAACAGCGTTGCCGCGGGCACTAACGGCATCCGCATTTCAGGCGTCGCTGCCGCGCTCAAGAAGCTGAACCCCGACGTCATCCTCCTGCAGCAGGTCACCGATTGGGCGACATGCGACGAGCTCGCCGCGGCGCTTAAGCCTGCCACCTACAAGGTTGTGGTTTGCTCCGCTTTCCGTGACGCCCGAGCTGGCGCCCTGCGCAAGCAGCAGGTCGCTATCCTGGCCAAGCCCAAAGCGAAGGCCTACTTCTCGTGGTCGCAGCCCTGGACCAACCGCGCGGTGCCGGCCCTGTCGGGCGGGTGCGCCTTTGCGGCGTTCCAGATTGGCAAAGAGCGCGTCGGCTTCTTCTCGGTGCAGGTTGGCAGCCCGGCTCCGGGCGCAACCAACCGGCAGCCAATTGCCGCCAGCCCGGAGATGCGTTTGGCGGCCACCGTCGAGCAATTGCTGGCGCAGGTTAAATCCGTCGGTAACTGGGTGACCAACCGGGTGCAGACGTTTGTCGTTGGCAGCACGTTTGGGCTGTCCGCTGGACAGCAGACCGCGCTGCAAGGCGCGCCGCTGGAATTGTTGCAGGACGCGGGCTTCGGAGATGTATTCAAGGACGCGCCCGCCGCCGAGCGGGCTACCATGCGGGGCAAGGCCGGGCAGCCGGGCCCGGTCAGTGATTACCTGTTTGCCCAACCGGCCAACTGCGCCACCAATCCCGCAGTCGCGCGCGTGGGCGTTGCCCGGCGCTACCCAGTCACCTGCGAAGTGAACCTGGGCACGCCGGCCACGGCTTCCGCGCAAACAGCTCGCGTTGAACCCGTGTCTGCCCGCAAGCCGCAGCCAGCCCCAAGCCAGACAGCTCAGGCCAAGGCTCCGCCCCTGCCATCCGAAACAGCCCCCACCCCGCCCCCTGCCCAATCTCCGGAACGCCAGCTTCAGCCGGCGGCCGCAGCTCTTCCTCAATCCTCCCTCCCGCGCGCCTCCGCTGCGAAGAGCGGGTCAACCCTCGGACCGCAACTGCTCTGGCTGGCGGTCGCCGCAGCGGGCATGCTTGCTCTGGTCTTCGGCGTATGGGCAGTTGTCCGGCGAAGGAGAACATTGCCGCCGCCCCCCTCCCCGCTGCTCACCGCCGATGGCAGCGCCCCTGCAGGGTACACCGTCGTGCTGACATCGCGCTCCGCGACGGAGTCTGCATCCCCCAACCGCCGGTCGTTGTCCACGTCCCGCCCGCTGATCCACATGGAAGCGCCGGAGACAACGCACACGGAAACTGAACTCTTGCGCCAGCGCGCCCTGGCCGCCGAGCAGCGGGCCGAGCACGCCCATGCCGTGATCCGCGCCCGGCTGATCCCCCATCTGGGCCATTGGCTGAAGCAACATTTCGTGCGCAAGCTGATTGCGGACCGGAAGCAAATGCTCGAGACCCAGCAAGCCGCCGCACTTAAGGCCACCAACGTCGAGCAACGCCTCGCCCGGATCGAGCAGCAAATCCAGCAGCAGAATCAATCCTATCAGCAACGCATCGAGGAACTTACCCGCGAACTGCTTGTTGCCAAAGACGAGAATCGCGAGCTGATCCGTGCCCGCATTGTGCAGGTCAAAGCCCAAATGGCAGACGCCCGCGCGCGCCTGCTGGCCCAGTCCCAGACCGACCGCGACATCGGAACATAGTTCTCGTCGCTAATTGCCATCGACTCGCAGGAGGTGTTCTGTCCACATCTGAGACAGCGATACTCCTTGGCGCACCGCATCTCGATACCACCACTACGAGTTCGACGTAATCCCGCCCCTCCGATCCCTGGCACCAGCGTATCTCCGTATGCTCACCGTCACCTCACCGTATCCTCACCGTAGTACCTCTAATAGGTTATTAGAGGTACTACGGTGAGGATACGGTGAGGTGACGGTGAGGTGAGCCTGTACAGAGGGGGGGTATTGTCCAGATCTGAGCATGACCCACATTCCGGGCCGCCCAATCCCAGAGGAATTCTCGGATTCCCCGGGTGGGATTGGGTGGTAGTGCCAAGATACGCCCATCCTTGTCCGGCACCAGCCTCTGATTGGTATTTACACGAAACCGCCCCTCCTGATTCCTCAGGTCGTCAGAAGGTGAGCGGCTATGGCCGGCGAAAGAGCACAATGCGATTGGTGTTCGTGCCTTTGGCCATGTTGTCCACGCCCCAGCAGTTGGCGGTCTTGGTGAATTGCTGGTCGTTGATGAGCACCAAGTCCGGCTCCAGCCCCGCCGCGACGCCACAGGGCAGAACCGCTTCTTCGAGCTTGGTCTTGCCGGCATGCACCTCGCCGACTTCGAAGGCGACATGGCCGCCGGGCTTGAGGACGCGATGCAACTCGCGAAAGACTTCGGTCATCGCCTCCTGCCAGGCAGAGAGCTGCTTCGGGACGGTGAGCCTCACCGCTCGGGCGTCAATGCCCAGGAACCAGCAGCGCAACCAGTTATCGGTAGCGTAATCCACCACGTTGAGAAAGGGCGGCGAGGTAACGACCAGGGAGACTGAGCGGTCGGGAATCTGGGGCGTGCGCGCGGCGGGCTGCGTCAATAGCACGGCCCGGGGCGCGACACCGGCCAGCACGCGGCGGGTGGCGGCATCGCAGTCGCGCAGGAGTTGGCGGGTCTTCTTGAGGATGAGCGCGGGCACGTCGCGGGGCGGCGGAGTTTGCTGGCGTTGGGCATTGATCTTGCGCTGCGACTTCACCGAGACCGCCTGGTTTGGCGGCAAGGTATAGACGGAGAAGAATCCCGGGGAATGGCCGGTGAGCCGGTTGAGCGCGAGCAGGCAGATCCAGTCGTCCACGGCGTCAAGCGAGTCCGCCTCCCGCCGCCCGAGCAGATACTGCTTGAGCGCCGCAATGGCGCGGAGCGTGTCCGAGTGGAAGAAGACCAGCAGGTCCTCGGGGCATTCATTGGCGGCGGCAAAGTTGATTTGCCCGAGCCGCCGGGCGACCTCCTCGACGCTGGGCGGGCGGAGCCGTGGCCGGGTCAGGACGACGCTCAAGGGGTTGATGTCGCAACCGCACGGGACCCGGCCCAGCAGCGCGGACTCCACGACGGTGGTCCCGCGGCCCATGAAAGGGTCGTAAACGATATCGCCGGGGCGTGTCAGGCGCTCGATGAAGAAGCGCGGCAATTGGGGCTTGAAGCAGGCGCGGTAGGAAATCTCCTGGAGGGAACTGGCCTGGCGCTGCCTGGCGGTCCAGAATTCGTTGACGAAGGTGGGGACCTCGCGGGCGCGGCCATCGGCGCCGGGAAAGGCGGTGACCAGAGTCCGCGTGGGCTGGCCGAACTCGCGGAACGAAGCGAGCTCGGCGGCAAGCGATTGCCGGCGAGCCGGTTTGCGGGAATTGCCGTAGTCAAGCGGCAGCTCGGGAGTTTCCGGGCGCGCAGCGGCGCGGGCTTTATTGTTCGATGACGGCATTAGCTTGGCCGCAAGCAGACCATTGAAAGCGGCTGTGGGCAAGCGGAGTTTGCGGGCTGGATCACCTGAGGCGCCGCCAGCCCGCCGGGGCCGGATGGAGGCGCTGGCCGGCATCAAAGAAAAAACCTTAAAAACAGGGCTTGCCAAGTGGCCGCGGCAAGTCTAGGCTCGCCCCTCTTTTTGGGAAAGCCCGTGAGGGTGGGCGGCCCGGATGTGGCTGCCGCCGAAGAATATATTGATTTATGGCAGTTAAAATTCGTTTGAAGCGCATCGGGGCAAAGAACAAGCCCGCATTCCGTATTGTCGTGGCCGACTCCCGCAGTCCTCGGGATGGGAAGTTTATCGAGGAGCTGGGCACGTATTTGCCGCAGAAGAAGGGTGAGAAGTTCACCTTGAACCTGGAGCGGGCCAAGTATTGGGTGAGCAAGGGCGCGCAGCCGAGCGAAACGGTCGCCAGCTTCATCAAGAAAGCCACCAAAGCCGCAGCCACCGCCGCCGCCGGCTGAGGACCGATTCCGCTTTATGCAAGCGTTTCTCGAATACGTCGTCAAAGGGCTGGTGCAGAACCCGGAAGCGGTGACAATCACTCCGGTGGAGCGCGAAGGCACGACGGTTTACGAGTTGCGCCTGCATCCGCAGGATGTGGGGAAGATTATTGGCCGGCAGGGCATGACGATCAATGCGATTCGGTCCCTGCTCCTGGCCGGCAGCGCCAAGAAGGGACTGCGCTGCACGCTGGAAATTGTCGAAGATAAACCGGCCAACTGAGCGGGATTGCAGAGTTGGGGTTTCGGCCGGCGGCGGATGCAAGCTCCCGCTCGAAGCCCAACCGGAAGATGAAAATTGACGTCCTGACGTTGTTTCCCGCAATGTTTGCGGGTCCGCTCGACGAAAGCATCATCAAACGGGCGCGGGAAGCGGGGCGGCTGGACTTGGCGATCCATAATTTGCGCGATTGCGCGCATGACCGCCATAAGACGGTAGATGACCGGCCTTTTGGCGGCGGACCGGGCATGCTGTTGAAGCCCGAACCGATCTTTGAAGCAGTGGAAAAGCTGTCGCGCGAGAATACGCGGGTGATACTGCTGTCCCCTGCGGGCCGCCGGTTCAACCAGGCCATCGCGCGCGAGCTGGCCGGACTGGAGCATTTGCTCATGGTCTGCGGCCACTACGAAGGCTTCGACGAGCGAGTGCGCGAGCAGTTGGCGGATGACGAGCTGTCAATTGGCGATTACGTTTTGACGAACGGCGCGCTGCCGGTGATGGTGATTATTGACGCGGTGACCCGGCTGTTGCCGGGGGTCCTGGGCGACGAAGACAGCGCCCGGGACGATTCGTTCAGCCAGGGGCTGCTCGAGTATCCGCAATATACGCGGCCAGCCGAGTTTCGCGGGATGAAGGTCCCGGAAGTGTTGCTGGCGGGCAACCATGCGGAAATCGCCCGGTGGCGGGCGGAGCAAGCTTGGCGGCGAACAAAAGAGCGGCGACCGGATCTGCTCTCGGAAACAGACATTTTATGAATCAGGCATTACTTGATAGAATCGAGTCGAAACAGTATCGCAAAGACGCCGTAGATTTCGGCGTGGGCGACAGCGTGCGCGTGCATACCAAAGTTGTTGAAGGCGACAAGGAGCGCATCCAGGTTTTCACTGGCGTGGTAACTGGCCGCCGCGGCCACGGGCTGAACGAGATGTTCACCGTCCGGCGCATCAGCTACGGCGAAGGCGTGGAGCGCGTGTTCCCGGTGCACTCGCCGCGCGTGGAAAAGGTGGAAGTGGAGCGCAAAGGTTCGGTCCGGCGCGCCAAGCTAACCTATCTGCGCAAGCGCGTCGGCAAGGGAGCGACCCTGGTCAAAGAAAAAGAGGGCCGGGCAGCGACTGCCGCGGCTGCCGAACCTGCCAAAGCATAGCGGGTAGCCCTACCGGATTCAGCGAGCGAGGCTGCGGCCTCGCTCTTTTGTTGTCCCGGCAAGGGTTCGGCTACGACCGCGGCGGCTCTGGCGGAAGAATCTGGCGATCGCCTCTGCCCCCCAGCAACTGCGCGCCAGCCTCGGCCGACGGCACCAAGGTCTCCTGGCGCGTTCTGAGGCTCTTGATTCTTGCCAGCAATTCCCCCGCCTGATTGCGCTCCAACTTGATCGTGTGCGCGGCCTTGAGTTCCTGGGCGCGCTTGAACTGCTTATCCGACTTGGCGGCCGTGAAGGAATAGTCCACCGCCAGCCCCGCCGCCCGCAACTCCTGAATCAGTTTGAGTGACTCCGCGCGCAGAGTCTCATCTTCCACCAGGCAGAAAGCGTCGAGGCCCGCGTCAAACTTCGGCAGCAGCGCGCGGGCCTTTAGCAGCTCCAGCAACACCACGTCGCCCATGCCAAAGCCCAGTGCCGGGAGGTCCACTTTGCCGCCGCTGATGAGCTTGACGAGGTTATCGTAGCGGCCACCGCCGGCGATGGCGCGAAACTCCCCCTTGCGGTCAAACGCCTCGAAGACGACGCCGGTGTAATAGGCCAGGCCACGGATGACGTGATAGTCAATCCGCACGTAGTCCTTCAACCCGCGGGCGGTGAGATTCGTCAGAATGGCTTCCAGTTCGGCGGTCGGTTTGCCCTCCTCGATGAACGCGGCCACCTCGCCCAGCGAGAGGCCGACACCCTTGAGCTTCGCATCGCTTTGCTCCGGCACCTCGCGTTCCAGCTTGTCAATGATTTGATAGAAGGCGTATTCCTGCGCCGCATCGCCCTGGTGCCGCTGGAAGAACTCCTGCCAGGCGTTCCGGCTGCTGAGGCGAATGACGAAATCCTGCGCCGTTAATCCAAAGGACCGGAGCGTGTCAATCAGGAGCCCGATCAGCTCCGCATCGGCGGCGGGATCGCTCTCGCCGATAATGTCCGCGTTGAACTGAAAATGCTCGCGCAAGCGCCCCTTCTGCTGGCGCTCATAGCGAAAGAGCTGGGGCAGCGCGAACCATTTCAACGGCTTCTTGTAGCCACGCTCATAGGCGGCGACCATGCGCGCCAGCGTCGGCGTCATCTCTGGGCGCAGCGAGATTTCCCGCTCGCCCTTGTCGGCGAAGTTGTAGAGCTGGCCTACGATCTCCTCGCCGCTCTTGGTGGTGAAGAGCTCCAGCGGTTCGAGCGGCGGGCCGTCATATTCGCGAAAGCCGTAGCGACGCGCCAGCGCCCGCCACTTTGCAAAAATGTACTGGCGCGCGTCAGCGCTCCACAGGTCAGGTTGGGGCAGTGGTTCAGGGTAGAAATCGCGAAACCCGGGCAGTCGTTCCATATCGAGAGGCAGAAGTTAAGGGCCACCAGTCAAAGGGCGGAACCCCGCACGAACAGCGTGCCAGGTATCAGCCGATGATCCGGATCAGGGGCCAGGCGGCTAGGACGCGGATTTAACCACCGCCTTGGGCGCCAGCTTGCGAACCGCAAGGCGCATTTCCCGTCCGGCCTTGAACTTGACTGCGCAGCGTTCGGGGATTGACACCTTGAGCCCCGGCGCGCCCGGATTGCGCCCGATCCGCGCTTTGTGCACGCGGACTTCGAATATGCCAAAGTTGCGCAGTTCCACTTTCTCCCCTTTGGCCAGAGCCTTGACGATATGATCAAACGTCTTCTGGACCACCTCAAACACCTGCTGCTGTGCCAGTTCCGTATCTTCGCAGATGCGAAGCACCAAGTCGCGCTTTGTCAGAGTCATAGGCAATAATGATTGTTGTTAAGTCCCGTCAATGGAAGTGCTTATAGCCCCCCGGTTTCCAGTGGTCAAGTTAAGAAGATTGGATACTCTTGGGGCGCATCATGGGGCGAGGAATCGGGGTGCCCGCGCATCTGCGCCCGCCGGGCCGGTTCATTTCGCCGCCCGAACGGCGCCAATCAACCCGCGCACGTCCTCAAGGCCCTCTTGCTGCATGAACTGACGGAGGCCGGCGACGATTTGCAGGGCGGTTTGGGGCTCATAGAAGTTCGCGGTGCCGACGGCCACCGCGCTGGCCCCGGCCAGGATAAACTCGATGGCATCTGCGGCGCTCTGGATGCCCCCCATGCCAATGATTGGAATCTTCACCGCCTTCGCCGCCTCCCAAACCAGCTTGAGGGCGATAGGTTTGATGCACGGCCCCGTCAGCCCGCCAGTGACATTGGCCAGCCTGGGCCGGCGAGTCTGAATGTCAATCGCCATGGCGGGGAAGCTGTTCATAATGGACAAGGCGTCGCTCCCGGCGGCTTCCGCGGCGCGGGCGTAAGGAACGATGCTGACCACATTCGGGCTAAGCTTGGTAATCAACGGGAGCCGGGTCATTTTGCGGCATGCGGCCACCACCTGGCTGAGAAGTTTCAGGTCGGTCCCGAATTGCGCGCCACCTTCCTTGATGTTGGGGCAGGAGACGTTCAACTCCAGCGCCCCAACGCCGCCCAGAGCATCAAAGCGACCCGCCACTTCGGCGTATTCGTCAACCGTCGTGCCCCAGATGTTGATGATCACGGGCACCTTGAGACCCCGGAGAAACGGCCAGTAGTCGCGGATGAAGCCGTCCACGCCCGGCCCCTGCAAGCCGATGGCATTAATCAAGCCGCTGGCAACTTCGGCCGTCCGCGGCGTCGGATTGCCGCGCACGGCGTTGAGGCGGATGCCCTTGACGACGACCGCGCCAAGCTGGTTCAGATCAATCAGCTCGGAGTACTCAATGCCGTAGCCGAAAGTGCCGGAGGCAACCGTCACCGGGTTGGGCAGAGTCAGGGCGCCTATCTTGACGGACAAGTTCATTCGGCCCCCTCCCACGCGATCTGTCGGGAATCAAAGACCGGCCCCTCGGTGCAGGCGCGCTGGTATTCCCAGCCGGCGCCCTTCCTGATCGGCACGACACATGCCAGACAGACGCCCATGCCGCACCCCATGTGCTGGTCGAGCGAGAGTTCCGCCGGCAGCTTGAACTCGTCTGCCATCTGGCCGACGGCTTTCAACATCGGAGTGGGGCCGCAAGCAAAGAGCTTGCGGCCTGGCACTTGCCGCTCCAGTTCCGCCCGCAGTGGCTGGGTGACGAGGCCCTGGCCGCCATGGCTGCCGTCCTCCGTGGCCGCGCGCACCTCCCAGCCAAGCGCGCGAAACTCCTCCTCGCACAGAATATCCACGCGCCGCCGTCCGCCGACGAACACCATGCCTTTCTGCGGGGAACGCTGCGCCAGCAGGAAGAGCGCCGCCATGCCGTAGCCGCCCGCAACCAGCAGTGGCGTCTCGCCGCCAGGACGCGGCACAGTAAACCCGTGGCCCAGCGGGCCGATCAGGCTAAGCTCGTCGCCGGGGCGCATGCGCGATAGGACTTCGGTACCCCGGCCGACGGTCTTGTAGAGAACGGACAGTGTGCTGCCAGCAGCCTGGAAGATGCTGAACGGCCGCCGCAACAAGGCCTCCTTGAGCGGCAGAATCCGGACGTGGACGAACTGCCCCGGCTGCACCAGCGGGGCAATCTGCGGGGCGCGCACCACCAGCCGAAAGTATCGGTCGGTATCGCGCTCATTGGAGATAATCTGGGCTGTCTGCTCAACCATCGGCTTTGAGCATGGGCGCGGGTCCGGGAAGTGTCAATGTTGCGCTGCCGTAAGCAGACAAGATTACTGCTTATCGGGAACCATTGGCGGCCTGATCTTGGGCACGGCCTCCGCCGCGGCGGCGCGAACGGCATCGTTCTTGTCCTGTGCCAACAGGATCAGCTCGGCCATCGCGGGTTGGGCCGCCGAGCCGATCTGGCCCAGGCTTCGCGCGGACGCTTCACGGAGCGCGGCTGATTCGTCGCGGAGGGCCAAAGTCAACGCCGGCACGGCGGGTTGCGCTTTCCAACTCAATTGGCCCAGGGCTTTGGCGGCCGCCACCCGCACTCCTGGATCAGTATCCCCGAGCGCAGAGATAATGGCACCGATGATTCTCTCATCCGCGGCATGAATCGCACCGAGCGTTTCAATCGCCTGCCGGCGGGAGGCAGGCTCCGCATCCTGCATCATCTGCAGCAGTGGTGATCCCGCCACCCGCCGCGAGGGAGTCAGCGGAATCAACGCCTTGGCGGCGGCTTGCCGCGCGAGGCCACGCTTGAGTTCGACGGCGCGAAGCAATGCCGGCACCGCGGCGATGCCGATCTCTGAAAGCGCCGCGGCGCTGGCGGTGCGGACCGGCTCCTGCCGGTCTTCGAGCCTCGCCGTCAACATAACAACCGCTTCCTTGGCCGCGGGACCGGCCGCGCCAAGGGCCGAGGCCGCCGCTAATCGCAGGTTCGGATCCTTATCCTCCAGAGCGTTGGCCAATTCCCGGATGCCCTCCCCGCCAATGCGCCCGAGCGCCACTGCCGCGTCCCAGCGCAGTTCCCATTGCCCGCTGTGCAGGGCGCGGCGCAGGGCGGGCACCGCAGCTTTGGCGTCCGGCCCGATCAGCGCGAGCGCGCGCGCCGCCGAATCCTGGACAAAGGTGGCGTTGGGGATATTCGCGCTTCCCAGCAGGAACAAGCGCAGTTGCCGGGGCACAATTCGCGGGACGGACCATGCGAGCTTCCGGAAGATTGAATCCTTCGCCTGCAACATCTGGATGAGCTCCGGGACCGCCCCTGGCCCCATCGCCTTCAATGCGGCGCTGGCCTCAGCGCGGGCTCCGGCGTCGGGGGAATAGAGTTGCGCGGCCCAGGTGCTGACCGTCTTGCCCTGATAAAGGAGGCGTTCGGAACTCCGGCTTGAAATCAGCACCCCGGCAAGCAAGCCGACTGCGAGCACTGCTGCGCCGATGAACAGGCCTCGTCTCACCCGGCAATTCGTCCCAACGCGCGAGACGTTCCGCCCCCGGTTTTGCCCTGGCCAGCAGCTCCAGGCCGGACGAGCAGGTTGCGGTAAGTCGCCAGCGCCAGCAGCGGCCAAGTGTTCCGGTACATGTCGTACTTGAGGTAGTAAACCTTGGGAAATCCCGTACCGGTCGTTTCGTGCTCCGTCCAGGAGCCGTCCGGGTTCTGCGCGCGAATCAGGTACTCGATCCCGCGCCGGAGGCTGGGGCGAGCCGGGTCGTCGAAGGCGCACAAGCCCATCACCGCCCAGGCCGTTTGCGACGCCGTGCTGGGGCCCTGGCCCTTGAAGACCGGGTCGTCGTAAGTGTTGCAGCGTTCGCCCCAGCCACCGTCCTCGTGCTGCACGCTTTCCAGCCAATCCCGCGCCTTGAGCAGCCAGGGCTCGGTCATGTCGAGATGGAGTGCGCGCAGGCCGCGCAGCACTTGCCAGGTGCCATAAACGTAATTCACGCCCCAGCGGCCGTACCAGGACCCATCTTCCTCCTGATGCTCACGAATAAAACGCAAAGCCTTCTGCACCTGCGGATGCGAGACGCTCCAGCCTTCGTAGCCAAGCAACTCCAGTATCCGCGCCGTGATGTCGGCGCATTCCGGATCGAGCATGGCGTTATGGTCAGCGAAGGGAACCTTTTCAAGCACACCTTTGGTGCAGTCCTTGTCGAAGGCCGCCCAGCCGCCGTCCTTGCATTGGAAGGTGAGCATCCACCGCAGGCCGCGCTGGAAGCATTCCTCTTGCTTCTCCCGATTGTCCGTTGCCGCCTTGCGCAAGGCCAGCAACACCATCGCCGTATCATCCACGTCCGCGTTCCACTTGTTCTCGTACTCGAACACCCACCCGCTCGGCTCAACCTTGGCGGGGTTCTTGTATTGCCAGTCGCCCCGGAACCGGATCTCTCTTGCCATCAGCCACTCCGTCGAGCGCTTTAGCGCCGGGTGATCCGGCGCCATGCCGGACTCGAGCAGGCACACGTTGACAATCGCCGTGTCCCAAACTGGCGAGAAGCAGGGTTCAATGCGGACGCTCTGTTCGGTCTCATGCTCCAGCTTCTTGAGCTCGCGCGCCGCGCGCACGACTTGCGGGTGATCGTCCGGATAGCCCAGCGCCTTCAGGGCGATCAGCGAGTTAAGCATCGCCGGAAAGATCGCCGCCAGCCCGCCCGTCCCCTCAAACCGCTCGAGCATCCATTGCTCGGCCTTGCGCAGCGCCCGCTTGCGGAACGGATGAACCTTATGCTGCGCGAACCACTCCGCAAATTTGTGCACCCGGTCGAGCCACAGGAAGAAGTTGCGCCACGTAATCCGCTCCGGGTCCGGCGCCAGCGCCAGGTCGCGCTCGTGCATGCCGTGGGGGTAAAGCTCGTTCAGGTTGACCTGCTGCTTGAGATCACGGGTAGGCTTGTAATGGTTGATGATGGCCAGGGGCACGAGCATCGAACGGCTCCACGAGCTCATCTCGTTGAAGTTCACGTAGAACCATTTCCCGATCAGGATCACTTCACAGGGAATGGTCGGCACATACTCCCATGGGAATAGCCCCAGCAGCGCCAGGTAGAGCTTCGAAAACGTGTTCATGCGCGGCACCCCGCCGAGGTTCAGCGCCACCTCGCGCGCCCGTAGCATGCGCGGGTCGGTAACGGGCACCCCGGCCAGCTTGAGGGCCAGGTAAGCTTTGATAGTCGCATTGACCTCGGCCGGACCGCCGTAATAGATGTTCCACCCGCCGTCCGGCAACTGCATCGAGAAGATGTGATTCACCGCCTTGCGCTGCCATTGGGGGTCCACAGCGCGGTTCCAATGGTGGTAGGCGATCGTGTCCGAGACCAGCGTCGAATCCACGATCAACTCGCCGACCCAGTAGCCTTCCGGCTTTTGCTGGCTGAGCAAATAGCCTTGCGACCGCTCAATTGCGGCTATCAACTCGATCTGAGGTTCGAGCCCGAGGTCTTGCTGACGCGGGTTCTCCTCTACACTGCTCTCACGGAGCGACACTACTTCCATGGCCACACTTTGCGGGGTCAAGGCAGGACTGTAAAGCGTTTATTGGGCCGCAGCCACAGTAGTTCCCCTGCCCGGCTCAGTCTCGGCTCCGGGCCACCTCGTCCCGCCAAACCTGCCGTCGGCCTAGTGCTTGCTGGTGATGCGAGCTTCACTTCAAGAACCAACCGAACTGGTCCTGGTCGGGCCAGGCTCTAACCTTGTCGGCTGCCCGGTGGAGGCGGCTGTCAATAAGCCCGGCCAGGGACTTGCCATCCGGATTATGGTGGCTATTGAAGAGCACTGCCCAGTTCAGCCCATCCCACCGGCGCACCAGAAGCGATTCGGTGCCGGCAATAAAGCCGCCGTGCCAGGTGTTGGCTTTGCCCGCCGGGCCAACGGGGCGGACATTCCACCCGCACCCGTAAAACGCCGCCTTCAGTTTGTCGTCCGGTTCCCTCCCCGCCGCTCCTTCCGGGCGCGCCCACATCTCCGCAATGGCCTTCGCACCCAGGATGCGACAAGCCGGCGGGTCATCGAACGCCGCCGCGAATCGCGCGAGATCAACCGCCGAAGCGATCCAACCGCCATGCGCCTCGAAGGCCTCGAAGTTCTCGGCGCCATACTGGATCGGGACCTGCTGCCCCAGCCGCGGCGGGTACAGGGCTGGGCCGGTTCGCTTCTTTGCGTCGTAGTATCGGACTTCGCTGGGCGCTCGATTCTCGGCCAGCGCCCGGCCTAGCCGCGTCGCCGTGACTCCCAGCGGCCCGAGCACCTCCTTCTTCACGCAGGTTTCGTAGCCCTCCCCGGTCAACGTCTCGATGAGCCGGCCCAGGACCAAGTAGCCAAGGTTCGAGTAGGCATGACGCTCACCTGGGTTGAAATCAAGCTGCCGCCCCATCATGTAGCGGACGATGTGATCGGGTGTGATGGGAGGGCGGATTCCCAGCGCTTCGGCGATTTGCCACGGCCTCCCGATAGGATCGAACGACTTGCCCCGATCCCACCCGCCGGTGTGCTGCAGACAATGGCGCACGGTAATCTGCGTCCAGCGGGCGTCAGGCTTCGCCCCGGGTGCCAGAAACCGCGTCAACTTCAGGAGGTCCATCACCTTGTCGTCGAGGTTCAACTTCCGCCTCTCGACGAGCTGCATTACCGCGACGCTGGTGATCGGCTTGGAAACGCTGGCGATACGGAACAGGGCAGCGGGCTGGACCGGTTCACTCCTCTCAACATCGGCATAGCCGAATCCACGCGCATACACCAGTTTAGACGCATGGGTGACAGCGAGCGCCGCGCCGGGGACCTTGTTCTGCGTGATGAACGAGGTCATGAGCCGGTCGAACGGTTCCAGATCAAGATTAGCAGCTCCGGTGACGGGCGGGGTTTCAGCCCCGAACTGAGCGAGACCAGGGCCGCGCAGGGCCAACCCTGCTGCGCCGGCAGCGGTGAAGGCGAGAAACGACCGACGCGTCAGGTGCGAACTTGCCGGTGGAACTCTCACGGCAACGGTTCGGAGCGCTGGCCACAACTCGCGATGCCGGCCAGGATTCGGCAGTTGAAATCTTGCAGCGATGGCGGCAGAGGGGCGGAGCCGCCAGCGAAGAGTTGAGCGGCCCATTTAGCAAGGTCGGTGCCGGGGTCTTGCGCTTGCCAGTCTTTGAACAATTGCCCGGCTTCGGCGGCGCGGCCGGATTGCTTCAGGGCCAAGACGCGGATGAGGTCGCCGGTCCCCTGCCCTGTCCTGCGCGCCGGGATGGCCAGGATTCTTTCGAGGGCTTGGCTGGCGGCGTCCGCGGCTTTGCGCGCCAATTGGCATTGGGCGGTGAACCAGTCTTCGAGCCGCTCGTCAACGTCCGCGGGATAGGGTTTGCCCGCGCCGAGCGCCTCCGGCCATTCGCGGGCGGTATTGACCAGGCGAAGCGCCTCATCGCATTCGCCCCTCTGCAGGCGTTCGACGGCCAGCAGCAGGTGGGCTTCGTGAAAGAGGGCACGGGCTTCGGTGGTGCCTTCTGAAGGCAGAACGCGCAAAGAATTGAGCAATTCGGCCGCCGACTGGTTCTGACCGGCCAGCAGCAGGGATTTGGCGCGCAGCAAGGCCAGCGAGTCGTTCGCGGGAAAGCGTCGCGCGTAGTCGGCGGCGACGGCGAGTGCGGCGGCGGGGTCGTCGCGCTTGAGATAGTGGCGTGCGAGCATGGCCCCATAACGCCATTGGGCGGGGTCAAGCTGGGCAGCACGCTTCAGGTCGGGTGCAGCGTCTGCTTCGGCAATCTGGGCGCGGGCGGCATAGAAGGAAGCGAAGCGCGGCTCATCGCCACATGCTGCGAGCAGTGTGCGGGCCTGAGGCAGTTCCCCCAGGTGCCACCGGATGAGCGCCAGAAAATAGTTGGCCTGCCATGACGAGTGTTGCTGCGCGGCCCACTCGAAGACAGGAATCGCCTCGAGCCGGAACGGGAAGACGAATTCAGGCGATGCCGCCTCAGCGCGCGCGAGCAAGCTGGCGTCGTGCCGCAAATATGCCAGCCAATAGAGCACTTCAGCCGTTGGCGGTGCGAGATCAAGTACTTTGGCGGCGTCGCTGTCCCGCCCTGCGCCGTGATACCAGGCCGCCAGTTCGAGGAAGGTCTCCTGCGGCAGTTCATTCCGAATGAGCGCGGTGAAGTCTCTGGCACTTGCCTTGCCGCGCAGGTACTGTTCGAAGCGCGCGCCGTGGTTAAGCGGGTCCAATCCGCGCAGCGCCGCCAATGCGGCGTCCGCCCCGGCGGCGTCGCCTCGCAGCCGTTGGGCGCAGGCCACGAGCTGCAAGGCATCGAGATTGCGCACGTTGCTGTAAAGAGCTTCCTTGGCGCTGGCGACGGCGCGGTCATAGAGCTTCTCGCGCAAGTACTCTTTGGCCAGCTCTGTGCTGGCGGCGCTGCGCCAGCCGGGCGAGAGGGCGGCCAGGCTGAAGGCTTCTTTCGCGTCGGCCTGATGCCGCAAGGCGGCGCTGGCCAGGCCGAACTGGTAATTGGCGCCAGGATCGTAGGTGTCGATGCTCAACGCGTGCTGGGCATGGCGCAGCGCGGGGGCGGGATCGGCGCGGCGGTTGGCGAGTGCGGCCAACTCGACCAGCGCCGGGAGATAGTTGGAGTCCAGCTTGAGGCACGACTCGAACGCGTCGGCGGCCTGCAAGTAGGCGCGCTGCCGGGCGTCTTCCTTGCCCTTGAGGTAACAGCCGTACAGCGAGTCCCAATCAAAGCCCGCCGGTGCGGCAGTGGGCCTCGTGAGGAGGTCATCATCTCCGGAGATGTATTGGAGTTTATCCCCGCCGATGCTCACGCGCAGCGCCTTGGGCAACGCAGCGAGCGCCACGACCTCTTCAACGGGCTGCATGGGCTTGAGGCTAAGCTGCCTTGCTGCCAACAGGCGGTTGCCGTCGAACACTTCGAGCTTGCCGCGCAGGGGCCGGGCCGGCGAGACGCGGATCAGCAAGCGGTCACCCTCCCGAGAAACGTTCAGCGCACCCCAGGGGCTGGCGCTGACGAAACCTTTCGTGCCTTTGACGGGCAGCCAGTGCTCCGTCCAGGCATCGGTGGCGTAAGGCGGGAACCCGGTATGCTTGAAAGGGGTCCGGGTGCTGGACTTGTCGGCCTGGTTAAAGAGCCGGCCCGACTGGACCTCGACGTATTGGCCATCAGCATCGGTCAGGAGGTTCTCCCAGATCATGCCCTCGCGGGACAGGCCCCAAATCCAGATCTTGCGGCCGGGCTTGTCGCCGTAGTCCGCACAATGGGCCATGCCGAAGTCCTCGTCGTGCCAGTAGCCGCCAAAGAACTCCGCCAGCCGGCCCAGGACGTGATAGGACTTGTAGCTGCCAAAGTTGTTGTTCTCGTACCAGGAGAGTTCCCGGCCGGTCTTGGGATCAATGGGCCAGAGATGCTCGCCGCCATCGTGGCCGACATAGTGGGTGCCAGGATGAATGAACTGGAGGTTGCCGGCGGCCTTGATGCCGACATTCATCCAGGTGTAATAGGGCTGATCGAGCCCCGAGGCGTTGTGCCAGAAGGAGCGGGTCGAGAAGCAGGCCTCGCCCGCGGGCAGGTTGATCTCCAGCCTCCAAGTCGTACGGGTGAGCAAGTCCAGGGTGCCAATGATGCAACTGGCGCTGCCATCGGGGTTGCGGCGGACGAGGTAATCCACCGGCGAGAAGCAGTTCGGCGTGTGGCCAAGGATGCCGTAGTTGGCCTCGATACCTCCGCTGGTCCAGGGCCCGCGCATGGAAACGTCGCGGAACTTGACGACATGGTTGAAGTAGATGAAGGGCTTGCCGGTCGTCTTATCAATCGCCGCCCAAACCTTGCCGCCGATCTCGGGCAGGATCAGGACTTGCAGGTAATCATTGGACAGCTCAACCACCTTCCACTTCTTCGGTATCGGCTTGTCGGTGAAGCCATCATAGCGAAAATAGGGATAGAACCGGGACATGGCTGGCACCGGGTCGGGATCGGAATACGGGTAGGTGGTGAAGACCTGGTCGTATTCCTTGAAGGTGGCTTTGGCGTCCACCCCAACCGCCGGCGCACAAAGAGCCGCCAAACACAGTAAGGGCCGAATCAGGCAGCGCATGGATTCAACAGCGGAGACGCAAAGGCGGGAAGAACGGAGGGAACACGGCGAGGGAGAAACTCACTTCCCTTCGCATCTTCCCGCCTTCGCTGTTCAGAAATACCGCTCCAGCACATTCCGGGCGACCCGGAGCGCCTGCTGCCGGCCGGCGAGCGTCTTGCCGAAGGTGTCGTCCTCGACCTCGATACACACCGGGCCGTCGTAGCCGATCTCGTAGAGCGTCGCCATGAACCGCGCCCAATTGATATCGCCCAGGCCGGGGATGCGCGGCGTGTGCCACTCCTTCGGAAACGCGAAGACGCCCACTTCGTTGAGCCGCTCAGGCCGCACCAGCATGTCTTTCGCGTGGAGGTGAAAGAGCTTGGACTTGAACTCGCGCAGCGGGCTGAGCGGATCCATCTGCTGCAGGACAAAATGCGACGGATCGTAATTGAGGCCGAAGTGGCGGGACGGAATATCATTGAACATGCGCCGCCAGATCACGGGCGTGGTGGCCAGGTTCTTGCCTCCGGGCCACTCATCGCGCGAGAAGGACATCGGGCAGTTCTCGATGCCGACCTTGATGCCGTGATCCTCGGCAAAGGCAATGATCGGCTTCCAGGTTTTCAGGAACCGCGGCCAGTTCTCGTCCACGGTCTTCGTCCAATCACGGCCCACGAAGGTGTTGGCGTTCTTAAGCCCGAGCATTTCAGCGGCGAGGATGACCTTCCTGAACTGGCTTACGGCCACCTTGGAAACCACCGGATCCGGGTCGAGAGGATTAGGATAGTAGCCGAGGGCCGAGATGCTGACTCCGTGCTTTGCACAGAGGGCGTTGACGTCATCGGCCTGCGCGCGGGTGAAGCCGCCCACGTCAATATGCGTGACGCCGGCGAACTTGCGTTCAGCCTTGCCGACGGGCCAGCACATGACCTCGATGCACGCGAAGCGCTCGGCGGCGGCAAATTCGAGAACCTGGTTCAGATTGAGTTCGGGAAGGATGGCAGTAACGAATCCTAGTTTCATATAGCGATTGATCGTTGATTTCCCCGAATGTGCAGCTTCACCGGTCGCAGTGCCACGCAAAAATGCGCGCGTAGCGGAGCGTATTTTCTGCTTGAACAGCGCCCGACAACGGGCATCACTAAGGTAAACCTACGGGCGGCGCGCGGATGCCAGGCTCCGGGCGCCGATTGTTTAACGGAAGCCTGGCATTTGAGAACTATTATGAAGAGACTCGCACTATTAACTTTAACCCTCCTCACGTGTGCCTCCGTGCTGGGGGAGGACGCCGCCAAGACTTCCAGCGCCGCTGACAAGCTCGGCTGGCAGATGGCTATTCATGCCTACACCTTCCGCAAGTTCTCCATCTTCGAATGCATAGACAAAACCGCCGCGCTGGGCCTAAAGCACATGAGCCTGTCCGGCAGCGTCAGCCTCGACGGCAAGAACAGCATCAAGACCGTGAACCTCGCGGACAAGGATGCCGAGGCCATCAAGAAGGCGGCCGCAGCCAAAGGGCTCAAGCTGGTGAACATCGG
This sequence comes from uncultured Verrucomicrobiota bacterium, assembly GCA_964507045.1. Lineage (GTDB taxonomy): Bacteria > Verrucomicrobiota > Verrucomicrobiia > Limisphaerales > UBA8199 > UBA8199. The sequence goes on along the minus strand of CAZDOO010000059.1, from coordinate 2,120 downwards.
CGTCGTGCAACTTCCGCCCGACGAGGCCGAGAGCCGGAAGGTGTATGAGTTCGCACGGAAGATGGGCATCGACACCCTGGTCGCGGAGCCCGAGCCCGCCGCTCTGGACCTCGTCGAAAAGCTCTGCAAGGAATACAATATCAAAGTGGCCTTCCACAACCATCCCAAGCCCTCGCGCTATTGGAATCCGGACACCGTTCTGGAGGCTGTCACAGGCCGCACCCCGCTGATGGGCGCCTGCGCTGACACCGGCCACTGGCTCCGCTCCGGCCTGGATCCGTTGGAGTGCTTGAAGAAGCTCCAAGGCCGTGTCATCTGCCTCCATTTCAAGGACCTGATGCCCGAGGAACCCGGCACGCAGGCGGCAGCTCCGGCTGAGAAAAAGAAGAAGCGCGAGGCCAAGGCGATGCACGACGTGCCTTGGGGCACCGGCGTTGGCAACGTCAAGGCCCAGATGGTGGAGTTGAAGCGCCAAGGCTTCCACGGCGCGTTTGGTGTCGAGTATGAATACCACTGGGAGAACTCGATGCCCGAGATCGCCGAGTGCGTGAAGTTCTTCAACGCCACCTGCGCCGAACTGGCCAAGTAGCCGTAAGCTCTCTAAAACTCCCGGGCCTTGAGCCGGCCGGGCTGCGGCACTGGATAAGTGCCTTGCGAACCCATTTGGATGGGCGCGGGGGAATCCATCGTCAGCTTGTCCACGCCGGGCGCGAACTCGTGCGTGTCGTTGAGCATCTCGTCGAAAGTGACCGCTTGGCCTGTATGGACGGCCTTGCGGCCCATCGTCACCACCAGGGAGGCTTCGGTGCCTCGCTTAGCCTCGTTGTAAGGCTTGTCCTGGCGAATGGCGTCCACCAAGTGGTCCCACTCGAGCTGGTACGGATTGGGCTCAGGTTGCGGGAACGCCCAGGTCAGGTCGGCCTGGGTGACGCTCTGCCCTTTAAAGATGCGGCACTTGGCCGGGGTGTGCATGAACGTCGAGATCACCGCCGAGCCTTTGGTGCCGTGAGCGTAGCTGGCAAACTCTTCGCGGCAGCCAGGCATGTAGCGCGAATTGAGAAAGAGCTTGGTGCCATCGGAGTAGGTGTATTCGACGGAGTAGTGGTCAAAGTTCTGGTCCACGTCGCCGCCGCGGTAACACCGCGAGCCCAGGCCGTCGGCGCGAACGGGCCACGCGCCTTTCATCCAGCAACATTCGTCCACGTTGTGCGCGACGTAGTCATGGAACACACCGCCGCTGGCCCACATGAAACCCAGGTAGCGTTGAATCTGGTAGAGCAGTTCGGTCATGTCGCTCGGCTTGGGGCCGGTGAACCCGGCCGCACCCACCAACCGGTAGCTGCGTAGCATGGTGATGTCGCCAATCTGGCCTTGTTTGATCCGGTCCAGGAGTTCCCAGCGGGCTTTGCAATGGCGGCACATCAGGCCTACCCCCACCTTGAGGTTCTTCTTCACCGACTCCTCGGCAAGCTGGAGCATTTTGCGCGTGGTCGGCCCGTCCACGGACACGGGCTTTTCCATGAACACATTGAGGCCCTTGGCGATGGCATAAGCGAAGTGGACCCAGCGGAAAGCGACTGGCGTGGTGAGGATGACGACATCGCCGGGCTTCAGACAGTCCATCGCTTTCTGATAGGCGTCGAAGCCGAGGAACCTGCGCTCGGGGGGCACCTCGAGCTGGGAAGGCTTGAAGCCCATGAGCCATTGGTCCGACCCGGCAGCCTTGGCCGCGGCGCTGTTCAGCGCGTCCAAGCTACGGTTAAGCTTCTCGGCAAACACGTCCGCCATCGCGACGAGCTTGATGGGGCCGCTGGTGGTGCCAAGGGCGTTCGCGGCGGCGCCGGTGCCCCGGCCGCCGCAGCCGATCAGGGCCACGCGGATGGTGTTGTCCTCCGCAGTATAGCCGGGCCGCGCGATGGCGGCGGTCAACGCCGCGCCCGCGACCACCTTGGTGGAGGTCTTGAGGAATTCGCGGCGGGTGGTGCTATTCGTCCCGGTATTGTCGGTAGTGTTCATAGTATGTACGTAACAGTAAGCTCTCGCCGCGTGAGGGCACGCGGCCTACACCCACGTCACTGGTGGCCGCGGGCCCTCACGCGGCGCAAGCAATCACGACGCTC
>CAZDOO010000058.1:0-36817 GCA_964507045.1 uncultured Verrucomicrobiota bacterium | reverse complement strand
CGGGAAACCGGATCTACCACTGGAACACAAACGGCACGCAGCAGTTCCGCCTCATCCCGAGCACGCCCGGGCTGGATGTGAACCCGGACACCATGCTGCATGTGAAGGCGGTGTTCGTGGGGGTAAACCGCGGCGTGCTGGGCGGCAACTGGACTCTGGCCGGCACCTGGGGCGCGCTGGCGCCCCATCTGTTCCAATTGGAATACGGAAAGTTCGTGCCGCTGAGCTTGCCGGCGGCGTTGGACCAGACGGTGTCCGCCATCTTCCAGGACCGGGCCGGGCGCCTGTGGCTGGGCACGCAGGGCGGCTTGCTCCGGCTCGACGATTTGAAGCTCTTCACCACTCGCGACGGACTCTCCGCCGATGATGTGCGGGCCATTGCAGAGGATCGTGAAGGGAACCTGTGGATCGGGACCGACGGGGGCGGGCTCAATCGGCTGCGCGATGGCCGATTCACCTGCTTCACCAAGACGAACGGCTTGCCCGGCAATAGCATCTCAGCGGTGGAGGTGGATAGCGACGGGGTGTTATGGGCGGCGACCTTCGGCGGCCTGGCAAGATTCCACGGCGGCAAATTGACCCGGTATTCGAAGAGAGAAGGGTTGGCCAGCAACAGCCTGGGCTACCTGCTGGAGGATGGGCATGGCAGCCTTTGGATCGGTTCAAACTCGGGACTCCTGCGCCTTAAGAAGGAGGAGCTTAATGCCTTTGCCGAGGGCAAGCGCGTGTCCGTATCGTGCCGAGTCTACGGCGAAGCGGACGGTCTGCCGGCGACGGAATGCACCTCCGGCTCCCTCCCGGGGGCTTTGCGCGGCAGTGACGGGACGCTCTGGTTCCCGACGATTCAGGGCCTGGCCTCGCTCAACCCGGCGCGGCTTAATCTCAACACCAATCCGCCGCCGGTGATTATTGAAGCCATGCTGATTGATGGCCAGTTGCAGAATCCAGACACGCTACGACCGGCCACGCCGGCCACATTGACTATTCCGCCCGGGAAGGAAGGCCTGGTGGTGAAGTACGCCAGCCTCAATCTGGCCGCGCCGGAGAAAGGGCGGTTCAAGTACCGGTTGGAGGGATACGAAACCGGCTGGACGGAAAGGCCCGGCAACGCCCGCGAGGCGCTCTATCCCAAGCTGCCGCCCGGCCAGTATCATTTCCAAGTGAAGGCGTGCAACGAAGATGACGTGTGGAACGAAACCGGCGCGGCGCTGTCCATCACCGTGCTGCCGCCGTTCTGGCGGACGTGGTGGTTTCTCAGCCTGACGGCTTTATGCCTGTTGGGACTGATCGTGGGCTCGGTCCACTACGTCTCGACGCAGCGCCTGCAACGCCAATTGGCGGCCTTGCGGCAGAAGGAGGCCCTGGAGAGCGAGCGGGCGCGGATCGCGCGGGACATCCATGACCAGCTCGGCGCCAGCCTGACGCAGATTTCCCTGCTCGGCGAGCTGGTCGAGGGTGACAAAGACCAGCCGGCCGAGGTCGAGGCGCATGCCCGTCAAATCGAGCAGACCGCCCTCGAAACCACCCGCGCACTGGATGAGATTGTCTGGACGGTCAACCCCTCGAACGACACGCTGGACGGGTTGATCACCTACGTCTGCAAGTACGCCCAGGATTACCTGGCCGTGGCGGGATTGAAGTATCGGCTGGAGGCGCCGCCGCAATTGCCGGCGACGCCAATCACGCCTGAAGTCCGGCACAACCTGTTTCTCGCGGCCAAGGAAGCCATCACCAACGTGGTGCGACACGCGCAAGCTACGGCGGTCGAGCTCCGCATACGTTGCGAAGCCGGCCGCTTCAGCCTGGAGGTCCAGGATAATGGGCGGGGCGTGGCGGGTTTGAATGCAAAGGCGGCGCAGACCCGAAATGGCCTGCGCAACATGCGCAAGCGCATGGCGGATATCGGCGGCAGCTTCTCGATCGAGCCCGCGCCTGAAGCTGGCGCCCTGGTGCGGCTGACCGTGCCGCTGGCGGGCGGCCGCAGGTGAGACCGGAGGCAAGAACTGACCACTATGCCAATCACCGTTTCCATCGTAGAGGACAATGACCAGTTGCGCGGCACGCTGGCGCGCGTCATCAACCGGGCCGAAGGCTTCAAGTGCGTGAGCCAGTATCCTAACGCCGAGGCGGCGCTGGCCGGCTTGCCGAAAGACAGCCCGGAAGTGGTGCTGATGGACATTAATCTCCCGGGCATGAACGGGGTGGAGTGCGTGCGGCAATTAAAGCAACTGGCGCCGAAAGTCCAGGCTGTCATGCTCACCGTCTACGAGGACACCGATAACATCTTTAACGCGTTGGCCGCCGGCGCTTCCGGCTACCTGCTCAAGCGCACCAAGAGCGCCGAGTTGCTGGAGGCGATCCGCGAGGTGCAGCGGGGCGGCTCACCGATGACGACCCATATCGCGCGCAAGGTGACCCAGTCCTTTCAAAGGGTCGGGCCTTCCGCTCAGCCCACCGAGAACCTGTCCCAGCGCGAGCAGGAAGTGCTCGATTGTCTGAGCAAGGGCTTTCTTTACAAGGAGATCGCGGACAAGCTGAGCATCAGCTACGAAACCGTGCACACCTATATCCGCCGCATTTACGAGAAACTCCAGGTCCGGACGCGGACCGAGGCGGTCGCTAAATTCCTGCGGCGCTAGCCCGCGGTCTCGGGGGCGCCGGCCTCCGGCTCCGTCCATTTACCGTGCTCGCGGATCAGGTCCACCAGGCGATCCACAGCTTCAGCTTCGGGGATGTTGAACTTGAGGGGGGTCTTCCCCACGTAGAGGTTGACCTTGCCGGGGGCGCCGCCGACGTAGCCGAAGTCGGCGTCGGCCATTTCACCGGGGCCGTTGACAATGCACCCCATGATGGCAATCTTCACCCCCTTGAGGTGCTCGGTGCGCGCTTTGATGCGGGCGGTGACGGTTTGGAGGTTGAAGAGCGTGCGGCCGCAAGAAGGGCAGGCGACGTAATCGGTCTTGAAGGAGCGGCAACCGGCGGCTTGCAGGATGTTGTAAGCCAGCCGCAATGATTCGCCCGCCCCAGCCTCGCCGCGGACCAATATGGCGTCGCCAACGCCGTCCGCCAGCAGCGAACCAATCACCGCCGAAGCTCGGAGCAGGGCGATCTTTGACTCCAGGGGCGTGGGCGTCAGACTTAAGCAGTCCTTCAGGAGGATCGGGTTGCGCCGGCCCAGTTGTTTGAGTCGCGCGGCCAGGAGGCGGAACGCGGCGATAGGCGGTAGCGGCACGCCGTCCTTCACAGTCACGAGCTGCATCTCGCAGTTCACTGCAAAGTCCGCTCTTGGATCGGCTTCGAGGACGTTTAGGTCCTCATACACCGCCTCCGGCTTCACGTCTGCCTTCGGGCGAATCCTTGGCGCAATCTTGTCCCACGTCGCGCGGGTGACGACTACCCGAAGGGTCTGCTCCGCGCCACACTTGATGCCCGGGGCCAGCTCGATCTCTGGAGTGGGGCGACGGGTATACGTGAACGGATCGAACGGCCAAAGGGCGGACGATTCCGCAGTTGAATTGCGATCAGCGGCTGCGGTTAAGGGTGGAATCTGGGCCAGCAGATCGCGGCAGACCTCGATTTCGCGGGGGGAGTCTTCTGTCAGAGAGACGCGGATCGTATCGCCCAAGCCATCGCACAGGAGCGAGCCGATGCCGATGGCGCTCTTGATGCGACCGTCCTCGCCTTCGCCGGCCTCGGTCACGCCCAGGTGGATAGGGTAATTCCAGTCCGGCCCCTCCTGGTCCAGCCGCGCTACCAGCAACCGGTAGCACTGGATCATGATCTTGGGGTTGCTGGACTTCATGGAGAACTTGAAGTTGTGCAAGTCGTGCTTGCGCGCGATGCGGGCAAACTCCAGCGCGCTTTCCACCATGCCGAGCGGTGAATCGCCAAAGCGGTTCATGATGCGGTCGCTCAGCGAGCCGTGGTTGGTGCCAATGCGCAGGGCGCGGCCCAGTTCCTTGCAGAGCTTGACCAGCGGCGTGAACTTCTCCTCGATCCGCGCCAGCTCGGCCGCGTAATGGTCGTCGGAGTATTCCTTGATGGCGAATTTCTTCGAGTCAGCGTAGTTGCCCGGGTTAATGCGCACCATCTCGACCCACTGCGCGGCTTCGAGCGCCGCCTCAGGCTTGAAATGGATGTCGGCCACGATGGGCACGTGGCAGCCGCGCGCGTGCAGTTCACCCACGATGCGCTGGAGGTTGGCGGCGTCCTTCACCGTGGGCGCGGTGATGCGCACGATTTGGCAGCCCACCGCCACCAGGTCGAGCGTCTGCTTCACGCACTCGGCGGTGTCCATCGTGTCGCAGGTGATCATGGACTGCATCACCACGGGATGCCCGCCGCCAATGATCACGCCGCCGCGCCGGGGATCGCCGACGATCACTTCACGGGTTGGGCGCCGGCGCAGGAAATACGGGGATTCGCAGTGCGGAAGCATGCTCAGCGACCGGTGGCGGGCGCAGGTTCCGGCTTCTCGATGGTGACCTCCTGCTTGAACATGGAGCGGAATAGCGAGAAGCGTCGCATGTCGTTGAAGGAGACATACAGCATGAAGCTGATGAGCAGCACGGCAAACGCGGTATTGGTGTATTCCACGAGACGATTAGGCAATGGCCGGCCGAACAACCGCTCGATGCAGGCCATGACGATATGCCCGCCGTCCAGCACCGGCATGGGGAACAGGTTGATGATCGCCAGGTTGATGTTGAGCAGGACAAGGAAGCTCAGGGCCAGCCGCCAATCCGAATTCACGTAGGCGGCCAGGATCGCCAGAATGCCCGGCGGGCCGCTCAGGTCCTTCAGACCCACACCGGTTTGCTTCGAGTGCGCCAGTGCGGAGAAAGTGCTGATGGTGCGGTCCAGAACCGAGCTGATCTGAGCCCAGGGTGTGAGGTGCTCAATCCGGTACACCGGCTTGCCGGTGCCGATCTCGGCTCCAATCCGCCCCACCTTGGCGCCGGGGTCCAGGCGCGGAGTGATTTTCAGAGTCTTGCGCTCACCCTCGCGCCGGATAACGATGTCGTGCGCTTCACCGGGGCACTTCTGCACGAGCTTGATGAACTGGTCGGCGCCGTGCAGCGGCACCTGGGCGAACATCAGGATTTCGTCGCTCGCCTGCAGCCCCGCGGCCTCCGCCGCGCTGCCGGACAGAACGCGTTTGATGACCGGATGATCGCGCGGGTCGAGATTGAGGACCTTGAGGCCGAGCGCCTCGCTGACCACCGTGGTCAGCTCATAGCTGTTGGTGAAGGCGCCGGCGCGGGCAATCACCACCGTCAGGTTCGTGCTGCGCGCCAGGATGGTGGTCTCCTGAACCTCATGCCACGAGGTGATCGGCTTGCCGTCCACCGAAACAATCTGATCCCCGGGTTGTATCCCGAGCCTGGCCTCGCGCGAGGCCGGATCCACATAGCCGATGATGGGTGGGTTGACCTGGACGGGAATCCCGGTAACCCACAGGAGGCAAGCGATGGCAATGCCGAAAAGGATGTTCATCATCGGCCCTGAGAAGGCGACCAGGATCTTGGACCAGGGTGAGGCGGCAGGAAGCGGCTCGGCACCTTCGGCGGCCTTGCCTTCCAGGGCGTCGGATGTCGCCATCTGGGGCAACTTCACGAAGCCGCCCGCTGGAATCCAGCGCCAGGACCATTCCACTCCATCCCGCATCCAACTGAATATCTTGGGCCCAAACCCAATCGAGAAGCCCTCGATCTTCAAGCCGCGGCGCAGCGCCATCCAGTAATGCCCATATTCATGGACAAACACCGCCGCGCCGAATAGCAAGAGCACCACCAGCACCACATACACAATGTTCAAAAGCCACATATTCGGTTGGAAGAACTTAACCGGACTGGGCGCTTATGCGAGCTATTTGTTGCCGGTAGGGGTGGTAGGCCGCGGAATTCAAAGACCGCGATCCCACGGCTCAACCTGTTCGCCCTTGGCTGCTTCGGTACGCGCCCAGGCGTCAGCGGCGATGATCTGCTCTAGTGAGGGGTGCGCCACCACCTGGTGCCGGTCCATGCTCCGGCGAACCACTGCGGATATGTCCGGGAAGGTGATCTGTTTGTTCACAAAGGCCTCGACTGCGACCTCGTTGGCCGCGTTCAGCACCGCGGGCAGGGTTCCGCCCGCCTCGCCAGCCCAGCGCGCCAGCTCCAGCGCGGGAAACCGCTCCGGGTCCGGCTCCTCGAAGGTCAGCTTGCCCACCTTCGCCAGATTGGTTTGGACCCGGTCGCTGGGCGCCCGGTCGGGGTATGTCAGGGCATACTGAATCGGCAGGCACATATCCGGCGTCGAAAGCTGCGCCAGGATTGAGCCGTCCACGAACTCCACCATCGAATGCACCACGCTTTGCGGATGGACCACCACCGACACCCGGGCCATTTCCACATCGAACAGCCAGCGCGCTTCGATCATCTCCAGCCCTTTGTTGAAGAGCGTCGCCGAATCAATGGTGATCTTGCGCCCCATTACCCAGGAGGGATGCTTCAAGGCGCGCTCGACGGTGATGGCTGGAAACTGTTCCCTAGGCGTGGTTCGAAACGGGCCGCCGGACGCCGTCAGCCAAAGCCGGCGGACGGAGTCGGTGGGTTTGCCATCCAAGCACTGGAAGATGGCCGAGTGCTCGCTGTCCACCGTCAGCACCTTCACGCCCCGCTCGCGCGCTTCCCGCATGACGATTTCGCCGGCCATGACCAGGATTTCCTTGGAGGCCACGGCAATGTCCTTGCCCGCGCGAATGGCGGCCAGCGCCGGCTGCAGCCCGCCCGTGCCTACGATGGCGATCAACACAATGTCTGCCTCGGGCAGTGTGGCCAGCTTTACCAACCCCTCGGCGCCGGAGAACACTGCCGTGCCGGGTCCAAGGTGGCCGCGCAGTGCTTTGGCCTTTGCCGGGTCGGCAATGGAAATCGCCTGGGGCCGGTGCTTGCGGGCCTGGTCCAGCAGGCGCTCCGCATTATTGCCCGCCGCCAGAGCCACCAGGCGCATGCGGTCGGGCAGATCCTCCACGACCTTGATGGTGCTGGTGCCAATCGAGCCGGTGCTGCCGAGAAGAACGACGTTACGCATTGTGGATTTGTGACTTACGGCGCGGTGAGGACATGCCGAAGATACAGGTACATGAGGGGCGCATTGAATAACAGGCTATCCAGCAAGTCCAACATGCCGCCGATACCGGGGAAGAACTTGCCCGAGTCCTTCGCCCCGGCTTCGCGCTTGAAGAGGGATTCGATTAGATCGCCTACCACCGCGCCAATGCTCAGAATGATTCCCAGGATAGTCGCGTGGAACCAGTTCATGCCGGGCATTTTCTGTCCGAGGAAATGCGCCAGCAGCAGGCTGGCGAGCGTCGAAACCGCGATGGCACCGGCAAACCCCTCCCACGTCTTGCCCGGGCTGATGCGCGGGCACAGCTTGTGCCGCCCGATCAACGAGCCCACCGCATAAGCCCCCGAGTCGCTGAACTTGGTGATCACCACAAAGAACAGCAGGTAGTAACGGCCCGCCGTGCCGGGAAAGAAGAAGAAATTGATCTTCTGAATGAAATTCAGCAACCAGGAGACGTACATCAGGCCGAAAAGCGTCATCGCGATCGCCACCATTCCCGTCTTGTTGGCGCGCGAGAAGAACTGGCATAGGCATAGTCCCAGCACGAAGAGGATGACAAAGCTGGTCTCGAAGTCGTTCACCCTTGCCGGCGATCCGGATGTCCCTATCAGCCTGGTCAGGTTCATGAAGGTCCCCACCATCAGCAGGACTCCGCCCAGGATTCCCCAACCCTTGAAGCAAACCAGGCCGCGCTTGGCGGCCAACCCGTAGAATTCCGCCAGCCCGAAGGCGGCCAGCAGAACCATGACCAACAGGAACACGTAGTCCGACAAGTGCCGGTTGCTTGAGAACAGCGCCGTCAGGACGACCGTCCACAGCACGACAAAGCTGCCCAGCCGGCGCATGAAAATCTGGGATTTGGAAAGCGCGACTGCCGCCGGTGGCGGCGCTGGCACCGTTATGTCATCCATGCGTGTAGAAGGTAAGGGGCGTGCCGGTCGTGTCGAGCCAATTCGTGGTGTGATGACGCCGTGCCGCCCCACACCTGGTCTCAGAAGAGACGGCGAGTTCCGCTTGAGCATTGGGGAGGTATGGGTATTCTGGCCGGCAGATGATTTGCCTTAGAGAACACTCTCTGCGTTTGTGGAAACAGGAATGTGGAAAGGTCGCGGTGATCCTGTTATTGACGCTGGGGTGCCTGCCTGGGCGCGACGCCATCGGCGCCCCCCCGACGGTGCGGGAGTTGGTGGATCAGTTCAGCCTGACCAATTACTTCAATGTTGTCAGCAACAAGCTCTACACCCGGCAGGGCATGAACCGCGCCCCCGTGCAAGTGGGCGGGGCGCAGCACGACTTGTGTCGCGACGCGATCTATGACGAGTTCCAACGCGTTGGGCTCAACCCTGTCAAGGACCCGTTTTCCTATGTGGACACCACCAACAGCACCACCGTCAGCGTGTGCAATATCATCGCCGTAAAGGAAGGTGTCCAAAACCCGAACAACGAAATCTACGTCATTGGCTCCCACTATGACTCACGGGAGAACCCCGGCGCCGATGACAATGCCACCGGCGTCGGTTGCCAGTTGGAAATGGCGCGCATCTTTGCGCGGCAATACTTCGCCAAGACCATCGTCTTTGCCATCTTCGACAGCGAGGAGCGCTGGGAGAAGACCACCGGCAAACACCGTTTGGGCAGCCTGCGTTACGTGGCCCAGCACACCAACGACAACATCCAGGGCATGGTCTCGGTGGACATGATCGGCTGGCAGGCACCCAGTCCAAACACCAACCGGGCCTACATCTGCGGGCGGACCAACTTCAACAGCATCCGGTATGATTTGCAGTCGGCCCTCATGAACTACGGCGGCGGCCTGAACGGCTCGCTCTCCACTTCAGACAATATGAGCGATCACTACTCCTTCGAGCAGGCAGGCATCAGCGCCTGCTGTTTGATCGAGTATAACTGGTCCGGCAACACACGTTACCACACGGTGAACGACTATGTCGAAGCGCCGGGCTACCTCAATTGGGCGTATCTGCGCAACATGTGCCAAGGCGTCATCGGCTACTATGCCACCCAACTTGAGCCGGTGGACGTTACCCCGCAATTCCTCTCCTTCCAACCGGGCGCGCCCAGCGGTGTGCTCATTAACGTCTCCGGCCTCCCGCGCTGCCAGTATGCTGTTGACCTCTGCACGAACCTGACAACTCCGGTGTGGGTGCCCCTCGGCACCAACATCGCCTCCGCCACTGATGGCACCTTCGCCGTCCTTGACGCTCAGGCTGGCAACCGGTCCTGCGGCTTCTATCGCGCCCGCTTTGTTGCCGGCTACACCGGCAGCGGCACTGGGCCGCAAATCACCACGCAGCCGTTGCATCGCGTCGCGGACACCGGCGGCACCGCCAGCTTCACTATCTCGGCTGTGGGTGATGCCCCCCTGACTTACCAGTGGCGTCTTAACGGCAGCCCCATTGCGGGCGCCACCACCAATACCTATACCATCCCCAGTGCCCAATCCACCAACGCTGGCGATTACTCCGCTGTCGTCGCCAACTTGTCCGGCAGCAAAACCAGCAGCATTGTGTCCCTAACCGTCTATCCGCCACAGCCCCTCGCTTTTGCGGACGACCTCGACACCGATACCTCAGGAAACTGGACAATCAGCCGGAGTTCGACCGACACGCGCGTCACTTTCAACTACGACTACGCCGCTGACGGCATCCCGTCTGCGCCGCATTCGACCGGTGGTACGACGCGCGGCGTGAAGTTCGAGGCGAACATGGCCAATGGTGTTGCCGCCGCGCTGTCCATGTCGCCCGCCGGGCAGAGCTTCGGGGCAGATTACCGCCTACGTTTCGACATGTGGATCAATGCCAACGGACCGTTTCCGCTGGGAGGCACCGGCTCAAGTCAATACATCACCGCTGGCGTCGGCACCACCGGGGGACATGTGCAATGGACGGGAACTGGCGCGGTTGATGGCTATTGGTTTGCCGTGGATGGCGAGGGCCAGGCTGGGGACACTTCAACCACTTCCGACTATGGCGCCTATTCCAACACGACCGTCCAAGTCGCTGCCAGCGGTGTCTATTTGGCCGGCACCAGTTCCAACTCGCGCGGCAACCTGAATGCCTATTACACCACGGCCTTCCCCGCCGGCCAGACTCCGCCGCCGCTGCAGCAAACCAACTATGCCCAACAAACCGGCGCACTGGAAGGTGGGGCGGTTGGCTTTGCGTGGCGCGAGGTCATCATCGCCAAACGCGGGAACATCGTCGAGTGGTCCATTGACGGAGTGAAGCTCGCCGCCTTCACCACCGCCTCCGTGACCGCCAGCAACGTTTTCGTGGGCTATTGGGACCCCTTCACGTCCGTCTCTGACAAGACGGCCCTGAGCTTCGGCCTTGTGGACAATGTGCGCGTGGAAGTTTCCACCAACAGCACGCCGCCGGCGGAAATCATTATCGACAACCCCGCGGCGACCCTGGTGGGAGTCTGGACCAACGGCAACAGTTCGACGGACAAGTACGGCGCGGATTACCGTTACGCGTATGCCGGGAGCGGAACCGCGTACGTGGAATACCGTCCCAACCTTCAGGCCAGTGGCAATTACCTTGTGTACGAGTGGCACCCCGCAGGCGCCAACCGCACGCCCAGCGCTCCCGTAGCAATCACCGACAGCGGCGGCACACAGACGGTGACCATCAACCAGCAGCTCAACGGCGGGCAGTGGAATTCGCTGGGCGTCTTCAATTTCGCTGCCGGCACCTCAGGCTATGTGCGTATCCGGGACGATTTCACCGGCGGGTCCGTCGTTATGGCGGATGCGATCAGGTTCGTCTATGTGCCCTGAGCGCGGTGGCCGCCCCGGGACAGGTGTAATCCTGGAGCGTCTGTGGGGTAATCTTTACAGGCCGCCGAACCGTCGGTGCCGACGGTGGTATTCCTCCAGCGCCGCATAGAACTGCGGCTTGCGGAAGTCCGGCCACAAGGTTTGCGTCACCACCAGCTCCGTGTAGGAAATCTGCCACAGCAGAAAATTGCTGACCCGCATCTCGCCGCTGGTCCGAATCAACACATCCGGGTCCGGCAGATTGCGCGTGTAGAGGTTCTGGGCGAAGACTTGCTCCGTAATGTCGGGCGGGTCCAGCTCACCGGCTTTGACCTTCTGGGCGATGCTGCGCACGGCGTCCACGATTTCCGTGCGCCCGCCGTAGCTCAGCGCCATGATCAACGTCAGCCCGTTGTTCTTGGCCAGCGTGGCGATGGACTTCCGGAGATGCTCCTGCACCAGCTCGGGCAGCCGGTAAATCTGGCCGATGACCTCCAGCCGCACGTTGTTCTTATTCAGCTCGGGCGTCTCGGTCTTGAGGTAGTGCACCAGGTACTTCATCAGCGCGTCCACCTCGTCCTTGGGCCGGTTCCAGTTCTCCACGGAGAATGCGTAGAGCGTCAGGTACTTGATCCCCAGTTCGCCCGCCGTGCGGATGATCACGCGCGCCGATTCCGCCCCCGCGCGGTGGCCCTCGATGCGCGGCAGGTGCCGCTGTCGCGCCCACCGGCCATTGCCATCCATGATGACTGCCACGTGCCGGGGCAGCGAGGCCTTGGCTTCGGGACTGATATGGGCGGCGGGCGCGCTCATTCAAACGCAGTCGTCGCTCAGACCATAATCGTCTGCTCCCGCCCCGGGCCGACCGACACGATGGCAAGCTGGGCGTCGGTCAACTCGGCCAGCGCCTTGAGATAAGCACGGGTCTTGGCCGGCAGGTCCTTCCACCTGCGGGCGCAGTGGGTCGGCGTCCGCCAGCCCGGGAACTCGGCGTAGATGGGCGTGCAGCGCGACAGCACTTCGATGTCATTCGGCACATAATCATAGCGCCGGGCGCCGTCGCGATACCCAATGCAGACTTTGATGGTCTCGACCGAATCCAAACCGTCAATGTTCGTCACGGCCAGCTCGTCAATCCCGTTGACCATGCCGGCGTGGCGCGTTGCCACCGCGTCGAACCAGCCGCAGCGGCGCGCCCGGCCCGTGGTGGCGCCAAACTCGCGGCCCATGCCGTGGAGCATGTCGGCGATCTCGGCGTTCTCCGTCGGGAGCGGGCCCTCGCCGACGCGCGTGGTATAGGCCTTCATCACGCCCACGACCCGGTCCATGCGATGCGGCGGGATGCCCGAGCCCGTGCAGGCGCCGCCCGCGGTGGTGTTCGAGGAGGTCACGAAGGGATAAGTCCCGTGGTCAATGTCCAGGAACGTGCCTTGCGCGCCCTCGAAAAGAATATCATCGCCCCGCCGCACGGCCTCATGCAGCAGGGTGACGGTGTTCGCCACAAACGGCTTGAGATAATCGCCGGCCTTGCGATAAGCGCGGTGGATCTGATCAAACGACAGCGCCTTGGCGCCAAAGGCCCGCAGCACCTCGTTGTTATCCTTGATCCTTGCCGCGAGCTGCTGTTTGAACCGCTCCGGATTGACCAGGTCAACCACGCGCAATCCCGTCCGCGCCGCCTTGTCGCCGTAGGCCGGGCCGATGCCGCGCTTGGTGGTGCCGATCTTGTTCTTGCCCTTGAGCGCCTCGCGCTGCGCGTCCAGCTCGCGGTGATACGGAAAGACCACGTGCGCCGTCTCGCTCAGGACCAGGTTGCGGTCAATCCGCACGCCGAGCTTGCGCAGCCCTTCGATCTCCTCGACCAGGCCGATCGGGTCCACCACCACCCCGTTGCCGATCACGCACACCTTCTGCTTGCGCAGAATGCCCGACGGCACCAGGTGCAGGATATACTTCCGCCCCTTGATGTGAACGGTGTGGCCGGCATTATTGCCGCCTTGGGTGCGGACTACCACGTCCGCCTCCTCGGTCAGCACGTCAATAATCTTGCCTTTGCCTTCATCGCCCCATTGGGCGCCCACCAGTATTGTATTGGCCATAGTGTAAAAATCCCGCCGGCCCCCTGGCGCGTACGGGTCCGCGGCCGGGTGCCAGCCCACAATAAAAACCCCCGAACGCTGATCCGGGGCCAAGAACGCTGAGCTCTTGCCCCAGGAAACTAGAAAGCCCCCCCGCTTGTGTCAATGATGGAGAATGCCGCGTTGCCTTTCGCGCCGGTCTTTGAAACACTTCGCCCGGTGAAACAATCTATCGTAACCCTGGACATGGAGGGAGTGCTGACTCCCGAGATTTGGATTGCAGTCGCGGAGAAGACCGGCATCAAAGAGCTGCGCCGCACCACGCGCGACGAGCCGGACTACGACAAGCTTATGCGCGGCCGGCTGAAGATTCTCGACCAGCACGGCCTCAAGCTCTCCGACATCCAGCAGGTCATCGGCACGCTCCGCCCGCTGGCAGGCGCGAAGGAGTTCCTCGACGAGCTGCGCTCCCTGGTCCAGGTCATCATCCTTTCCGATACGTTTGAGCAGTTCGCGTCGCCGCTCCTGCGCCAGCTCGGCTGGCCCACGCTGCTCTGCCACCGGCTGGTGGTCGAAAACGACCGCATTGTGGACTACAAGCTCCGGGTGCCCGAACAGAAGCAAAAGGCCGTGGCCGCCTTCAAGCTCCTGAATTACTACGTCATTTCAGGCGGCGATTCCTTTAACGACACCGCCATGCTGAGCGAGGCCCATGTCGGCTTCCTCTTCCGCGCCCCGGACAACGTGAAGCAGCAATTCCCCCAGTTTAAGGCGGTCGAGGCTTACACCGACTTCCTCAAGCTGATCAAAGGGGCGATAGCTTAAGGCGGGCGGCGCGGGCCGGCTGGGGCGGATCAGGGCTTGGGTTCTGCGGCTGTCGGCGCCGGCTTCTTGCCGCCAATTTGGTTCTCTGTGCCGTTGATCAGCCGCTTGATGTTGGCCTTGTGCTTATAGATGGCCAGCGCCGCCAGGGCGGTCAGCACCAACACCAGCGTGCGGCTCTCCCCAAGCTGCCACGCGGCGAGGGGCAGGGCGGCGGCGGCCGAAATCGAGGCGAGCGAGACGTAACGGCTAAAGGCGAAGACCACGATCCAAATGCCCAGGATGATCAACAACGCCACCGGCACCAGCGCGACCAGCACGCCGGCTGACGTGGCAATGCCCTTTCCGCCCTTGAAGTGGAGCCAGCAGGTGAAGTTGTGGCCCAGGATCGCCGCCACGCCCGCGCCCAGCCGGAACCATTCCAGCGCCTGCGCCCCGGCTGCCGGGTAAAACCAGTCGCAGACCAGCCGCGCCACGACAAAGACCGCCAGCCAGCCCTTCGCGGCATCCACCAGCAGCACAATTACGCCCGCCGGCGTGCCGAGAATGCGGAACACATTCGTCGCCCCGATATTGCCGCTGCCCACGGTCCGGATGTCCACGCCGCGCGCCTTCGCCACCAGGTAGCCCGTTGGAATCGAGCCCAGCAGGTAGGCGATCAGCAGCGTCAGGATGTAACCAACAGTTGGCATGGGCACACTCTAGGGGCTCCATGCCTGAAGTTCAAAGCCGAATTCCCGCCGGGATGGGCAGGGCAATGCAGTGGTAGCACCAAGGACGCACCGTTGTTCCTGGCTTCCTGCCGCTCTCCTTTCCTTCTGGCTCCTCCTCGCGGCGTCACCCGGGGCGCGCAGTTTAGCCGCCTCGAGGCTGCCCACAGCGGGCCGTGCGTTACAGAATATTTCAGCAATTTCAGTCGGCACGGCGCGCACTGCGGTCAACCGTTGCGGGGGGGAAAAGGCTTCATTCTTGCCGGGGAAGCGATCGCGCCTATAATGCGCCGATGCTTGACATCAAACTGATTCGCGAACGGCCGGACTTCGTGCACCAGCGCCTGGCAACGCGCGGGGCAGGGGACGAGGCCCACATTGACTCGGTGCTCAAGTGCGACGAGCAACGGCGCAAGCTCCTGGCCGAAGTCGAAGCGCTCAAGGCCCGCCGCAAGAGCGCATCCAAGGAGATCGGCGCCCTGATGGGGCAGAAGAAGCTCGCCGAGGCCGAGGCCAGGAAGAAGGAAACCGGCGACCTCGGGGACCGGATCGCGGAGCTGGACAAGCAGGCCGCCGAGGCGGAGGCGGCCCGCAATCAGGCAATGCTGCGGCTGCCGAACCTGCCGCATGAATCAGTGCCCGTCGGCCAGACCGCGGCGGACAATCCCGTTGTGCGCCTGCACGGAGAGCAGCCGAAGTTTGACTTCAAGCCGAAATCGCACGTCGAGCTGTGCGAGAGTCTGCGGCTGGTCGACTTCAAGCGCGCGGCCAATCTCTCGGGCAGCGGTTTCCTGCTTTACACCAACTGGGGCGCAAAGCTGGAGCGGGCGCTCATCCAGTTCATGCTGGACCTGCACACCGGCGAGCATGGCTTTACCGAGGTGTCGCCGCCGTTCATGGTCGGCCCGCAATGCCTCGAGGGCGTGGGGCAATTCCCCAAGTTCGCCGACCAGTATTACGCGGTGCAGGAAGGCCTGGATGCACGCACCCTGGGCAAGCTGTACCTCATCCCCACCGCCGAAACGCCCGTGGCCAACATTCACCGCGAGGAGATTCTCAAGGAGAGCGACCTGCCGATCCGCTACTGCGCCTACACGCCGTGCTTTCGCGGCGAGGCGGGGGCGGCCGGCGTCGGCACGCGCGGCATGATCCGCGTGCACCAGTTCGACAAGGTGGAGCTGATCAGCATCGTGAAGCCCGAAAATGGCTACGCGGAGCACGAGAAGATGGTCGCGTGCGCCGAGCGCGTGCTGCAAGTGCTCGGGCTGCACTACCGGGCGGTGTTGCTCTGCACGGGCGACATGGGCTTCGCCAGCGCCAAGACGTATGATCTCGAAGTGTGGGCGCCAGGGCAGGGGAGCTACCTGGAGGTTTCCAGTGTGTCCAATTGCGAGGACTTCCAGGCGCGGCGGATGAATCTGCGCTTCAAGGCGGAGAGCGGCGAGAACAAGCTCCCGCATGTGCTCAACGGGAGCGGCACGGCGCTGGCGCGGCTGTTTGTCGCACTGGTGGAAACTTATCAGCAAGCCGACGGAAGCGTGGCGGTGCCCGCGGCGCTCCGGCCTTACCTAAAGACCGAGCGGATTCAGGCATGAGAATTCTGCTCGCGAGCAGCGAAGTCCATCCTTACTCAAAGACCGGCGGCCTGGCGGATATGGTCGGCGCGCTGGCCAAAGCGCTGGCGCACAAAGGCCACCAGGTCGGCGTCGTCACGCCGCTCTACGCCGGCATTCGCGAGCGTTTCCCGTCCCTCAAGCCTGCGGGCGTGCCGCTGGAATTCTCGCTGGGCCCGCGGCGTGTCTGCGCGCAGACCTTGAGCCTGGAGCCAATTCCCGGGCTGACAGTCTATTTTATAGACCAGCCGGCGTTCTACCAGCGCGCCGATCTGTATCAAGAGGCCGGCGCTGATTACCCGGACAACGCGGAGCGGTTTATCTTCTTTTCCAAGACCGTTGCGCACCTGGCACTCCATCTGCCCTGGCAGCCGGAAGTGCTGCATCTCCACGACTGGCAGGCGAGCCCAGCCGCGCTGCTGCTTCACCACGAAAGAAAGCTGCGAGGGCAGGGGACCACACCTGGGATTTGCCTCACCATTCATAACCTCGCCTACCAGGGACTCTTCCCGGCCACCCAATACGCGCTCACCAACCTCCCCCCGGACTACTTCACCCCGGGCGGCGTCGAATTCTACGGCCAGTTGAGCTGCCTCAAGGCGGGCATCGTGTATGCCGATGTCATTACGACCGTCAGCCCGCGCTACGCCCGCGAAATCACGACCGAGGAAATGGGCTGCGGCCTCGACGGCCTGCTCCGCCAGCGCAACAGCTCGCTGGTCGGCATCCTCAACGGCGTTGACTACGAGGAATGGAACACCATAAGCGATCCTTATCTTAAGCACCCATACTCTGCGACCGATCTCGCCGGCAAGACCGCCAACAAGCTCGACCTGCAACGCGAATTCGGCTTGCCGCCCAATGCCGCCATCCCGCTGTTTGGCAACATCGGACGATTGGCCGAGCAAAAAGGCGTGGAAATCCTTCTGGGCGCGCTGGAAGAGATGCTGAGTGCGAACCTGCAATTCGTCGCGGTCGGCAGCGGCGCCCCGGCGCTTCAGCGCGCCTACCAGGACCTTGCACGCCGGTTTCCGTCCCAAGCCGCCGTGCGGATCGGATTCGACGAAGGTCTGTCCCATCGCATCGAGGCTGGCTGCGATTTCTTCCTGATGCCATCCCGCTTCGAACCTTGCGGCCTGAACCAGATGTATGGTCTGCGCTACGGAACAATTCCCATCGTTCGCACTACCGGTGGCCTGGACGATACTGTAATAGACGCGAGAGAGGACGCCCGGCAGGCAAACGGCATCAAGTTTGTTGAATACTCCTCCACAGCCCTCGCCAAGGGTATGCGCAAGGCACTGGCGCTATTCGACCAACCGGCGGTACTCAAGCAGTTCCGGCTTAACGCCATGACAGCCGATTTCTCCTGGGAGCGCACGGTAGCGGAGTACACCCGTGTCTACAGCACCCTCCGTGCGTGAATCGGTTCGGCGAACCAAAGAAGGGGAACATTGGCAGCACCCCCAAGGAGCCAACCGATCGGAGGACAAGGCTCAGGACAACCGGGAATCGAGGTCGCTAGCACCTATAGCGCATTGAATATAACAAACATTGTGCGCCATCCGTCATACTCCTGCAAAACAGGCCTGTAAGCCGCTTAGCCATTAGACACGGCCTCTCTTGGCCGCATTCAAGACTCGGTCCCGATACGCCCAGATTCGTATCTAGCGATTACCCCAGCCAAACCGTTCGGTTATCGGCCAGTAAACAAAGAACGACTGTCCGATCACATTGGTTGCCGGGAAGTCTCCCCAAGCGCGGGAGTCAAGGCTGTTCATGGTGTTATCCCCCATCACCATGTAGTGATCGGGTTGGACCAGAACTCCATCGGGCTTGTCCAGGAAGTATGGCGCGAGATGAGCAAAACTCACGTGGCCGGAATAATGACTGTCGTGCGGAGGATCTTTGGGATTGAAGGAATAAACGTTCTCAAAATGCGGCGTGGAGGCGTCCAGCCGCTTGCCATTGATCACCAGGTGCCGGTCATCGCCGATTTGAACGCGGTCGCCGCCCATCGCCACCATGCGTTTGATGTAGAATTGGTCCTGCGGCAGATTATCAATACCCTTCGTTTCGAATACGATGATCTCGCCGCGTTTTGGCGGGCGGAAATTGTAACTCATGCGGTCAACGAACAAATGGTCTCCCGCGCTCACCTTGAGCTTCACTATATCCTCGCCCTTGCTGAAAGATTGATCGGAGCTCAGCCCAGCCCGCGCCTCCAACGTCCCGGCTGGGGGTGCCCCATAATCCGGTGGAAACCAGATAATGAACGGCTTTCCACCAGCCACAACCTTCTGCCACAAGTTGAAGATTAGGATGCGGAATGGGCGCTCGACCAATTCCACCCGGCAATCGCTGTCCGCCACAAGGTGAATGTAGGACACTCCCGCGAACCACTCGCGAACGCGGGTCAAGCCGGTGGGGATCTTGAAGTCCGGTTTGCTGATTAGATTCTCGGAAGTGACACCAAACAGCGTCGGCTGCATCGAGCCGGTCGGTATCTTGAACGGCTGCAGGAAGAAGGTGCGTATGCCCATGGCCACGGCCAGGGCCACCAACAAGACTTCAACATTCTCCCGCCAGGCGGCATGGGGATAGGGCTTGAGCCATTTGTTGGCAGCCTTCTCCAGATTCTCCATTTGCTTTTCCAGGGCCGGCTTGTCGGCGCCCTCGACCACGGCCGTCTGGCAGCTCGCCAAGGCGGACTGGATACCCTCGATGGCTTGCGGCGAGAGAATGTCGCGCTGGTGGTTGAGGAGCTTCTCGACGTGCTTGCGCATGGCGGTGGCCTGGCGAACCGTCTTGGATAAGAGCCATTGGAGAATCATGCAGCGCGGGGTGGGTTTAGGCGTTTAAGTGAGTTGAACAGGTCGCATCAATTGCACGAGGGAACCGGGCTCATGCTTTCAGCACCTCGATGAAGGCCTCCTGGGGGATGTTCACAGAGCCGAACGACTTCATGCGCTTCTTGCCCTCCTTTTGCTTCTCCAGGAGTTTGCGTTTGCGCGTAATATCGCCGCCGTAGCATTTGGCGGTCACGTCTTTGCGCAGAGCACCCACGGTTTCACGGGCGACAACTTTGCCGCCGATGGCGGCCTGGATGGCAACGGCATACTGCTGGCGAGGGATGACTTCCTTGAGCTTCGCCGCCAGGGCGCGTCCCCTGCCCTCCGCTTTGTCGCGATGCACGATGCACGAAAAGGCGTCCACCGCCTCGCCGTTCACCAGCATGTCGAGCTTGACCATGTCCGATTCCCGGTACCCGGCGTGTTCGTAGTCCATCGAGCCATAGCCGCGGGTGATGCTCTTGATGCGGTCATGGAAATCAATCAGGATTTCATTGAGCGGCACCAGGCCGGTCAGCATGACCCGGCGCGAATCCAGAGTCTCCGTATGGTCCACGGCGCCGCGCTTTTCGGAGATCAAGGCCATGATGTCGCCAATGTACTCGTTCGGGCAGATGACGAATGTCTTAACCATTGGCTCCGCGACGGTCTCGATGAAAGTCGGCTCCGGCAAATAGGCGGGGTTGTCAATCTCCTTCACCGTGCCATCGGTAAGGGTGACCCGATAGATGACGCTGGGGTACGTGGCGATGATGTCCATGCCGTATTCGCGCCGCAGTCGCTCCTGGACAATCTCCAAATGCAACAGACCGAGGAAGCCGCACCGGAACCCAAACCCCAGGGCCACCGAAGTCTCGGCCTGATACGCAAACGCCGAGTCGTTCAACTGCAGCTTGGCCAGGTTGGTCTTGAGGTGCTCGTAGTCCCCCGTGTTAATCGGGTAAATCCCGCTGAACACCATGGGATGGATTTCCTTGAAGCCCGGCAGCACCGGCGACGGACGGTGCGCGTCGGTGATGGTGTCGCCCATCTTCACCTCCAGGGGGCTCTTGATATTGGCTGTCATGTAGCCGGTCTCACCGACCTCCAGCCGCTCGCGCACGTAGGGCTTGGGATTGAAGCTGCCCACTTCTTTGACCTCTACATTCTTGCCGGAGTGGAACAACTTGACTTGCATCCCCGGCTTCAACTCCCCGTTGAACACGCGCACATGCGTCACCACCCCTTTGTAAGTGTCGAAGTAGCAATCGAACCCGAGCGCCTGCAAGGAGGGCGCGCCCGTCGGCTTCGGCGCCGGAACCCGCTCCACGATCGCCTCCAGTATCTCCTCGATGCCGATGCCCTCCTTGGCGCTGGCCAAGATGGCGGACTCGCCGGGGATCGCCAGGATGTCTTCCAACTGCCGCTTGGCCTGCGCCACATCGGCGTGCGGCAAGTCTATCTTGTTGATGACGGGGATGATGGTGAGGTTCTGCTTCATCGCCAGGTGCACATTGGCGACCGTCTGGGCCTCCACTCCCTGCGCGGCATCAACGATGAGCAGCGCCCCTTCGCAGGCGCTTAAGCTGCGGGACACCTCATACGAGAAATCCACATGTCCGGGAGTATCAATCAGGTTCAGTTCGTAAGTGCTGCCGTCCTTGGCCTGGTAGAGCATCGTCACCGGATGCGCCTTGATGGTAATGCCGCGCTCCTTCTCCAAGTCCATGGAATCGAGGAGCTGATCTTCCATCTCGCGCGTGGTGATGGTGCCGGTCCGGTGCAGCAGCCGGTCCGAAAGCGTCGTCTTCCCATGATCAATATGGGCGATGATGCTGAAATTTCTAATGTGCGCTGCGTCCATCTTCCAAAAGCTATAAAACCGGCCCGACTAATTCCGTTTGGGAAGGAGACACTGCTCCTTTCGCGGTCGAATACCTATCTCAATTCGCCGAATTGGCGGGCTTCAGGTAGGAGCAGGATACCGACCTCCAGCCGAATGGAAAGGAAATTCACCATTCCCCTGCCCTGCCTGGTTCCCTGCGGCGCCCGATTGGATTGGCACCCCTCCGTGAACCCGGAACCGCCATTACGAGCCGATCCACCCCCAGCGCTTCAGCGAGCAGAAGCGCCGGCAATGCTTAAAGTCAGCTCGATGGTGTCCGCCACTTTATCCTCCGCTTGCCCCGGCATGATGCCGAAGTCGCTGCGCTTGATGCTGAAGTTGGCGCGGATTACCAGCAGGTCGCCCTTCAGGTTCGGGACACGCTGGCCGAGCTTATCCTTCAAGAACGTGAACTTGACCGGCGCGGCCATCTCCTTCGAGACACCCTTGAGGCTGAACGTGCCGGTCACATCGGCAGTGGTAATGTCGCCGTTGGTCTTCACGTTCTTGAGTTCCTTGGCTTCGAAGGAAATCTCGGGATACTTGGCCGCATCCAGCCACTTGTCGCCCAGCATGTGCTCCTGCTGCATGGGATTGCCCACGTGCAAGGAGGCAGTGGCGACCACAATCTTGCCCCTGGTGGCCTCCGGCGCCACGGGATCGAAGGTGACTGTGCCAGAAATGCCGGTGGCATTCCCGCTGATCGCCTCCAGCGGCGCATCCAGTTTGAACACGGCATTGTTGACGCCCTTCGGGTCCTTGAAGTCGAAGGTCTGCGGTGCCGCCAGCGCAACGCCGCTCACAAAGAAACACGCAACAAACAGATGGTGGAGTTGGATTTTCATAGATGATTCAGTTAGCTAGAAGGTTGTGTTTGGCTGTTACGGCAAAGAAACGAAGCCCCCGCCAGGATTCCCGCTCCCAACACGGCTGCCCCGAGAAAGTCAACGCCTGGAACGAATCGCTTCTGGTAATCGTCAACCGTAATGCCGGTGACTTCATCCGTCCGCTGCACCGGGACCGTCGTCTTGGTCCAGCCACGATTCGCCCCCGCTGCCGCCCAGACTGCCAAGGCGGCCAGCAGCACGAGTGCGGCAACTATGCGCAAGACCAGTTTGCTCATTTGAATCCGCCAACATAGCCCACTTGCGCGTCCAACGCAAACAAGCCCAAGACTTCGGTCTCGTGCAGGGCTTCGGTGTCATTGTGCGTCCGCCTCGTAGCCCAACCCCGGCTCCGAGTAACGCCCGCACGTAGCGCCGCCGTCCCCGGTGCGGCCAACCGCGAGACCTGGCCAGAATTGGCAGCCGGTTCCGGTTGCAACACCGCCCTTGCTGGCGGATGATTTAGTCAATGAAACGATCTGCCAAAGCCAGGCACGCCTGCCGCCGCTGCCCCTTCTTCGCACCCCCAAACCGATGCCGTGACACGACCATCCGCAGCGGCCGCTGCGGCGACTGGGTGTGGTACGTGCGCAACGGCAAACAGCATCGGCGGCGCTACGTCCGCCCCCAGGACCCGCACACGCTCCCCCAAATGCTCAACCGCGCCCATTTCAAAGCCGCCTCCCGGAGCTACAGCCGCCGGCTCACGGAGCAAGAGCAGGATGCCTGCATCGCCGCCGCCGCGAAGCGACGCACCCGCCCGCGCCTCAACCAGTCCGGTCTGCTAACCGGACACCAATACTGGGTGCGCAAGGACATCGCACACTACAAAATGAGTGTCAAGACGCAGAAGACCCGATTTGCCTCGCAAGTGCCGCACCCACACCCACTTACCAGATCCTCCTCGGGAACTCACCGGGGACTCTCCGTAGTCTCACCCGACCCGCACCGTCCAGCCCCCCGGCGAGGGACCCACAGCATGGCAAGCGGCACCAGGACGAAGGACCGGAGAGCGGCACAACTGCGGCAAATTCAGCGACTTACGACCTCTGCCCGCAAGCACTACCGCAGCGCGGTGGGGGCAAAACCGTGGCGGCCACCGCGTCGCCGCGGCTGGCCAAAGCTCCGGCTTCACTCGCGGACAACAACCGGCTAAAAGCAGAAGAAAGATTGCAGAATGAAGAATGAGCGGAGATCGCCCTAACGCGGCCAACCGCCCCGCCCTGCATGTCCATCCCGCCACCCGCAACAAGCCTGGAGTGATATGGCAACGCAGAAGGAGACAATCGAATTCATATTGGGCAAACTTCGGGACCAGGGACGGTTTACTGCCCGAGCGATGTTTGGGGAATACGCTCTGTACGCGGACGGGAAAGTAGTTGCTCTTGTCTGTAACGATCTCCTCTATGTGAAGATGCTTCCCGCCAGCAAGGAACTTGAGCGCCAGTGCGAGGCAGGCGAACCTTACCCGGGGGCAAAGCCGCATTACATTGTCGAGGAAGGACAGCTCTCCACGTTAGAAAGACTGCCAGCCATTCTGTGTGCCCTCGCAGCAGCGATTCGTGAGCAGCAGCATAAAGCTAAGCCAAAACATGCTTCCTAAACCGCGCCCTGAACGTCCGCGCTCCCTCCTGGGCTTCATGCCTAAGCCCTGCGATGAATGAAATAGCCAGCTTTGCCACTTGCTATTACCCGAAAACGGGTCACATTCACTGTGTCTGTTGATACGTTTTCACTTCCATGACATGGGAATCCTCAGGTGAACCCAGTTCGATGATAATCTGAGACCCGATTCGCGGGAACGGCATGGTGAGCGAGGAAGTGTCCCGGGCAGTGTAGCAATTCTATGAGCAACAAGTTATTCGTCGGAAACCTCGACTTCAAAGTCACTGAGAACGACCTGCAGGACGCCTTCGCGGCGTGCGGCAACGTGGTGGAGGCCAATCTCGTAATGGACCGTGCCACGGGCCGGCCGCGCGGGTTTGCCTTTGTGACGATGAGCACCCCGGAAGAGGCGCAAAAGGCGATCGAAGCTCTGGATGGCAAGGAACTGGGCGGGCGCGCGCTCAAAGTCAATGTTGCCCGACCGCGTGAAGATCGTCCCGGCGGTGGTGGTGGCGGGGGTCGGCCCCGACAGGGTGGCGGTCGGCGAGACCGTTATTAACCTCAGGACTCGCCCTCCTGGATGCGGGTGTGCCCTCCGCGCCCCCCGCGTATCTAATGCCTCGCTTTTCCGGCTGGTCTGTGAGGTGCTGTTGGCAAAACGAACCGGTCATGAGCGACAACACCTTATGAAAGACACTTTTGACAAGGCCCGCATCGTTTGGCGGCTGCGGTAGCCCGGGGGACATGTTGTCACCCGCGATCATTCAGGGGGGCATGGGGGTAGCCGTATCAGGCTGGCACCTGGCCCGCGTCGTGTCGTGCCTGGGGCAGCTCGGCGTCGTTTCCGGCACTGCGCTGGCGGTAGTCTTGGCCCGGCGGCTGCAACTCGGCGACCTCGGCGGAGAGCTTCGCCACGCCTTGGCCCAATTCCCCTTCCGGCCGATGGCCACCCGCGTTCTCGAGGACTACTTTATCCCCGGCGGGAAATCCCCCGCTACCCCGTTCAAACTCGCCCCCATGCCCACGCTCCACCCGCGCCCCGCGCTGGTGGAGTTGACGGTCGTGGCAAATTTCGTCGAAGTCTTCCTGGCCAAAGAAGGACATGCCGGTATCGTCGGCATCAATTACCTGGAGAAGATCCAGCTCCCGACGCTGCCCTCCCTCTATGGCGCGATGCTTGCGGGCGTGGACTATATCCTGATGGGCGCGGGCATCCCGCGAGCGATCCCCGGCGCGCTGGACCTCTTGGCCCAGGGCCAGCCCGCCTCGATGCCCATTGACGTGGAAGGCGCCCTGCCCGGTGAAAAGCAGACCTCTGTTTTCGACCCTCAGAGCTTCTGTGGTGGTGCCGCCCCGCAACTCAAGCGTCCCCTGTTCCTGGGGATTGTCGGCTCGGCCACCCTGGCCATGGCCCTCGCCAAGAAAGCCAGTGGACGGGTGGACGGCTTCATCGTTGAAGGCCCCACTGCCGGTGGCCACAATGCCCCGCCCCGCGGCCCCCTCCAGCTAACCGCTGGCGGCGAGCCGCTCTACGGCCCACGCGATGTCCCCGAGCTGGACAAAATCCACGCCCTCGGATTGCCTTTCTGGCTGGCGGGTGGTTACGGCCGTCCCGGCAAACTGGCCGAGGCCCGCCGACTTGGCGCGGCAGGCATCCAGGTCGGTACGCCCTTTGCCTTCTGTGAGGAATCCGGCCTGCAACCCGAACTCAAACGGCAAGCCCTGGCCCTGAGCCGCCGGGAACAGGCCCGCGTCTTCACTGACCCGCTGGCTTCCCCCACCGGTTTTCCCTTCAAAGTTGCCCAGCTCCAGCACACGCTCTCCGACCCCGCAGGCTATCAGGCCCGCCACCGCATCTGCGACCTCGGCTATCTGCGCCACCTTTACCGCAGGGCCGATGGCACCATCGGCTACCGCTGTCCTGCTGAACCCCTCGCGCAGTATCTCCGCAAAGGCGGCGCCGCCGAAGACATCCTCGGCCGCAAGTGCGTCTGCAATGGGCTGGCGGCCACGGTGGAACTTGGCCAACGGCGCACCCAGGGGCCGGACGAACTGCCGCTGGTCACGGCCGGTGACGACTTGGCCTGCCTTGCGCAGTTCATCCCGCCCGGCGCCGACTCCTATTCCGCCGCCGACGTCCTCCGCCGGCTTCTGTCTCCGGCAGACCAGAGCCCCAGCGGTGACCGACCCGGCCGATCAGACGTCCGTCTGGCACACCTTCAATTGCCCTGAGGTTGGATGTCGCCCAACCCCGTGCCCGGTTCAGACACGGCGGGTTAACTGAACCCCCAGTTTCAGCAGCTTCTGCACGGCGGCGGTGGACTTGCCTTCCGCGTAAATGCGCAGGATGGGCTCGGTGCCCGATCCGCGCAGCATCAGCCACGAGGCGTCCTGCGCGATAAACTTCACGCCATCGTAGGTTTTGACATCGGCCAGCGGCGAGCGCAACAGCCTGGCCGGCGGATTCCGTTTCAGGAAGTCCATCAGCGCCGCGCGCTTTTCCAGCGGGAAACGCGTGTCAATGCGCCCATACTCGTGCGGCCCGAATTGCTTGACCAGCCGGGCCAGGAGCCGGTTAACCGAGACCCGCTCCGTCGCCAGCATTTCCAGCAACATCAAGCCCGCCGCGAGGCCATCCCGCTCGGGAATGTAGCCCGGAAAACCAATGCCCCCGCTCTCTTCGGCGCCGAGCAGCACCCCACCCTTGATAATCTCGGCGCCAATATGCCTGAAGCCCACGGCGGTCTCGGTCAACCCGAGTCCGTAGGCCGCGCACATGGCGTCCACCATCGAGGTGGTATTCAGCGCTTTGACCACCCGTCCCCTGCCCTTCCGGTTTACGATCAGATGATGCAACAGCAGGCAAATGATCTGGTGGGTGGTAAGATAACGGCCCCGGCCGTCCATGCCGCCGACGCGGTCGGCATCGCCGTCGGTGACGAGACAGATATCGTGCGGGTGCTGCTTGAGATAAGCGGCGCTTCGCACATAGTTCTGTTTGATGGGCTCCGGATTGATGCCGCCAAAGAAGGCGTCATGCCGCGCGTTCAACGTCGTCACCCGGCACGTTGTCCCGGCCAGCAATTCCTCGAAACAGCCCGCGCCCACGCCGAAAAGCGCTTCGTGGGCAAAGCGCAGTTTAGACTTCGCAATCAACTTGAAGTCCACCAGCCGTTTGATGGCCGCGTAGTGAGCGGGCCGGACGTCCTTGACCTTGATCTGCCGCGACTTCAATGCGGCAGCCAGGGGTGCGGTCTTCACGGGGCTCTTATCCAGAAAGGTTTCGACCGCCGCGCACGTGGCGGGATCTGCCGATCCGCCGTAGTGCGACTTGAGCTTGAAGCCGTTGAAGGACGGAGGATTATGACTGGCGGTGATCATCACCCCGCCCACCGCGCGCTGGTCCTTTGCCGCATAAGAAACGGAGGGCGTGGGCGTCGGGCAAGGCGTCAGGATGACTTGGAAGCCGTTGCCGGCAAAGACTTCGGCGCTGCGGGCAGCGAAGGCATCAGACAAGAAGCGTCGGTCGTAGCCAACAATGACCTTCCTCTCCGTGCCGGCCACCGGATTTGCGCTCCAGTAATCGGCGCTCGCCTGCGCCACGCGCTCCACATTCGCAAAGGTAAACTCATCGGCGATAATCGCTCGCCAGCCATCGGTTCCAAACTTAATGCTCATAAAATCCAATGCCGATGCCACCTCAGGACAGTTGCCTCTCGAACGCGGGCTCGGGATTCAGGGGCGCCCGCCGTTGGGTCTCGACCACTGCGGTCTCAGCAGCCTTGCGCATCTTCTTCACCGCCGCGCCCAAGTTCGGCCGGCCAAAAAGGGTGCTCCCGCTGATGAAGGTGTCAGCCCCGGCACGGGCACACTCGCCTGACGTTTTGAAGTCAATGCCGCCGTCCACGCCAATGTTGAAGCTCAGGTTCTTCTCGCGCCGCCAGGCATGGGCCTGCTGGATTTTCGGCAGCGTCTCATAGATGAACGACTGCCCGCCAAAGCCGGGATTCACCGTCATGATCAGCAAGAAGTCAATCTGCTCCAGGTAGGCCTGCACCAGGGAGATCGAGGTCGGTGGATTGACGACCAGGCCCACCTTCCGGCCCAGCGACTTGATCTTCCAAAGCAGCGGCGTCACGGCTTCGCCCAGCTCGACATGAATATCAATCTGGTTCGCTCCTGCCCGCGCGAATGGTTCCAGCAGAATTTCAGGCTTGGAGCACATCAGGTGGGCGTCGAAAAAAAGCTTTGATAGCGGACGAAGCGTCTGCACTACCGCGGGGCCGAACGAAATGTTCGGTACAAAATGGCCGTCCATAATATCCAGGTGCACCCATTCGGCGCCGGAGGCATTTACCCGTTCGACCTCGCGGGCCAGCCGGCCGAAGTTCGCACCCAACAATGATGGCGCTATAATCATCCTTCAAGGCTAAAGACCCCTATCGCAAATGTCGAATGGGGAATTTCCGATCAATGGCTGGTGCAGTCTGATCAGTTTCGCGTATCGCCCCAGTGAAGATGGGGTGAACACCCTATATTCATGGCCGCAATCACAAATTACAATGAGGTTTGTGACCGGATGGCTGAGAGTATATTGCTGCAGACCGGGGCAGATGTGTTTGCCGAAAGGCGCTGTCGGTGTCGACCGTGCGTGCAACCCAGAGCATCCTGGCAGGCGACGCATCCGCCGGCGGTGGGCAGGCTGGAGGCCGGGACCTGCCCTGACGTCGGTGGTGTGTGCGGCCTGCTATTTCCTAAGGGTCGGGGAGGCCCCGGCGGGCACCGCGCCAGTCAACGGACTGGCATCCTGGTACGGCGAAAATCACCGGGGCAAGCTGATGGCCAACGGCAAGCGGTTCAATCCTGACAAGTTCACCGCAGCCTCTTGGTACTACCCGCTGGGCACCAAAGTTAAGGTCACGCTAACTGCCGATTCGCAACTTCGCCGCAGCGTGGTGGTCACGATTACTGATCGCGGACCCGACAAGAGACTGGTACGCGACGGCCGCATCATTGACCTCAGCCATGAGCCGTTCAAGCGCTTGGCGCCGCCATGCTTGGGCCTCATCACCGTCGCTGTCCAGCCCTTGAGGTAGCGGCGCAACCCGAAGGTGCAAAGGACGCCGGGGGAAAGGCTTGAACTCACGCTGGGGAGTGGGTAAAGGGTAAGCCACAAATGCTGACGAATCACTAATCACTACTCCCTTATGAAGAGACTCAACGTCGGACTTATTGGCTACGGGTTCATGGGCCGCGCGCATTCGAATGCTTTTCGCCGAGTCGGCAACTTCTTCGACCTAGAGCACTCGCCGGTGCTCAAAGCGGTATGCGCCCGCGAGGCGGCCAAGGTGAGGGCCTTCGCGGACAAATGGGGCTACGAATCCTGCGAAACCGATTGGCGCACACTCGTCGCGCGCGAGGATATTGACCTGATTGACATCGCGTGCCCCAATAACCTGCATAAGGACATCGCCATCGCCGCAGCGAAGACGGGCAAGATGATCCTGTGCGAGAAGCCGCTGGCCATGAACGGCGCGGACGGCTTGAAGATGGTGCAAGCCGTCGAGCAAGCGCGCTTGCCGAACATGGTATGGTATAACTACCGCCGCGTGCCTGCCATCACCCTGGCCAAACAACTCATCGAGGAAGGCCGCCTCGGGCGCATCTTCCACTACCGGGCGAAGTTCCTTCAGGATTGGACCATCGCCAAGGACCTGCCGCAAGGCGGGGCGGGGTTGTGGCGCCTGGATGTGAAAGTGGCCGGCAGCGGCGTCACCGGCGACCTGCTGGCGCACTGCATTGATACGGCGCTGTGGCTGAACGGCGGCATCGCCAAGGTAAACGCCATGACCGAAACGTTCATCAAGCAACGCAAACATAACCTCACCGGCAAGGTCGAAAAGGTCGGCATTGATGACGCTTGCGCCTTCCTGGCACGGTTCAAGAACGGATCGCTGGCTACATTTGAAGCCACCCGCTATGCCCGCGGCCACAAGGCGCTCTACACGCTCGAGATTAACGGCGAGCATGGCTCACTCTTCTGGGACCTGCACGACCTGCATCGCCTGCAATACTTCGATCATCGCGACGAGGGGCGCGTCCGTGGCTGGCGCAATATCCACGTCACCGATGGCGATCACCCGTACATGGACAAATGGTGGGTGCCCGGCCTGCAAATCGGCTACGAGCACAGCTTCGTCCACCAGTTGGCGGACTTTCTCCAGGGCGTTGCCACAGGCAAACCAGCCCGCCCAACCTTCCGGGATGCGCTGGAAACTCAATACGTATGCGACGCCGTGCTCAAGTCGGCAAAGACCAGCCACTGGGAACACGTGGCCAAGTCACGGTAGCAAAAACCTCAGCAGGCGTGGAACGAAACTGCGCGTGCGCGGTCAAATCATCACGCCAGCGCCTCGCCAGGCCGCAACGTTTGGCTGGCAGTGGTGTTTAGCACCGTTAAGCTTGGATAACTCAGTGAGCATCACAAGCCGTCTCATATTGCTGAAGTTACTACGGCTGAACAGAACCCGGGCGGTGGGCAAACCTGGAGGGTGGATGGTATTGCTTGGCTGCGCCCTTTGTCTCTGCGGATGCACGGCCAAGCACTATCGTCGCTCCGCGGACCAAGACGCCTACCGCGCCATTGCGCAAAGGGCGCCGCTGGTCACCAACATGGAGCCCCACTTTACCATCGAGCAGACCAACGTTCTCACTCTCGATGGACTCCCCCAGGCAACCGCAACCAACGACTTTTTGGGCGAGGCCGCCGCCGCGGAGCTCGGCGCACGCGTAATCTCGCTGCAGGAAGCCCTGAAACTCGCCGTCCAGCACAGCCGTATTTATCAGAATAACCGGGAGCAACTCTACCTGACGGCTTTGTCCATGACGCTCTCCCAGCATCAGTTCGCCCCAATCTTCTCGGGCGGCGGCAGCAGCACTTACGCCGTGCAGACGGCGCAGACAGTCGCCCTGGTGCCCGATCCAGTCACCGGCGAGACCATCGAGGTTCTCAGCGACAATCTGGCGGAACAACAGAGCGTGAGTGTGGCCGGCAATGTCGGCGTCAACTGGCTCATTCGAGACATCGGCAAGCTCTCGGCTGCGTTCACCACCGACTTCCTGCGCTTTCTTGCCGGCGACCCGAGGACGATCACCTCGTCACAAATCGGAGCGACCCTCACGCGCCCCTTGCTGCGCAACGCGGGTTACAAGGCTGACATTGAGAATCTCACCCAGTCGGAGCGCGATCTGCTTTACCAGCTGCGCGACTTTGTCCGCTTCCGCAAGGATTTCAGTGTGCAGGTCGCTGCCGCCTACTACAACGTGCTGGGCAACCGCGATGCGGTGCGCAACAGTTTCCTGAACCTGCAGAGCTCGCGCCGGACCGGGGAACGCACGCGGGCACTGGCGGCCGAGGGGCGGACCACCCAATCGGACCTCGGCCGTATCGAGCAGCAGGAACTTTCGGCCGAGAATGCGTGGGTCAGCGCCATACGTGTTTACGCGCGCGCACTGGATGATTTCAAGATTCAACTCGGCATTTCGGTGGAAACCCGGATCGTGCTGGACGACCGGGAACTGCGGGAACTGAAGATTCGACATCCGGACATCCGGGCGGATGAAGCCATCCAGGTCGCCCTAACAGCCCGGCTCGACTATCAGAATGCCCGCGACCAACTGGAGGACAGCGGGCGCAAGGTCACCTTGGCGGCCGACCAGTTTAAACCCCAGTTGGACCTGGTAGCCACCGCCGGCTTCGCCAGTCCCCAGGAGGACCATGGCTTTCCCTTGCCGGATCCGGCCCGTTATAACTGGAGCGCCGGGGCGACTCTGGACTTGCCACTCGATCGTCTTGCCGCGCGCAACGTCTACCGGGCGGCACTGATTGCACAGCAGCGCGCGGCCCGCGCCGTGGATCAGCAGCGCGACCAGATCGAACTGCAGGTGCGCGATAGCTGGCGCACGCTGGAGCAGGCGCGCCGCACCTACCAGATCAGCGAAATCGGCGTCAAGCTGGCCGAGCGGCGCGTTGAAGAACAGGAGTTGCTGGCAGAGTTGGGTCGCGCCAAAGCGCTAGATCAAGTTGATGCGCAAAACTCGCTGCTCAGCTCCAAAGACCAGCTTACCCAGGCCCTGGTGGCGCATACCGTCGCGCGACTGCAATTCTGGGACAATATGGGAATTCTATATATCAAGGACAACGGTCAGTGGCGCGAACCGGACAGCGCCGGAGCGGGTCCCCCCAGCCAGGACGCAAGCCGGCCCTCTTCCCCGCAGCGCCAGTCCGCCCACCGGCAGCAACAGAACCAGACGCAAGGCACTCATGAAACCACCTCCAATTCCAACTGATCTCCTGGGCCGTCTTGCGAAATTGCCGCGCTGGCTTTGGGCAGTGGGGATCGTCTTCGCCGTCGGGCTGCTGCTGTTCTGGTTTCGCACCGGACGTCCCGGCGAAACCGAAGGCGCCACTTTCACCGCCCGGCGTGGTCCGCTCAATATCACGGTACTGGAAGGCGGCAGCCTCCGCGCTGTTGAATCCCAGGAAATCAAATGCGAAGTTCGCGTGGGTTATCAGGGCATCAAGATTCTCAAGATTGTCGAGGAAGGCTACGAAGTCACGCCGGAGGATATCCGCACCAATAAAGTGCTGGTGGAGCTGGATTCCTCGGAGCTGCAGAAGCAAATCGTGCAGCAGGACATTCAATACGAATCCGCGGCTGCCAGCCTCACGGACGCGCAACAGAACTATGAAATCCAACTAAACCAGAACCTGAGCGACCTCAAGGCCGCTGAACAGAAGGTGCGCTTCGCCCGCATGGACTTTGACAAGTTCCTCGGGGACCGTGTAACGCAGGCTATTGTGGATCAGCTCGGCCTGGAGCAGGAACTGGCAACCGAACAAACCAATGCGCTGGCAAAATCGGCTGCCGTGGTAGCGTCACTGCCAAACCGTCTGGACTCTTCCCGGTCCCCAACCAACGACCCAAACACCAAGCCGGTGCCTGTGGGAGCCACAGCAAAGTCAACCAACCTGCCGCCGGCGGTGGCGGCCATGGCAGCATTCACGAACCGGCCCGTTACCGCTCCCGCCACCAACGAGGCGACCAGGCTTGAGCAGAGTCCTGCCTCCGCGCCGGTGGTGATTGACTTTGCGCCCTACGCCAGAATCGAGGCGCTGGGTGACGGTGAAGCTAAACAGAAGCTGCGCAAGTTTGACGATGACCTGCAGGTCGCCAGGAAAGAGGAGGGTCAATCCAAAGCCAACCTGGACGGCACCCGGCGGCTGTTCGACAAGGGCTTCGTCACCAAGATTGACCTGGAAAAGGATGAAATCGCCCAGGAGAACAGCCGCCTCAAAGTGCAGACGGCCTTGACTGCGCGCGACCTGTTTCTGAAATACGAGTTTCCCAAGACGGCGGAAGAGGCGTTGTCAAAATATGCTGAGGCGGTGCGCGAGCTGGCCCGCGCGCGCAAAGCTGCCATCTCGAAGCTGGCGCAGGCTGAGGCCAAGCTAAAGTCAGCGCAAGGCCAGTACAACATCCAATCCCGCCAGCGCAAGGAGCTCTATGAGCAACAGGATAAGTGCACGATCACGGCCAAACGGCCGGGCCTGGTCGTCTATGGCGGCGGCGGCGACGAGGATTACTACGGGGGAGGCGAACAGGTCCGCGAAGGCGCTAGCGTGCGCGAGCGCCAGGCGATTATCACCATCCCCGACATGACCAAGATGTCGGTACGCGTCAAGATCCACGAAAGCTATATCAAGAAGGTAAAAAAAGGGCAGAAGGCACGCATCACGGTAGATGCATTTCCTGACACGGTGCTGGACGGCGAGGTCACCCAGGTGGGCGTGCTGCCTGACTCCCGCAATCGTTGGATGAACCCGGACATGAAGGTCTATCTCACCACGATCACCATCAAGGGTACGAACGATTGGCTCAAGCCTGGCATGAGCGCCAAAGTGGAAGTCTTTGCGAGCTGCCTGTCCAATGTGGTCTATGTGCCGGTGCAGGCGGTGTCCCCGCTGGAAGGCAAGCAGGTTTGCTACGTCGCCAACGGTGGCCCGCCCGAATGCCGCCAGGTGGAAGTTGGCGAGTTCAATGACGAGTTTATCGAAATCAAAGGCGGCCTCAAGGAGGGCGAGCGCGTATTGTTACGCGCAGCGGAAACCCAGACGCCCGCGAAAACCGAGGAGCCGCCGCCGCCTGAAGGCAAGAAAGCTCCGCCGCCGGCGTCGGCATCGCCCAACCCCAAAGCCTGATGGCCTCCTCCATCGTTCAGTTGCGCGACATCCGCAAGACCTACCAGATGGGATTGGTCACGGTCCAAGCCCTGCGCGGCGTCAACCTGGACATCCAGACCTCCGAATACGTCAGCATCATGGGTCCCTCCGGTTGTGGCAAGTCCACCCTGCTCAACCTTCTGGGTTGCCTGGATCGCCCCAGCTCGGGCCACTATCTTCTTGGCGAACAGGATGTGTCGCAATTGGACGACAACGCGCTTTCCGGTGTCCGCGGCAGCCGTCTGGGGTTCATCTTCCAGTCTTACGACCTGATCCAGCAACTCACAGTGCTGGAGAATATCGAGGTGCCGCTCTACTACCAGGGGCGGCCGGAGGCGGAAAGCCGCGTGGTGGCCGAGGAAGTGGCCAGGCGGGTCGGCCTCGCCGACCGGCTGGATCACAAGCCTTACGAGCTGTCCGGTGGACAGCAGCAGCGGGTGGCCATTGCGCGCGCCCTGGTCAACGACCCGCTGATCATTCTAGCGGATGAGCCAACCGGCAATCTGGATTCGGCCTCGGGCATTGAAATCCTGAGGATCTTCGACGACCTGAATCGCCAGGGCAAAACAATCCTGCTGGTGACGCACGACCCGGGTGTGGCACGCAGTTCGTCGCGCACGATCCGCCTGCGGGACGGGTTGATCGAGAGCGACGTGAAGAACGGCAAATGAGTCCGCCCCCTTCAGTCAGTCTTGCGGCTGCCACCGCACAACCGCATTTCCTTAACAGTTTCACGCCCGCGCACCTGCGCCGCACTTTTCGCCTCGCCCTCAAGAGCCTCTGGTTGCACCGGTTGCGGTCGCTCTTGACAGTGCTGGGCATCGTCTTCGGTGTCTGCTCGGTCATCGCCATGCTAGCCATTGGCGAGGGGGCCAGCTTCGAGGCCCAGGAGCAAATCAAGAACCTGGGTAGCCAGAATGTTATCCTGCGCAGCGTCAAGCCGCCCGAAGAGCAGAAGGTCACGGAAAAGGGCAGCCAGAGCTACGTGCTGCAGTATGGCCTGACCTACACCGACGTCAAAAGCATCCACTCCACCATCCCCGGCATTGCGGTGCTGGTGCCGAGCCGCATCATGCATGACTATGTCTGGAACATCAGCCGCCGGGTGGATTGCGATATCGTGGGCACCGTGCCCTGGTATCCAGAGATGCGCAACCACCACGTAGCCCAGGGGCGTTTCTTCACCGATGCCGACATGGAATCCAGCGCCAGCGTCTGCGTGATCGGGGCGGATGTGGCCCCCGCCCTGTTTCCATTCGACTCACCCCTTGGCCGGGACGTGCGCGTGGGCGGCGACTACTACCGCGTCATCGGCGTCATGGAACCGCGCGGCAAAGGAGTGAAAATCGACGACGCCCAAGCCGGCGCCAAGGCCAGCACGCACGAGATGTTCATCCCGTTGGAAACCGCCAAGACTCGCTACGGCGAGGTGCTGATCAAACTCCGCAGCGGCAGCTTCGAGGCTGAGCGGGTGCAGTTGCACGAAGTCACCATCAAAGTGATGAGCCGGGACCGGGTGCTCGAGGTCGCCGAAGCCGTCAAGGCGGTGCTCCAACACCACCACAAAAAGAAAGATTACGAAGTGGTCGTGCCCCTGGAATTGCTCAAGCGCGCCGAGCGCACCAAGCAAATCTTCAATATTGTTCTGGGTTCGATCGCGGCCATTTCTCTTCTCGTCGGTGGCATTGGCATCATGAACATCATGCTGGCCACGGTCACTGAGCGCACCCGCGAGATCGGCATCCGTCGCGCCCTGGGAGCAAAGCGGCGCGACATTATTACCCAGTTCCTGGTCGAAGCCGTAATGCTCTCCGGCGCGGGCGGCTTGTTCGGGGTCGCGCTGGGCATCACGATTCCCGTGCTGGTAACCTGGTTCGCGGCGATGAAGACCATTATTACGTTCTGGTCGCCGCTGCTGGCGTTCACCATTTCCGGCCTGGTAGGCGTGGTCTTTGGGATATATCCCGCCCTGCGCGCAGCCAACATGGACCCGGTGGAAGCCCTCCGCCACGAATAGCCGGGCCGCCTCAACCCACGCTCATGCCGAGCAGGAACTCGATATTGCTTCCCGTCTTCTTAAGCTTGCCCAACACCAGTTCCATCGCTTCGACCGGCGGCACTCCGGTAAGTGCCCGGCGCAGGATCACAACCTTGTTGTACTCGTCCGGATGGTAAAGCAACTCCTCTTTGCGTGTGCCCGACCGCTCGATGTTGATGGAAGGGAAAATGCGGCGGTCCACCAGTGCGCGGTCCAGGCAAATCTCCATATTGCCCGTGCCTTTGAACTCCTCAAAAATCACCTCGTCCATGCGTGAGCCGGTGTCTACCAGCGCCGTCGCAATGATCGTCAGCGAACCGCCCTCTTCGATATTGCGCGCCGCGCCGAAAAACCGCTTGGGCTTGTGCAACGCGTTCGCATCCACGCCGCCGGACAGGATTTTGCCCGAATGCGGCTGGACTGTGTTGTAGGCGCGCGCCAGGCGCGTGATAGAGTCGAGCAGGATGACTACGTCCCGCTTGTGCTCAATCATCCGCCGTGCCTTCTCAATTACCATTTCGGCCACCTGCACGTGCCGCTCCGGCGGCTCATCGAAGGTAGAGCTGATCACCTCTGCTCCCCGGCAGGTCCGCTCCATATCGGTCACCTCCTCCGGCCGCTCGTCAATTAGCAGGATGAACAGGTAGGTCTCAGGGTTGTTCTTGAGCATCGCGTTGGCGAGCTTCTGCATCAACACCGTCTTGCCTGTGCGCGGAGGCGCCACGATCAACCCGCGCGACCCTTTGCCAATGGGGCAGACCAGGTCCAGCACCCGGGTGGACAGTTCATCGGGTGTAGTCTCCAGGATGAACCGCTTGTTCGGGAAAAGCGGCGTCAGGTTGTCAAAATGGGTCTTGTCTTTTGCCTTGTCCGGGTCTTCCTGGTCCACGGCCTCGACTTTCAACAGCGCGAAGAACTTCTCCTTCTCCTTGGGTGGGCGGATTTGGCCCGTGACCAAGTTCCCCGTCTGCAGGTCGAACCGTCGAATCTGTGAAGGCGAAACATAAATGTCCTCCGGGCATGGCAGGTAGTTGAAGCTCTGGGAACGCAGGAAGCCGAAGCCCTCCGACAGAATCTCCAATACCCCTTCCGAAAACATCCCCCCCGCTCGCTCGGCGTTCTTCTGCAGGATGTGGAAGATCACTTCGTGCTTGCGCATCGTCCCAAAGTTCTCCACCCCC
>CAZDOO010000057.1:0-38890 GCA_964507045.1 uncultured Verrucomicrobiota bacterium | reverse complement strand
ATAGATGGAGGTAGGATGGAGGGACAATGGAGGTGCGATGGAGGTAGGATGGAGGTATAACGGATAGATCAGCTTGAGTGCATGATTTCCATGGCAGTCCTCTAATAAACCCGCCCAGTGAGGGCGCCAGGCCTACAATGCGTATCGAATTCCGAGGAAATCCGGCAGGCCGCGTGCCACTACGCGGCGTTCCGGCGGTTTTTCAACGGGCTGCTAACGTAAGGCAGCGGAGTGCGCCCGTCCCCGGGCGCAGCGGCGCCGGAGGTTGGCAGGGCACCGGAGATTCCTGGGGTTTCACAAGTTTCCGCACGGCTGCGCCCGGGGACAGGCGCACTCCGGTTCCGCTCCTGCGGCTGAGTACCGATGGGGCTAATCCGCTTGCCCGGCCCTCGGAATTGCGCTAGCTTGCACCCCGTATGGAAGATAATGCACTGCCGCCATCCAGCACCCCCCCGCCGGCCGCGCCGCCACCGCCCCCGTTAACGCCGCCGCCGCTCATTGCGCCACCAACGCCTGCGCCGCCGCGCCGCCGCGGCCGGGGCTGGATGATTTTTGCCCTGATCGTGCTGGTGTTGCTGGGCATCAGCGTCCTCTTCAACCTCGGACATCTGCTGAACGGTTTGGTGCCCATGGGGGTCACGCGCACCCATTCCATCGGCCCGCGCCTCGAGGAAGTCATCAAGGAGGACAACGGCGCCTCCAGCAAGATTGCGCTGGTAGAACTGGATGGCATCATCACCGGCCGAGCGATTGACCAGGGCGGCTACAACATGGTGGACGTGGTCAAGGCGCAGTTAAAACGCGCGGGGGAGGATGACAAGGTCAAGGCGGTGATTCTCAAGGTGGACTCGCCGGGCGGCGAAGTGCTGGCCTCCGATGAGATTGCACGCGCCATCTCCGAGTTTCAAATCAAGCCCCACGGCAAGCCCGTGGTATGCTCGATGGGCAGCCTGGCCGCGTCCGGCGGCTACTACGTATCGGCCCCGTGCCGCTGGATTGTAGCGAATGACCTGACCATCACGGGCAGCATCGGCGTAATTCTCAGCACCTGGAACTACCGCGGCCTGATGAACAAAGTCGGCGTGCGGCCGGAGACGTTCAAGAGCGGCAAGTTCAAGGACATGCTCGGCGGCTCGCGCGACCCGGATTCCATCACGCAGGAGGAGCGCGACATGGTGCAGGCGTTGGTCAATGAGACTTACGGAAAGTTCACCAACGTCGTCGCCACCGGCCGCGAATGGGCATGGGGAAAGAACAAGACCAAAGGCCGCGCCCTGAAGAAGGACTGGGCCGACTACGCCGACGGCCGCATCCTCTCGGGCACCGAGGCCTTCAAGCTTGGTTTCGTGGATGAGCTGGGCACTTTTGAAGACGCGGTCAGACAGGCCAAGGCCATCGCGGGCATCCGCAGCGCCAATCTGATCGAATACCAGCAACGCTACGACTTGTCCGACCTGTTCCAGCTCTTCGGGCAGACCGAGGGCAAAGTCGTGAAGCTGGACTTGGGGGTGGAAGCGCCCAAGCTCCAGGCGGGCCAGCTCTATTTCCTCTCACCCACGTATCTGCACTAAGGGTGAAAGGGGTGACTGTCATCACGCACCCGCTGGTGCGGCACAATCTGACCCGCCTGCGCGATCACCGCACTGGCCCGCAGGAATTCCGCCGGGTGCTCAGCGAGGTCGCCGCTTTGATGGTGTACGAGGCGACGCGTTCGTTCGCCGTCACGCCGCTCCCGGTCAAGACTCCCCTGGCCAATGCCGCCGGCCACCGCCTGCGCCGCGAGGTGGTGCTGGTGCCGGTCTTGCGCGCCGGGCTGGGGATGCTGGACTCCATTTTGCAGCTCATCCCGCATGCGCGCGTGGGTTTCATTGGGCTGAAACGGGAGGAGACAACGCTGCGGGCTACTTCCTACCACAAGAGCCTGCCGCGAGACCTGACACCGTTTGAGGTAATCCTGATTGATCCCATGCTGGCGACGGGTGGCAGCGCGGTAGCCGCGATGGACCTGCTGGCCGAACTGGGCGCAAGGCATGTGCGCATGGTCAACCTGGTGGCGGCGCCGGAGGGCATCCGGCGCGTGCGGGCCCATTACCCCCGCCTGCCCATCTTCACCGCGGCCGTGGACCGGCGGTTGAACGAGAAGGGCTACATTCTCCCCGGCCTGGGGGATGCCGGCGACCGGCTTTTTGGCGTGTGAGATGAGCAAGGCGGAAACACTCTTGATGGTGGCCGACAGCGAGCATGACGCGAACATGCTTTACGCGGTGGGCATGTTCGTGCCGGACCCCTTTATCTGGCTGCGCCACCGCGGCCGGGATTACATGGTGATGAGCGACCTGGAGTTCGACCGCGCCCGAAAGCAGGCGCCCCATTGTCGCATCCTTTCGCTCAGCCGCTATCAGGAAGCGCTGCGTCGCGACGGAGTCAAACGGCCCGGTCTGGCCGAGGTTATCCCTGCCCTGCTGCGCGAGCGGAACATCCGGCGCGTCGTGGTGCCGCAGGACTTTCCCCACGGCCTCGCAACGGATCTGCAGCGCCGCCGTATCCGGCTCCAAGCCCGCCCCGGCCTCTTCTTCCCCGAGCGCGAGTTCAAGTCGGCCGCCGAGGTAAAGAAGCTCAGCGCCGCGTTACTGATGGCGGAGATCGGACTGGCCGAGGCCATTCAGGTGCTGCACG
The DNA here is from genome assembly GCA_964507045.1 of uncultured Verrucomicrobiota bacterium. Classification (GTDB taxonomy): domain Bacteria; phylum Verrucomicrobiota; class Verrucomicrobiia; order Limisphaerales; family UBA8199; genus UBA8199. The sequence goes on along the minus strand of CAZDOO010000057.1, from coordinate 36,214 downwards.
CGGCGAAGATCGGGAAAGGCCGACGGCTGCTCCACCATGATGTGCCCCTGACTTCGGAGAAGCTCCGGGCAGTGATTGACACGGCCATTCTTCAAGCCGGCGGTCTCGCCTCGCACACGATCGTTGCCGGGGGCAGACAAGGCTGCGATCCGCATGAAGCGGGCTATGGCCCCTTGCACGCCAATGAACCCATCATCCTGGACATTTTCCCTCGCTCCCAGAAGACGGGCTATTTCGGCGACATTACCCGCACGGTCGTCCGCGGCCGGGCCAGCGAAGCGGTTCGGAAGCTTTATGACACCGTGCGCCGGGGCCAGAAACTGGCGTTTCAGAAGATGCGCCCCGGAGTGCCAACCGCGCAGGTGCATGGGGCTGTCCTGGAGTTCTTTGAGCGGGAAGGCTACCGAACGGGCAGGCGCAACGGCCGCATGCAAGGCTTCTTCCACGGCACCGGCCACGGGCTCGGGTTGGAAATCCACGAGGCGCCGCGCACGGGGCCAAATTCGACCGGGGTACTGCAAACCGGCCAGGTCGTGACGGTCGAACCCGGGCTCTATTACCCCGAACTCGGCGGCGTCCGGCTGGAGGATGTTGCGCTCGTTACCCGGTCGCGCCCCCGCAACCTGACGCAGTTCGAGAAAGTGCTGGAAATCTGAGCAACTAGTTGGGGCCGTTGGTTTTTCATTACTGCAAGCGGACTGCGCGGCCTTGTGCTAGTATAGTATGCGGGATGGGCTCAGCCACGCGGTTGGCCTGTCTCGCTCAACATCGAAACAAGCCTATGAATAACACTCTGGTTGTGGTCACTGACCTTGGATGTTTGAAAGCCTACCGACTGGAGAATAACCACCCGAATCGCACGCCGCACTTGGAGCTGCTGGAGGAGTTCACGAGCGCCGAGGCTCACGGCAAGCTGGTGGAGAAGGTGACGGACCTCTCCGGCCGCTTTCCGCGCAGCGCGGGCGGAGCGAGCGCGCGGGGCGCAATGTCGGATGGCGAGCGGCATAACATTGACCTGGAAGCGCGCAAGCGCCTGGTGCGCCAGCTTGCCCAGCGCCTGAACACGCTGGCGCGCGGCCCGGAGATCGAACGTTGCCTGCTGGCCGCCAGCCGCGAGATCAACCGCCAGTTGCTGGAGGAACTGGAGCCGCAGGTGCGGGCAAAAATCGAAAGGAACGTGCCGGCCGACCTGACAAAGGCGGAGCAGGCGGACATTCTGCGCCATTTCTGACAAGCCGGGCCGCCAACGCCCAGTTGCTTTCGGCCCATTCCGGGCTATCCTCGACGCCATGAAGAAAGCAGCAAAGCCGCCGACAGACCCTGACCTGAAGCGGCGGATTCAGGAACTCATTGCCTGCCGAGGCGGCGGGTCTAACGAGGAGAGCGTAGCTGATATCATCGAGACCGCGCTCAAACTGTTGAGGGACGTGGAGCACACCGGCGACGTGCGCGTCATCCAGACCGCGCTGCGGGAGTTGCGTTACGCCTTCAAGCTCTTTGCGCCTTACTCGCAGGTGCGCAAGGTGACCATGTTCGGCTCCGCCCGCACCCAGCCGTCGCGGCAGGAGTACCAGCAGGGAGTCGAGTTCGGCCGGAAGATTGCGGCGGCTGGTTTCATGGTCATCACCGGCGCCGGCCCGGGCATCATGCAAGCCGGGCACGAGGGCGCCGGCCCGGAGATGAGCTTCGGCGTCAACATCCGCCTGCCCTGGGAGCAAAGCGCCAACCCGGTCATTCGCGAGGACAAGAAGCTGGTTACCTTCAAATACTTCTTCACCCGCAAGCTGATCTTCATCCGGCACTCAGATGCCATCGCGCTGTTCCCGGGCGGGTTCGGCACGATGGACGAAGGCTACGAGGCGCTGACCCTGATGCAGACAGGCAAGAGCCAGCTAATGCCGCTGGTGCTGATTGACCGCCCCGGCGGCACGTTTTGGAAGACCTGGGACCGCCAGGTGCGCGAGCACCTGCTGCGCGATCAGTTGATCTCGCCCGAGGACCTAAACCTGTACCAGATCACCGATGACGTGGATCAGGCGGTGAAGATCATCACGCGGTTCTACCGCAACTTCCACTCCAGCCGCTTCGTCAAAGAGCTGTTCGTCATCCGGCTCAAACACGCCCCAAGCGACTCCGCCCTCCAGGCCATGAACGAGGACTTCGCCGACATCAACACCGGCGGGCCGATCAAACGCCTCAAGCCGACGCCCGAGGAAGTGGCGGACGACGACCACGTGGATTTACCGCGCATCGCCTTCAACTTCAACCGCAAGGACTACAGCCGGCTGCGGCAGTTGATTGATGTGCTCAACAGCGTGTAAAGGCCCTAGCTCACCCTCGCGCCCGCAGAAACTCGGACAGCTTTTCGGCGTCAGGTACCTGCGTCTCGATCTTGAGCAGGTTCGTGGAGAAATAAACCACGGCCAGAGGTATCGTGATTCCCAGGAGGCAGAGCAGAATCAGGATGACGCCACTGCCCTGCCACTCGTACCGAGTAACTTTATCCATGTTTGGTTCCTTTGTGTGTGTAGTGTGGTCGCAGATGCCGAACTACAGCTTCTTGAGGCGCAGGTTCTTGAATTGTACCATCATCGGCGGGCCGGCATGGAGCTGGAGCGCCAGCACGCCACTCAGAGCCCGTTTGGCCTCGTCTTCGTCCACTACATCCACGGTCGGCTTGCCGTTGATGATTTGCTGGAGGTGGTTGCCTTGGGCGATGATCACGTATTCGTTCCATTCGCCGCGCTTGATGGCGGCGCCGATCTCGGCGGCATCGCCGAGGGAGCCGACCACCTGCTTCTTGCCGTCCTTGGCCCAGAGAACCTTTTCGCCGCGCGCGGCCATGATGCCGCGGGTCATGCGCTCTTCGTAAAGGATGCCGGTGTAGGTGGGGCCGGCTTCCATGTCGGCCTGGTAACCGCCGACGACCCAGTTGGCGGGGTCGAGGACTTTGCTGCGGTATTGGATGCCTGAGTTGGCGAAGGCTTTGGCGTCGCCCGGCGTGAGCTTGAACGAGCACCGCAGTTCAAAGTCAGCCACCGTGCCGTTGGTCCAGATCAGGAACGTGTTGCCTTTGGCCGGGTTCTCGGCGGTGGTTTGGCCGGTGATGGCGCCGTCTTTGACAGACCAGAGCTTGGGGTTGCCGTCCCAGCCAGCGAGGTCTTTGCCGTTGAAAATGCGGAGGAAGCCCTTCTCCGCGGGGCGGTCCTCGATTAACGGTTTGGGGTCATCGACGGCGGACACCAGCGCCGTTTGAGCAATCAGGGTCGCGCCGATTGTGAGCGCGCCAAGCAGGTTTGAAGTCATAGAGTCTTGCGCAGGAACTTCAGCCCCTTGACGGCTATCTCATTGCGCGTCGGCTCGATGCGCCGCCAGATCGCCGCGGCGCGGGCAATCACCTTCACGTCGGTCGTAAAGGACTCGATCACCACATCGCCCTTATAGTGGATGTCCTTGAGCGCCTTGGCGACACACTCCCAGCGAATGTGATCGTTCCCGGGCGTGCCACGGTCGCTACCGCAGGCATGGAAGTGGCCGAGGCGCCTGCCCGCTTTGCGAATGGCCGCACCCTGGCACTTCTCCTCGATGTTCATGTGAAAGGTGTCGAGGTGCAGCTTGAGGGCGGGGTTGCCGACGGCTTTGACCAGCTTGAGGGCCTGGTCGCAGGTGTTAATAAAATCCGTCTCGAAGCGGTTGAGCGGCTCCAGGCAGATCTGCTTGCCCCGCTTCTGCGCATACGCCGCCAGCGTCTTGAGATTCTTCACCACTGTCCTCCATTGCTTCTTGTACTCGGCGGGCGGCACCGCGTCCGCGCGGCCCACGGACGAATATACCGGCCCGACCACCGATGGGCACCCAAGCACGACCATCTGGTCAATTACCTGCTTCAAGTACTTGAGGCTGTTCTGCTGCTGCCGGGGCGTGCCGCGCAAATCGCGGTCCGGCCCCAGGCACGCGCAGATCGAGCCGCAAACCAGGCCGAGCTTGTCTAATTCGCGCTTCACGTGTGCCGGGTCAATGTGTGACGGGTCCTCGATAGGTATCTCGACGCTGTCAAACCCCCATTGCTTGAACTGCTTGAACAGTCTGGTGCTGTCGTTCGTGAACGGTGACGTGAAAAGAAAGGTGTTGATGCCGAATCTCATAGTTGAAGGCGAGGCTAGTTCATCAAGAAGGCGTGTCAAAGCCTTTGTAGGATGAAATTCCGTGAGCGGATGGCCCCCGGCTTGCGGATGGAGGCAAATTCCTTTGCTTTAGGCCGAAGGATGTCTAAGCTCGACGCCGGTGAAAACGCATATCGGAACATTATTAGCGCTGGCGCTGGGGCTTTCCGGGATGGCGCGAGCTGAAGTTAAACTGGGCAACGAGGTCCTCGCCGCAGGGCAATTCAAGGCGCTGCAAGGCAAGCGGGTTGGCCTGATTACCAACCCCTCGGGCGTGAACCGGCAGCTTGAATCCACCGTGGACGTGCTGCGCGCGGCTCCAGGGGTGAAACTGGTGGCGCTGTTCGGCCCGGAGCATGGGGTTTATGGGGACGTAGAGGCGGGGGAGAAGGTGGATAACCAGGTGGACAAGCGCACGGGTCTGCCGGCGTATTCGCTCTACGGCAAGACCCACAAGCCCACGCCCGAGATGCTCAAGGATCTGGATGCGCTGGTGTACGACTTGCAGGACACGGGCTGCCGATCCTATACGTTCATCAGCACAATGGGGGTGGCAATGGAAGCCTGCGGTGAAGCCGGTATCGAGTTCATTGTGCTGGACCGGCCTAACCCGCTGGGCGGGGAACGCATCGAGGGGGCGATGCTGGAGGAGAAGTTCCGGTCCGGCGTCAGCAAGTGGAATGTGCCTTACGTCTATGGCCTGACCTGCGGGGAGCTGGCGCAATTGATCAACGGCGAGGGGTTCATCAAGAAGCCTTGCCGGCTGACGGTGGTGCCGATGAAAGGGTGGAAGCGCTCCATGGTCTGGGAGGACACGGGCTTGCCCTGGGTGCCCAGCTCGCCGCATGTGCCCCATGGCCAATCGGCGCTCTACCAGGTGGCGACGGGGATGCTCGGAGAGCTGATGAGTGTCAGCATCGGGATCGGCTACACGCTGCCGTTTGAATGCGTAGCGGCGCCGGGCCTGGACCCGCACAAGCTGGCGGCGGCGCTCAATGCGTATCGCCTGCCCGGCGTGAAGTGGCGGCCGATCACCTACAAGCCGTATTACTTCACCTTTACCAACCAGGTGGTTGGCGGCACGCAGCTTTATTTTACCGAACCGGGCCGCGCGCCCCTCACCGCGATCAACCTCTACGCCATTGAGGCGCTAAAGCAGGTTGGGGGGATAGACGCCTTCGCTGACGCGGTGAAGGCAAAGAGAGGCTTTGGGATGTTCGACAAGGTCAACGGGACCGACGCCACGCGCAAGGCCCTCGAAGCGGGAACCCCTGCGGCCCAGATCGTCGCCTCCTGGCAGGCGGGGGAACAGGCGTTCCGCATGGCGCGGAAGAAATACCTGCTTTATTGACCTGACATAGTGTGCCGCCCCCGGAGGTCGAGCACACTTGATTTCCCTCATGCGCGCCTTGCTCTTGGTCACCCTCTCCGGCGTGCTGGCCACCGCTGGCTGCGCCGAACGAGCCGATAAGGCCCCGCCGACTGGGGAGGCGCCTCGCGCCGGAACGGCTCATCCGCCTGCCGGAGCCGCCACCACCAACTCAACACTGATCGTCACCCCGGATGATACCCTGGCAGGCAAGGTCGCCTTGGTCAACGCGACCGCCCGCTATGTGGTGCTGTCCTTCCCCCTGGGCAGGATGGCAGTGCCAGACCAGCGTTTGAGCCTGTATCGGCGCGGATTGAAGGTCGGCGAGGTTAGAGTCACCGGCTGGCAGCGCGAGGATAATGTCGTGGCCGATCTTATCGCCGGCGAGGCGGAAGTCGGCGATAAGGCGCGAGGCCAATAAGCGTCTGCCGTTGGGAGCATTCAAAGGCAGTCATGCCTGCCCCCCCCCGTTAGTCTTCGGACTTCGGCTGACCGCCGCCAATCGGCGCCTTGATGGCTTTTGCGCCTTTCGGCGAGAGTGACCGCTGATAAGGTGAATGGAGATTGAAGTAAATGCCGCAAAGCGGACGCGAGCCGTCGCTCTGGCTTAGAATGACAGTGATTTGTTTGTCCAGGGCGATGCCGTGGCGGAGTTCCGGACCGCGCCCCTCATAGGCCGTGATTGCCTTGGCTAGCAGGGACTTGAGCGTCGCCTCGAATTCATCCGGGGTCTTGTTGAGGCAAACAACGTACTTGTCGTAAGCTTTGATCGCGGCCGCGATCTCATGGCGGAACAAATCTGTGGTCACAATCCCAACTCTACTGGACAGAGCCCGCAAAGTGAAGCCGAAAAGCTCCCCCCGGCACCCAGCGCCCGACGGCTTACGCGGGGGCCTTGGACCGGGCGCCAAATAAAGCGGTGCCGATACGCACCATGGTCGCGCCTTCCTCGATGGCCACTTCGAAATCGCCGGTCATGCCCATGCTCAGATGCGGAAGCGGCGCGCCTAGAAGTTGCTCGCAGCGTTCCTTCAACTCGCGCATTTGGCGGAAGACCGGGCGAACATCCTCCGGGTTCAGTGTCCAAGGGGGCACAGTCATCAGGCCCTGGATTTCCAGACGCGTCAGCGCATTGATGGGGCCCAGTTCCGCCAGCAATTGCTCGGGAGGACACCCGAACTTGCTGGCCTCGCCCACCGCGTTGACCTCCAGCAGGATCGGCATTCGCCTGGCCGCCTGCTCCGCGCGCTTGTTGAGTTCCTCCGCCACGCGCAGGCTGTCCACGCTCTGCACCATCTCGAAGAGCGCCGCCGCCTCGCGGCATTTATTGGTCTGCAGATGCCCGACCATGTGCCACCGCAGTCGGCTCGGGCACAACGGGATCTTAGCCTTGGCCTCCTGCACCTTGTTCTCCCCGAACAGGCTCAATCCCGCCTCGGCCGCGGCGCACACCACCTCGGGGGGCTGACCCTTCGTCACCGCAACGAGCGTAACCGAAGCCGGCTCGCGCCCCGCCCGCGCACAGGCGGCTTCAATCCGCTGCTGGACAGTCTGTATATTGATCGCTAAATCCACGTGCAGATACTAACGGGAATGGGAACTACTGAATAGTCAATAGTCCGGGCCTTCCTTGAGCGGGAGCCGCAGTTGCCAGTGCCCCGCCCCGCGCGGGCAGAATTCTTCCTGCAATCACTTTCCGCCCTCGGCCACTGGCCACAACTATCTCCGCCGTAGACTGGCAATCGTCTTATGGGCGTAGGAGAGCCACAGCACGCTCAGGAGCCCGATAAGCACGATCTGGCCGAGCACTGGGTAGCTGTAAATGAGAAAGGCCATCGCGCCACACACAACGGTAGCTTTGATCAAATCAAGAATAGACATAACACTGTGCCCGACTCCTGCGCCGGCATCAGTCAGCTCTGAGCTCCGCTCGCCAACAAAGCTGTCATTTGCCCGAGCGCCCGGACGATTGTACCATAAGCGAGGGCAAGTCTCATGCCAAGGGCAAATCGCCTCATTGCTCCAAAACTCTCTGTTTCAGCGCTGATTTTTGCATCGCCAACCCGGCCCGCCAGACTAGAATCCGGTCTCATGCAACCCGGACCAATGGGTTCAGGATGAAGACAATTGTCATTGCTATCGGCGGCAACTCGCTGATCAAGGATGCTCAGCACATGAGCGTGCCGGATCAATATGCCGCGGTAGTCGAAACTTCCCGCCACATCACGGACCTGCTGGAGCGCGGCTACCGCGTGGTCATCACGCACGGCAACGGGCCGCAGGTTGGCTTCATCCTGCTGCGCAGCGAGCATTCCCGCGGCATCCTCCACCAGGTCCCGCTGGATTCCATCGTCGCGGACACCCAGGGCGCGCTCGGTTACCAGATTCAGCAGGCCCTCGAAAATGAGTTCCGCCGCCGGAAGCTGAAGAAGTCCGTCGCGACTATCGTCACCCAGACGCTCGTGGACCGGGACGATCCCGCCTTCGCCAGGCCGAGCAAGCCGATCGGCCAGTTCTACACCCGGGCAGAGGCTGAGGACCGCATGCGGGTGGAGAAATGGGTTATGGTGGAAGACGCCGGCCGCGGCTGGCGCCGGGTCGTCGCCTCGCCCAAGCCCGAGCGCATTATCGAGTCCGAAGTGGTGAAGCACCTGGTAACGAATGGCTACGTGGTCATTGCGGCGGGCGGCGGGGGCATTCCAGTGATCGCGGACGAGCGCGGCAACTTAAGCGGCGTGGCGGCGGTCATTGACAAGGACCTCGCCTCGGCTGTCCTGGCAGAGGCCATCTCCGCGGATTTGCTGGTGATTTCCACTGCGGTGGAAAAGGTATGCTTGAACTTCGGCCAGCCCAACCAGCGCGCGCTCGATTCGATCACTGTCGCCGATGCCAGGCGGTACATTGCTGAAGGCCATTTCCACCCAGGCTCGATGCTCCCCAAGATTCAAGCCTGCCTCCAATTCATTGAACACGGCGGACACGAGGCGCTGATCACTTGTCCCGCGGCGCTCTCCGCCGCCTTGAATGGCAGGACTGGCACGCGGATAGTGCGTTCGATGTAACTTCAATCTGCTGCCAATCGTGGGGTGGCGGGATGGACTATTATGTTCCAGGCGGAATTTGATAAGGCAAGAAACCTGCTGAAAATCAGCTACGAGCAACACGTTGGACCGGAAGACACAAAGCGCGGTGAAGAGCAGCTGCCATCGCTCCTGGCCGAGGCAAGCCCGGGCTTCCGGTTGTTGACGGATTTGAGCGACCTCGAATCAATGGACCTCTCCTGCGTGCCCTACATCAAGGAAGTGATGGACCTGTGCAACAAGAAGGGCGTGGAGATGGTCGTGCGCGTCATTCCCGACCCGCACAAGGACATCGGCCTGAACATCCTGTCTCTCTTCCACTACCGCCACCGGGTCCGCCTCGTGACGTGCGCAACCCTAAAGGAAGCGGAGCAGGTTTTGGCCGGGTAATCCTGAATCAAGGAGTTTGCGGCCGCACGGCTGGACCCGGGCCAAGTGGGCCCTGGCGAACCACCTCGCCACTCGCGAGCTCGTGCAGCCACCGGCCGCAGCAGCCGATCCTCACCGCCGGGATCAGCAGCGCCTGTTCGGCCACCTGCGTCGGCGTCAGGTCGCACCACGAGCGCACTGCGGCTTCACTTCTGCGCTTCGACCTTCCAGTGCGCCCCGCGCGTCAGCCAGCCGCGAATCAGCATTGCGATCACGCACCCTGCAAATGCATAGATCCCCAGCACCAACCACATCGCTGCCGGCCCATGCCAATAGGGAACCTGGTCTTGAATCATGGCCTGCTGCAGCGGCATACTCACGCCCTGCACGGAAACCTTCTCGGGCGACCAGTATTCCAGCATGTGTCCCGAGAACGCGCTGACCAGTGTCTTCGCCACGAACCATGGGATGAGCGACAAGCCAAGATAGACTCCCTCCTGCCCCTTCGGAGCAATGGCAGCGGTATACTCATAGAGCTTGGGCGACCAGGCGACCTCGCCCACCGTGACAATCACCATGCACACCAGCGCCATCACATAGTGGGCCTGGGCAATGTCAGCGCTATACCACTGCCACGGCAACGCCATCGGAAACAGGGAAAACGCCGAGACCATCGCGCCGTAGATGAGCATGCTAAACACGTTGAACTTGTTCGCGATGGGAATGAACAGGATCAGGCCGATAACGATGCCGATGGGATTGATGGCGTTGAGCGTGCCGATGGCCGCGTCCGGTCCGATCGTCCGCAGCCAATACTTGGGCATGAGCAGATACAGGTACGCATAGACCGCGCGCACGCCCAGGATTAGCGCGATCAGCACCAGCAACCGCCAGAGCGCCGGCTCCCGCACCACTTCGCGGATCGCTTGCAGCGGCGGCTTCCGCTCGACTTTCGCTTCCTCCTGCTTCGCTTCCGGCGGCTCGTCCGGGCCCACCAGTTGGTCTTCGCGCCGGATCATCGTGACTCCCACCACCAGGCACAGTGCCGCCAGCGCCACGCCCATCGTGAAAATATGGACGTTGGGCAAATGCAGCAGTTTGCGCACAATATCAATGCTGAAGCCGGCGGCCGCGGCGCCGATGTTCATGAAGAGATACCAGAGGTTGAAGCCCGCGCTGCGGGAACGCTTGGTCGTGAACCGCTGGCAAGCGGACTGAAACACGGTTTGAATCGCCGCCATAAAGGGGGCCATCAGGAGGAGCAGGACGCTGGCCAGCAAGCCCCGGTGCGGCAGGCTTGGCACCAACCCGACCACCAGCACCCCCAGGCGCAGCACCAACATCGCCACCATTGAAATCGTCAACGATCGCTTGATCCCGAGCCAGTCCGTGTACATCCCCGACACAAACAGCATCAGCGACGTCGCCGAGGTGAAAATCGCCGTGGAATAGCCCGCCCACCGGTCGTTCAGCCCCAGATCCTCCGACAAAAACACTGTCGCGATGGTCAGCAACGCAAAGTAAAAAGTGCAGTCCAGGAAATTGACCACCTGAATGCCCCAGTACTCCTTGCGGGTTTCCTTGAGAACACCGAAGTCCCGGAAGTAGGCTGCGATCAGCTCCCCGGGCGACTTGGAAAGGGTGGGCGCCGTTGTGGCGGAGGGTTGGCTCATATCGTTATTCTAGCCCGGGAGGGCGCGGAAACTCATGGCGGCAATTGCGTCACAAGACAGTTTTGATCAAACCATACAGACCCACACTCAAAGCCGCCAGCGAATCGCCGGCAATCAATCCGCCGCCGACCAGCGACATCGTGCTCATGTCGGAAGGCAGCTCGCCTTCTGCCGCCGGCAGGCGGCGCGCGGCAAGCTTTGACTGAACCGCCTCATACAGCGAGGCCCCCACGCCACCTGCCGTCCACCACAGCACTGTGGGCAGCTCGACAAAGCCGCCAAACGAGGAGGTGTACGGGCTGGGCAGCAGCACCGCGTCGAGGATAAAATCGCCGGCACGCGCCCGGCGCGAGGTCTTCACGGCCTGCTGGTAGCCCGGGATGCGCTTGATCAGCTTCCGCGCGATGTCAATCAGCAACCCCAGCACAATGCCCAGGCGCAGGGCCTTCATGATGTGCGGCTGGGACGTGGTGATACCCCTGAGCGCACCGACCAGTTTGTAGGTCATGGCGGACTGCCACTGCTCGGCGCCTTCGATATGCGGATTGCTGAACTGGTCCTTGGTCAGCACATCATACGAATGCATGAACACCTTCGCCAGCACCACCGCCAGCACGGCGCCCATGGCGATACCGATGACCTGGTAACGGAACTGCACCAGGCGGTTTGTGCCCAGCCGCCAGCCTGTCGAGCGGTCCTGCTGCATGTCGCCCCCTTCGCTGCACGCGATCAGCAGGATAGACGCGCACAGCAGCCCCACACCCGGGTCGCGCAACCCCAGCGCCGCCAGGATGAACACCGTCAGGACAAACGCGCTGGAAATCGGGTTCCAGTCCGAAATCCCCAGCGAGATTCCATTAACCAGCACGAACAGGAAACAGAGCCCCACTGCGACCGCGAGAAAGAACACCGGCTGATGCAGCACCTGGCTGCCGAGGAACACCGTCGCCGCGCCCCAGAACAGCACCCACAGCACCAGCCGCAAAACGTTGACGCGCTTCCAATCCTCGGCCGGCCTGGCCGGTTCGGCGCTCCTTTGCCGGAACCGGCGCGCGGCCTGGATCAGGATGAGCGCCAGGTCAAGAATGGCCGCCCCGAGAATGGTCCCCAGCGCAATGATGAACCCGATCTTTCTGAATGGCTCGCCCGGCTTGAGCCAGCCGATGCTCACGAGATAGGGCGTCTGCCACACGCCGATCAGCGCCACGACCAGCGCCGGGATCGCAATGCGCGCCCCCACAATCATGCCCGCCCCGAACGTGGAGGTGGAAATGCTCAGACCGGTCAGCGTCTCGATGCCCTTCTGCGTCAGACCGAAGCGGGCGAGCGACGGCAGCTTGAGCGCAAACAATCCGCCGGCATAACCCACCAGCATGCCGCCCCCGAGCTTCGCAATCGAGCGCTTCAGCAGCGCCTTATCCGTCAGCGCCCGGAGGATATTGGCCACCGCGAAGCCCGAGGGAAAGGCCAGTTGCATCCGATCCACGAGCACGGGCGTATAGAGCATGCCAATGCCGACCCCGAACATGCCGATGGACATGAAGTAGAGCACCAGCTTCCACACCGGCGGCTCGGGCAAGCCCAGCCACACCATCGCCTGCACCAGCACCGCCATGCCACACATGCCGGCCACCGACGCCGCCATCGTCTGCATATAATTCGCCCCGTGCCGCCCGTCCGGGCCGTAGGGGAGCGTGACCGTGCTGCCCAGGATGCCCGCCAGCACCTGGCCCCCGATGAAAAAGCCGATGGAGAAATTCATGAACGCCGCCGAAATCCCTCCCAGCGGTCCCAGGATCAGGATCGCCACCCCCGTCAGCATGAGGTGATAAGCCGGCGAGCCAATCCGCGGCAGCCAACGCACAGCTCCCGAACGGCTCGTTGAATTGTCAGCCATAGTGCGACTAGTTCGGCGCAAGATAGAGAAGGCCGCACCGCAGGGAAAGCAAAACGCAGCCGCCCCCACAACCTGGCGCCGCGTATGCCTGAAGGAGCGCGGGCATCTTGCCCGCTTAATTGATCCGCAATCCGCAAAGCGGGCTAGATGCCCGCGCTCCTCCGGCAGCTTCATGCCTACGCGCTGACAACCTGGCGTCGCGTGGATAGGTGGGAAACTCACGCCCCCAGCCGGCAGCGGATGGTGCGGGCCCGAGGCGCACAGCCTCGTTCTGTCACGGGTCAGTCGGCTTCGGCTTCGACGCGAGTTGAATGCGCCAACTGACGCCGGCAGCTACTCCGGCGCCAGCTTCTGGAATTCCGGCGTTTGGCGCAGCGCGTCGAAGCGCATGTCCTTGCGGACATCCGCGCGCAGGTCCCGCGCTTTGGGATCGGCTGTCAGCCGCGTCGCGCTCAAATCCAGAGCCTGCTTCAGGGCCGCCAGCGCCTCACTGGATTTCTTGAGACTGGCCTTGAGCGCCGCGAGGTCGTACCAGGCTTCCGGGCCAGCCCCCGGTGTTTTTACCAGCTTCTCCAGGGTGGATTCGAGCTTGGGCACGTTCTGCGTTTGGGCGTAATGTTGCGCGTCCCTCAGCAGGACGCTTGCCTCCGCGTTTGGATTCGTCTGCGTCTCGTCCTCCATCTTCTGAAAGCTGGCTTGGGCCTGCTTCAGCCCAGCGCTCTGTTTCTTGTAGCCTTTGAGGCTTTCCAGCAACCCCCGCACTTGGTCGTTGGCGGGGTCCAGTCGAAGGCAGGTTTGCGCCACCAGCAACGCGTCATCCGTCTGATTCAACAGCAAGAGCTGTTGGGTGTAGCGGAAGACGGCTTCCGGGCTGTAGGGGCAGAGCGCAAAGGCCTGGCGGAATGCGAATTCGGCTTCCTTGCGCATCCGTTGGTACTCCAAATTGGATTTGGGCCGATACTCTGGCGGGCAAATATTCGTATCGGTGTTGAGACGCCAGGCGTAAACGCCGCCGATCGAACTGCGCAGCTTGGAGAATATCTTTTTGGCGTAATCGTTTTGGATGAATAGCGGATCGCCCGTGAAGCCTTTGAGGTCCTTTCTCACATAGACGCGGTCAACAAACTCGGCGACCTGGCTCACGGTCGTCTCCTCGTTGAGCCAATCGCCCAGCATGCCGCCAACCAGCTTGCGCCAGTAATCGCGGTCCCGGGCGACGGTATCCGCTGGCAACTGTGCCAGCGGCTGGCGATTTATCTTCAGGATCAGGCCGTGCGGCTCCAGGCGGGGATACATCCAGTCCAAGGGGAAGCTCTCCTCGATGTAGAACTCCCGGTCTGGGTTTCGGTCGAAGACGACCTTAGTGATCAGCCCGTTGATGCACATGACGGCGACCTGGCCGGTCACTTGAAACTTGCCATCAACCATCTTCACGTCTTCGCCCAGCTTGAGCTTGTGCGCCTCCAGCCGGAGGCGCGCATCCGTCATGTATTCCTGGAAGCAGCGCAGCGAATCCTCCTCCGTAGGCGTGTAGATTTTGCCCCCATACATAGCCCGCAGGTATTCCAGGTAGGTGCCATCGGCGAGTGCATTCTGGGTCAGGGTGAAGAAGGGATCGCCCTCGGCGTGCGACTTGCAGAAGGCCGTCGGCACGCCGCGGCCCGGGTCGGTGCCACCGAAGTAGATGCTACCGGCGGGGATGGAACCGATGATGCCGTCGGCCAGCAGCGCCGTGTACTTGGGCTCGCAGTTGACAACGTGGTCGTAAGCCAAATCAAGCTCCAGAACGGGCTGCCAGTAAGCCGTGCGGAGCTTCGCGTCTGCGACATTGGTTCCACGGCTGTATTGAGGGTGATGCTGCTTGCAGAACTCATACGAGTTGGTCACCGTCCGCCAGTCTCCCTTGATGGCAGCGTCAAAGAAACGTTGAAAGTCCGGGGAAATAGTCTCACCGACCTTGGCCCCCAACGACTGCGCCTGCATTTCCTTTGCCCGGGCAAAGGACTGGAGCTGGGCAATCTGCTGTTGGCGGAGCGCGGAATCCTCCGCCTGACTGCGGGAGGCGGCGGGGCTGCTCCCGCCCACCGACAGCGCGAGCGCACCCATGAGGACGAGGATGGCCACGGCCGTAAACGGCCGCAGCCGGCGCGCGCGCGTGGCGTCCACGATCGCGGCGATGCGGCCTTGCAGTTGCGTCGAGCGGGCCATCGCGATGCCGGAGAACTGCGGCACGCGGCGGAAGCTTCGGGCGATATCCACCAGGTGCGTGGCGTAATCCGATGCCTTGCAACCGCTGTTCAGCACCAGGTCGTCGCAGGCCCGCTCGCGCTCGACACATATTTTGCGCGCTGCCAGCCAGACCAACGGGTTCACCCAGAAAAGCGCGCACACCACCTGCACGACGGTCTGCGTCAGGCAATCCCAGCGTTTCACGTGGGCGAGTTCGTGCAACAGCACGACACGACGGCGCTCGGCGGTCCACTGCGCGGCCTCCGCCGGCAGCAGCACCACCGGCCGCCGCCAACCCCACGTTACCGGCATCGGGTTGTCCGCAGACAGCAGCAGTTTTGCAGGCCGACGCAGGCATAAAGTCTTGCCGGCTCCGTTCAAGAGGGACAACCAATCGGCGTCATGCAGGACGCGCGCGGTTTGAGCCAGGCGGCTGAGCTGAACCAGCCCCGCCAACACGGCCGCCAGGCCCACGACGACACCGATCAGCCAAACCGCAACCACCACAACCAGCAAGGTGATGCTGCAGTGCGCCGCTAGGGGGTTGGCGCTGCCGACAGGCTCCGCCTGCGCGGCGACGGCTGCCGCCCCCGCACGCGAAGCCACCACATCCGCATTCAGAGCCCCGGGTCCGGGCGCCAGGTTGAGCACGAGCGCAAACTCGTTGCCCGAGTTAAAGCCGGTCGAGACCGACCAAAGTGGCCTTTGCCAGGAGTGCGGCACTGTCGCCAGCAGCAGCAGCGACGGCAGGCTGGCCATGGCCACCAGCCAGACCCAATGCCGGCTCGCCGCCGACGCTCGCCGCAGCAGCCAGCACAGGCCCCCGGCCATAACCAACACCGCCAGGCTCTTGAGCCAGGCGTCAACCAACAGAGCCGCAAGCCCCGAATGCAAAAGATAGTTCGAGGTGGTTTCAATCATCGAGTTCATGTTAGCGCCCCTCCTTTCGGGCCTGGTCAATCATCTGGTGCAATTTGTTCAACTCCGAATCGGGCAGGCGGGCGTCCGCGGTTTCGAGCAGCGCCGCCATGGCCTGGGGCACCGAGCCCTGAAAGAATGTGGCGACCACGCGCCGCAGCGCCGAACGCCGGGCGGTCTCGCGCGAGCCGCGCGGCAGATACACGTAGCGAGCCCCCTCGCGGCGATGCTTGATATGCCCCTTCCCTTCCAGAATCCGCAGCAAGGCCCGGACGGAGGAGTAACCGGGGGCATCGGGCAAAGCGGCCTGGACTTCGGCCGCGGTGGCGCATTCCCGCTGGTGGAGCACATCCATGATCTGGCGTTCGCGGCGGCTGAGGTGAAGGTCGGTATTCATGCCTAATATGCTAAATTCTTAGCATCTCTGCGCCAGGCGTCAACAGGAAAGTGCTAATTATTTAGCAGTATAGCTTCAAGTGCCTGGGCGAGCGTCCCTGCGAGCACCCACTTCTCGGGAGGTCAGAAGATCAGGACTCGCGGGAACGCTTGCCCTTCCTGACTGCTAGCAAGTTTCCAGGTTGCTCCTAGCTTCTCGCCTCCTCTCATTTCGCCGTCCGGCCCCTGGGCAGGGCCCCCAAGGCGCGCAACCGCACCCGCCTCTCAACCCCAGCCCGCACACCAGGGCCACCGCGCAACCGAACCCCTGGCAGCCCGGCGTAGCCCTCCGCAAGATATAGACGACGGAAGGGGCGCCAATGTTTCACAGAATTTCGAGAATCCTCAATCCTTACCGACCTAGTGGGATGACTCACCCGCCGGGTGAGCCGATTGAGTAAGTTCGTAAGGATTCAGGTAGGCTCATCCCGGATTTCCGGGGAACGCCGACGAAATTTCGTCATCGGTTCGCCTCGGCAGCCACGAACCAGCAGGGTTCTGGGCTCGCGCCACCGCCCTCTCCGCTCCCTATCCTCACCGTATCCTCACCGTTACCTCACCGTTGGACCTCTGCAAGGTTTGCAGAGGTTCAACGGTGAGGTAACGGTGAGGATACGGTGTGGTAACGACGTGGATACGGCAGGCGACAAGAAGCGCCGAGGGGACCGGCGGGATTGAGGGTGAAGAACTCTCCCTGTCTCAAAATGGGACAGAGCGCCCCATGCAGAGCGGGAGACATCCCCTGCCGAGAGGCTAACTCAAGGCCGGGTCATTCGCGGGTGTCGGGCGTCCGCACCCGCACGGAGGAAAGTAACGACCGAGGGGGTCTTGGCGTTCCCCGGAAATCCGCGATGAGCCATGTTTTAACAGCCGCGCTTTGGGCGGCAAGTGTCCCGGCAAGCCCAGACTTCTCAGGCGACCGGCGACGTCAGGGCTCGCGGGGACGTTCGACCTCGCTTGGGTCGGATCAATCCGCTGTGGGCGGGTTCCTGGCCAGGTAGGCTCGCCACAAGTCCAGGTCCACATATAGTTCGAGGAAGACCTGCGGGCGGAGTTCGAAGTAGCCGGCCATGACGTGGGTCTGCTTCTCGTCCAGCGCGGCGTGGAATTGCGCGGAGACAATCATCACCGGCGCATACGGGTCGGCAGCCACCTGGTCCCACCAGCCGACTTGTTTGAAGCTGCGCAAATACCAGGGCAGTGGCCAATAGTCGCTGTCCGGCGCCATCACCTGCACCAGCATTTGGCGGCCCTGCGGATGCGCCCGGGCAAGGGCTTCGACCTGGCGGACGAGCCGCGGCAGGTCGGGCGAGGTTTGGGCATAGACGTACGGGTTGCGCCGGTCAGCGGCGTAAGGCCCGTTGGCCAGCGCCGCCTGCCAGACAAGATGGCCCGCCCCGGCTACGAGCAATAGGCTCAGCGCGATGCGCGAAAGGCGTCGTTTGGATCGGCCTACCAGCCAGGCGCCGCCGACGCCGGCCAATAGAATCATGCCATGCCAGAAGCTAAGCAGGCACCATGGCGTCTTATAGGGAATTAAGCTATAGGCCGCCATGAGCGCAAAGGCATACAGCGTCAGGAACCGGACGAAGCCCGCGCTGACACCGGTCAGGCCCTGGCGCACAAAGGCCGCGCGGGCGCCCACCAGGGCCAGGACCAGAATCAGCGCTTCGCTCCAGACCGGCCCTTTGGCGACGTGGAAGAACAGCAGCCGATGCAGGTAGAAGCTCCACGAGTGGATGTGCGGCGAAGCTCCGCCGGCGCGATTGAGCCAGGGCAAATAGGTGCGCACGGAATCGAGCGGCCCGGCGGCGTTCGTGAAGAAGGAGGAGAACAGCACCAGCGCCACCAGCAGCCAGAGGCCCACGGCAGCAGCCAGGTGGCTGAACTTAAGGCCGCATGGTTTGGGCGGGGCGGCACTAGCGTCCAGCCAGCGGCTCCAAAGCTGGTTCAGGCCCAGGGCGAGAACGCCAGCGGCCAGGGTAATGACAAAGGTTTCCTTGGTCGCGTGCATGAGGCCCACGCTCGCGCCCGCGAGCATAAGCCAGCCGGCCTTCCGGCTGCGCGCATAGCGCCATGCGGCGGCAATCGCCAGGAAGGTGAAGCCGACCAGAAGGACTTCATGAATGTAGAAGCGGCTGTAGAACACCATTGCCGGGGAGACCGCCGTCAGCAGCGCCGCCCAGAGGGTGGCCTTCCGGCCCAATCCATCCGCAACCAGCAGCAGCAGCAGGATCAGACCGACGCCGAAGACAACCGTCGTGAGCCGGAGCCTGCGCTCGGTGAACTGCTCAAAGTCCTTCGGCGCCCCCGTCAGCCGGCCCAGGGCGAGAGTCGCATAGTGGAGGGACGGACCATGATGCTCATTGGGGTCGTACTTATAGCCGCCGCCAGCCCAAAGCTGGCCGAACTTGACGCCGTTGACGGCCTCGTCATTGTGCATCGGCCGCTGGTCGAGGCCCATGCACCAAAGCGCCAGCGCCAAGCCGGCCATCAGAACGAGGCTGGCTGTCAGTGGATGGAAAAGGCCGGAGGCCGGACGATTCCATCCGCTGTTGTCCATGCCGGACCCCCGGGACGGCTTACTTGGCCGGGCGACCGTAGACTTCCAGCTCGGTGTATTCGTTCAGGGCGCTTTCAGTGCTGCCCTTGGAGTAGAAACGAATGTAGCGGGCCTTGACGCCCTTGGCATCAATGAGTTTGCCCTCGTAGGTCTCGAAGTATTCGCGGTTGGTGCCCACGCCCAGGCCGGAGGTGTTGTCCGAGTCGTTGTTGAAGACAGTGCGCACGTTCTCGATGAAGTCCGCGTCATCGGCCACCTGCACAACCACGTCGTGATAAACCTTGGCCATGTTGTGCGCGTGCCAGATCGCCACGGCGAAGATTTCCTGCGGGCTGCCCAGGTCCAGTTGCACCCACTGCGTGCCTTTGCGCAGGAAGATGATGCTCTGGTCCGAAGCGTCCTTGTCGCCGTCAACGATCTTGGCAAGGACGTCACTGGTAGCATTCTTATCGCTGCACGTCAGCTTGCTGCCGGGGGCGAGGTTCTTCAGGCCGGCTGGAACCATCATCGGCGGCCGGGGCTTGTCGGAGAGCGGCTCGACGTTGGGGCCGAGCTGGAGGTCTTTGGGCGTGCCCTTAAACGCGGGGGCGGGCAGCTTGAGCGCCAGGGGCACCTGGTCCCCGTCCGCAGCCGGCAGAGTTTGCGCCACGAGAAGATTCAGGACAGCGATAATAAGACCGGAGAGCAGTGGCAGCATCGTGCACCGCCACAGCGGCCTGCGTGAGGTATTCATTGTATTCGTCATTCTGTTAATAATTAAACCAAACCGGCAGCCGGCGACAAGCTCGATTGCCAAGGACCAGACGAAGGCCGGCGCCGCGGTATTCGACGCCACCAGTCAGCATTCCCGCCTACACGAACTGCAGCCTGGTCGTCGCCGCTTCCGGGTCCCACCCGCGCGTGGGTTGGCTGGTGACGGAGGAGACGTCCTTGATGGAGATCTGCCGGCCGCGCGTCTTCGGCCCCTTCACTTCCACTTCGGAGGGTTTGCAGGTCTGCTGGTTGATCTTCTGATACGGCGCCGGCTTGTAGCGGATGTAAAGCTCGGGCGGGGTGTCCGGCTCGAAGAACAGCACCCGCGATTTGGGCGGGATGCAGTGATAGACCTTGTTCAGGATCGTGCCGCCGAACGTGAAGCGCTTGAGGTAGGTCGCCTCGCGATTGGTGTAGGCGCACGTGAACACCCGCTCGCGCTCTGGCAGGCCGCAATACACCAGGTCCGGCCCCACAAAGAATTTCTCCGGCAGCTCGACCACTTGGTAATGGCCGTCCTTGAAGACCAGGATCAGCTTGTCGAACTTGGTGCACTCGACGTTGAACTCCTCGCCGGAAACCTTGTAGCCGATGTAGCCGGACTCGCGATCATAAGCGACCTTGAAAGCCTTGAAGGCAACCTCTTTCGCGTCCACCTCGTCGTAGCGGCTCGATTTGGTGAGGCGGGGATAGAGCGGCCCATACTTGGCAAGCAGTGCCTCCAGGTGACCAATGACGTACTTGGTGAGGTTCTTCAGATTCTTGCGCGTCTCCGCCAGCGAATCCTTCACCTGCTCCATCTCCTCGCGGTGCTTGTTGATGTCGAAGAGCGAGATGCGGCGGATGCGCAGCGTGAGGAGCCGCTCGACATCCGCGTCCGCCAGCTCGCGAATCATCTGCCGGCGGAAGGGCTTGAAACCCTCGCGCACAGCAGCCTGCACGGCCTCATTGGTCTTGCACTGCTCGATCTTCTTGTAGATGCGCTCCTCGATGAAGATGCGCTCCAGGGTGCGGAAGTGCAGCTCGTCCTGCAGCTTGGCTTCCTTCAGCTCCAACTCGCGCTTCAGGGTCTCCACCAGTTGGGCGGTGTTCTCGCGCAGGACCTCCGACACCGTCAGCTCCACCGGCCGGTTGTTCCGGATGACGACGATGCGGCTGGCGATCGTGACCTCGCAATCGGTGAAGGCGTAGAGCGCATCCTCCAACTGGTCGGCGCTCACACCGCTGGGCGCCTTGACTTCGATCTCGACCTCCTCCGAGGTGAAGTCATTGATGCTCTTGACCTTGATCTTGCCCTTGCGCGAGGCGTCCTCGATGGAATCAATCAGCGAGTCCGTGGTGGTCGTGGGCGGGATTTCCTTGATGACAACGGTGGACTCGTCCTTGACCTTGAGCTTGGCGCGGACCTTGATTTCGCCCGCGCCGTCCTTGTAGCCGCGGGCATCCATGAGGCCGCCTGTCTGGAAGTCGGGCAGGCATTTGAAGGGCTGTTTCTTGAGGATGGCGATCTGCGCTTCGAGCAGCTCGGGGAAGTTGTGCGGCAGGATGCGCGAGGACATGCCCACGGCGATGCCTTCGGTGCCGAGCATCAGCAGCAAGGGCAGCTTGCTGGGCAGCGCGACGGGCTCCTGATTGCGACCATCATAGCTCGGCACCAGCTCGGTAATCTCGTCATTGAACAGCTCGGAGCGCGCCAGCTCGGTCAGCCGACACTCGATGTAGCGCGGCGCGGCGGCCAGGTCGCCGGTGTAAATGTTGCCGAAGTTGCCCTGGCCCTCGATCAGGTAACGCTTGTTGGCCAGCACCACCAGCGCGTCGCCAATGGACGCATCGCCGTGCGGGTGATACTGCATCGTGTGGCCCACAATGTTGGCGACTTTGATGAAGCGGCCATCGTCCTTGTCGTGCAGCGCCCAGAGGATACGACGCTGGACCGGCTTGAGGCCGTCCGCCAGGTTGGGAATGGCGCGGTCGCGGATGACGTAGGAGGCGTAATCGAGAAAGCTGCGGTTGACCCGGCGGTGCAGCGGCAGCTCGATCTTGCCGGGGACGAACGGACGCGTCGGCGCCGGCGCCGCGGCGTTCTCGGCCAGGACGTGACTGGCGCCGTTGCCGCCCTTGGCGGGCTTGGGCTTCGGTGGCTCGACGGGGCCGTCTTTGGGGACGGGCGCGGCGTTCACCACGCCCGGCGTGCTATCCGGAAGCTCCTGGATGGGCAGCTCCGGCTGGTCTGGATTGCTCTTGCGTTTGGCGGACATTTAAGGATTCCTGCTTACTCTTCGACCGGCACGACCAGGTTCTCCATGATGTAATCTTTGCGCTCCGGCGTGTTCTTGCCCATGTAGAAGCCGAGGATGCCGGCGGCGTCGTGCTTCGGGGCATACTCGACCTGGCTGAGGCGCATGCCTTTGCCGATGAACTGCTTGAACTCCGCCGGGTTGATCTCGCCCAGGCCTTTGAACCGCGTGATTTCGCAGCTCTTGCCCAGCTTCTCCGCCGCCGCATCGCGCTCAGCTTCGGAGTAACAGTAAATGGTCTGCTCCTTGTTGCGGGCGCGGAACAGTGGCGTTTCCAACACGAAGAGATGGCCGTCATGCACCAACTGATCGAAGAAGCGGAAGAAATAGGTAATCAGCAGGTTGCGGATATGCAGACCGTCCACGTCGGCGTCGGTTGCCAAAATCACCTTCTCGTAGCGCAGCCCTTCGAGGCTGTCTTCGATGTCGAGGCCGCGCATGAGATTGTACAGCTCGTCGTTCTTGTAAACGACGTCCCGCTTGAGGTCCCAAACGTTGAGCGGCTTGCCCCGGAGAACAAAAATGGCCTGCGTCTGGACTTCGCGGCAGCTCACAATCGAGCCGGCCGCCGACTGGCCCTCGGTGATAAAGACCATCGTTCCCCTTCCCTTTCCTTTGGTCTTGTTGTAGTGCTCCTTGCAGTCCTTAAGCTGCGGAATGCGGATGGTAATGGCCTTGGCTCGCTCCCGCGCCAGCTTCTTGACCTCCTGCAGCTCTTTGCGGAGCTGGCGGGTGTCCTGGACCTTGGCGATGATCTTCTCGGCGATGTCCTTGTTGCGGTTGAAGAACTGCAGGAGCTCCTCGCGCACCCGGTTCACCAGCTCGGTGCGGATTTCCGTGTTGCCCAGCTTGTTCTTGGTCTGCGACTCGAATACCGGGTCCTTGAGCCGGATGGACACCGCGCCCACCATGCTCTCCCGCACGTCGTCGCCGTCGAACTTCTCGTGCCCGTATTCATTGACCGCCTTGAGCAGCCCTTCGCGGAAGGCGCTCAGGTGCGTGCCGCCATCGCTCGTGTACTGGCCGTTCACAAACGAGTAGAAAGTCTCGCCGTAGCGGCTGTTGCTGTGGGTGAAACAGAACTCCAGCGTCTTCTCTGCGTAATGCAGCGGCGGGTAAATCGGCTCGCTGCCGTCGGCCTGCAAATCCTCCATCACCAGGTCGAACAGCCCATTGCGGGATTGGAACGTCTTGCCGTTATAGACCAGCTTCAGCCCGGCGTTTAGATAGCTGTAATGCCGCAGCCGCCGCTCGACGTGCTCGGGCCGAAACTCGACCTGCTTGAACACCTCCGGGTCGGGCTGGAACTCGATGAGCGTCCCGTCCTCTTCCTTGGGCGCCTTGCCGTTCTTCTCGCCCTTGAGCTTGCCCTGCTTGAACGACGCCTCCACGTATTGCCCCTCGCGGAAGCTGCACACCCGGAACACCTTCGACAGCGCGTTGACCGCTTTGGTGCCCACCCCGTTCAGCCCCACGCTGAACTGGAACACGTCATCGTTGTATTTCGCCCCCGTGTTGATCTTGGACACGCAGTCCACCACTTTGCCCAGCGGGATACCCCGCCCGAAATCCCGCACCGAGACCGTCTGGTCCTGGATGCCGATGCGCACCTCCTTGCCGTGGCCCATGATGAACTCATCAATGGCGTTATCCACCACCTCCTTGAGCAGAATATAGCAGCCGTCATCGTAATGCGAGCCGTCGCCAATCCGGCCGATGTACATGCCGGTGCGCAGCCGGATGTGCTCCAGCGAGGAGAGCGTCTTGATCTTGCTCTCGTCATAGACGTGTTTCTTGTCGTCTGCCATATTGTTTGAACTCTGAATATCAAACCTCCTTGCCCTGTTGCCAATAATAAAAACCCCCGGGCGGGCGGCCCATGGCGGAAAATGTTTGCGCTTGCGCCATTGAGTCGCTAGAAGCATCTGCGCGCACCCGATGAAGTGAATCAGCAACGAAACAGATTAGAAGCCTTGATAGCTAAAGCCATGCCCAGAAGAAACGATATTAAGAAGGTCCTGATTATCGGCTCCGGCCCGATCGTGATCGGCCAGGCCTGTGAGTTCGACTATTCCGGCACCCAGGCCTGCAAAGCCCTGCGGTCGCTTGGCTACCAAATTGTGCTGGTGAACTCCAACCCGGCCACCATCATGACCGATCCCGGGATGGCGGACGTCACCTACATCGAACCGCTCACGGTCGCGGCGCTCACGGACATCATCGAAAAGGAGCGGCCCGACGCCCTCCTGCCAAACCTCGGCGGGCAGACGGGGCTGAATCTCTCCTCCCAGCTTGCCAAGTCCGGCGTGCTCGCCAAGTACGACGTCCGGATCATCGGCGTCGAAGCCGACGCCATCGAGAAGGGCGAAGACCGCATCGTCTTCAAGGAAACGATGAAGCGCCTTGGCATCGACATGCCCAAAAGCGCCCCGGCGTTCAGCGTCGAGGAAGCGGAGAAGGTCGCTGCCGAACTCGGCTACCCCGTCGTCATCCGCCCGGCCTACACCATGGGCGGGACAGGCGGCGGGCTCGTGTACAACGTCGAGGAACTGCGCGTCGTTGCCAGCCGCGGCCTGTCCGCCAGCATGGTGGGCCAGATTCTCATCGAGGAGTCCGTCCTCGGCTGGGAGGAACTCGAACTCGAGGTTGTCCGCGACGCCAAGAACCAGATGATCACCGTCTGCTTCATCGAGAACGTGGACGCGATGGGCGTGCACACCGGCGACTCCTATTGCGTCGCGCCGATGCTGACCATTGAGCCCAAGCTCCAGGCAAAGCTGCAGGAGTACTCCTACCGCATCGTCGAGGCCATCGGCGTCATTGGCGGCACGAACATCCAGTTTGCGCACTGCCCGAAGACGGGCCGCGTCGTCATCATCGAGATCAACCCGCGCACCTCGCGCTCATCAGCGCTGGCCTCCAAAGCCACCGGATTCCCCATCGCGCTGGTGTCCGCCAAGCTCGCCGGCGGCCTCACGATGGACGAGATCCCCTATTGGCGCGACGGGACGCTGGAGAAGTACACCCCTTCCGGGGATTACGTGGTGGTCAAATTTTCCCGCTGGGCGTTCGAGAAGTTCAAGGGCTCGATTGACAAGCTCGGCACGCAAATGCGCGCCGTGGGCGAGGTGATGAGCATCGGCAAGACCTACAAAGAAGCTTTCCAGAAGGCCATCCGGTCGCTGGAAAACGGCCGCCACGGCTTGGGCTTTGCGAAGGATTTCAACCAGCGCTCGCTGGCCGAGTTGCTGACGATGCTCATCGAGCCGAGCAGCGAGCGGCAGTGGATCATGTACGAGGCGCTCCGCAAAGGCGCCACGGTGGAAGAACTCTACGCCAAGACCTACATCAAGCCGTGGTTCATCCAGCAGATGAGAGAGCTGGTCGAACTGGAGGAACAGCTCCTCCAGTTCCAGGGCCAGGCGCTGCCCGATGCCCTCCTCGTTCAGGCCAAGAAGGACGGTTTCGCCGACAAGTACCTGAGCAAGTTGCTCGGCATCGCCGAAACGAAGCTGCGGGAACAGCGCCAGCGCCTGGGCGTGGTCGAAGCCTGGGACGCGCTGCCCGTCAGCGGCGTCGAGCACGCGGCTTATTACTACTCCACCTACAACCGACCTGATAAAGTGGCCTCCAGCTCGCGCAAGAAGGTCATGGTGCTGGGCGGCGGCCCCAACCGCATTGGCCAGGGCATCGAGTTCGACTATTGCTGCGTCCATGCCGCCTTCGCTCTGCGCGACGCCGGCTACGAGACCATCATGGTCAACTGCAACCCGGAGACCGTTTCCACCGATTACGACACGTCGGACAAACTCTATTTCGAGCCGCTCACGGTCGAAGACGTGCTGGCGATCTACGAAAAGGAGCAGCCTGAAGGCGTCATCGTCCAGTTTGGGGGGCAGACTCCGCTGAACATCGCCACCGAACTTGCCGCCGCCGGCGTGAAGATTCTCGGCACGTCGCCGGACACGATTGACCTGGCCGAGGACCGTGACCGCTTCCGCAAGATGATGGACCAGATGGGCATTCCGATGCCCGAGTCCGGCATGGCCAGCAGCTTCGAGGAGGCGAAGGGAATCGCCGAGCGCATCGGCTACCCGGTGATGGTGCGGCCCTCCTTCGTGCTCGGCGGACGCGGCATGGAAATCGTCCTCGATGAGGAGATGCTCAAGGAATACGTCAACAAGGCGGTGGACCTGACACCGGAACGGCCGATTCTCATTGACCGTTTCCTCGATAACGCGATTGAGGCCGAGGCCGACGCACTGGCCGACGGCACAGACGCATTCGTACCGGCTGTGATGGAGCACATCGAACTGGCGGGCATCCATTCCGGCGATTCGGCCTGCGCCATCCCACCGGTGACACTGCCAAAGAAGCACATCCAGACGATCGAGGAATACACCTTGCGGATCAGCCGTGAGCTGAAGGTCTGCGGCGTGATGAACATCCAGTACGCCATTTGCCAGGACAAAGTCTACGTGCTCGAAGCCAACCCGCGCGCCTCCCGCACAGTGCCGCTGGTGTCGAAGGTCTGCAACGTGCCCATGGCCCGCATCGCCACGCAACTCATGCTGGGGACAACGCTAGGCGGCCTGAAGCTAAAGCGCCGGACTATTCCGCACGTTGGGGTGAAGGAGGTCGTGCTGCCCTTCGCCATGTTCCCGGAAGTTGATCCGCTGCTCGGGCCGGAAATGCGCTCGACCGGCGAGGTGTTAGGCATGGGACCGTCCTTCGGCCTGGCCTATTTCAAGGCCCAGGAAGCCGCGCTCGGCCCGCTGCCGCTCAACGGGACGGTGTTCATTTCGGTCAGCGACAGGGAAAAAGCGGCGATCCTCGAAGCTGCCCGCAAGTTCCAGGAACTGGGCTTCCGCATCAAAGCCACCAGCGGCACCCATCGGTTCCTGCAGGAACACGGCGTGAAGGCCGAGCTAAGCTACAAGCTGCACGAGCCTCAACGCCCGAATATCGTGGACGAAATCAAGAGCAGGGCCATCCACCTGATCATCAACACGCCCAGCGGCAAGACGAGCAAGTTCGACGATGCCTATATCCGCAAAGCGGCAATCAAGTACAAGGTCCCGTACCTGACGACGGTGGCGGCGGCGCGAGCATCGGCCGTGGGCATTGCGGAATGTCGCGCCGGCCGCGCCGGCGTGAAATCACTGCAAAGCTATCACCAGGATATCCGGTAAGCAGCAGGGGCTGATAATCGCCCCAATTGGCCCTGCTATTTCAGCGAGGCCATGTCTATTACGAAACGGTAGCGGACATCGTTCTTCAGCAGCCGCTCATAGGCCTCGTTGACCGATTGGATGGGGATCATCTCGACGTCGCTGACGATCTTATGCGCGGCGCAGAAATCAATCATCTCCTGGGTCTCCGGCATGCCGCCGATCACTGACCCGGCAAGGCTCCGGCGGCCGCTGATCAGGCTGCCGCCCAGGAGCGGCGGTTCGAGCGCGGTCAACAAGCCGACCAGCACCATCGTGGCGTCGCGCTTCAGCAGCGCCAGGTAGGGATTAACGTCATGCGGATTGGGAATGGTGTTGAGCAAAAAATGGAAGCTGCCGGCCTGTTTGGCCATCGCCGCCGAATCCTTCGAGATCAGCACTTCATGGGCGCCGAGCCGCATCGCGTCCTTGGCCTTGGCCGGCGAAGTCGTGATCATCACCACCTCGGCGCCGAAGGCTCGGGCGAGTTTGACCCCCATGTGGCCAAGACCGCCCAGGCCGATCACGCCGACGCGCTGGCCTTTGCCCACCTTCCAGTGGCGCAGCGGCGAATACGTCGTGATGCCGGCACACAGCAGTGGGGCGACGGCCTTCAGGTCGAGGCTGGGGGGGACCTTCACCACGAACCGCTCCTCGACCACAATGCGCTCGGAATAGCCGCCAAAGGTCAGCTGCTCGCTGCCGCGTTCCCGGGCATTGTAGGTCCAAGTAGGGCCTTCCGCACAATACTGCTCCAACCCCTCATGGCAGGCCGCACAGTGGCGGCAGGAATCCACCATGCAGCCGACGCCGGCCAGGTCGTCAGTCTTGACTTTCGTCACCTGCGCGCCGACGCGGGTGACGCGGCCGACGATCTCATGGCCTGGCACCATCGGGTAGAGAGAACCGCCCCAATCGTTGCGGACCTGATGGAGATCGCTATGGCAAATGCCGCAGTAAAGGATCTCGATCTGCACGTCATGCGGGCCGGGTTCGCGCCGCTCGAAGGTGAAAGGCGTTAAGGGTAAGGCGGCGTCATGAGCGGCGTAGCCGCGGGTCTTGATCATAGTCTTGTCGTGCTTGTTAAGCTGTTGGCTTCCGTGCGGCAGCAGCATAGCACCGTCCCGTCCGCCTGGCAAGCCGGGGCGCCCCTTTGCAGAGGAACAGCCCCATTTACGCTTATCCAGACCCCAACCAAGCCGCAGTTAGGGCTGTTCCCCACGGTCTAGCGCCGTGTACAAGGGGTGTACAAGGGATGCACACCGGATGCACAAGCGTCAGCCCCATGTACCTCCCTTGAGCATCTCTTGTGCACCCCTTGTACACGGCGCTTAAGTGGCTCTGGCAAGGCTCGGGACGCTTGGGAAGGGTAGCTTTAACGCCTGACGAGTGGGGTAGAGACTGAGGGTTGCTGGCCGGCTAAAGCCGATTTAGCGGCCAAAGTGCCCTTGGCGGGATGGGGATGTCAGCTATTTCGGTCGCCGGACGCAGCAGAAGCCGCAGGCGTTGGACCCGAAACAAGCGTCGGGGAGCTGATCGTGCGGGAACAGCTTCAACGGCGGGCGTGGCCTGCGGAGGGGTTGGGAATGCAGCCCACGGGACACGGTAGCAAGGTGAGCATAGCCCGCCGACTTGGCCAGGAGACGACGATGATCTGGAAAGGGATTGCCAAGCGCTTACACGTGGGCAGTTGGCCGTATGCCTCCAACCGGCTGTATCAGTCCCCAACCTCAGCCCAAGGGCAGCTGGTGCTGGCCCTGGTGAAATCGTGGAGCGTAGATGCCCCGAGTGTGGCTGGCGGGTTAGATCTTGCCCGAGATTTCAACCAGTATGTCGCCCTGCCCAATGAGGTCCATTGCCCGTGGCAGCGTTGTCTTCAAAAGGCCCCGCAGGGCTGCCTCGCTGGTGTTGCCGCAGGTAAGCCAGATTACTGACGGTGGCGACCCGAGGCGTTCCACCATTTCGGCAAAGTCCGCATCTTTGGTCAGGACAACTGCGTTGGCTTGGCGGGCGGCGGCAAAGATGTCTTTGTCCTTGGCGTTGCGAAGGCCCAGGTCACGTATTGAGGAGGCGGGGTAGCCAAGCTCGGCGGAGACCCATTTGGCGACGGCCGGTGAGATGTGGGTATCCACCCAGATCATGCGGCGACCAAGACGGGATGGTTCAGCTTACGACTGGCGTACTGCAGGCAGGCCTGGATGTCCTCGGCCTCAAGGTCGGGGAGCTCCTCCAGGACCTGCGAGGGAGTCAGGCCATTTGCCAGGAGATCCAAAACATCAACCACCCGTATGCGCATGCCCCTAATGCAGGGCCTTCCGCCGCATTGCTCAGGGTTTATCGTGATGCGATTCATGGCCTAACTGTACAGCAGGACCCTCAAACTTGCACCTGCGAACTTGCGGGCCTACGGGCGCGAACCTGAGGACATCTAACACTCTCGGATGCCGCAGGGGGGCACTACCGTTGATCTTCCAGAGCGGCAGGGGACTGCCGCACTCTAAAACCTTGCGGACTTCGGTCGGCTGATGGTCAAGAACCGCACAACTTCTGAATGGCGGCAATATTCAGCATGGCCTTGGGGACAAAGGTGCTCACCTCCACGAACTCCGGCAACTTGGAACCATCGGCGCTGCGCTCGGAGCAGTGGTCGTTGTCGCCCCACGGGCCGAGGCCGTCCAGTGTGGGCACGGCATCCCAAATGAGATTGCCATCGCTCAATCCGCCGCGTTCCTGGCAATTCACCGCCAGGCCGAGTTCGTCGCCAGCTTGCTTCCAGAACTGGTAGAGGCCATCGGTGGCGGGGTTCCGCGGCCAGGGGCGGGACTCGGTGAGAATCTCGACTTTGACCTCGCAGGCGTGGCCGTCGGCGGGACTGCGCACCTCGCCTGGGCCAGTCAGCGCCAGCAAGTCCGCTTTCGCCTGCGCGAACACCGCCGGGGTGAAAGTGCGGAATTCGCCCTCGGCCACCGCCCCGTGCGGGACACGATTCAAGACGGTGCCGCCGCAAATGGTGCCGACGTTGACAGTGAGGCCGCGCGCATAGTCCGTAAGCGCCGCGATGCGCTGCACTGTCCGGCCGAGTTGTACGATGGCGTTGGCGCCCTGCTCATGCTTGCCGCCCGCATGTGCCGCGCGACCGCTGACCGCCACTCGCCAGGAGCCGCGGCCTTTGCGCGCCACAACCATCAGGCTCTCCCTGGCCGACCGCCCCTCGGACTCGAAGATGAGCGCCGCCAGCGTGCCGCGGTCGAAGTGGCTGCGGCACACCTCGCCGAAATCGGGCGAGAAGCATTCTTCGGAGGAGTTCCAGATCAGCTTCCAGGTGATGTCCTCGAACAGCTTCGGAGCGTGGGACTGGAGCGCAACCAGCACGAGCCACATCATCACTGAGCCGCCTTTGATGTCGTTCGTACCGGGGCCGAAGATGCGGTCGCCTTCCACCCGCCAGCGAAAGTTGTTGCGCTCTTCCTCCTCGGACGGGAAGACGGTGTCCAAATGGGAGACAAGGGCGATGCTCTTCGTCGAACGTCCGCGCCGCGTCAGGACCAGATGGTCGCCCCAATCCTTATTGGCGGAGGGAATAGACTCCGCGGTGAATCCCAACGGCGCAAAGCATTCGGCGGTGAATTGAGCCAGCCGGTTCACTCCCTCCCGGTTTCCGGTGAAACTGTTGATGCCAACCATCTGGCGCAGCATTTCGAGCGCCGCGGGCATTTGATGGCTGAGGTAATCCTTCAGCAGTCCGGTGTCTTGCATGGCGGAAAAATGGCTAGAATCGTGGCGTGGGTCAACTGCCACAATCGCAAGGCCACGCCTGTGAGCGTTTCCGGCCTTGCGCATTTGGCCCGCCTGCGTCGCCGTCGGCGGCTACGCAAACAGGGCGAAGACTCGGCGTGCATTGCCTTCCCGACGAGGTATAGTCTGCGCCGCATGAGAGCGCTCGTTGCAGTCTGTCTGCTCATCACCTCGTTCGCGGCTTCGGCCCTGGCAGCTCCGGAAGGAGTTCAAACCAACACGGTCCGGTTTGTCACCGCGGGCAAGAGCGACTGGCGGATTGTCTGCCCGCCGCCGGCGTGTCCGGCCATCAACTGGGCGGCCAAAGAGCTGCAGCGATACCTCCAGCAGATCAGCGGCTGCAAGCCGCCCATCGTTCAGCGGACGCGGGGCAAACCTGCCTTGGCCGTTGGCCTCCGTCCCGAGCTCCCGCCCGAAGATCGCGCGGTCCTGCCGCCGCCCGCAACCGGCTACGATGGTTACGCGGTCGCCGTCGTGCCGGCGACGCGCAAAGCCCCGGCCCGCATCGTGATTGCCGGGGACAACGCGCGTGGCGTGATCTACGGCGTCTATGATTTGCTGGAGCGGCTGGGCTGCCGCTGGTTTTACCCCGCCGAGGATGCTGACGACCCGGAGGTTGTGCCACAGCGGGATACACTCCGGCTGCGCGCGGGTTCGTGGGCCGTGGCATCGCCGATGAAATACCGCATCTGCAACGGCAGCGAATGGTTTTTCGAGATGCAGCCGGCGCCGGCGCTCAAGCAGCTTGAGTGGGCGATGAAGGCGCGCTACAACGCCATGGGCTGGCAGGCCGACACGCACACGCCTCTGGAGACGCAATACCAGCAACTGGCCGACAGCGGCTTGCTCGCCGAACTGGCGAAACGCGACATGCTCCTGCATGGCCCGGCTCACTGCTTCAATCTCCTGCTGCGCGCCGAAGATCACCTGAGCAACCATCCTGAGTGGTTCGGCCTGCGCAACGGCAAGCGCGTGCCGCAGACCTTTGCCGGCGCGCAATTCTGCTGGTCAAATCCCAAGGCGCGCAAGCAGTTCACAGACCATGTGGAGGCGTTCGCCCGGCAGGCGCCGCAAATCCACATCCTCTGTCTGGTGCCGTTCGACGGCGGGCAAGCCTGCGAGTGCGAGCCCTGCAAGCGAGCCGGCGCCAGCAACCTGCTGCTGCTTCTCATGGGTGAGGTCATCGAACGGCTCAAGGCCTGCCGCCCGGACCTGCTGGTCGAGACGGTGGGCGGTTACGGACCGATGACCGATCCGCCGGCGACGGCGCAGATTCATCCGCGGCAGCGTGTGGTGTGGGCGCACTGGGGCCGCATTTATACGATGGGCTATGATGATCCGCGTTATGATCGCAAGGAGAACCTGGAGAAGTGGCGGCGCGCGGCGCGGGGCGGCATCACGCTCTGCCAGTATTACACCGACAACTTTGCCGAGCCGTGGGTGATGTCGCCGTTCACTATCGCCCTGGAGGGTGATCGCCGCTACTTCCGACAGAATGGCATTGATTCGGTCTACATGTTGATGTGGCCGCGCGGCTATTGGTGGAACCACAGCCTGAACGGCTACCTGGCAGGGCGCTGTTTCTACGACTTCTCACTCAGCCCCTATGACCTGCTGCGGGATTACGCGCGGAAGTATTACGGCGCGGCGGCGGGCGCCTTGCTGGCGGATTACTATGGAGCCTGGGCGCGTGATCCCGAGCTGTGCTACCGTCTGCGCGGTGATTCGCGCGACCAGGATCGTGCCGCGCTGGCTGATCAGCGCCGACGACTGCTGGAACCGGCGACGAGGCTGGTGGCGAACGACGCCCAGCTCGCGCACCGGCTCGGCAAGGTCGAAAAATTGCACACGCTGGCCGAGCGGCTCATGGAGACCCACCGCCAGCGGGCCGAAATCCGGCGCCTGCGACGCGCGGGTGACTTCGACCAGGCCCGCGCACAGTTGGAGAAGGCGCGCGCCTGCACGGATGAGGTGCTGGCGCTGTTTTACTCGCTGGCCGACCTCAACCAGGGGCTGATCGAGCGCCAGGAGGTGCCGACGTTCATCCAGGCCAACGTGAAGAACTGGCTCGACGAGGAGGATAAGGCCATCACGGGGGGAAAGAAGGACTAGGGGCGGATTGTGTGAACTCAAGCCCGGGAAGGGCGAGCATTCACGTGAGCCTTGATTTCCAAAGACGCTTGGGTTCGCCCGGGCGCTCGCCCGCCCACCCATTGCATGGCAGCACGCGCGTCAAAAGCGTCAAAAGGCTTTCCTCGTTGGGCCGCCTCGTTTATTGTCGCGCGCCAATGAACAGATCAACGACCGCCCTGTTTCTGGCTGCGCTCGCGATGTGCCTGTGCGCTTGCACGCCGCAACGCGCCGCCAGCGCCTCGGCCAGAACTTATCGCAACCCGTTGCTGCCCGGCCACGTGATGGCCGACCCGTTCGTGCTTCGTGTGGACAAGCAGTATTACCTGTACGCGACCACGGACGGCCGCGGTTACGAGGCATTTGTGTCCGGCGATCTGGTGAACTGGGAATCCAAAGGCCGCGCATTCAACGATCCGCGCGGCGGGGATTGGGCGCCCGAGGTGTTTCACCACCGGGGCGGCGACGGCAATTTTTACCTCTACTACACGGATACCATGCCGGGCCCCCGGCGTGGTCCGCTGGAGAAGCAGATCGGCGTTGCCGTGGCGAAGAGCCCACTCGGCCCGTTCAAGGACAAAGTCGTGCTGGCGACGCATTCGATTGACGCCCACCTCTTCCAGGACGACGACGGCAGCCTCTACCTCTACTATGTGAACTTGAGCGGCGGCTTCAAGATCATCGTCCAGCCGATGGCCGACCCGCTGAACAAGAAGGACGAGCCGAAGGTACTGATCCAGCCGACCGCTGACTGGGAAAAGCGCAGCGGGGAGGTCACTGAAGCGCCGTTCCTGCTGAAGCACAAGGGCACTTACTACCTTATGTTTTCCGGTTCGGGCGCCGACTCCCCCAATTACGGCGTTGGCTATGCCACCTCCAAGTCGCCCACCGGACCGTTCGTCAAATACGCCGGCAATCCCATCGCCCAGCGCGGCGGCAATGTGTTCGGACCGGGCCACCATTGCGTGATCGAAGGTCCGGACGGCAAGCTCTGGATGCTCTATCACCAGAAGCAGGACGCCGGTCAGAACTGGCGCCGGTTCCTGGCGCTTGACCCGCTCTGGTTCGACGAGCAAGGCGTGCTGCACGTGAAGGTTTCCCGCGACACGGACCAGCCGGCGCCGTAGTGAGAATGATCGCGCCCAGGCAGCAGACGGCGCCTTAGGCGACAGCTTTTAGTTCGTCTCTGATCTCCCCGACCATCTGCTCCAGGCGGCGGCCGTATTCGACGTAGTTTTGGCGCATGGCGTCCTCGCTGGCGGCTTTGGGCCGGGCATCGTGGAAGACGACGACCATGTGCGGTTCCAGCGACAGGCCGCCATCGTAGCCGCGAGCGAGGGCATCTTTGAGGATGTCGCGCACCCTGCCCTGCCCTTCACCGGGCCAGTTGTAGTCGGCGTCGTTCTTCGCCGGGTTCCAGGTGGCATCCTTGATGTGGATGTGGGCGACGTGCTCGCGCACGTGGGTCCAGAACTCCCACGGGTCCTGTTTGGGCCAGGGCTTGGGCTTGGAGCGGTCGGAATTGAAGATGGGGTTGGCAGTGTCAAAGAGCCATTTGAGGCCGGGGCATTTGTCGTGGAGTTCGAGGGCGTGCTGCCAGCTCATGCCGCCGTAGTTCATACAGTTCTCGTGGACGGGCTGGAGGCCGGCATCGAGGAAGCGGTTCGTCACGTCCTTTACCCGGCGGAACACTTCGGCGGGTATCCCGTATTCGTCATCACCGGGCTTGAAGCTCATGATGCGGACGTATTTGGCGCCCACGCGCTGCATGCGCGGGATGGCGCGCTTGACTTCGGCCAGGGTGAGGTCGAAAGGGTCGCCCACCTTTTTGGCCCAGTTCATGATGGTGGAACCGAAGCAGTAAGCGCCGATGCCCGCGGCCTCCAGCTTGCGGACGGCTTGGTCGAAGGCCGCGTCCGGCAGGTCGTGGAAGTTGGCCTTGGCAAAGCCGGGAACCTCGACACCGCGCGGCTCGAGAAATTTCCAGCCGAGTTCCTGCGTGGCCCGAATCTGGCCGTCAATGCTGTTGGCGGCTTCGTCGCCGATGCCCATGTATTTCATAGTTACTTTCTAAAGGACTTGGTGAAGTCCTCATTGGCGATTTCCACCACCTTCTTTTCCACCTTCGAGGCGGAGATTAACTGGCTCAGTTTCTTCTCGTAGGCCGCGCTATCCATTGGCAGCTCCACCGTTTGGCCGAGGAGCGAGGAGTAAAGAATCACGTTGGCCAGCTCGACGGAGTGCATGCCCTCCTCGCCCGGCGCGATCAAGGGCTCGCCGTCGAGGATGGCGTTGACGAAGTTCTGCATCAGAACGGCGTGGCAGTTGGGGGAGGCACCGATGGGGATTTCGACGTTCCAGACCTCGGGCTTGATGAAGCCGAGCTTGGCCGTGCGGCTGAATTCGATCATGTCCGTCTCGTTGCGCACGAGGGTGAGCTTATCCGCTTCGAGCAGGAGCTTGCCACGCGTGCCGACGATCTCAAAGCGGTTGGTGCCGGGGGACTCGCCGGTAGAGGAGACGAACGTGCCGGTGGCGCCGTTAGCGTATTCGAGGTAGGCGGAGACGTTGTCTTCGACCTCGATCTGGTGGAAGCGGCCGAGCTGGCAGAAACCGCGCACGCGGGCGGGCATGCCGAGGAGCCACTGCATGGCGTCGAGATTGTGCAAGCATTGGTTGAGCAGCACGCCGCCGCCCTCGCCCTTCCAGGTCGCGCGCCAGCCGCCGCTGGCGTAGTAGGCCTCGGTGCGGAACCAGTCGGTCATGATCCAGCTCATGCGCACGATCCGGCCCAGTTCGCCGCTCTGTATCAGCTTGCGCATCCTCAGGTAGCGCGGCTCGGCGCGCAGTTGGAACATGCCGGCAAAGACTAGCTTGGGCCGCCGCTGATGCTCGGCGATCAGCCGCTCCGCGTCGGCCTTATGCGCGGAGATGGGTTTCTCAACCATCACATGCAGGCCCTGTTTGAGGGCCGCGATGCCGAGGGTCGTGTGCTGGTAATGGGGCGTGGCAATGATAACGGCGTCCACGAGGCCGGAGCGAATCAACTCCTCGCCGTCGGTGAAAGTGTGGAGCGGCTTGTGTTTCTCAAGCTTGGCGGGCATGGCGTCCGAGACGGCGACCACTTCGGCTCTCGGCACTTCTCCGGCGGTGAGGTAGCCGCAGTGGTGCTGGCCGATGTTGCCCAAGCCAATGATTCCCAAGCGCACTCTATTCATGCGCGGGAGTCTAATCGGCTATTGCGTTCTGCCCAGCGGAAACCGCGTGCGTAGTTGAGTGCGGGCACATCTTGAAACCAGCACCGATCAATGAATTGGCCAGAGGTCGTCCCAG
>CAZDOO010000056.1:0-38901 GCA_964507045.1 uncultured Verrucomicrobiota bacterium | reverse complement strand
GGACGCGCGCCGAGTGGCGTGGCGTCGCTGTTGGCGCTCATCGGTGATCTTGGTCTAGGCATCATGCGCGCACCATGAAAATCAGCGGCGAAGATTGGGGCCGAGTTGTGGAGAAGGCTCGTGAGGTCACAGAGGCTTCCAAGCCCCCTCCGGACCCAATGTATGAGGTGCATCGGGAAGGCATGATCACACTGCTTGACGAATTGGAGGCCAAGTATGGTCCCCAATCCAAAATCCTAGCTACCCGCGCAGACTATCTCGATAGCCGCTCACAGAGGCGAGCACTTTACCTACAGGCTCTTGACTTAGCAAAGAAATGCAATGACGCTGATAAGATCAAGGAGATAATAGATTCACTCGCTCACTCGCTCACTCGCTCACTCGCTCACCTGGAAGACTATAAAGGGGTCAGTTAATGAGAATGCAATGTTTTGCTTGCGGCAAAGGGCGAGGTGACGCTAAGCCGGGTTCATGGCTCGAAAGCGGCGCATTCAATATCCCGGGGCGATCTATCATGTGATGAGCCGGGGCGACCGGCGGGAGGCGATCTATGAGGGACCGGGAGCGGTTGCTGGAGACGCTGACGGAAGCCTGTCAACAGACCGGCTGGCAGGTCCGCGGCATTGCCTGATGCGCAACCATTGTCGTTCTGACAATCTCGCCCGCGCAGCGCTGAGTACGGTCGGGCGCGCCAAAAGCAAATTCTATCAGTAAGCCTGCCGAGTAGTTTCGCCGCCCTCGGCAGGCCGGAAGCTGACCAAGCGCTGCTGTCCACTTTATCCTTAAGAATTCATTTTCTTGCGGAGTAATCTGAACCAGCATTTTTGTACCCTTCCCAAATCCTGCTGGTGATTCTTCAACCCATGGCGCATCATCAACGTCCAAACCGTATCGGGCTTGTGCGGTGTGCGGGCACTCATCCTGCCATCGGCGGTCCCACTTTTAGCGCCTATGAAATTGAAAACCGTGTTGCTGGTCTCAGGCCTTATCGTATTCCTGGGGGCGGTGCTGCCCAGCCACGCCGCTGCCGGGCGCAAGCCGAATATCCTGCTGATCCTGGCCGACGACCTGGGCCATGAAGTCATCAACAGTTATGGAGGCACTTCGTACCAAACCCCGCATATCGATGCGCTGGGCAAGTCCGGTGTTCATTTTACCAGTTGCTATGCGACTCCGCTCTGCTCGCCCTCCCGCGTCGAACTCATGACCGGCCGTTACGGCTTTCGCACCAGCTGGATTAACCTGATTGGCCGCGGCCGCGCGGAAGAGGTGAACGACTATTTTGATCCAAAGAAGGAAACCACCTTTGGCCACATCTTGAAGCAAGCTGGCTACGCCACCGCGATCGCGGGCAAGTGGCAATTGTGCGAGTTTCCCAAACATCCCGATCATTTGAAGCAATGCGGCTTTGACCAATCCCTGTGCTGGGCCTGGGTTGTCGATGGCAAGGCGACCTCCAGGTATTGGGCTCCGGTAGTGTGTGAGAACGGGCAGCTCCGCACGCATGCGCCCGAGGAATATGGCGACGACCTGTTTTCGGATTTCCTCATTCGGTTCATGAAGGAACATAAAGACGAACCATTTTTTGCCTATTATCCCATGACCCTCGTCCACGCCCCGCACATTGCCCCGCCCGGGAGCCCGCGGGCGAGGGCCGCCCAAAAAGCTGCCGCCGAAGGAAAGCGTGGCGGCGGGAAGAAGAAACGGGCCTCCACGCCTGGCCAGGATGATGATCTCATCAATGACCCGGCGAATTTTCCGGCAATGGTTGCTTACATGGACAAGACGGTGGGTAAACTCATGGCTGCGCTCCAGCAAGCCGGATTGCGTGAGAATACCCTCGTCATCTTTACCGGGGACAACGGCACCGATCGCAAGCTTACCTCGATGATGGGCCCGGTTGCCATACCCGGCGGCAAGGGAACTGTCACCGAGTTGGGTTCGCACGTTCCCCTCATCGCCAGTTGGCCCGCAAGCATTCCCGCCGGCCAAGTCAGAACGAATTTGATCAACTTTTGCGACGTCCTGCCGACCCTCACGGCAATCGGCGGTGGCCAATTACCCGCCGGCGTCACTCTCGACGGCCGCAGCTTCGCCCCGCAATTGCTCGGCCAGCCCGGCCAACCGCGCGAATGGGTTTTCACCCAACTCGGCGATCACCGCCTGGCGCGGGACCACCGCTTCCTCCTCAATTCGGAGGGAGGCCTCTTTGACATCCCGAACGATCTCTTTCAAAAGCATGACTTGTCCGCCAACGATCAACCGGAAATCGTCACCGCCAAGAAGCGCCTGCAAGCCGTTCTGGACCAGTGCAAAAAGTAAGGCCCACGTCCCGAGAAAGGCCTTGGTCACCTTCATGTTTCCGCTCCCCCTGCCTTGCATTGCTAACCCGCCGCTGCCAGGCTGACCACTTGAGACTGGCCGCTCGGTGAGACACTCACCGAGCGGCTCTTGCGCTTCACATTCTGCCGCTGCCAATGCTGGCAGACGCTGTTGGTCATCTTCACCAGCCAGGCCCGGTCACGGGTCAGCGCCAGCACATCCGCCGTGGAGAAGAACTTGACCCCATTAAGCAGCGGCTTGAGTAGCCGCGTGGCGACCTGAATGGGAACGTCGTGCGCCTGACAGTTCAGCGCCCAGGCCGCGTGCTCCGCCGTCAGGCGCGCCGGCAACTGCCCCAGCAGCGTCAGAAACCGATGCTGATCCTCTCTCATAGGACACACTTGCCGCCAGAGCATGCTGCCCCCGCCGCCGCACTGCATGGCGTCACTGCGTCAGCGGTGCCACTCGCCCCGCCTGCCGTTGCGGTCCCCACCGTCGCGCCACCCGCAACACTCAGTGCCGCCGCCGCGCTCACAGCGGCCTGCTCACCCGCGCCGCGCTCAGTACAGGCGTGCGCGCCAAAAGCAAATTCTATCAGTATCACTTTTAGGTTAGGCCGCTCAGATGTCCGACGGGAAAGGGGGCGCCCATAGTTTGGGTTGCAATGCTCGCCTTCTGCCGCTTTCGAGTGTTCTGAATTCTGCCTTTCCCCCCCAACTTTTTGCCCGCAGCAGTGTCTAAAGCTTTTGAACTGGCTAAAGGCGCGCGAGTGCTGCACGTTTTGGCCGAGGCCATGAGCGAGCTGCAAGTTATCGAATCAGCCCTGCAGGAAGCGGCCCGGCGGTGTCGTTGGGCCCGGGGGCTGGGGGGCTTGTGGCGTGGGCTGCTGCTCGGGGCATTGCTGTCCCTGCTGCTGATCGGCCTGTGGCATCTGCTGCCGCTGCCCCTTTGGACCCTCACGACGGCCACCTTGGCTCCGTTTCTGTGCGCCCTGACGGGCCTGCTGGTCGGTGGCTGGCGCAAGCCGGCTTTGGCGGACATCGCCCGTTGGGTGGATGGCCGGCAGCATTTGCAGGAGCGACTCAGCACGGCGTTGGAGGTCGCGGACGACCCGAATGCCGGCATCTGGCGGGAGCTGGTGGTCACGGATGCCGCCGAACATGTTAAAGGGCTGGACCCGCGCCGGCTTGTTCCCATCCGCTTGCCCAAAGCCACACGCTGGGCATTGGTGGTGCTGGCACTGGGGGCCGGCCTGGGCTTTGTGCCCGAATACCGCAGCAAGAGTTACCTGCAGAAGCAGGCCGACCAGCAGAACATCAAAGAGGTCGGCAAGCAGCTTGCGGATTTGACCCGCCGCAGCCTGACCAACCGTCCACCGGCCCTTGAGCCCACGCAAAAGGCCCTGGAAGCTGTGACCGACCTGGGCGACCAGCTCGCCAAAAAGACCTTCACGCGCAGCGAGGCGCTGAAGGACTTGGCCAACGTGGCCGAGAAGCTCAAGGACGAGCTGAAGGAGTTGGGCAAAGACCCGGCCTTGAGGAAGATGGAGCAAGCCGCGCGCGCCGCGGCCGGGAACGACCCTCAAACCGCCGCCGGCTTACAGAAGCAAATGGAAGCCCTGCAACAGCAAGTGGGCACGGCCGACGGCAATCCGGATGCGCTCGACAAGTTGAAGAAAAACCTGGAGAAGCTGCAGGACGCCGCCAAGGGGATGGCGGACCAGAAGTCGCCCGCCAGCGCAGCCGAGCGGCAGAAACTGTCCGAGGCGCTTTCCGCTCTTTCCAAACAGGTGCAGGACGCCGGGCTGCAATTGCCGCAACTGGATGAGGCCATCAAGGCGCTGGCCGAGAACCAGCCGGGAATGGTGCTGAAGGACCTTGAAGCCGCCCTGACGGACCTCGAAAAGACGCGCGACATGGCCAGGCAACTGCAACAACTCCAGGCGCAAGCCCAGAAGCTGGGCAAGGACCTGGCCGAGCAGCTCAAGAACGGCCAGCCCGAAGCCGCGCAGGCGACGCTCCAGAAGATGATCCAGCAGTTGCAGTCCGCCAGTCTCCCCACCGGCCAGCTCCAAGGCCTGCTCCAGCAAGTGTCCAAAGCCATTGACCCGGCCGCCAACTACGGCCAGGTGGCGGAGCACTTAAAAAGCGCCGCCAAGCAGATGCAGGCGGGAGACAAGTCCAACGCCGCGAAGTCGCTGCAGGCGGCGGCGAAGGAGCTGGGGGATCTGATGCAGCAAATGAATGACGCGCAGGGGATGATGGCGGCGCTGGACGGCCTGAACCAGGCGTCTATGTGCATCGGTTCGGGCCAGCGCTGGGGGAACTGCAAGGGCCAGTGCAACCGGCCGGGCTACAATCCGTTTCCCGGCGGACCGGGTGGCGGCGTCGGCACTTGGGCCGATGAAAGCGCGCAATGGGAAGGCCGCTGGACCGACCATTGGGATAACTCAGGCTCTGGCCGGCCGGACCAGGATGGTCGCGGCCACACTGACCGCGGCCCGGGCGAACTCAGCGAGGCGCTCAAGCCCACCAAAGTGAAGGGTCAATTCTCGCCCGGCGGCCAGATGCCGAGCATGAGCCTGAAAGGCGTCAGCATCAAAGGCCAGAGCCGGGTGGCATACGAGGAAGCGGCGACCACCGCCCAATCCGATGCCCAGAGCGCGTTGAGCCAGGACAAGGTTCCCCGCGCCTACCAGGGCGCGGTGAAGGACTACTTCGATGATCTGAAGAAATGAAGCTATGAATACTGAAGACCAAATCCAAACCTTCCGCCAGGCCTACGCTGCCGTGCGCGCGGAGATCGGCAAAGTCATTGTGGGCCAGGATGCCGTCGTCGAAGGCACACTCATCGCGCTGTTCGCCGGAGGGCACGTGCTGCTGGAAGGTGTGCCCGGGCTGGGCAAGACGCTGTTGGTGCGCACGCTGGGCGAAGCGCTCGAACTCCCGTTCAGCCGCATCCAGTTCACGCCCGACCTGATGCCGGCCGACATCCTCGGCACGAACATCGTCATGGAGACCGGCGGCGGGCGGCGCGAGTTCCAGTTCCAGCGCGGGCCGATCTTCGCCCACCTGATCCTGGCCGATGAAATTAATCGCGCCACCCCCAAGACCCAGTCCGCGCTGCTCGAAGCCATGCAGGAGCACCAGGTCACCGCCGGCGGCCAACTCCGCAAACTGGCCGAGCCGTTCTTTGTCATGGCCACGCAGAATCCGATTGACCAGGAAGGCACCTATCCGCTGCCCGAGGCCCAGCTCGACCGCTTCTTCTTCAAGGTCCTCGTCGGCTATCCGTCGGCGGAAGAGCTGACCGACATCCTCTCGCGCACGACCACCGGCGCGGGCGCAAAAGTCGAGCGAGTGCTCAGCCGCGAGGCCCTGCTGGACCTGATGAAACTGGTGCGCGAGGTTCCAGTGGCCTCGCACGTAGAGGATTACGCCGTGCGGCTGGTGCTGGCGACGCATCCGAAGACCGACACGGCTGCCCCGATTGCCAGCCAGTACCTGCGTTTTGGCAGCAGCCCGCGCGGCGGCCAGACGTTACTCCTGGCCGGCAAGGTCCGGGCGCTTACCGATGGCCGGTTCAACGTGAGCTATGATGACATCCAGGCGGTTGCTCCCGCCGCCTTGCGCCATCGCCTCATCCTTAACTTCGAGGCCGAAGCCGAAGGCGTCACCACCGACCATATCATCGGGCAGATTCTTACGGATGTGCCCCGGGATACCCAGGCGGTGAGCGTGTAGGCCACAGGAGGGTTTCATGTGGATATTCTTGAGCCACTGCTGGAAGTCGGCGATACTTAGACATGCTTCAACCCGAGGACATCGTGGGCGAGGAATGGGCCGAGTGGTATCGGATGACGCCCTTGGAGCGCTGGCACGCCAGCGGCGAGCTTTGGGAGTTCTACCTGAGCATAGGAGGTTCGCTTGATCCCGAGCCGGATACGGAAAGTCCTTTCTACGATGGCAGTGTGCCAGGTTCGTGCCCTGCTGATGGGGGGACAGGCTTGCGTGTTTTACGGCGCGGCCGAGTTTAGCCGGGATACCGACCTGCTGATCCTGGCCGACGGCCAGAACCTCGCACGCCTGGAGGCTGCCCTGCGCGAACTTCAGGCCAAGTGCATCGCCGTTCCCCCGTTTGCGGCCGAGTACCTCCAACGCGGCCACGCCGTCCATTTCCGATGCCATCACCCGGCAGCCGCGGATATGCGAGTGGACGTGATGGCCAAGTTGCGCGGAGGCGAGGCGTTTTCCGCACTCTGGGAAAGGCGAGCGGTACTTGCCGACAGCGACGGCGCCACGTATGTCCTGCTCTCGCTGCCGGACCTGGTGCAGGCGAAGAAGACCCAGCGCAGCAAGGATTGGCCAATGCTGCAGCGTCTGGTCGAGGCGGATTACCTGAGGCATCGGGCCGCCCCCACGCCGCAGCAACCGCAGTTTTGGCTGCGCGAACTGCGCACGCCGGAGCTGCTTGTCGAAGCTGTCCAGTCCTGGCCGCAGGTCGCGAGCTCGCTGGCGGCGGAACGGCCCTTGTTGGCATTCGCGCGGTCGGACCGGCAACGGGAGCTGGAAGCAGCGTTGGTGGCCGAGGAACACGCCGAGCGCGCGCGGGATCAGCTCTATTGGCAACCCTTGAAAGCTGAATTGGAAAGATTGCGCCAGGCGGTCCGGAAGCGATAAGCGAGCCACATGCCTGATGCCCTTCTGACGCCCGAACTCCTGCGCCGCCTCGAGCAGTTCCAACTGCTCGCTGCGCGCCGGGCCAAGAGTTCGGCCCGTGGCGAGCGGCGCAGCCGCGCCCGCGGGCAATCGGTCGAGTTCGCTGATTACCGCAACTACGTCCACGGCGATGACTTCCGCTACCTCGACTGGAACCTCTACGGCCGGCTGGAGCGCCTGTTCCTCAAGCTCTACGAAGAGGAGCGCGAGCTGCCGGTGCGCATCTTCCTCGATGCCAGCGAATCCATGACCTTTGGCGAGCCGCGCAAATTTGACTTCGCCCGGCAGGTTGCCGCGGCCATCGGCTATGTCGCCCTGTCGGGGTTTGACCGGGTGAGCGTGATTCCCTTTCCCGACCTGGCCAGGGACTCGAACACCGAACCCGGCGTGGGTGTTGCGGAGCGCGCCGCCCGGGGCGCCTTGCGTTCTGTGCGTGGCAAGAAGTCCGCCATTCAATTCCTCCAGAACCTCAGCGCGCTTACCGCCGGCGGCGCGGCGACTCTGAACGAGGCCCTGCGCCGGGGCGCGCTCGAAGCGCGCCACGCCGGCCTGGCGATCGTGCTGAGCGATTTCCTCGACCCGGCGGGCTATGAGTCCGGGCTCAACGCCCTCATCGGCCGCGGCTTCCAGGTGGATCTGGTGCAGGTTCTCTCTCCGGATGAGCTTTCACCCGGCAGTTTCGGCGACTTGCGCCTGGTGGATTCCGAAACCGGGGCCACGCAGGAAGTGACCTTTGGCCGGTTCCGCCTCAAGGCGTATCGGCAGA
The DNA here is from genome assembly GCA_964507045.1 of uncultured Verrucomicrobiota bacterium. Taxonomy (GTDB): domain Bacteria; phylum Verrucomicrobiota; class Verrucomicrobiia; order Limisphaerales; family UBA8199; genus UBA8199. The sequence continues at coordinate 31,095 of CAZDOO010000056.1, read as the reverse complement.
CCGTGCAGAACTTTGTGCAGCGCCTGCGCGAGTACTGCCAGGCTCGCGGCATCAACTTCTTCACCGCGAGTTCCAACACCGACTTGCAGGACTTGCTGCTCAAACAACTGCGCAAGGCCGAAGTTTGGGGCTAGCGAGTGCGGAATGCGGAATGCGGAGTGCGGAATGGAATGACAGACACATAGACATGCAATGAGATATGGACTGTGAGAATCTAAAGCGGCGAACCAAGCAATTCGGCTTGGAGGTGATCAAGCTTGTCGAAGCGTTGCCGAAGGACGAGACCTGCCGCGCCAAGTCGTCCGCCGACTTCATCTCGAAGATGGGTAATGTGGAAGAAGAAGCAGACGAATCGGGCTATTGGGTGGAGATGCTCGTTGACGCTCAGAAGCTCACGCCTGCGTCAGCGGCTCCGCTCATCCAGGAGGCTAGCGAGCTGACAGCGGTTGCCGTTTCATCCATCAATACCGCCGGCCAATCTGGTAGCCGCGCATGAACCACTTGCAGCATACCCAGCGAGTGCTTTCACTCCGCACTCCGCACTCCGCATTCCGCACTGGATAGATGCATTTTCTAGCGCCACTCGCCTTCGCTTTCGCCGCCGCCATCCCGGTGGTGATCGTGTTCTACCTGCTGAAGCGCAAGCGGGTGGTGAAGCTGGTCTCGAGCACTTTGCTGTGGCAGAAGTTCCTGGCCGAAACCCAGGCCAGCGCGCCGTTTCAGAAGCTCCGCAAGAACTGGCTGCTGGTCCTACAGCTCATCTTGCTGGCGCTGGTCGTGCTGGCCTTGGCGCGCCCGTATTTCTCAGCCGAAGCCAAACCGGCCCAAAGGCGGGTGGTCATCCTCGACGCCTCCGCCTCGATGCAGGCGACCGATGAAGCCCCCTCGCGCTTCGAGCAGGCCCGCGGCGAGGCGCTGAAGTGGGTGGACAGCCTCAAAGACACCGATGAGATGGTCATTGTCCTTGCGGGCGCGACCACCGAGGTCAAACAGTCCGCTACGAGCGAGAAAGCCGCCCTGCGCCGCGCGCTGCAAAGCTGCGTCTGCTCGGATGGGCCGACGCGCCTGGTGCCCGCCCTTAGAATGGCCGAATCCCTCGTGCGCGATCTGGACCCGAGAACCGGCCCGGAAATCCACCTCTTCAGCGACGGCGCGGTGCCCGAATTGAGCGAGTTCGAGAACAAGGCGCTGCCGCTAATTTATCACCGGGTCGGCAAAGGCGCGAACAACCTCGGCCTCACCGCCCTGGACGTGCGCGCGAACCCGGAGGATGCCCGCCAGCGGGCGATCTACGCCAGCGTGGCCAATTTCTCCCCGGAGAGCCGGCAGACCGACTTGGAGCTGCTGCTCGATGGTCGCCTGCTGGAGACGCGCCCGCTGACCGTCTCGGCAGGGGAAACTTCGCCGCAGGTGTTCCTGGCCCGGCAGTCGCGCGACGGCGTTCTCACGGTTCGCCTGACCGCGCAGGACGATCTGGCCGCGGACAACCAGGCCTCGATTGTCAGCCTCCTGCCCAAGCCAGTGACGGTGCTGCTCGTTTCGCGCGGGAACCGGCTGCTGGAAAAGGCCTTGCGAGCCGTGCCGAATGTCGAGTTGGCCGGCGCAACTGCTCTGACGGACCCGGCTCAGGGGTTCGACTTCGTTGTGCTCGATGCCGTGGCGCCCACCGTCTGGCCCAAAGGCAACGTGCTCGCCATTCATGTGGTGAACACCAACTGGCTCGAAGGGGTGAAGCGCATCGAGGCGCCAGCCATCGTGGACTGGAAGTCCGCTCACCCGCTGCTGCGCTACGCCGGCTTTGACAACGTGCAGGTGGTGCAGAGTCTCACGGCCCGGACGCCGACCTGGGCGGTGTCGCTCGTGGAGACGCCGCAGGCGCCGCTCATCCTGGCGGGCGAACTGGGCCGGCAACGCATCATCTGGATCGGGTTCGACGTGCTGGAGAGCAATTGGCCGCTGCGCGTCTCCTTCCCCATCTTCATCGCCAATGCGGTCGAATGGCTGAACCCAGCCAATGCGAGAAGCGGTCAACTGCTGGTCAAAGCCGGCGACCCGTTCCGGCTGGCGCTGACGGAGCCGGCGTCCAGGGCGGAGGTCACCTTGCCCGGCGGGGCGACGAAGGCGCTAACCCTTGACCCGAGCGCCAATGAACTGGTCTTCGGCGAGACTTACAAGCAAGGCGTTTACCGGCTGCGCCTGGGAACGAATGATACCGCCTTTTGCGTCAACCTGCTCGACGCGGCCGAGAGCAATATCAAGCCGCGCGACGAGCTGCAGTTGGGCGCATACACCAAAGTGAGCGCCACCACCACCAAGCGGGCGAACATGGAACTGTGGCGCACCATCGCGGCACTGGGGCTGTTGGTCCTGCTGGCTGAGTGGTGGTACTATCACCGGAGAACCGTATGAGGGTTCGCGAGCTGTCATCTGCCATCGGCCATTTGCCGGTGACGATCCCCCACGCATGAGCGCCCAAACCCCACCAACCAAAGACCGCGGCTGGCGCGGTGATTACTTCGCAAGCTGTGAGGTGCTGGGTAATTTCGGGCCCCTCTTGGTGGTTGCCATCATCGCGGGTCTAGTGGCGAGCCTGCTGCCGGTGCTCAACTGGGTGATGACCAAGAGCCGGGATCAGGTCATCGCCTACTGTGCTCAGGACCAGGTATACGCCGAACCCATCTTCCGCTCGTTTAGCCGGCAAACCGGCATCAACGCGCGCGCCGTCTATGACAGCGAAGCGGTGAAAACCGTGGGCCTGGCCAACCGGTTGCTCACAGAGCGCCGGCATCCGCAGTGCGATGTGTTCTGGGGCAACGAAGAATTGCGCACGCGACAGTTGGCCGCTCAAGGCGTTTTTCGCGAGACCAATGCCTGGGCGGCGGTTGGCTACCGCAGCCGGCGCATTGTCATCAATACGAACCGGCTGTCGCTCGCCTCCGCGCCGCGCTCCCTGCTCGAACTCACCAACGAAGCCTGGCGCGGAAAGGTCGCGCTGGCCTACCCGCAGTTCGGCACCACCGCCACGCATTTCCACGCCCTGCGCCATTACTGGGGTGACGCGCGGTGGCGGGCATGGTGCCGGGCGCTGGCGGCCAATAAGCCTCTCCTGCTGGACGGCAACTCGGCGGTGGTCAGGATGGTTGGCCGCGGCGAGGCATGGATTGGGCTGACCGATTCGGATGATGTCGCCGCCGGACAAGCTGAGGGTCTGCCCATCGCACAACTGCCCATGACCGAAGAAGCGCTTCTCATCCCAAACACCATCGCCGTGGTGCGCGGCGCGCCTCACCCCCAGGCAGCGCAGCGGCTGTTTGATTACCTGCAGCGCCGCGAAGTGGTGCAGCAACTGGTGGCGGTTCACGCGCTGGAAGGGTTCTCTGCCAGCGATGTCTCCGCCCCCACCCTCAAGGTGAACTGGGATGCGGTGCTGCGCGACCTCGAGGGGACTACCGGTGAATTGAACCGAAGCTTCCTGAGATGAACTGGCTGCTGCTCAAGAACAGTTTGCTGGTCGGCGGGCTGACGGCGCTGCTGGCGGCGAGCTTTGGTTTCCTGGCGGCGCTGTGGCTGGCGGGACTGGAGCGGCCCTGGCGTAATCGGCTGTTGGCTGTGGCCGTGACGGCGCTTGCGCTCCCGCCGTTCCTGGTGACCAACTGCTGGCTCCACTATCTCGGGTTTGCGGGCGTGTGGCGCGGCTGGCTGCCGCTGAACATAGTCTCCCTCGGCGGCACGATCTGGATTCTGAGCCTGTTGACCTGGCCGATCACCCTGCTGCTGGTCTTGAGCGCCTGGCAGCGGCTGGAGCCCTCCCAACTGGAGAGCGACGTGGCCGTCAGCGGCTGGTGGCTGATTCGCGGGCTGCTCTGGCCGCTCGGACGCACCGCCCTGGCCCAGGCGGCGGTGCTGACGTTCGTGCTGGCCCTGAACAACTTTGCCGTGCCCGCCATCCTGCAGGTGAAAGTATTCCCGGCCGAGGTCTGGGTGCGCTTCAACACTACCTTCGACACACTCGGTGCGCTCCAGTTGAGTTGGCCGCTGGTGCTGGCACCGCTGCTCCTGCTGCTGTGGCTCGCACGCCGCGAATTCCCCTGGCCACGAACAGAAGGCCCGGTCTCCCCGAAGCTCTTCCGTCAGCAACTTGGCGCGGCCTGGTTCTGGTTTAGCGCCGCCTGCACCCTAGCGCTCTGCCTACTGGCCGTCGCCCTCCCCGTCTTCCAACTGGCTTCCGTCAAGCGGACCTGGACTGAGCTGCCCGGGGCTTTGGCCGCCGGACAAGGCGCACTTTGGAACTCATTCTCCCTCGCCGCACTCTCAGCCACGCTCGTTATCACGCTAGGCTTGGCCACCGGACTGCGAAGCCGTGCGAGCAGTTCCTCATTTAACCCCTGTAACCCATTTAACTCATTTAACTCTTTCCTGGGCTGGCTCTCCTGGCTCCCCCTCCTTCTACCCGGCGTGTTGTTGGGCATTGCGCTGATCGTGCTGTTCAACCGGCCCTGGTGTTCGCTCGTTTACCAGAGCGCGGCGATTGTCATCCTGGCGTTTGTGATCCGGTATCTGGCGTTGGGCTGGAACTCCATTGCTCACGCCTTGCAGATGGTGGACCGCGATCTGACTGACGTCGCGCGGCTGGAGGGTGCGACCCGCTGGCAGATGCTGCGCCATGTCCAGTGGCCGCAAATCGCGCCGCAAGCCGCTGCCGCGTGGTATGTCGTCTTCCTGCTTTGCCTCTGGGACGTCGAATCCATGATCCTGGTCGTGCCGCCCGGCGGGGAGACGCTCGCCTTGCGCGTGTTTAATCTGCTGCACTATGGCCACAACGCACAAGTCAACGCGCTGTGCCTGACGCTGCTGGTCCTGGCGGTTGTGCCGTTGGTGGTGTGGAAGGCGTGGGGCGTGGGGCGTGGTGCGTGTTCCGTCCCCACGCAACACGCAACACGCAACACGCTCGTGTTGGTCAGTGCCGCTGCGCTCGCGCTGACAGGCTGCGCCCCCGGCGCGCCCTCAAACCAGGCCCCGCTCTCCAGCCAGCTCTTCCAGCGCGTGCAGATCATCGGCTCGCGGGGAGTGGGCGTGGGCCAGCTCAACAAGCCGCGCTCGGTGGCCGTGGACGCGCAGGACAACCTCTACGTGGTGGATATGACCGGGCGCGTGCAGAAGTTCTCGTCCAACGGCGTCTTCCTGCTGTCCTGGCAAATGCCGCAAACTGACCTGGGCAAACCCAAAGGCATGGGCCGCGATCGCGATGGGAACATCCTCGTTGTGGAACCGCACTATCAGCGCGTAAACGTCTTCTCGCCCCAGGGCAAGCTGGCCGCCCAATGGGGCAAACGCGGCACCAACGCCGGCGAGTTCACCTGGCCTCGCGCGGTGGCGGTCAACTCCCGGAGGGAGGTCTTTGTGAGTGAATACGGCCTGGCGGAGCGCGTGCAGGGGTTTGCCGCACGCGGTGAAAAGCTCCTGGCTTGCTTCGGCCATTGCGGCAACGGCCCCGGCGAGTTCAATCGCCCGGAAGGGCTGTGCGTGGATGCGCAGGACCGCATTTACGTCGCCGACTCTTGCAACCACCGCATCCAGGTCTTTGCGAGCGACGGCCAGTTTCTCCGCGCCTATGGCAAGCCCGGCAAGGGCACGGGCGAATTGAGCTACCCTTACGACATCTGCGTGGATGCGGCGGGGCGGCAATACGTCTGCGAGTTCGGCAACAGCCGCATCCAGGTCTTTGATTCTGAGGGCCGCCCCCTCGAGATCGTTGGCGGCCCCGGTGCTGCGCCCGGACAGTTCAACAATCCCTGGGGTGTGGCGCTGGACTCGGCTGGCAATCTTTACGTGGCCGACTCGCAGAACCACCGGGTGCAGAAGCTCATGCGCCGATGACCTTCCAGTTTACTCATCCCTATCACCTGTTGCTGCTGGCGCCAGCGTTGGCGTGGGTGGTTTGGTTTGCCTGGAAGTCTGACGTGCAAGTCAACCTCTGGCGGCGCTGGGCCGCGCTGGGCATTCGCCTCGCCGTGCTGGTTGCCCTGGTGTTGGCCCTTGCCGGCCTGCAGTGGCTGCGGCCGGTGGAAGGCATGAATGTCTTCTTCGCGCTGGATCGTTCGGAAAGTATTCCCTCCCCGCAGCAGGAATCTGCCCGGGCATACGTCAACCGCATCTCCAAGGATAAAAAGCAGGAAGACAAGGCCGGCGTGATCGTCTGCGGCGCCGAGGCCAGCATTGAGTCCACGCCCAACGCCGCGGTGGACTTGCAGAAGATCCAGGCCGTCGTCGACACCGATCGCACCGATCTGGCTGCCGCCATCCGGCTGGCCACTGCCGCTTTCCCGGAGACTGGGCAAAAGCGTCTCGTGCTCATGTCCGACGGCAACGAGAACGTCGGCGACGCCTTGAGCGCCGTGCTCGCCGCCAAACCGCTCGGCGTGACGGTGGACGTCGTGCCGATGGGCGTCGTGCGGGCCAATGACGTGTCGGTGCAGAAGCTGCAGTTACCGCCCAAGCTCAAGGAAGGCCAGGTCTTCGAGACGAAGATCTTCGTCCAAGCCGACCGGGCCACCCCTGCCACCGTGCGGCTCTTCCGCGGCGACCAATTCCTCGGCGAGCAGAAGGTCGAGCTTTCCGCCGGCAAGAACCTGTTCACGTTCCCCCAGACGCTGTCCCAGCCCGGCTTCTACAGATATGACGTGCAGGTGGATGTGCCGGGCGATCCGCTGCCCCAGAATAATCGGGCTACCGCCTTCGCTACCGTTCGTGGCCAGCCGCGCATCCTGATTGTCTCCGCCGACCCGGACCAGGACAGGCAGCTTGCCGCTGCGCTCAAAACACCCAGCCTCACCGTGCACTTGGTCGGCGTGAAGGACTTCCCCGGCACTCTTGCCGAGATGCAGAGCTACGACGCCATCTTCATCAGCAACCTCGCCGCGGGCGATTTGGGGCTCGATCGCCAGCAACTGCTCGAGAGCGCCGTGCGTGATTTCGGCGTCGGCCTGGTCTGCGTCGGCGGCGATCAGACTTACGCGGCGGGCGGCTACCGCGGCACCCCTCTGGAGACGACCCTGCCGGTCAGCATGGAGCTGGACAGCAAGAAGGTCCTGCCCAGCGGCGCGGTGGTGTTGGTCATGCACGGCATGGAGTTCGCCAACGGCAACGAGGTGGCGCGCGACTGCGCCCAGGGCGTGCTGGCGACGCTCGGGCCCACCGACGAGATGGGCGTCGTGCTTTGGGACGGCAGTGAGCGCTGGGTGTTTCCGCTCCAGAAAGTGGCTGACAAGAAGAAGCTGTCGGCCCAGATCGCCGGCATGAACCAGGGCGACCTTGGCAGTTTCCAGGGCGTGCTGCAAATGGCCCATGAGGCGCTCCAGAAGTCCACCGCCAACCTCAAGCACATTATTGTCTTCAGCGACGGCGATCCCGCCGCCCCGACCCCGGCCCTGATGCAGGCCATCGTTGGTGACCGTATTACCGTCAGCAGCGTCCTCATCTCCGGCCACTCCCCGCCGGACACCATGGAAGGGATCGCCGCCCAGGGCAAAGGCCAGTTCTACCACGTCAACTCGCCCGATGATCTCCCCCAGATCTTTATCAAAGAGACCGCCGTCATCCTCAAAACCGCGATTTACGAAGACCCATTCCAGCCGCAGGTTCGGGCCGCCAGCGAACTGGTGCGGGGCATCGGCACGACCGAGTATCCGAAGTTGCTGGGCTACGTCGCCACGACACCCAAGCCGCGTGCCGAAACGCCTTTGTGGACGGACAAGGGCGACCCGTTGCTGGCCCATTGGCAATACGGCCTGGGCCGCGCCGTTGCCTTCACTTCCGACGCCAAAGCCCGCTGGGGCCGTATCTGGCTCAACTGGGACAAATACCGGCAGTTCTGGTCCCAGATCGGACAATGGAGCCTGCGACGTCTGGAAAACGCTGACTTCACCACCGAAGTGGTCGCCGACAGGGGAGAGGGTCTGATCAGCGTGGAGGCGCTCGACGCGCAGGGCAACTTCCGCAACTTCCTCAACCTGCAAGCCGTCGTCGTCAGCCCCAAAGCCAAACGCCAGACGGTGCGCCTGGAACAAACCGGCCCCGGCCACTACGAAGCGCGCTTTCCCACCAAAGAGGTTGGGGCTTACCTGCTCAACCTGATGGATGTCAAAGACGGGCAGGTGCGCGGCTCGCAAGCCATTGGCACCAGCATCAACTACTCGCCTGAATTCAACACGGCCGAGCCGAATCTCAATCTCCTCCGGCGCCTCGCCGAATCCGGCGGCGGCAAACTGCTCGATCCGGATGTGCCTCTGGCCAATCCCTTTCTGCACGATCGCCAGAAAACCTTCCAGCCCCGCGATCTTTGGGAATCCCTCCTCAAGTTTGCCATCCTCCTCTTCACCCTGGACGTGGGGGTGCGCCGCATCCAGATTGGCCGCGACGAATGGCTGCGCGCTGCGCAGGCGCTCCGACGCCGGCTCTTCTTCTGGCGTGGCGTGCCGCGTCCGCCGGAAGCGGAGGAGTCCCTGGAGGCCCTGCTGGCCCGCCGCCAACAGGTGCGCTTGCAGCACACGGTTCCGACCGCCGAGCCCGGTCCTGACTTGTTCCGGCCCCAGCAGCCTCCCACTGTGCCTCTGCCGGGTGAAGAAGGTGTTGCCCCGCCGCCGGCAGAGACGGCTGCTCCCCCGACCGAGCCGCCTAAACCACCCGACGAAGCGCCGTCCAGCACGCCCAGCCGCCTGCTCGAAGCCAAACGCCGCGCGCAGCGGCGCAAGTGACAACTGCTTCAAGGTGCCCGGCGCGGGCGGACAGTCGGGGAGGGGCCCAAGTCGGGCGCCTTGAGGATCAGCGCGGGGTGACCTTGGGCACGCCAAGACGCCGCAGGCGCTGCAATTCATCCCAGCGGTTCAAGCGCGCGCGCAGGAAGCGCAGCATTCCCAGATCGCCCCGGCGGCGGAACTGGCGAATGCGCCGGCGTTCGGCCAGGATGTGTCCTCGCAGCCGGCAGCAGTCGGCTACCGCGTCCCAGTAAGCGCGTTTGACGAAGCTCCACCGTCGGACCAACACGAGGCTGGCGATGGCTTCGAGGGCGAGCAGGCCGAGTTGCAGTGGGACCAACAGCAGCAAGAGGCAGCGGGCGTTCTTCAGCAGGGCCAGCAGGCCGTTGCGATTGGCGTAGAAGCGCTTGGTGTCGCTGGTGCGGAACTCGACCGTTGCGCCGCCGCCGGCGGGATTGACTTGCGCCGCGCCGCGGTGGTGCAGCCGGGCCGATGGCACCGCCACCGCCCGGTGGCCGGAGATCCAGACGCGCCACGACAGGTCGAATTCGTCAGCGAACATGAAGAACTCCGGGTCGAAGCGTCCCAGCTCGTGGAACAGCTCGCGCTGGATCAGGTAGGCGCAACCTTCCGGCATGAGCACGTCGCGCGTTTCCGCCGCCGAGGCGCGCGTGCTGGCCAGGCCAAAGAGGTCGAAGCCGAACGCTCCCAGGGACTGGAAGCTGTCATCTTCGTAGTTGAGGATGAGCGGCCCGGCGGCGGCGGCCCCGGTCCGTTGGACTTCGGCCAGGAGCCGTTCCAGGCAACAAGGTTCGAGCCAGGTGTCGTTGTTGAGGAAGAGCAGGTATTGGCCGCGCGCGGCCTCCGCGGCCCGGTTATTGCCTTCGCAGTAGCCGAGGTTCTGGCCGTGCTGGACAAAGCGGCCGCCCGGCCAGCTTTCGACGATGGGCCGGCCCAACTGCTCCGAGCTGTCGCTGGAGGCATTGTCAGCCAGTATGACCTGGAGCTGGTCAAAGATGGTTTGCGCCCGCAGCGAGTTCAGGCAGCGCTCCAGCCAGTGCGCGCCGTTGTAGTTGAGGATGACGACCGAGAGGAGCGGCGGCGGCAGGCGGGATGGGGATTGAACCGGGTCCATCGTGCTAAAGCAGCCGGTGCAGGGTTTGGGCCACTGACTGGACGGTGACGGAAGTCATGCAGCGCCGAAGCTCGGCGGGCGAACCGCGAATGCCGCGTCCATCGTAGCGATAGTAATCGAGGTTCCGCCCGGCGACCGCGGGATTGGGGATCAGCGTGAAAGGCTGGCCGTAGGGCTCGATGGGCTTGTTCCAGGTGGGGGTTTCGATGACCACCTGCCTGGGCACCTTCATGGCGGCGGCGAGATGCATGAGGGCCGTGTCCACGCTGAGAAACAGATCGCAATGTGTCAGGAGCGCCGCTGCCTGGCGCAGGCTGGACGTCTGCGCCACCAGGACCTGGTCGCGGCTGGTCTGTGCTTCGATGACCTGGTGGTCCTTCTCTTCTTCCGGGCCACCCAGGAGCAGCACCGCCAGCTCGGGGTGGGACTGGCGCAACTCCTTGAGGAGGGCGAGGTAATGGTCGAGCGGCCAGCGTCGTAGGGGGAGATTCTTGGTGCCGCCCGAGCCGACGTGAATGCCGAGCAGCTTTCGCCCGCTCCAGCGGTGCCGGGCGAGGTAATCTTTGGCCCACTGCGCTTCGGCTGGGGACAGGAACACCTCGTATTCGTGGCGAGGCAGCGTGCGCCGGGCGCCGATGGTCTCCAGCAGCGTCAGGTTGTTCTCGATGGCGTGCCGGGTGTAGTCCTGCTTGAGCGTGCGGTTTACCAGGAGCCGGTCGAAGGCGGTGGCGTTGTCGTATTCGTGGCTGGCGCGGACCCGGGCGTTGATGATGCGCGCCACGGCGCGGTAATGGACTCGGCTCTGCGGGTGGGTGTTGAGGGAGACATCGTAGTTGCCCTGGCGCAACTGCCACAAGAATCGCAGGGACTCAGCCTTGCCCGCCTTGATCAGGTTCTTCTGATAAACGGTATTGAGGTGCGGATTGCCTTCCAGCAAATCCTTCGCCCCGGGCCACAGCACCAAGGCGTCCAGGCGGGCTTCGGCGTAGTTGGCGCGCAGCTCGTGAATGAGCGGCGTGGCGAAAAGCGTATCGCCAATGCCCGCCAGTGAGATGACCAGGATGTTCATTCCCCGACCTGGGCTACAAGCGCATGATCTTCTTGAGCGTTGCCGTCGTGGACTTGCCGGGCACGAAGGGAATAATCACGATCTTGCCGCCGGCTCGTTCAACGGTGCGGCGCTCCTCCTGGTTGAGCGTGTCGAGGGTGTAGTCGCCGCCCTTGACGTAGATGTCCGGCTGGGCGGCGGCCAGGAAGCGCGTTGCGGTGGAGTCGGCAAAGATGCACACCCCGTCCACGCTCTCCAGCGCCGCCAGGACTGCCGCGCGATCCGCCTCCGGCGTGACGGGCCGATCCGGTCCTTTCAACTGGCGCACGCCATCGTCGCCATTGACGCCGACCAGCAGCGCATCGCCTTGGTGCCGGGCCGTTTCCAGGTAGGTCACATGGCCGAGGTGGAGCAGGTCGAAACAGCCGTTGGTGACCACCAGTCGCCTGCCGCTGGCGCGCACGGCGGCCCGCCACTCGGGCAGCTTTTCCCAGGCAATAATCTTCCCGCGCAAGTTCACCGGCGTATTCTGGCCAGAGTGTTTCCGCCTTGGCAAGGAAGGAGACGCGGGGCAGGGGGGGATGGCCGTTGCTTTCAATCCCGCCTTCCCCATCACTCGATCACTCCCTCGCTTAGTTTCTCCGCGTAGTTGATGCTCATGACGCCACCCAGGAGGCTGACCACCCGCACGTTGGCCAGGCCGAGCGCGCGCATCGCCGCCGCTACGCCGTGCTGCGCCGGGTAGTGCTTGAGGGATTCGAGGATGTAAGCATAGGCACCGGCGCTGCCACAGAAGAGCAGCCCCAGGCAGGGCACGAACAATTTCAGGTAGGCGAAATAGAGCCCGCGCCAGAGCGCGTTATCCGGCTTGCCGAACTCCAGCACCACCAGCCGGCCGCCGGGACGAGCGACGCGCTGCATCTCGCCCAGGCCGGCTTCCCAGCTCGCCAGGTTGCGCAGGCCGTACCCCACGGTCACGATGTCGAAGGAGTTATCCGCGAACGGGAGGCGCTGGGCGTCGGCGCGGACGAAGCGGGGAGGAGTTGGTGTGGGTTGCCCGCCGCGCGTTGCGTGGGGGGACGCTTTCGGCTCGCGAAGTCGGAGACGGAAGGATTTGCGCTCCGCCACTTCCAGCATGCGCTCGCTGAAGTCCACGCCGGTCACCTGCGCGCCGCGCCGGGCCAGCGCCAGCGCCAGGTCGCCCGTGCCGCAGCAGAGGTCCAGCGCGCGCTGCCCGGGCTCCGGACGGGCCAGTTGGACCACGCGCCGCTTCCAACGCCGGTGCAGGCCAAAACTCTGCAGGTCGTTGATCAGGTCGTAGCGCGGGGCGATGCGGGCGAAGAGCTCCTGCACCTTCGCCGCGCGCCGCTCGCCTGGATCAAAGAATGTGTCGGCCATCGACGCACGAGTTTGCGTCAAGCGGAGCGGCCCGGCGACCCGAATCTTCTCCAGCATGTCCAGGAATTGGAACGCCTCTTGCTTTGCAGTGGCCAACGCCGGGCTGCGCAATTGGCATTTTGTCCGACGGGCTTCGGCGTGAGCCAGCAAACAGCAAACATTATGAGTCGTAAGAAGATCCTGGTCGTAGATGACAATCCCGTGATTCTAAAGACTATGTCCATGAAGTTGACTTCCCATGGCTATAATGTGGTCACCGCGGAGGACGGCAGCTCGGCGGTAGGTGCGGTGCGGCGGGACAAGCCCGACCTTATCCTGCTCGACCTGAGCTTCCCGCCCGACGTCGCTCACGGGGGCGGGGTGCCCTGGGACGGCTTCCTCATCATGAACTGGCTCAAGCGGCTGGAGGAAGCCAAGAATACTCCTATTGTTGTGATCACCGGCGGTGACCCGGCCAAGTGCAAAGATCGCGCGCTGGCAGCCGGCGCGGTCAACTTCTTCCACAAACCCATCAACAATGATGAGTTGCTGGCCGTCATTGGCCGGACTCTGGCAAACAGCCCGGGGGAGACGCAGCCAGCGGCTGGCGCAGTTCCCCAGCCCGCCGCGTAACTGGCTTTAGCCGCTTGAGTTTCCGCTGTTCTGCCGAATCAAATCGGCGGGCGAATTCCTCGCGCCCAACCCGCAATCAGCAAACGCCTGCTGCAAGTACGCCAGACTCCTCGCGGCAATTGCCTCCGCCCCGTCGTCGAAGTTGAACACTTCCACGGAAACGAACCCTTGGTAGCCGATCTCCTTCAGTGCGGCGGCGATGGGTTTAAAATCCACGGCGCCGAAGCCGGGCCCTTTCAGGTTCCGGTCGTTGGCGTGGAAGTGGGCGAAGTGCGGCCAGGCCTCGCGGATGATCTGCGGGATGGGCTTCGATTCCGCGCACATCGCCTTTACGTCGAGAATGACTTTGAACCGTGGCGACGGCACTTGCTGGACGAACTGCAAGGCCTCGGCCGCGGTGTTGATGAAGTTGGTTTCCGCCGGCGCCAGGGGCTCAAAGCAGATGGTGACCTCCCGTTGCTCCGCTTGCGCGACCGCGCTGCGGAAGGTGGCTGCCGCCCAGTCGCGCGCCTGCGCGGGCGAGATGCCGGGCAGAATATTGCGCTGCTTGGGCGACCCGACCACCATTATCTTGCCGCCCAGGTCGGCGCAGAAATTCACGAGGTCGCCGAAGTATTGCGCCGTGCGCCGGCGGAGGGTGCTGTCCGGATGATTGATATAGAGCCCCTCGGGTTTCACCAGCACCCAATGGATGCCGGCGATCTCAATGCCCTGCCGCGCGGCGGTCTCGCGCAGCCTTCGCCGCTCGCCGGCAGAAATATCGGTTACCGAGTTCGCCAGGGTAAAGGGGGCAATCTCCACTCCGGCGTAGCCGGCTTTCGCGGCATACGCCAGGGTGTCCTGGATGTTCCAGCCCTGAAAGATCTCGTTGCAGATGGCGAATTTCATCCCCGACAAGCTCGGAGTTCGCCTTTTACAGTTCAAGGCTGAAAAGGCGACCCTGGGGACATGCTCGCATTTCACGGGTGGGCGCAAACGTCCACGTCGCTTCTTCAACTTGCGCGCAGGCCAGCGGCAATCTACCCTGCCGCAAATGTTTGACACCATCAGAGCTGAGTTGGCCCCCGCTGCGGATAAACTGGCGCACCTGCGGAGGTTTCTTTGACGTCTCCGGGTCGCAGGCGCGCCTGGGCGAGATCAACGCCTTGATGGCGGCGGATAACTTCTGGAACAACCGCGAGCAGGCGCAGAAGCTCATTGACGAGGCGGGCGCCCTCCGCAGCAAGACCGAGCCCCTCCTCAAGGCCGAGAAGCAGCTCGAAGATTTCCACGTCATGGTGGAGCTGGGCGAAGCCGAGCCGGAATCCGCCCAGCCCAAAATCCAACAGGAACTGGAGCAGGACCTGGCCAGGTTCTTCAAGGAGCTGGAGGCCATCGAGCTGAAGGCCTTTCTCAGCGGCCGCCACGACAAGAGCAACTGCATCCTGAGCATCAACGCCGGCGCGGGCGGCACCGAGTCGTGCGATTGGGCGAACATGCTCCTGCGCATGTACCAGCGCTGGGCGGAGGCGCGCGGCTGGCAGGTGGAGGTCACCGACGTGCTGGCGGGAGAAGCCGCCGGCATCAAGAGCGCGACGATAGTTGTCACCGGCGAGAATGCCTACGGCTATGCCAAGGCCGAGCGCGGCGTGCACCGCCTGGTGCGCATCTCACCCTTCGATGCGAACAAGCGCCGGCACACGAGTTTTGCCAGCGTGGACGTGATTGCGGAGATCGCCGAAGATGACGGGGAGGTCGTGATTCCGCCCAACGAGTTTGCCGTGGACACATTTCGTTCCGGGGGCAAGGGCGGCCAGAACGTGAACAAGGTCGAGACGGCCGTGCGCATCACGCACCTTCCGACGGGGCTGGTGGTGGCCTCGCAAAGCCAGCGGTCGCAGCATCAAAACCGCGCCGCGGCGATGAAGCTGCTGCTCTCGCGCATTTACGCCCAGCGGGTGGATGCGCAGAAGGCCGAGATGGAGCGCTTTTATGGGGAGAAGGGCAGCATTTCCTGGGGCAACCAGATCCGGAGCTACGTCTTCCAGCCTTATCGGATGGTCAAAGACTTGCGGACCGGCGTCGAAACCAGCAACGTGCAGGCGGTGATGGACGGCGACCTGGACCCATTCGTGAACGCCTGGCTGCGTGCCGGGTGTCCCGCCAAGCGGATGCAGGGCGTCAAAGATGCCGAGGAGTAGTCCGAGCCAACGGCGGCGACTATGACTATTCTCGATACCATTGTTGCGGAGAAGCGGCGCGAGGTGGCCCGGCTGCCGCAGCGCCCGGCTTCGGCCGCGGATTGGGAAGCCGCCTCGCGGGCCGGCGGGAAGCGGCGCGACTTTGTCGCCGCGCTGCGCCACCCGGGCCGCGGCACACTCGCGCTGATCGCCGAGGTCAAGAAGGCCTCTCCCTCTGCCGGCTTGATTCGCCCGGACTTCGAGCCTGCGCGCATCGCCCGGGAATACGCGGCCGCGGGCGCGAGCTGCCTCTCGGTGCTCACGGACGAGAAGTTCTTCCAGGGATCGTTGCAGTATCTGAAGCAGGTCCGCGGCGCGGTGGAGCTGCCCCTGCTGCGGAAGGATTTCATCATTGATGAATGGCAAATCCTGGAGGCGGTGGAGTGGGGCGCCGACGCCATTTTGCTGATCGCCGCGATCCTGAGCGACGCGCAGCTCAAGCGTTTCCAGGCGCTGGCGGTGCAGGCGGGTTTGGCGGCGCTGGTCGAGGTGCATGACGAAGCGGAGCTGGACCGTGCTCTTTCCGCGGGCGCGGAGCTGGTCGGCGTCAACAACCGGGACCTGAAGACCTTCAAGGTGGACCTGGGCACCACCGAGCGGCTCGCCGCTCGCCTGCGTGCTTCGCCGCCCGCCGCTGGCCGCCCGCCGCTCCTGGTCGCCGAGAGCGGCATTGTGACGCGAGCCGATGTCGAACGTCTCGCCAAGTGCGGCGCCAACGCCGTGCTGGTGGGCGAGTCCTTGATGCGGCACGCGGACATTGGCGCCAAGGTGCGCGAACTGCTCGGCGGCTGAGATGGGATCTTTTCTTTGCTTCAGTCTCCAGTACTGAGTGGCTGGGGAAGGCTATGTTCGCGCTTTCACTATGAAATCAGCATCAAGTCCGAGCCGGTCCGCCTGGGTTGTCTTGATCAGCCTGCTTGGCCTGCTTTCTGGCACGGCCTGCGCCCGGGCCGCCGACGCGCCGGACTTTTCTGACGCGGCGACCATCTTGCGGCGGGGCATCCAGGACCACGCATTCCCCGGCTGCACGGTCGTGGTGGGCACCGCGGACAAGGTTCTTTGGTCGGCGGCGTTCGGCGCGTTGGACTACGCGCAGAAGTCGCCGGTCACAAAGGACACGCTTTACGATCTGGCCTCGGTCACCAAGGTGACGGGCACGACCTCGGTCTTCATGCAATTGGTGCAGCAGGGAAAGGTGCGGATGACCGATCCGGTGAGCAAGTACATCCCGGAGTTTATCGAGCGGGCGCCGAGTGCCGAGGACAAAGCCAGGCGCCAGCAGGTCACGGTCGAGCATCTGCTCACCCACACCGCGGGGCTGGTCGCCTGGAAAGCCTATTACCGCACGCACACCAACTACGCTGCGATGCTCCAGGCCATCCTCACGACGCCGCTGGAGAGCGAGCCGGGCGCGCGGTGCCGCTACAGCGACTTCGGTATGCTGCTGGCGGGCGAAGTGGCGTCGCGGGCCGGCAAAAAACCACTGGCGGTGCTGGAGCAGGAGCTGGTGTTTGCGCCGCTCGGCATGACGAACACGCTGCGCAATCCGCCCGCCCGGCTCCGTGCCCGCGTCGCGCCTACGGAAAAGTGGCCCGACAGCACCAACATGGTGCACGGCATCGTCCATGACGAGAATGCCCGCGCCGGCGAAGGCATCACCGGGCACGCCGGGCTGTTCTCGACCGCGGAGGATCTGGGCAAGCTGGGCGCCGAGTTGCTGCGCGCGGCGGAGGGGAAAAGCCAGTGGCTCTCGCAGTCTGTGTTCGCGGAATTCACCCGCCCGCATGAACTGGCCCCGGAATCCGGCCGCGGCCTGGGCTGGGGGCTGGACAATGGCGAATACCGCGCCATTTCGCACAACGGCTTTACCGGCACCTACATCCGCGTCGAACTTAGCCGCAAGATGTATCTCGTGCTCCTGACCAACGCGGTCCATCCCACCCGGGACAACAACCAGCTCGGCGCGGTGCGGCGCGAGGCAATGGCCTCCGTTCTTCGCGCGTTCGACAAGAAGTAGGCCGCGAGGGTCGGTGTCCGTGCGCCTCCTGACTTCTTCCCCTTCCCCCCAATGTCGGGGCTCGCGCGGACGTTCGCCCTCCCGGCGGGTCGCCGGCTTCCTGCCTTGTCTTCCGCGGGGCGGGGGGATAGCTTCGCTGCGCTTGCTGACTGATTTATGGAGCTGAAACCGACAAAACTTTGGCGGACGGCGCCCCTGGCGCTGGCAGCGCTCTGCGCGCTGGCGCTCGCCGGCTGCTGCGGCGTGCGTCCCGTGGCAACCACCGGCGAACCGCGAAAGCTCCTTTTCATCGGCGACAGTTTCACCTACTACAACGGCGGGATTGGCCAGCATGTCAAACTGCTGGCGGCCGCCGCCAAAGTCCCCAAGGCAATCGTGGCGGACAGCGAAACCAAGGGCGGCGCGACTTTGAAAATCCTGTTTGGCCGGCAATCCGTGCACGACAGAATACGGGCGGGTTACGACCTGGTGGTTTTCCAGGATGACATCCCGGAATTCCGGGAGCACACTGTGGAGCCGTTTTTCGAGTATGCCGGCCGCCTCGTCGAGGAGGCCCGCCAGGCGGGCAGCCAGTCCGTTCTGTTTATGGCCTGGCCCTACGAACGTTTGAGCTGGGTCAGCCTGCCGGAGATTGTCCGCGCCCACCGCCAACTGAGTGCCCAACTGCGTATTCCAGTGGCTCCAGTGGGGCTCGCCTTTGAGCGCGCCCAGGCCAAACGGCCGGCGCTCGCCATGTTGGGCCCTGACAAGGAGCACGAAAGCATCCACGGCACTTACCTGGCTGCCAACGTGATTTACGCCACAGTATTCCGGGAAAGTCCCGTGGGTTCCACCTATCGCCCCACCGGCGTCTCGGCCGAGCAAGCCGTATTCCTGCAGCACCTGGCTTGGGAGACTGTTCAGGCTTGGCAGCGGCACCCATGAGCAGGGACCGGGCGGTCCGGTTGGCCCCCCGCGCAACCGCAACCCCAGCCCGTTACAAGGCTTTCTGATCCTTGCCAACCGGCTGAAGTGCCGCATTCAGGGGGTGCAACGCTCCCGGAACGGCCCGGTTTGAGGCCGCCGAAGGCATCAAATCCACTACATTCGCCCCCGCCCAAGAGAATCCGCCACCCGCCCGCCCACGTCCAAAGCCATTTCCGCCTCAAAACAGCCATCCAAACGCCGTGTACAAGGGGTGTACAAGGGATGCTCACAGGATGCACACGCTTGAACCTATTGTACTCCCTTTGTGCATCCCTTGTACTCCCCTTGTACACGCTTTGAGATGCCGAAGAATAGCCTTCGGCGGGGGCGGAATCGGCCTCCGAACGGCCGTCAGGCCCGACACCCTGTTGGGGCAAGACGGCCTCAAGACGTTCTCGGGGCGCCGCAGGCAGCATTAAAGCGCTTGCTGCGGGGCGATGGGTTGGTTTGTATAGGTGGTGGAAGCTGTTGAAAAGAGCCGCTTATCTTATTCACCCGCAGGCGGAACCCGGGACTTTGCCGGAGATTACGCAGCGGTCCTGGCGGCCGGCGGGAAGACCATGAACTCGAAGATCATTATCCGTAGCGAAACCGATGCCGATGCGAGCGCCATAGCGGAGGTGACCGTGGCCGCGTTCAAGACCCTGGAGATCAGCCGGCACACGGAGCAGTTCATTGTCGAGGCACTGCGCGCCGCCGGGGCGCTCGCCGTATCGCTTGTCGCGGAGATGGACGGCCGTGTCATCGGTCATATCGCCTTCTCGCCCGTGGCCGTTTCGGATGGCGCGCGGAACTGGTACGGTCTCGGGCCGGTATCGGTGTTGCCGGCGTGCCAGCGCCAGGGCATTGGCGCGGCCCTGATCCGGGAAGGGCTGTCGCGGTTGAAAACTCTGAATGCCCGGGGATGTTGTCTGGTGGGGCACCCGGGCTACTACGGAAGATTCGGATTCAAGAACGTTGCGGACCTTGGGCACGAGGGGGTGCCGCCGGAGGCTTTTTTTGTTTTGTCCTTCGACGGGCATATTCCGCGGGGCACGGTCGCATTCCACGAAGCATTCCGGTCAACCGGGCCTTCAATCGGGGCCTGAACCCAGTTAGAGTGTGCGCATGAATCAAACCTTAATCGTCCCCCGGCAGTACCAATCGCTCCTGGGGGTCACGGAAACCGAACACGCCATCAAGACGCTGAAGGAGTTCGTCGAGCTGAACCTGGCCACGGAGTTGAACCTGAGCCGTGTGACCGCGCCGCTCTTCGTCAAGGGCGGCACGGGCATCAACGACGACCTGAACGGGGTGGAACGTCCCGTGGCGTTCCCCGTGAAGGACATGCCGGGCGTGCGGGCGGAGATCGTGCAATCGCTGGCCAAGTGGAAGCGCATGGTGCTGGGCGAGCTGGGCGTGGAGCCCGGCTACGGGATTTACACGGACATGAACGCGCTGCGGCCCGACGAGACGCTCGACAACACGCATTCCATCTACGTGGACCAGTGGGACTGGGAGCGGGTCGTCACGCGCGCGGATCGGAACGTCGAGTTTCTGATGAAGATCGTCCGCAAGATTTACACGATCCTTAAGCGCACGGAGCATTTGGTGTGCGAGCGTTACCCGGCGATTCGCCCCGGGTTGCCGGAGGAGATCACGTTTGTGCAGGCGGAGGAACTGCGGGCCAGATACCCCAGGCTGACGCCGAAGCAACGCGAGCACCGGCTGCTGCGCGAGTGCGGGGCGGCGTTCATCATCGGCATCGGCGGCACGCTGGGCGACGGCACGATTCACGATGGCCGCGCGCCCGACTACGACGACTGGTCCACCCCCACGCCGGGCGGCTGCCAGGGGCTCAACGGCGACATCTTTGTGTGGAATCCGGTGTTGCGGATGGCATTCGAGCTGTCTTCGATGGGCATCCGCGTGGACAAGCCGGCGCTGTTGCGGCAGTTGAAGATCCGCGGCTGCATGGAGCGGAAGAAGCTGCTGTGGCACCAAAAGCTGCTGAAGAATGAAATGCCGCTATCCATCGGCGGCGGCATTGGCCAGTCGCGGCTCTGCATGTATTTTCTGCGCAAAGCGCACATTGGGGAAATCCAGGCGAGCCTTTGGCCGGACGAGATGATGGCGGCCTGCCGGCAGCACCGCATCCCGCTGCTGTAGGCTTTGCGGATAGCGGTTCGCGCCGACGAGCGGCGGCGCTGAGCCGGCCGCATTTGACGAACGCCCGTTGCTGTCAACCCGGCCTGGTGAATGACGCTCACATAAGGGCAGCCTGCTTGCGTTTCCCGCGGCGGTCGCTCACTTTGGTGTTCGGCAACAAGAGAAACGCATGCTCGGGGCGATAGCAGGTGACATCATAGGCTCGGTGTATGAGAACTTTCGGACCAAGCGGAAGGACTTCCGGCTTTTCCTGCCGGTATCATTCTATACGGATGATACCGTGCTTTCCGTGGCGGTCGCGGATGCGCTGCTGAACGGCGCGGACTTCGGGCGCACGATCAAACGTTATGCCTGGCGCCGGCCTCTGCGCGGATACGGCCCGCGGTTTTACCGATGGATGGTGTCGCTCCGAGCGAAACCTTACAACAGCCTGGGGAACGGTGCTGCGATGCGCGTCAGTGCCGTCGCCTACGCCGCCAGGGATGAACAGGAGGCGCTGTCGCTGGCGCGCCGGTCTGCGGAGTGCACTCACAACCACCCGGAAGGAATCAAGGGCGCGCAGGCGGTGACGCTGGCAATTCACATGGCGAGGATGGGCAAGTCGCAGCAGGCGATCAGGACGGCAATCGTTGAGGACTTCGGGTATGCCCTGGGCAGGTCTGTGGATCAGATTCGTCCGTCTTACAAGATCAACCTGACTTGTCCCAGATCCGTTCCTGAGGCGATTACCGCCTTCCTTGATTCAACTGGTTTCGAGGATGCGGTTCGCAATGCCGTTTCCCTCGGCGGCGACGCTGATACGCAGGCAGCCATTGCAGGTGCCATTGCCGAGGCATTCTACGGCGGTGTTCCGTCCGGCATCGCGATGCGTGTCTGGCGGAAGCTTCCCGGATCCTACCGGTCGGTCATCTGGCGTTTCCATCAGAAGCATCCTACGCCGACAAACGTCGAACAAATCGCTGGACTGGCCGGGCGGCCGCCGGTGTGTCAGCGCTGACGTTGCAAGGTTGGAGAAGTGCGAAGCGCTTTTGCGGGGCGAGCAAGGCGCGGCGTGGATTCCCGATTATACGCTCCATCTGCCGTGCGCGGGTCCGCCGGTTTGGCGGACGCACGAGCCTTCATGACGCGTTAACTTGAGCTTCGTCCCATCGTCTTTGGAGGCGAGCGGCTCGATCCGGTGCTGACGAGAGGGACGGCACGGGGATGCCGCCCCTCTCGCCGGAGGTTTGTGGGTTTAGATCGGTTTGGGCATCGGCGTCCAGGCGCCGTTCTTCTGGCTGCTCTTGACGCAGGTCTCGATGAAGGCGATGCCGGTCCAGCCGTCTTCGACGTTGGCGTATTTGGAGCCGTCGCACTTGAAGGCTTCGCCGGCTTTCCATTTGCGGACGTCGGCCTCGAAGCCGCGGTGCAGGCGCGCGAAGGCGTCATGGAAGGCTTCGGGGTGGCCCGAGGGAATGGTCGGCTCGGCCATCAGGTCGGCGGGCACATCCTTGGGCAGGAAGCCGTCGCCGGGACTGACGGCGCCGCGCCAGTAGACGCGGTCAGGCTGGCCGGGCAGCAGGACGGTGACGGAGTCGGGTTCTTCCTGGCGCCAAACGAGGGTGCCTTTGGTGCCGGCGACGACGATGCCGAGGTCGTTCTTGAAGCCGATGCAGATCTGGGAGGCGCGGACGAGGGCCCGGCCGCCGTTGCTGAGCTTGCAGTAGATGGTGAAATGGTCGTCAAGCTGGCGGCCCTGGACGAAGGTCTCAAGCTGGGCGCTGAGTTCGGAGACTTCGAGGCCGGTGACGTAGCGGAGCTGCATGAGGGCGTGCGTGCCGATGTCGCCGCCGCAGCCGGAGCCGCCGGCGCGCTTGGGATCCACGCGCCAGGAAGCCTGCTGCTGGCCGGTGGCTTCGAGCTTGGTGGCGAGCCAGCCCTGGATATACGAGCTGTCCACCCAGCGCACGTCGCCCAGCAGGCCGCTGCGGACAAGGTAACGGCTGAACCGGCTGGTCCAGTGGCCGAGGTAAGTGTGGGCGACGGCAAAGGGAACCTTCAGTTTGCGCGAGGTGTTCACCAGGTCGGCGGCTTCCTTGAGATTGAGGCAGAGGGGCTTCTCGCAGAAGACGGCGATGCCGGCCTTCATGGCTTTCATCGCCGGGTCGTAGTGGACGAAGTTGGGCGTGACGATGAGGATGTAGTCCAGCTTCTGGTCTGCAGGGAGCTTGGCGTTGGCGGCGATCATTTCGTCGTAGGAGCCGTAGCCCTTGATGGGGTAAGGCCAGGCGGCGGCTTCTTCGAGGGCGATCTTGGGGTCGGGGAACAGCGCGCCGGCGACCACGCGGCGGGTGCCGTCAAAGTGAATGGCTTTCTGGTGGGGATGGGCGATGAAAGCGCCTTTGCCGCCGCCGACTAAACCGACATTGAGAGGTCTGTTGGACATAGATGCTCCTGTGTTTTGATGCGTGATACGTGATGCGTGATCAGTATTGCGTGTTGCGTGTTGTATCTATTGTTAACGTTTGTCTCTGCTAACCAAAACTCGGGGGCAGGGTAGGGGGCGGCGGAGTTCAGTTCAAGGCCGGATCGTTAGACCTTCACCCAGGCGCGCTTCTTGACCGATTCTTCGACCGCCGCCAGGACGCGCTGGTTCTTGAGCCCGTCTTCGAAGGTCGGGTAAGCGGGCTTCTGGTCCGCGCAGGCGTTGATGAAATCGGCAATGGTGTGGACGAAGGTGTGCTCGTAGCCGAGCGGATGTCCCGCCCGCCACCATTGGCCGACGTAGGGGTGCACGCCGCCGGGTTGCAGGACGAGGATGTCGCGGAAGCCTTGCCGATCCGGCAGGCTGGCGGTGTCGCAGAACTTGAGGCGGTTCATGTCTTCGAAGTCGAAGCAGAGCGAGCCCTTGGACCCGTTGATCTCGAAGGCCATCTGGTTCTTCCGCCCGTGGGCGTAGCGGGTGGCCTCCAGGTTGGCGAGCGCGCCGTTCTCGAAGGTGCCGATGAATGAGGTCGCGTCGTCCACGGTCACTTTGCCCAGGGGCAGCGTGGGCTTGGGTGGCAGGGCGGGGGCGGTCTTGCCCGGCTTGGCCTTGGCGGCCTTGGCTTTAACCGGCGCGGCGGGAGCGGTGGCGGCCGCACCTGGCAACGGGCGTTCTTTGACGAAGGTGTGCATCAGCCCGCAGACTTCCTGGAACTCGCCCACCAGGTAACGCGCCAGATCAATGAGGTGCACACCGAGGTCGCCGTGGGCGCCGCTGCCGCTGATAGTCTTATCCAGCTTCCAATGCAGGGGCGCTTCCGGGTCCGTCAGCCAGTCCTGGGCGTAGCGCGCGTAGTAGTGGCGAATCTGGCCGAGCGCGCCGTCGGCGATCAGCTTCTTCGCCTGGGCGATGGCGGGCACGCGGCGGTAGTTGTGGCAGACCATGTGCACGACCTTGGCCTTTTGGACCGCCGCGAGCATGGCTTCGGCCTGTTTCACGTTGAGGGCCAGCGGCTTTTCGCACAGCACATGTTTGCCAGCCTTGGCGGCGGCGATGGCGATTTCCGCGTGCGAGTCGTTGTGGGTGCTGATGTCAATGACCTCGATGAGAGGTGAATCCACTACTTCCCGCCAATCCGTCGAGGCGAACTGCCAGCCGAGCCGGGCGCGCGCCGCCTGCACGCCGGCGGCGTTGCGCCCGCAGATGGTGTGCATTTCGACATGGGCTTTAAGGGGGAAGAAGAAGGGCGCCTGCCGCCAGGCGTTGGAGTGGGCCTTTCCCATGAAGCCATAACCGACCATTCCGACCCGCAGTGTTTTAGCCATATCCAAAGTTGGGATTGAATTAGCTGCCGCGGTCTTTATAGTAGCCCGCGTTGTCCCAGTCAACACCTTATGCCTTATACAGCCGCTGATGTTGCCAGATTGCTTGGGGGTGAAGTGCTCGGTGACGCCTCCCTGGTCCTGAAAGGGTTCGCGCCCGCCGACCGCGCCCAGCCGGGCGATCTGACGTTCGCCGAGAACGAGAACTACTTCGCCCGGGCCGAGCAAAGCGCGGCTTCGGTGATCATCGTGGACGGCCCCCACACCTCCAGCCGCAAGACGATCATCCGCGTGTCCAGCGCCCGCGTTGCCTTTGCCAAGGTGCTACCGTTGTTCTTCCCGGAACCGGCTTTCGCTGCCGGCATCCATCCGACGGCGGTTGTGCCTCCGAGCGCCCGGGTGGATGCGACCGCTCACATCGGGCCGTATTGCATCCTGGGCGAGCAGGTGCGGATCGGCCCGCGCTGCGTGTTGCAGGGGCTCAACTCTGTTGGCGCCGACTGTCTGCTCGGTGAAGACGTTAATCTCTTCCCCAACGTGACGCTCTATGCGCGCACCGAGGTGGGCAACCGCGTGCGCATCCACTCCGGCACGGTCGTCGGCGCGGACGGCTTCGGCTATGTGCTCGACGGCGGCATCCATCGCAAGGTGCCGCAAATCGGCAGCGTCATAATCTGCGACGACGTGGAGCTGGGCGCGAATGTGACGGTGGACCGCGGCGCGCTCGGGCCGACGATTGTCGGCAAGGGCACGAAGGTTGATAACCTGGTTCAGATCGGGCACAACGTGACGCTCGGCGAGCACTGCATCATCGTGTCGCAGGCGGGCATCGCCGGCAGCACCAAGCTGGGCGATTACGTCGTGCTGGGCGGCCAGGTGGGGCTGGCCGGGCATTTGAAGATCGGCAACCGCGTCTCCGTCGCCGCCCAGTCTGGCGTGATGAACAACATCCCGGACGGCGAGAAGTGGCTATGGTCGCCGGCCCAGCCCGACCGGCAGGCCAAGCGCCAGATGATCGCCTTGACGCAATTGCCCGAGCTCATCCGCCGCGTCAAGGAGCTGGAGAAGAAGCTCGAAAGCAAAGCGTAGCGTCAGGCATCCCTGCCTGACGCAAAGCCGGGCTTCCCAGCCCGGCGGCCAAGACCGTGTGCCAAGCGAGCGCTCGCACTGTTTCCGGGCGGCAAGGATGCCGCCCTCCACGTCAGGCACGGATGCCTGACGCTACAATGCGCTTGCGCCTCGGCGCGGGTGCGGCCAGCTTTTGGTGTATGCCGGATGTTGGCTCATCGCGTTGCGCTTCCTTGCCGCCGAATCCGTTGGTAGCGGGGCTGCATTTTCGCGGAAAGCTTCCCCACCTGAAGAAGGAGGGCGCGGTCTATTTCGTCACGTTTCGGCTGGCGGACTCGCTGCCGGCTCGGGAGATCGCCCGGCTGAAGCAGGAGCGCCGAGTCATCCTGGAGCAGGCGCGGGCGGCAAAGCGGCCTCTGACCTGGCACGAGGAACAGCAGCTTCTGGCGTGGTATTGCGACAAGGTCGAGGCTTTGCTGGATGCTGGTTGTGGCGCGTGCTGGTTGAGCAAACCGGAAATCGCCCACCTCGTGGCGGGCGCGCTGAGGCATTTCATCGGTCAGCGCTACGAGCTTCGCGCCTGGGTGGTAATGCCCAATCACGTCCATGCGATTGTATGGCCGATGCCCGGCTGCACGCTGAGCGCTATTCTGCACAGTTGGAAGTCCTTCACGAGCAGCCAGGCGAACAAGCTGCTCCATCGCACCGGCGAGGCTTTCTGGCAGGCGGAATCGTTTGATCACTGGGTTCGCGATGACGAAGAGTGCGCGCGCTTGGTGGCCTATGTGGAGAACAATCCAGTCAAGGCCGGATTCTGCCAGTGTCCGGAGGTTTGGCCATGGAGCAGCGCCCGGGAGCGCCAGGCAAGGTAGCGTCAGGCATCCCTGCCTGACGTGAAGCCGGGCTTCCCAGCCCGGCGGCCAAGACCGTGTGCCAAGCGAGCGCTCGCACTGTTTCCGGGCGGCAAGGATGCCGCCCTCCACGTCAGGCAAGGATGCCTGACGCCACAACTGCCTACCCTTGCCAGATCATGTCGGCGACGGTCCGGCCCGCCGGGATGAATGGCAGCACGTGTTCGGTGTGGGGGACGATAATGTCCAGCACGTAGGGTTCTTTGGCGTCCAGCATGCGCTGCATCGCCGCCCGGAGATCCTTCCGATACATGACCCGCTCGCACTGCACGCCGAAGCTTTTGCACACGGCGGTGTAGTCGGGATAGATTTGTTTCTGCTGTTCCGGGTCGCCCAGGTAGGTGTTGCCACGGTTGCCGGCGTAGAACCGGTCTTCCCACTGCATCACCATCCCCAGGTGCTGGTTGTTCATGATGATCGCCTTGGCGGCAATCTTCTCGATGTGCGCCGTCGCCAGTTCCTGAACGTTCATCAGGAACGAGCCGTCGCCGTCAATATCCACGACCTGCCGGTCGGGGAACGCCACCTTGGCTCCCAGCGCTGCCGGATAGCCGTAGCCCATCGCGCCCAGGCCGCCACTGGTGACTAGCTGGCGCGGGTATTTGAACTTATAGAACTGCGCCGCCCACATCTGGTGCTGGCCCACGCCCGTGGTGATAATCGCCTCGCCTTTGGTCAGCTCGTAGAGCATCTCGATCGCCATCTGCGGCAGGATGACCTCGTGCTCCCGGCCTTTGAGATGGTCGCGCATGTGCTGTGACTTCATGACCTCGTCGGTCACGGTGTAGCCGAAGGGGGCCTTGGCCTTCCAGCCCTCGAGGCGCTTGTGCCAGGCCGTGAACTTCTTCTGGATCGGCCGCTCTTTGACCATGGCGGCCAGGCGGGCCAGCGCGAACTTCACATCGCCGATGATCGGCAGGTTGGCCGGCTTGTTCTTGTTGATCTCGGAGGGGTCGATGTCGAGGTGGACAATCGTCCCCTTCTCGCAGAACTTGTCCACCTTGCCCGTCACGCGGTCGTCGAAGCGCACGCCAAACGCCAGCAGCAGGTCCGCGCCGGGCGCGATCTGCTTCATGGGCTCGGTGGGGCTCTTGCGGGGCTGGTATTCACCATTCACCGCCCAGTTCGCGAACGCCGCGCCGTGCATGCCCAGCCAGCGCAGCGACAGCGGGTGCGTCTCGGGGAAGGCGCCGCAGCCCATCAGGGTCGTCGTGACCGGGATCTGCGTCGCCTCGGCAAACTGACGCAGCTCCTGGCTCGCGTTGCCGGTGATAATGCCGCCGCCCACGTAGAGCACCGGGCGGTCGGACTTCTCAATCAGCCCGATAATCTCGTTGAGCTCCAGGTCGCTGGCCCGCGGGTCCGGCCGGTAGCCGCGGAGGTTGACTGCCTTCGGGAAGACCGGCTGTGTGCGCGCCTGCTGCACGCTCTTGGGCAGGTCAATCAGCACCGGGCCGGGCCGGCCGGTCTGGGCGATGTAAAACGCCTCCTTGACGATGCGCGGGATATCGTTGATGTCGGTGATCAAATAGCTGTGCTTCACCACCGGCAGCGTCATGCCGAAGATGTCCGTCTCCTGAAACGCCCCCTTGCCGATCATGGCCTGCGCCACTTGGCCGGTAATGGCCACGAGCGGGACGGAGTCCATGTACGCGTCCGCGATGCCCGAGACGAGGTTGGTGGCGCCCGGGCCGCTGGTGGCCATGCACACGCCCGCCCGCCCGGTCACGCGCCCGTAGCCGCCGGCGGCGAACGCGCCGCCCTGCTCATGCCGCGGCAGCACGGTGCGAATCGTCTTGCAGCGGGTCAGGGCCTGGTGGATTTCCATGCTGGCCCCGCCGGGGTAGGCGAAGATGGTGTCCACGCCCTCGCGTTCGAGGCAGGCCACGAGGATTTCGCTGCCGGACATGGTGGGGCCGAGCTCCACGCTCTTGCTGGCCGGCGCTTTCTTAGTCTGTTCAGTTGTCTTGCTCATATATGTGTTTGCGGTTGTGACTGGCAGCCGCAGGTGCATAAAAAAACCCACGACCGTCTGCCAGCCGTGGGTTCTTGTCGAAACTCAGTTTACCTTCGACAAGCGCCAACGGCGTCGCCTACGACGACGACGACGACCAGAACCAGCGCAACTTGTCGAATGTTCACTAACATCATGGCCAATCTAGTAAACTCCACGCAGCTCGTCAAGCCCTATTGCCCGGAAAATGAGTCGCCCTCCCCTGAGCTCCGGACCAGCCACATGAATAAGCCCAGCTTCTCAACTCGGCCCCATTTGGCCTCCGGCGGGGTGGGGTCGGGCCTCTGTCTCTCTGCTGTCTTACTGCTGTCTCACCGAAGGGGGGTCTGGAACTGGCCCAAAACCACTCTTTTGCGGGTAAGCTGGCGGTTCTCGGCCGCCTGGCGGGAAGCGAGTTAATTAAGAACTGCTAATGGCTAAGCCGTATCCATGCAGTTGGATTCCCGCTAAACACGCGAAATGACGCTAAAAAGGGAGATGATAATAGCTGCGGGCAGAAGGGTTGCTTTGTCTCACCACCCAGTGACACGGCCGAACAGCGTGGCCGTCCCCGCCTCTTAGGATGGCAGTGACCGAGTGCGCGCCGACAGACGGGTGTAAAGGGGTGGCTATTGACACTTTGGCTGCCAATTGGTACCCAAGGGACATGGCACTGCGGCTGCGCCAGGAAACAACCATGAGCTTGAAATGGATCGCCAAGCACCTGGAGATGGGTACCCCAGCGCAGGTGGCCCACTTGCTGTATCGGCAGGGGCAAAGCGTGGAAACTTGTGAGAATACGCTGTTCTGACCCTACGTCCTGACCGGCCTTAAACAATGCGCACAGCTCGAATTCCAATCTACGGTTTGACCCCTTTCTGGTGGTACTGCGATGTGAAGAATCAACTGACTAACAGGACAATCCTCGGCCAGATGGATTATGACGGCAACGGCAATCTAACCAACTGGAGTGGCACGGCCATGAGGTGCGAGTATGACGACGAGAACCGGTTGTGCGTTGTCGAGGCGCTCTACCAGGATGATTTCGGCGACTGGGTGGGGTTCCGTTCCGAGTTCGAGTATGACGGCTTGGGCCGGTTGCGCCGGCGTGTGGAATTGACGCCCCAGCTTGACAAGGATCTGGCGCGGCGGTCAGCGGGTCTGCGGGGCGGGGGGGGGTGGTATCCGGAATACGGGGTGGAGTACATCTACGATGGGTGGCGGGTGATTCAGGAGCGCCAGTCAGGCGGCAGTCCGCAAGTCAGCTACACCCGGGGTGTTGATTTGAGCGGCAGCCTCGAAGGAGCCGGGGGTATTGGCGGCCTGCTGGCCAGATCGGCGACCACGGATGGAAGCAATTGGACGAGCCACGCCTATTACCACGCGGACGGCAACGGGAACATCACGTGCCTGATCAATGCGAGTCAATCCGTCGTCGCCACTTACCGCTACGATCCGTTTGGTAACACAGTCTGGCTGGGCGGCAGCCTGGCCGAGGCCAACACTTACCGGTTTTCGAGCAAGGAATTCCATGTCGCCAGCGGAATGTACTACTACGGGCATAGATTCTACGCGCCGAGCCTGCAGAGGTGGATGAATTCGGATCCGATTGAAGAAGATGGAGGCGTCAATCTTTACGGTGTCTTGCTTAATGACCCTCTTGACCGTGTAGATAGCGATGGCCGCGACTGGTGGCCTCCGTCAAAATGGCCTGTCTGGGGCAAACCGAAGCCAAAGCCGCCAAAAGATTCACCACCGTCCAAACCATCTCAAAAGAATTGCCCCGACCCTGAAGACCCGAAGAGTTGTTGGCCGTCGGGCCCATCCAGCAAACTGCCGAAGCTACGGGGGACAAGACAGGCGGCCTGCTTGGCGTTGAAGACGGGTTGTGAGACCTGTTGTGCGGAGAAGTCTTTCAACAAGGGTGATAAATTTGATCAGTGCATCGCCAATTGCGAAGCCAGATATACGGCTTGCTTAGTTGGACCTGGACCAAACAACTGATTCGTATGAAACTTAGGATCAGTGTTGTAAGGCTCTCGCTGGCGTTCGCTCTCGGGTTTGTGGGCGCAACCGGACTGTTCTTCATGCAGGGTGGAAAGAAGCCGAAGGATGAGGGCCTTGTGTATTCCGAAATCGCTGCATCGTTGGGCAAGAACGTCGTAACGCTAAACAGGCTAAACAGTAACGACATCTCTGGAGCGAAATTCGTTTTGGAGACTTCTCTTGATGGGGGGATCACTGCGCTTCACTTCCGCCAGGAAGAAGCTGCCCTTGATGAGAGCCAGAAGAAAGTGCTCGAAATCGCGAAGGAATATCGTAGGAGTCACACGTTTGTTTCAACCAACTATGGAGTTGTTCGTGCGAGCGGGGTGGAAGTATTGGTGGAGAGAATCACTCGGAAGTAGGATGGACCATCGCAGGGTCAGACCGTAGAAAGCTCGGCGGCTTGCGATTGACTTCTGAGCAGGGCAGGTCCAACACTTGATCCATGCCGCAGCAAGCTGCGAGTGGAGTATCCCGGGGCCATGTATCACGGTAAGCGCCACGCTGGGCACCTATGGCAGGTTGGCGGCTTTGGCGATTGGAGGAGTCACTCATAGTTGTCAGAGGCGTAGCGCTTCTGACAACTATGAAGCTTTTCGGAGCAGTTCTTCAGTGGGCTTGCCCCAGACGGAGGGCAGCAGTTGCGGCACCTGTTTGTTGGTCATGGAGGGCAGGCGCGTCAAAACGTCCTTGAGGTAGGCAAGGGGTTCCACGCCACGACGGCGGCAGCTCTCGATGATCGTATAGAGGATAGCTGTTACGCACTCATTTGGCATCATAGGTTTTGGGGGAGTTGGCCGGACTGGCATCTGATTTTTTGGCCGAATAGCCACGCGGTCATCGTAGGTGTTGCGGCCTGGCCGGTTCATTGGGGATGTTGCCGCGGAGGGGAGGATTGCTGGCCGCACTGGCATCATAAAGGCTGGTTTTTGCCGTTGCCGCGTAAGCGTCACGCCTGGCACCTATGACAGGTTGGAGGTGTCAGCGGTCGGAGG
>CAZDOO010000055.1:0-38974 GCA_964507045.1 uncultured Verrucomicrobiota bacterium | reverse complement strand
GATCCCAATCTTCCCGACTGATTTTCATAGTGCCAAGCTAACGCCGTTGCTCAGTCGCGCGCCGCCACTGGCATTCAAATACAAACAGGCGCGTCATCGGCGCGTCCACTGAAGCAGCCATGTTAGTTGCCCGACTCTCGCGATGATAAAACATGAACTCCGAGGCAGGCAAACAGGACACCGACGCCCGCTAACCCACCAGCCGCAGCCCATAGTTGCCAACCGGACAGCGTCAGTGGTCCGACTGAGACGATCATATCTGACGGGCTGCTGTGATGGGGGTAGTTTCCAGACACCAAATCCGCGAAGGTGGTCTTGTGAACGCTCCGACGGAACGCAATCTCCTGCCAAGCGAAGGAGCCCAGCGGGAGGCACAGCAGGATCGCCAACCCGAGGCTGCCGACACCGCCGATTGTCAAAAGGAACCGCATACTCAAGCCGCGCAGCTAACGACGGGTGTGAGCGGTGGGGGCCAGCCGCCATTGACGTCCGAATTGTGGCTGACCTGAACGGCTGGCCCCCATCCGCTCCACACCTGGGTAGGCGACTGGATGTCTCTCATATCATCGTGAGCGCAATGCAAAACGATACTCGCCATATCTCCACATACCGCTGTCAGTCAGTGAAAGCTCAAGAACTCGCTGTGTGCCGTTCATGAAATACACACGGCGCATTTTGTCCTTCAACTCCGTGCCGCTGGTGCGGTTTGTCTGCGCCAACGAAGCCAGAATCTTCTGAGCTTCCGCGCCCGTAACTGTATTAGTAATCTCGCGATCCCACGAGACAAACTCCACTCTGTCAACGCGGACTGAGGCGAGCCGAGTATCCAACGCCTCGCTGTCATGCTTGGCCTCTTGATTGCAGCCGGCAAGCATCACAACTGATAAAAACAATGGTGCTCGTCTCATGCGAAGCCGCCTAACCTGAAGCAGTGTATCCGCCGTGCCGGCTGGCGACAAGCGCACAAATTGCCCTGACCGTGATGGCCGGCATGGCGGATACACTGCCGTTGAACTGAATCGCTGAACCCACGACTCCCGGACTATAGGGGAAAGTAAGCGGCGAGGGCTTGTCCCCAAAGCAGGGGACAGGACCGGAGGGGCGATGGAGTGAAGACCGAACCTCGAACACTGAACCGAAAGGAGGGAGCAGCAGGATGAAGGCGGATTATGACCTGGAAGAGCGGCTGCTGGAATACCCCGCGAGAATCATTCGACTGGTGGAGTTCAAGGTTCAAGGTTCGGCGTTGGAGGTTCGACGTTCCTCTTCCCGTGGCAGGCGGATACCTGCAACCTCCCCGCCCCCAAGAGGCCATCCGGGCATCCTCTCCGCAACTGAGCCAAGTTGGCACAGTGGGGTCATGGAGGAAACCAAGCCCTGTGAATGACCGGCGCGGCTGCCGGAGGCCGGAAATGCCCGGAAATGGCCCTGATCAACCCAGGCGAAGCCCCCTTTTGGCGAAACCGAGCCAAGCCAGGCGCCCGCCGCCGCCTCCGGCTCTCCCCCGGCTCTCCCCACCGTCTCCTCACCGTTACCTCACCGTTACCTCACCGTTGAACCTCTGCAAGGCTTGCAGAGGTTCAACGGTGAGGTAACGGTGAGGTAACGGTGGGGTGAGCCATGTGGACGGTGGGGGGCATGCCGGTCCGCCGCAACCAATCCAGCTCCGGCCGCTCTTAGGTGGGCCTGTGGCAATCCCTTGCCTGGCTTCCGCAGGGGCACGTGTGCTCCCTGTAACAACTGCACGGCAGGCAGTTTTCTCAAAATGCAGGAGGCGGCGTGAGGGCGTGTTGTCCACCACGCTAGACCGGGAGGGCGAGCGTCCGCGCGAGCCCAAACTCTCTTGGAATGCCGAGGAAATTGGGGCTCGTGCAGACGCTCGCCTTCCATCCAGAGGGTTGGGCCACAGGCCCTGACCTCGGCTCCTGCAACTGAGAGGGTTCTCCCGAGCGCGGGTTCTGCTGCCCTGGCTAAAAGGTCTCCTCGGGGTGGGCGGACAGCCATTCCGTCAGCCCCGGCAGGCGGAAGGAGAGGAGCGCCTGCGCCTTGGCGCAATTCAGGGAGGTGTCCGGCGCGCGCGGGGCGCCCTGGTATTCCTTCAATGAGGTCGCCTCAATCACCGGCGCCAGGTGCGGCCAGCGCGCGGCCAGGAGTCTCCCGATCTCCCAGCGCGAGAGCCGCTCACGACCCGCGATGTGGTACAGCCCGGTTGCCCCCTGCCCCGCCAGCTCCCAGATGGCGCGGGCGGTGACCGCCGCCGGGATGGGCGAGCGGAACTCGTCCGTGAACAGCCGCAAGGTCTGCCCGGCTTGCCAGGCCCGGCGCATCTGTTCATTGAAGCCGCGGTCGCCGGTGGGCGAGACGCCGCCGTTGAGCGAGGTGCGAATCACGGTGTGCCGGGGGTTGGCGCGCAGCACCTGCTCCGCCGCCACCTTTGTCTCGGCATAGACGCTCAGCGGGTTGACGGCGGCGCTCTCATCGTAGTTGCCGGCGCGGCCGTCAAAGACCAGGTCGGTGGAGAGGAAGAACAGCGGGATCTCCGCAGCCAGCCCGGCCAGCAGCGCGGTGACTTCGACGTTAAGCTGCCGTGCCAGAGCCGGTTTAGCCTCGCACTCGGGGCTCTTGCTCAGCGCGGCGCAGTGGATCACGAGCCCCGGCCGCTGACGGCGGAACTCGGCCCGCACGGCGGCGGAGTCCGCCAGGTCCAGCCGGTCGCGGGTAAGAGCCACTACGTTGGCATCCGGCGCAAAGCGCGGTGCGCCCCGGACGAGGCAACTGCCGATCAATCCGCCCGCGCCAGTGATCCAGACCGTTTTCAATCAATCAGGCGCTGGGTCAGGCCCGCGTAGGCGTCTATGCGGCGGTCGCGCAGGAAGGGCCAATGCGTGCGTGTGTCGTCCACTTTATCCAGGTCGAGCGGCACCACCAGCGTCTCTTCCCTGCCGGCGCCGGCCCGGGCGAGGACGTCGCCAAAGGGCCCCGCCACAAAGCTCTGGCCCCAGAACTCGATGCCTTCTCCGGCCAGCTTCTCATGCCCGACACGGTTCGGCACCGCCACATAGCAGCCGTTGGCAATGGCGTGGCTGCGCTGGATTGTCTCCCAAGCGGCGTGCTGCTGCTCGCCCAGGGCGGCCTTCTCGCGCGGATGCCAGCCAATGGCGGTGGGATAGAAGAGAATCTCGGCCCCCTGCAGCGCCGTCAGGCGCGCCGCCTCGGGATACCATTGGTCCCAGCAGATCAACACGCCGATCTTCGCGTAGCGGGTCTGCCAGGCGCGAAAGCCCAGGTCGCCGGGCGTGAAATAGAACTTCTCGTAATAAAGCGGATCGTCCGGGATGTGCATCTTGCGATAGCTGCCCAGCAGCGAGCCGTCCGCGTCAATGACCACAGCGGTGTTATGGTAGAGGCCGGCGGTGCGCCGCTCGAACAGCGACGCGATCACCACCACCTGCCGTTCTTTGGCCAGCTTTTGAAAAGCCGCCGTGGTGGGGCCGGGAATCGGCTCGGCCAGTTGGAAATGCCGGTAGTCCTCGGACTGGCAGAAGTACTGCGAGCCAAACAATTCCTGCGTGCAGATGATCCGGGCGCCGTCCCGGGCGGCGCGCTCGGCGGCAGCGAGGGTTCCGGCCAGGTTCGCAGCCGGATCGGGCGAACTGGTTGCCTGGATGAGTCCCACGTTGACGATGCGATTGCTCATTCACCCCCCGGTGTTACCGCAGTCTGCCCTCTAAGCCTTCTTGCTGGTCGTAATGCGCGTTGACCGCTTGGTGCGCTTGGTGCCGCCGGTCATGCCCTGGGTACCGGCCGGCGGCACTGCCTGGCCAAACAGCTCGCGGATGTACTTGCCCAGGGTCTCGTTGGTCGGCCCGTAGCCCGAGTGATAGATGTAATGCTCCAGGTCGTAGAGCAGTTCGCCGCCCGTCGCATACCGCTTGTCCCGCTCGCGCGCCAGCGCCCGGTGCAGAATCTCGTTCAGCCGGTCGTCAATCCGCGGGTCGAGCGACCGGAAGTCGGGAATGGGCAGGCCGATCATGCGCTGGCGGGATTCCTCCGCCGTGGCGCCCTTGAAGATGTTCTTGCCCAGCAGCAGGTGCCCCAGCACCACGCCCGCCGAGAAAAGGTCCGACCGCTGGTCGGTGACCTGAAAATCCGCCTGCTCGGGGCTCATGTAGTCCGCCTTGCCGGCCACCACCTCGCCCTCCTGGTCCACCAGGAATCCCCGCGCCTTGGCGATCCCGAAATCCGTCAGCTTCACATCGCCCTCGAAGGCGATCATGATGTTCTTGAAGCTCACGTCGCGATGGACGAGGCCCAGCGGCTTGCCGTCCTTGTCGGCCTTGGCATGCGCGTAAGCCAGACCGCGGGCGACCCGGCTGACGATGAAGACCGCCAGTTCCTTGGGCAGGACGCGCTTCTTGTCGGCCAACTGCTGGGCGAACTGCTCGAGGTTCACGCCCCGGATCAGCTCCATGGCCATGAAATAGACGCCGTTGGTCTCCCCCAAGTGATACGTCTGGACAATGTTGGTGTGGATCAGGTCTGCGACCAGCTTCGCCTCGCCGATGAAGTTATCAATGAACTGCTTCTGGTTGGCGTAGTTCTGGCGGATTACCTTGATGGCAACCCGCTTGACGAATTCGCGCGCGCCGTGCTGCTCGGCTTCATACACAATCCCCATGCCGCCCTCGAAGATCTTGCGCACGATCTCGTAGCGAAACTCATTCTGTATGGTGAAGAGAGCCACGCGCGGATGGTGGTTGAAAGGAATTCACTGTCAAGCCCCGGGTTCACAACCCCGGGCGAGCGGAGCCGCGACACGAGCGGAGTCGGTTCTTGTCCGCGGGATTGATTTCAGTAGAGTTGACGTCCGATTCGGCAACCGAAGCACGGAGCTGCCCTGCCCGGGGCAATCCGTTCCTCGCTACCCGCTGAACGATCCCGGCTATTATGAGAAGACACACGATCTGCTGGCTGAGAATCCTCCTCGCGCCGGCGCTCGCCGCCCTGACCGGCGCCGCGGCGGCGGAGTTTGACCAGGCACGATGGATCGCCCCGCCGGCGGGCGTGGCCACCAACCGCGCCTGCCCGATATTCCGCAAGGAGTTCGTCCTCGACCGGGTGCCGCGCCGCGCCTGGCTGCGCCTTGTGGGGATGGGTGACTTTGACGCGCGCGTCAACGGCCAGCGGCTCGCCGACACGGGCATGAACCAGCCCTGGTCTCAATACGAGAAGACCCTTTACTACCGCGAGTTCGACATCACCGGCCTGCTGGCCAAAGGGACCAATTGCCTGGGCGTCATGCTCGGCAACTCGTTCTGGAACAATCCCAATCCGCCCCCGGGGCGCTACAACAAGCACGGCCCGCAGCGAACGGCCAGCGAACCCTTCCTCCTCCGCGCCGAGATTCACTTCGAGCCCAAACGCGGCACGCCCGGCCCCCTGGGCACCGATGAAACCTGGCGCACGGCGGACGGCCCGGTGGTGTTCTCCCACATCTACGCGGGCGAAGACTTCGACGCGCGCTTCCAGGAGACGGGGTGGGACTCCCCGGGCTTTGATGACCACGCATGGCAAACCGCCCGGCTGGCAAGCGCCCCCGCCGGCAAGCTCGAACCAACCTCCTGGCCGGGCATCAAGGCGTTCCAGCCTGAACCCGCGGTCTCGGTGAAGCAGCCGGCCCCGGGCGTCTTCCTCTATACCTTTCCCCGGAATACCGCCGCCCAGTTGCGGGTCGAGG
Organism: uncultured Verrucomicrobiota bacterium; assembly: GCA_964507045.1. Lineage (GTDB taxonomy): Bacteria > Verrucomicrobiota > Verrucomicrobiia > Limisphaerales > UBA8199 > UBA8199. The sequence goes on along the minus strand of CAZDOO010000055.1, from coordinate 33,237 downwards.
TGACCGGCGGCAAGGCCGGCGACCGCATCCGGTTCCGCTGCGGCGAGCACAAGAATGCCGAGGACCGGCTGTTCGGGGGATACATCGTCGGGAGCGACCTGGTCACCGACGGCGAGGCATGGACGCATCAATGGATCTTCTTCTACCTGGGCATGCAGTTCGTCGAGGTGACCGGCGCCGTGCCGGAAGGCGAGGCCAATCCCGGGAATCTGCCGGTTATCCGCCGCCTGGAGCTGGTGCCGGTGCGCGCCGGCCTGGCCGAGACCGGGAGCTTCCAGCCTTCCAGCTATTTGTACCACGGCACGCACCAGCTTATTGATTCGGCGATGCGCGCCAACATGAGCTGGGTGATGACCGATTGCCCGCACCGGGAAAAGCTCGGCTGGCTCGAGTGCGCCTACCTGCTGGAGCCCAGCTTTCTCTACCGCTACGAGGGCCGCGAATGGTTCCGCAAGATCGCCCGCGACATCCGCGACGCGCAGGAGCCCAGCGGGCGCGTCCTGACCGTGGCGCCCAGCTACCCGGCGGGCCGCTTCCCCGGGGCGTTCAACTGGACGGTGGAATGGGGCGCGGCGGCGGTCCTGGTGCCCTGGCAGCACTACCAGTGGTTCGGCGACCGGCAAATCCTCAAGGACAACTTCGACCTGATGCGCCGCTTCACTGACTTCATCGGGCGGGAAGCAAAGGATGGCCTCGCGCCCGCCGGGCTGGGGGATTGGTATGATTACGGCCACGGCCAGCCGCCGGGGCCGTCGCGCTTCACCCCGACCGACCTGTCCGCCACGGCCACCTGGGGGCTGTGCGCCGATGCCGTCTCGCGCGCGGCACAGGCGCTTGGGCGTTCCAGGGACGCCAAGGCCTACCGCAACCTGCACACACAAATCGCCGCTGACTTCCGGCGGCACTTCCAGGACCCAACCACGCACAAGCTTTGCCACAACGGCAGTCCGCAATGCGCCAACGCCATGGCCTTATGCGCCGGCCTGGTCCCGACGGAAGACCGCGCGCTGCTGGTCGAGGATATCATCGCCGATCTGGAGCAACGCGACTGGCAGCAGACGCCCGGAGACGTTGGCCACGTCTATTTCATCCGCGCGCTGGCGGAGGCGGGACGTTCGGATGTCCTGCACCGCGTCTATTCGCGCACCGGCCTGGGCAGCTATGGCGGCATTCTCGCCAAAGGGCTGACCTCGCTGCCCGAGACCTGGGATGCCATGATGGACGGCCACCAATCCCTCAACCACTGCATGCTGGGCCACGTGATGGAGTGGTATTACGGCTACGTCGGCGGCATTCGGCAGCCGACCAACAGCGTTGGGTGGCGGGAAATTCTCATTGCGCCCAACCCCGGGGCCCTGGCCGGCGCGGCGACCATCGTGCTGACGCCTCGGGGCCTCGTCGCCAGCCGCTGGCGCCGGGACGAAGCAACCTTCCGGCTCGAAGTGGAGGTCCCCAAGGGTGTCAAAGCGGCCGCGGTCCTGCCTTCCGGCGCCCGCCAAAAGCTGGGCAGCGGCAAGCAGACACTCCAGGAGCCGTCGCCCGGGCAATCTAACTGAACATTCTGGTTTACTCCCCGCATCGGGCCGCTTAGGGTTTCGGCCACCCTTATGCACTTTTCAGTCAGACCGACGAGGTTTCCCGGGAGCGCGGCCAAGGGTCTGCTTTGGGTTGCCACCCTGGCACTGATTACGGTTCGGCTGGGCCATGCCGCTCCTTCGGCCCCCGAGATCACTGTCGCCGCCTACTACTACCCTTGCGAGCACCCCGACCCGCGCTGGGATAAGGCCAAGTATCCCGGCTTCACCGAGTGGGACCTCATCCGCAAGGCCAAGCCGCGTTTCCCGGGCCATAAACAACCCAAAGTGCCGCTCTGGGGCTACACCGACGAATCCGATCCCAAGGTCATGGCCCGGAAGATTGACGCCGCCGCCAATTACGGCGTCAACGCCTTCATCTTCGACTGGTATTACTACGACGACGGCCCCTATCTCCAGCGGGCCCTGGAGCAAGGCTTCCTCCAGGCGACCAACAACAACCGCCTCAAGTTCAGCCTGATGTGGGCCAACCACGACTGGTTCGACATCCAGGGCTACAACCCCGCCGACAAGATCAAGCTGCTCTACCCCGGCAAGGTCACCCCGGCCACGTGGGACAAGATCACGGACCTCGTCATCGCCCGTTACTTCAAGCACCCGAGCTACTGGAAGATTGACGGCCAGCCCTACTTCTCCATCTACGAAATGAGCCTGTTCCTGGAGAGCTTCGGCTCGGTCGAAGCTTCCCGCGCCGCGCTGGACGGCTTCCGTCAGAAGGCCAAGGCTGCGGGGTTGCCGGGCCTGCACATCAACGCCGTCCTCTGGGGCCGTCCCAACCTGCCCGGTGGCAAGACACCGGCCGACTGGCCGAAGCTCTGCACCGATCTCGCCCTCGACAGCCTGACCGGCTACACCTGGGTCCATCACGGCGCGCTCAACTACAGCACCTTCCCCGTCTCCGACTACGTTCAGGGCCGCGACGTCTATCTCAAGTTCTACGCCGCCGCGCTCACCAACTACCCGGTGCCCTATTTCCCGAACACAACGATCAACTGGGACAACTCCCCCCGCGCCCACCCTGACGCCAAGTGGGACAAGCCCGCCGCCCACGTCGTCAACCCGGTCATGGTCGGCAACACGCCCGCCGCTTTCCGCGAAGCCTGCCAAATCATCAAGCAACGCCTGCTGGCCGCCCCGACCACCCCCAAAGTCATCACTGTCAACGCCTGGAACGAATGGCCCGAGGGCAGCACGCTCGAACCTGAACAGGAATACGGCTACGGCTATCTTGAAGCCGTTAAAGCCGTGTTCGGAACCAAGGAGTAGCCCCCGGTGAAACCCAAGAACATCCAACATCCAGTGATGCCCGAAATGGCGGCCATTGGATTTTCGAGGTTGGATGTCGGATGTTGGATGTTTAATATGACTTTTCTGCGAAGATTCCTCCTCGTGCCGGCGCTCGCTGCGCTAACCTGCGCGGCCGCCACAGACACCAAAACTCTTTGGCAAATCGGCACCAAAGACGGCAACAACGCCGAGTTCGCCCTCGCACCCAAAGGCTACGACCGATTCGCCGAGGACGGCTTCTACATCGTCGGCCAGTCCGACGCGAAGACCGCATGGCCCTACGTTCAACCCGGACCGGTGGATGCCTGGGCCGGCAACCGGCCGCACACTTTCACTGTCCTGTTCGGCCTCGACGCAACGGTGTCGCAGGGCACTTGCCGCCTGGGGCTTGAAGTGCTCGACACCTATCATCACCTGCCGCCGACGCTGCGGATCGAGGTCAACGGCCAGGCCTTCGAGCGCCCGCTGCCTGCCGGTGCCAGCGACGCCTCGATCTTTGGCAACCCGAGTGCCGGCAAGCCCTGCCAGGTCACGGTCGAGTTCCCCGCCGCCTGGCTCCGCACGGGCAATAATCAGATCAACCTAACCAGCATCGCCGGCGCCTGGCTGCTCTACGACTCGCTTGCGCTCGAAGCCCCCGCCGCGGTGCAAGCCGGCACCGTCAGGGAAGTGACCACCTTAACCTCAGCCCGGCCGCTGCCGGGCACCGTCGAGCGCGAGGGCAAGTCGTTTCAGCGCATCGCGGCCGCAATCGTCCACGCTGGTGGACCGAAGGAAGTCGCCATCCATATCGGCAAACAGCAGCGGCAGCGCGTGCAGTTGCAGGATGGCCGCCAGTCCATCGAGCTTCTTGTGCCTGCCGTCAAACACCCCCTCCAGACCACCTGCGCCCTCTACGACGGTCGCCGCCTGCTCTCCAGCCAGCCGATCACCCTAGTCCCGGGCGTGAAGGAAATCGTGGTCGTCTTCAAGACCCACTTCGACATCGGCTACACGGACATGGCCAGCAACATCGTGCAGAAATACCGCACCACGATGCTTGACCAGGCCCTCGACGTCGTGGACCAGAACCGCGACCTGCCGCCGCAACAGCAGTTCGCCTGGACCCTGGCCGGCTGGCCGCTGCACAAGATTCTCCAGGACTGGCCCGGCCAATCGCCGCAGCGCAAGGAGCGCGTCGAGCAGGCCCTGCGCGAGGGGCGCTTCGTCGTCCACGGCTTGCCTTTCACCACGCACACCGAGCTGCTTGAGGCCGAAGACCTCGTGCGCAGCCTCGGCTATTCCGCCCGCCTGACCCGCCGCCTCGGCTTGGACATGCCGCGGGATGGGAAGATGACCGATGTGCCCGAGCACACCTGGATGCTGGCCACTATCCTCAAGCACGCCGGGATAGACTTCATGATGATCGGCTGCAATGGCGCGAGCGCGTCCTTGAAGGTGCCCCTGCTCTACTGGTGGCAAGGCCCCGACGGCTCCCGCGTGCTCACCCTCTACTCGCCCGACTACGGCACGCAACTTACCCCGCCAACGGACTGGCCTTATCATACCTGGCTGGCGTGTCTGCACACCGGCGATAACCACGGCCCCCCGCGCCCGGACGAGGTCAGGAAGGTTCTCGACCAGGCCGCCAAACAGTTCCCCGGGGTAAAGGTCCGCATCGGCCGACTCTCCGACTTCGGCGACGCCATCCTCGCCGAGAAGCCCGCTCTGCCCATCGTGCGCGGCGACACCCCGGACACGTGGATTCACGGTCCGATGTCTGATCCTGTGGGCGCGAAGCTGGCCCGCAACACGCGCCCGCTCATCCCCGCCACCGAGGCGCTCAACACCCAACTGCGCGGCTGGGGCCTGCCCGTGCCCGATGACGCGCCGGCCATCGCCGAGGCCTACGAGCAAAGCCTGCTCTACGGCGAGCACACCTGGGGCGGCGCCATCTACTGGATCGGCAACAAGCTGACCTACGGCGACGAATTCAAACAGGAGCGCGCCGCGGGCCGCTTCGACCGCCTGGAGGGCTCCTGGGATGAGCATACCGCTTACATCATCAAGGCCAACCAGGTCATCACCCCGGCACTCGCCGGCAACCTGCGGGTCCTGGCCCAAAGCGTGAGCGTTCAAGGCCACCGCATCGTCGTCTATAACCCGCTGCCCTGGAAGCGCAGCGGTGTAGCCATGCTTAGCGCGGCCGAGTTAGTGCCGGCCGCGGTGAAGCCCATGGACGGCGGCGAAGCTGTCCTCGTCCAGCCAAACGGCAACCGGCTGGCCTTCCTCGCCCGCGACATCCCGCCGATGGGCTACCGCACCTACGTCGCTACTGAAGCGCCCGCCACGCACCACGCACCACGCACCACGCACCCCGCCGCCTCCGCCACCATCGAGAGCCCCTTCCTCGCCGCCAAACTCGATCCGTCCCGCGGCACCATCCTCTCGCTCTTGGACAAGCGCTCCGGCCGCGAGCTGGCCGGCCAAACCGACGGCCTCGGCCTGGGCCAGTACCTCTACGAGCGCTTCGACAAGGACAGGGTCATGGGCTGGTGCACGAATTACTGCAAGCCCGGCTGGATATATCATGACTTCTTCAAGCCTAACCAGCCGCCCTCCGACCAATACCCTTATCAGGCCGCTTCCCCGAAGAACTTCAAGCTGCGCTTCGAGGAAACCGCCATCTCGGTGGACGCCATCATGGAAGCCGCTGCCACCACCAACCTGCCCGCCGTCACCACCCGGCTCATCCTTTACCGCGATCAACCCTGCGCCGACCTGGAGATCACTATGCACGACAAGCCCTTCGAGCCTTGGCCCGAGGCCGGCTGGCTGTGCCTGCCGCTCAACGTCAACGAGCCGCAATTTCACCTCGGCCGCCTCGCGTCCATCATTGACCCGGCCCACGACATCGTCACCGGCGCGAACCGCCACCTGTTCGGCATCAACACCGGCGTGAGCATGACCGACGACACTGGCCGGGGCGTGGGCTTTTGCCCGATTGACTATCCCCTCGTCAGCCTCGATACCCCCGGCTGCTGGCGCTACTCGCTGGACTTCGTGCCGAAGAAACCCGTCGCCTACGTGAACCTGTTCAATAACCAATGGAGCACTAACTTCCGGCTCTGGAACCGCGGCACCTGGACCTCGCGCGTCCGCCTGTGGGCCATCGGCCACTACGCCGCCGAGCCTTCCCTCATCACTCCGTCACTCGAAGCGCGCTATCCCCTCTTCGCCGCGGTCGCCGACGGCGCGCCCGGCGCATTGCCGCCCACCCGGCATGGCCTCGAACTCTCGCGCAAGGGCATCCAGGTCACCGCCTACGGCGCCAACCCCGACGGTCCCGGCACTGTCCTGCGCCTGTGGGAACAAGCCGGCCAATCCGGCACTGTCACGGTCCGCCTGCCCGAAGGCACAACCGCCAGGCAAGCCCAGCCCGTGGACTTGCACGGTCGTCCGGTCGGCAAACCTATCCCTGTTCGGAATGGCGCCTGCAAGGTGAGGGTCGGCGCGTTCGCGCCCGTCAGTCTCGTGTTTGGCAGCGCAGAGTGACGGTTATCATAGGCAAGCGCTCGCAGCCTTAAGGGGATGCCGTCTCCGTGCCCACCGCCTCCGGCACGCATAGCCACCGCTGGGCTTCCGTATGGCCTGCGTATGGCTCGTACTCCTGCCCGGCTTGCCCGGGTGGTGGATACTGAGCATCTTGCGACTGCTGCGGAGTGGTCAGGCCACGGACTACAAGCCGTCCCCGGGTAAGGCGCGTTGGACTACTGCCCCCGAGCAGGCAACCAAGGGAGTCAGAACCGAACTTCGAAGGGCTGAACGCCGCAGCGGCACCTATTCGCGCGGGCGCACGTTCCAGGCGCAGGCGGCGAGCGCCATGGAAAGCAGGGAGGCGCCAATCCAGAAGTAGAACACGGCAGCGAAATTGTAAGTGGTCACGCCATCCACGACCGTCTTGTGATGCTCGATGAGCAGGCCGCTGATCCAGTCTTGTGTGCCCGCCCCAACATAGGCGAACAGGCCAATCAACCCTTTGACGGTGCCCGCGACGGCTTTGGGCAGGATGTCCACGGCGATCAGGCCGGCCAGGAACACGATCAATCCCCCAACGCCGAAGCCGAAGATGCCCATCGCCGCGGCATCCAGCCAGCAATGGCCGGGTGGCGCCAAAAAGAGCAGGATCATGCCGCCGGTTTGGAGGAGGCCGTAGATGAGCGTGGGCAGATTGCGGCGCGAGCCGAAGAACTTGTCCGACATCCAGCCCGAGGCGGCGGCGCCAATAAAGCCGGTTACCGGATACGCGCTCATGACAAAGCCGGCTTCCGTCAGCGAGTAATGCTTGCTCTCCTGGAGGAACAGGATGGCCCAGTTGTTGATGGCATACCGGGCGATATACATGAGGGCGCAACTGACCGCCAGGACCCAGACCCAGGGGTTGCGGAACACGAGCTTCTGCAGCGCGGCTGTACTCTCAGCCGGAGGCGCGCCGGCGGAGTGGTCCTGCTTGTAATCAGCCACATGCGGCAGGCCATAGGTCTGCGGGCGGTCCCCAAGCAACTGAAAGAGCGCCAACGCCACGACCAGGCACAGGAGGCCCGGACCGACAAAGCCGGCGCGCCAGCCGAAATGGCCGACGAGCCAGGCCACAAAGACAAAGGTAAGCCCTTCGCCGAGGTTATGCGCGCCGGCCCAGATGCCGTAGCGGGTGCCGCGCTCGCGGTTGCTGAACCACTGGCAGATCGAGACGACGCTGGGCGCGGAGCCGATCGACTGAAACCAGCCGTTAAGCCCCCACAGCACGATAAAGCCGAGGAACAGCTGCGTGTAGCCAAAGGCGATGTTGATAATGGCGGAAAGCAGCAGCGCGCAGGACATGAAACGCCGGATGTTCGCGTGGTCGGCGAGCATGCCGTTCACGAACTTGCCGAGGGCATAGACGTAGAGCAGCACCGAGCCGACGATGCCCATCTCCGCTGCCGTCATGACCCCGGCGTCGAGCAGCGGCTTCTTGGTGACCGACAGGCCGAGCCGGCAGGTGTAGAAGAAGGCGTAGCCCAAGATCAGCGAGAGGAAGATGCTCCAGCGTTTCCGCTCGTAGAGCCGCCGGATGGCGCCCGGATCGGTCAGCGGCAGGCAAGCCGGGCCGGTCTTGAAGAAGCTGAGGAGCGCCGTGATCATATCGGATGGTTTAAGAGCGGCCAACTCGACAGCCATCGGCCCGGCAAAGTCATTGGATCATGGCTTCGCCGGTGGGGCCTTTCGGGCAACAGCGAAAATCACCATCTTGCTCTTCCGATCAATACCCACCAGGCCCCCGGTGCCGGGGTCCGCTGCAATCCCCTGCCCGGGGAATGGGGACGGCTGCTTCTCCATGTAGCGCAAAGCGCCGCCGTCCGCCGGGAGGCGAAGCTGATACAGGAACCGGTTGTCATGGTCCGTGACCAGCAGCGCGCCTTGGTGCCAGACGCCGCCCGAGAGGCTGGACCCGTTAATCACGGCCATCAGGTCCGGCGGATCCAGCCAGCGGGCCACCTCCTTCCAGCCAAGGTCGAACTTAACCAAAAACGACTGGGCGTTGGTCCCCTGGCCGTAGAGGGCGAAATGGCACCACCAGAACTTTTCGTCCCGGATGGCCCACGTCAGGCTGCCGCCGTATTCGCCGAACTCTTTGAAGTTGGTCAACTGCATGGTGCGCGTATCGAGCACCTTGATTTCGCTGCGCTCGGGCTTCTGCGGGAAGTTCGAGTGGGCGCTGTAGAGCTTGCCCTGCCAGAAGAAACCGCTGTTCAGGTGATGAGCCTCGCCGGTGCTGACCGCCACCCGCCGGCCCGTGGCCCGCTCATACTTGGCGATCCGCTTGTTGGTGATCGCGTAGATGAACTCGTCGTCCGCGGCGGCGGCCTGGTTGGCTTCAGGTGCCGGGAGGATGGCCGTTTGCTCCCAGACGCAGGTGGCTGGCCGCTCCGCCCAGGCTGGCGCCGGACCCAACAACGCCGCCAGCAGCAGGAGGCCCGGCAGCCGCTGGGGCAGAATCCGGAATCGGCGCCGCTCGTTCATCGGGTTCACGCTTCAAGCTGGTTGCACGCAGAGCCGGGCCGGTCAGTTCCTGCCGCAGCACTGCTTGTATTTCTTGCCGCTGCCGCAGGGGCAGGGATCGTTGCGACCGACCTTGGGACCGACCCGGACCGGCTTGGCCTTCTCGACCGCGGCGGCGGCCTCGCTGACAATGTCGCTGCCCTGCTGCGGCCCGCGGCGGGCGCCGGCGCCGCTCGTGCCGGTGCTGGTGCCGCCGAAGGCGCTGGTGGCCTGGTGGGTCGTCTGCTGCGGCACATTGCGCAGGAAGTTCTCGAAGGCCATCAGGCTGGAGGCGCTGCGGAAGATGTTGTGGCAGATCTCGGTCTTGATGTTGACCATCAACTCCTCGAAGATCTTGTACGCCTCGGCCTTGTACTCGATGAGCGGGTCCCGCTGCCCGTGCGCCCGCAGCCCGATGCTGTAGCGCAGGCTGTCCATCTCGTAGAGATGCTCCTGCCACAGCTTGTCAATGGCGCTCAGGACGGTGTAGCGCTCCACCTCCTGGAGCGCCTCGGGATTCTCGAAGCTGATCTTGATGTCGTAGGCCTTGCGGACGCTGTCCGAGATGAAGCCGCAGACGGAGAACTGCGCCGGGCTGAGGTTCTCGAAAATGGAGCCCTTGACCGGCTCCTCTTTGCCGGACTCGGCGGCTTTGATGATCTCCTTCTCGGGCAGGCCGATGGGGAAGTTCAAATTCACCCAATCCGCCAAAGCACGCACCTTCCATTCATTAAAGTCGTTCTCCGCTGTGGTGAATTGCTCCACCTTCTGCAGGACAACCTCCTCCATGATGTCCATCAGGCGGTCGCGGACGTCGGTGCCGTGGATGATCTCGTTGCGGAAGCCGTAGATGACCTCGCGCTGCTTGTTCATCACGTCGTCGTACTCTAGCGTGCGCTTGCGGATCTGGAAGTTGTGCTGCTCGACGCGTTTCTGCGCCTGCCCGATCGAGCGGTTGAGCAGCGGATGCTCCAGCTCCTGGCCTTCTTCGAGGCCCATCTTCTCCATGTACTTGACGATCTTGTCCGAGCCGAACAGGCGCATCAAATCGTCTTCGAGCGAGATGAAGAAGTGCGAGGAGCCGGGATCGCCCTGGCGCGCACAGCGGCCGCGCAACTGGCGGTCGATCCGGCGCGCCTCGTGGCGTTCCGTGCCCATGACGTGCAGGCCGCCGGCCTCGGCCACGCCCGGCCCGAGCTTGATGTCGGTGCCGCGGCCGGCCATGTTCGTCGCAATGGTCACCGAGCCGCGCTGCCCGGCCCGCGTGACAATCTCGGCCTCCTGCTGGTGGAACTTGGCGTTGAGCACCGAGTGGATGATGCCCTCCCGCTTGAGCAGGCGCGACAGGTGCTCGCTGACCTCGACCGAGATCGTGCCAACCAGGATGGGCCGGCCCTTGCCGTGCACTTCCTTGATCTCCTTGACCACCGCGCTGTATTTCTCGCGCTTGGTCTTATAGACGGAGTCGTTCGCGTCCTTGCGCGCCACGGGCCGGTTGGTGGGAATCACCAGCACGCCCAATTTGTAAATATCGAAGAACTCGGAAGCTTCCGTCTCGGCGGTGCCGGTCATGCCGGCGAGCTTGTGGTAGAGGCGGAAGTAGTTCTGGATGGTGATGGTCGCCAGCGTCTGCGTTTCGCGCTCGATCTCGACCTGCTCCTTGGCCTCGACTGCCTGGTGCAGGCCGTCGCTCCAGCGGCGGCCGGTCATCAGGCGGCCCGTGTTCTCATCCACAATGATCACCTTGTTCTCCTGGACGACATACTGCACGTCCTTCTGGTAGAGGCAGTAGGCCTTGAGCAACTGGGAGATGGCGTGGATGCGCTGGGCCTTGGTCTCGAAGTCCTGCTGCAGCTTGGTCTTGGCCTCGAGCCGCTTGCGCGCGTCGACCTCCGGCCCGTTATCAATGTCGTGCAGGGCCGTGCTCAGGTCGGGCAGCATGAAGGCATCCGGATCCTTCGGGCTGAGGAAAGCGCGCCCCTTCTCGGTCAAGTCGGCGTCGTGGCTCTTCTCGTCAATGGCGAAGAACAGCTCCTCCTTCTCCTTGTAGAGCTCGACCTTCTTCTGGTCGGCGTGAAGCTGGAGCTCGGCCTGGTTCATCAGCCGGAGGTTCTCGGGCTCCTCCAGCAGTTTCATCAGGCCCTCGGACTTGGGCTGGCCGCACTTGACGCGGAAGAGCAGCAACCCGGCCTGCCGCTCGATCTCCTCCGGATGCTCCGGGTTGGACCCGTCGGCGGGGCGCAGCTTGCGCAGCAGGTCCTGCGCCTCGGACAGGAACCGGTTGCAGAGCCGCTCCTGCACCCGGAACAGCGACTCCACCTGCGGCCGGAACGTGGCATACTGTTCGTCATAGGTAACCACCGCCGGGCCGCTGATGATGAGCGGCGTGCGCGCCTCGTCAATGAGGATCGAGTCCACCTCGTCCACGATGGCGTAGTAATGGCCGCGCTGCACCTGCTCTTCCTTGCGGGCGGCCATGCCGTTATCGCGAAGGTAGTCGAACCCGAACTCGGCATTGGTGCCGTAGGTAATGTCACAGTTGTACTGCTCGCGCCGGACGCTGGGCGGCTGGTCGTGCAGGATGCAGCCAACCGTCAGGCCCAGAAACTTGTACACCGCCCCCATCCATTCGCTGTCGCGCGCCGCCAGGTAGTCATTGACGGTAACGATGTGGACGCCGCGTCCCGTCAGGGCGTTGAGATACACCGGCAGGGTGGCCACCAGCGTCTTGCCTTCACCGGTGGCCATTTCGGCAATGCGGGCCGAATGCAGCGCGTAACCGCCGATCAGCTGCACGTCGAAGGGAATCATCTCCCACGTCAGCGGATGCTCGCGCACAATGATCTCCGTGCCGCAGAGCCGCCGGCAGGCGTTCTTCACGACGGCAAATGCCTCGGGCAGGATCTCCTTCAGCCGGCGCGCCAGCTCCTCGTTGTCCTGGAGCTTCGACAACTCCGCCTTCCAGGCGGCGGTCTTCTCGCGCAAGACCTCGACTGGAACCTTCTGCAGTTCGACCTCGAGGGCGTTGATGCGCGCGACCAGGGGCCGGAGGCGCCTGACTTCCCGGTCATTCTTCGAGCCAATGAACTTCTTTACAATGTACTTTAGCATGGATGCTTTGACAGCTCCCAAACGCTAGGGGAAGCGTGGCAAGGCGTCAAAGAGATAAGCGCCCGGGGCGGAAGGCGGCCAGCCTGACTTTGGACTCGTGTGCGCGCCGGTTGCCAAGCTAAATAGGGCCATGCATTACTCGCATTTGCGACGCCCGGGTCCCAGGGCGGGCCGAAACGCTGCCCTTGGCACCGTCCTGCTTGCGCTGCTGACCTCGCCCGGCTGGTCCGGCGACCAAGTTCTGCCGCTCGGTTTCCAGCGCGAGCTGTTCGTAGATCAGTATCTCATCGGCCGGCTGGAGGGTCTGGAACTGAAGCTGCACGAACCGCGGCGGGAAGGCGTGGCGCTGAAATTCGACCGCCCGTGGGAGGGAGGCTTTTCCTGCTACACGACGGTGATCAAGGACGGCGGGACCTACCGCATGTATTATCGCGGGTTGCCGAGCGCGAGCGGCGATAACAGCCCCATGGCGGTCGTCTGCTACGCGGAGTCAGCAGACGGCGTCACTTGGAAGAAACCCTCCCTGGGCCTGTTTGAAATACACGGCACGCGGGACAACAACGTGATCCTGACGAACGCACCCTTCGCCCACAACTTCAGCCCGTTGCTGGACGCGCGTCCCGGCGTGCCGGCGGCGGCAAGGTTCAAGGCCCTGGCAGGCGACCGCAAACGGGGCCTGCACGCCTATGCTTCCGCCGACGGCATACATTGGAGCCCGCTGCAAGCCGGCCCGGTGTTCACTAATGGCGTGTTCGATTCGCAGAACGTGGCATTCTGGTCCGCCGCCGAGGAGGAATATATCTGCTACTTCCGGACCTGGAAACGGATCGGCAAGGAGGGCTTTCGTTGGATCTCGCGCACCACCAGCAAGGACTTTGCGCATTGGACCACACCGGAGGAAATGGACTTTGGCGACACGCCCCCCGAGCATCTCTACACCAACGGGACGCATCCTTACTACCGCGCGCCGCAAATCTACCTCGCGCTGGCGAAACGCTTCTTCCCTGCCAAGGCGGCGCTGGCAGCCGATCAAGCCCGCGCGTTGGTGAGCAACCCCGGCTACCGCGTGGCTTCAAGCGACTCGGTATTCTTCACGAGCCGCGGGGGGAACCGCTATGACCGCACCTTCATGGAGGCCTTCCTGCGCCCGGGGCCCAGCCCGGAAGATTGGGTGGCGCGCGACAACACGCCCGCCCTGGGAGTCGTGCCGGCGAATGCGCGCGAGATGTTCCTTTACCGGGTATCGCACTACGCCCAACCCTCCTGCCACATGGCGCGCTATTCGCTGCGTGCCGACGGCTTCGTTTCCGTGCATGCGCCGTTCCGGGGCGGCGAGCTGGTGACGAAGCCGTTGACGTTCTCCGGCAGCAAGCTGGAGGTCAATTTCGAGACCAGCGCCGCCGGCGGCTTGCGAGTCGAGATACAAGATGAGGACGGGAAGCCCTTCCCCGGCTTTGCCCTGGCGGATTGCCCGGAAGCCATCGGCGACGAGGTTGATCATATCGTGGCCTGGAAGGCTGGAACCGGCGTAGCCAGCCTGGCCGGAAAGACGGTGCGGCTGCGCTTCGTGTTGAAAGACGCCGATCTGTATTCCCTGAGGTTTTTCTGATGAACTATACGCCTCGAACTTGATTGACCGCCGCGTCGGGCAGGTGCTTCTTGCGCTGATGACGCGCCACCAGCTTCTTGGTAAACACGTAGGACAGGAGGGCGAACGGCACCGGGAAGACGAGTCCGCCGACCAGCAGCGGCTTGCCCAGGCCGCACAGGAACACCAGCCAACTGTGCAAAGAGATGTCTTCCCACTTCAGTTTCGGAAGTGTTGCCGGCCAGTGATGCGGCTGGCTCAGCAGCCAATAACCAAAGCTGTATTCCCAGACGTAAAGCACCGGCATGAGAAAGAACCCGACGTCGTGCGCCGCCTGCGCCAGCACCGCCGCGATGATGTTGCTGCCGGTCAGCCAGGCAAACAGGATCGTCAGCGCCGTCTTGAGGCCGATCAGCGGCGTGAAGCCGAAAAAGATGCCGATGGCCACCCCGCCCGCAATGGCTTCCGGTGTGTCACGAATCGCCAGCAGCTTCAGCGAGTGCTCGTGAAACCAGCGCTTGGGATTCATGCCCCGCTCCCGCGACGGTTGAAGGCCACCGCCTCCTCATACCGCACGCCGCTGCCGCCAAAAATATCCAGCGCCGAGCCGATCGTCAGGTCAATCCGCCCCTGACCCAGCCGCGTCACCGCTTCCAGGTCCGCGAGGGAACTTGCCCCGCCGGCGTAAGTGGTCGGCAAAGGCGACCACTTTGCCAGCCTGGAAACCAGCTCCCGGTCAATGCCTCGGCACTGGCCCTCGACGTCCACGGCATGGATTAGAAACTCGGCACAGGAGCCGGCCAACTTGCCGAGATTCTCCGGCTTGAGCGCAACGTCGGTGAACTTCTGCCAGCGGTCGGTCACCACGAAGTATTCCTCGCCGCGCCGCCGGCAGCTCAGGTCCAAAACTAACCGGGTCTTGCCGACCGCCGCGACTAATTGCGCGAGGCGTTCCCAATCCACCTGCCCGCCGCGAAACACCCACGAGGTGACAATCACATGCGACGCGCCGGCATCCAGCCACACCCGCGCGTTGTCGAGGTTGACGCCACCGCCGATCTGCAGCCCGCTGGGGTAGGCCTGCAGGGCGGAGCGGGCTTCAGCCTCGTTGCCCGGGCCGAGCATGATCACGTGCCCGCCCGTGAGGCTGTCGCGCTGATACAGCTCGGCATACCAGGCGGCGGGCCGGTCCGAGACAAAGTTCGTACGCAACCGCCCGGGGTCCTCACCAAGAGTGCCGCCGACGATCTGTTTCACTTTGCCCTCGTGCAGGTCTATGCAGGGACGAAACATCGCAAGAGCCAAAGACTACAGTCTATGGTCCGGAGTCTAAAGCCCAAAGTCCAAAGTCGGCGCGTCTGTGCCAGGCAACGCAATCGGATCATGGCCGCTTGCACTTCATTGAAAACCCCAACAGCACGCCCCGCGCGGCCGCGCGATCTGCAACCCCACGCTGCTCCACCACCCAACGTCCCCCGCAAGCAACTGCCCGGCATTAACTGATAACGCCGCTTGCCTCGCCCGGCGCTTTTTGCTCCATTCCTCGCCGCGTCTGGCGCACCATTGGCCCCGCAGATCCGCCGGACCATGACACATGGCTAAGACCGAATCTGAACGCTTGGCAAATTGGACGGAGGGCAGCCCGCCCATGCGGCGGGTATGCCTTGCCGCCCTCCCCTTCCCCCAGTCCCGCACAGCGCGCTATTGCGGACATCCCCGGCAAACTTCGCCGGCTCATCTTTTAAGCACGCGCACACAGCTGCCCCACTGCAGGCCGACCTTTGTTATGCTGCCACCGGATTCACTCCGGGAACCTGGAAACCTGGGCCACCGACGGCAACGTTTATGGGCATAGTTCCCGAGACCACCACGACCTTTGACAAGCTCGTCGCGACCCGCTACAGCCTCCTGAGCCGGCTGCAGAACCGGGGCGACGACGAAAGCTGGCGGGTCTTCTTTGATACCTACTGGCGCCTGATCTACTCGGTCGCGCTCAAAGCCGGCCTCCGGCAAACCGAAGCCGAGGAAGTGGTCCAGGAAACCGTCATCTGCGTGGCCAGGAACATCCAAAAGTTCAAACGCGACCGCCGCCTGGGTTCCTTCAAAGCCTGGCTGTGCAACCTGACCCGCTGGCGCATCGCCGACCAACTGCAAAAGCGCACCGGCCTGTTGCAGGGCGATGGGGCCGGCGCGACCCGGAAGTATCAGCCGCTGGAGGAGGTTCCCGACCTGGCGGATAACACCATCAACCTCGACTGGGACCACGAATGGCAAGCGCATTTGCTCAATGCCGCCATCCAGCGCGTCAAACAGCGCGTCAGTGAAGAGCAATACCAGCTGTTTGATTTCTACGTCACCCGGGAATGGCCGATGACACGAATCACCCGGACGCTGGGCGTGGGTCGAACCCAGGTCTATTTGGCCAAGCATCGCATCACACGGTTGCTCCGGAAGGAAGTTGCCCGCCTGGAAAAGGAGTGGGACGCACGATGATACGCCCGCCGGCGCTCTCCGATCGTGCCTGCAAAGGCTGTTGGGCCGCCAGCCGTGATCCCCTATGACCGAGCCTCGCAACCGCGCGCCTGAAGACCGCAACCCGCAAGCCGAGGCGGCGCCGCCGGCGATTCCGGAGCACCAGCTCCTGCGGCTCATCGGCGAAGGCAGCGGGGGCCAGGTCTGGCTGGCTCAGAATACCCTTGGCGCTTACCGCGCGATCAAGATCGTGCGCGCCAATGCCGCCCCGCCCGACCAGCACTTCACGCGCGAGTTCACCGGCGTCCTCAAGTTCGAGCCTGTCTCGCGCCTGCACGACGGCCTCATGGACATCCTCCAGGTCGGTGTGGCGGAGGCCGCCGGCTATTTCTATTGCGTCATGGAGCTGGCCGATGATGTCCAGTCCGGCCAGTTGATCGTGCCGGACCGCTACGTGGCCCGCACCCTGGCGTATGACTTGGCCCAGCGCCGCCGCCTGCCGATCGGCGAATGCGTCCGCAATGGCGCCGCCATCGCTTCCGCCCTCGCCTTTCTGCATCGGCACGGCTTGATTCATCGCGACATCAAACCCTCCAACATCATCTTCGTAAACGGCTTCCCCAAGCTGGCCGACATCGGCCTGGTGTCGGCAAGTTCCGAGCCCCACTCCCATATCGGCACTGAGGGCTTCATCCCGCCCGAAGGCGCCGGCCGGCCCCAGGCTGACATATACTCCCTCGGCAAGGTCCTTTACGAAATGAGCACCGGCAAAGACCGCAACGACTACCCCGAATTGCCCGCCGATCTCGGCCATAGCGCCGAAGATCGTGATCTGATCCGCTTCAACAAGATCGTCCTCCACGCCTGCCGCACCCGGCCGGTGCAGCGGTTCCGCTCGGCCGAAGAGTTGCTCTCCGCCCTGCTGTCCTTCCAATTCGCCACCAGCGAGTTGCACCGCGAGGAAGCCCGCCAGCTCTGGAGCCGCGTGGTCGGCTACAGCGGCCTGCTGATTGGCTTCGGATTCCTGACCTTCTGCGTTCTGCGTCTGATCCATTACCTGTCCGTGGGCCAATAAGGCGCCCGCCCGGCGCGGCGCCTGCGTGAGTTGCCCCGCCCATTCTCCCGCGAGCCCTCCAGGCGCGAACCGTCTTCCGTCTCCAATGACGGCCTCACCCAGCAACTCTTCTAAAGAAAGTGTGAAAGATTCCGCCTGCTCCCGGCGAGTAGTAGGTAGATGGAACTAGAAACGGCAAACGTGACTGGAGCGGCGAGCGGAGCCGCCCAAAACAGGCGGGGCGGAGCGATGGACAAGCGTAGGGTCCTCGACTCCGCCCCGCCAACCTTAAACTGACTCTGACTTATGAAGAAACCAACCGCCTTACTTCGCCTCATCCTGTCGCTGGCCGCCCTGCTGCTGGTCTCGCCGTCCGTGTTGCGGGCCCAGTTTGCCTTCCGAACCAACAACGGCGCGATCACCATCACCCGATACACCGGTTCCGGCCGTGATGTGACCATCCCGGACTGGACCAACGGCTACCGGGTCACCAGCCTCGGGGACTCGGTTTTCAATTCCTGCGCGGCGCTAACCAACGTCACGATTGGCACCAACATCACCAGCCTCGGCGGTCGTGTATCCTCTCTCTGCTGGCTGCTGACGGCGATTACCGTGAATACAAATAGTCCGGCCTATAGCAGTGTGGCCGGGGTCCTGTTCAACAAGCGGCAGACCACGCTCCTCGAATGCCCGCAGGGCAAGTATGGGAACTATACCATCCCCGGTAGCGTCACCAACATTGGAAATGGGGCCTTCGGAGGCTGCGGCCTGACCAACGTGACTCTCCCCAACAGTGTCGTCAGCCTTGGAGTCTCGGCGTTCGAAGGCTGCCCCATTCTGGGCAGCGTGACGATCCCGAACAGCGTCACGAGCATCGGGCAGTGGGCATTCCGCCACTGCGACAGCCTCACCAACCTCACGATTGGCGCGGGCGTCACCAGCATCGGGAGTCAAATGGTCTATTACTGCTACCGGCTGACGGCCATAACCGTGGATCCAAATAATCCCGCGTACAGCAGTATGGCCGGGGTCTTGTTTAACAAGAACCGGACCACGCTTGTCGCATGTCCCAACAGCAAGACTGGAAGCTACGCCGTCCCCGACGGAGTCACCAGCATCGCGGAGGAGGCGTTCTTGGGCTGCAACGGCTTGGACAGTATCGCCCTGCCCGACACCGTCACCAGCATTGGTGACGGGGCCTTCGAGTACTGCACTGCGGTGACCAGCATGACGCTCCCCAACCACGTCACGACCATTGGAAACTGGGTATTTGAGGACTGCCGGGGCCTGACCAACGTAACCATCCCCAACAGCGTCACCCGCATCGGACGGTTCGCGTTCGGCAACTGCTTCAGCCTGACCAGCGTGACGATTCCCGACAGCGTCACCAGCATTTGGGATGGGGCCTTCGAGTTCTGCACCAGCCTGGCCGGCATCACCATCCCCGACAGCGTCACCAATCTCGACGGCAACGTGTTCTGTGGCTGCTACAGCCTGCGCCACGTGAAGCTCCCCAACCGCATCGCCAGCATCGGGGATGAACTGTTCTATTGGTGTAACAGCCTGACCAACGTCACCATCCCCGACAGCGTGACCCGCATCGGCCAGTGGGCGTTTCGTGAATGCCCCAGCCTGGCCGGCTTGACCCTGGGCTCTAACGTCACCAGCCTCGGAGATTATGCGCTCTATGGCTGCCCCAGCCTGACCGGGGTCTATTTCCAGGGTAACGCTCCCAGCCTTGGCTCGGCTGTGTTTGACGGTGATGATAATGCGACCGTTTACTACCTGCCGGGGACCACAGGCTGGGACACAACGTTTGGCGGTCGTCCAACCGCATTCTGGGGCCCGCCCGTCATCCAGGCCCCCCCGCAAATCCAGACGGCTGAGGCCGGGTCGGTTGTGGGCTTGTCGGTGAAGGCGGCTGGCTCACTTCCCCTGTTCTACCTGTGGTATCACAACGACACCTATCTCCTGAGTTGCCGCACCAACTGCGCGTTGGCACTGGCCAACGTCCAGCCCTCGCAGTCGGGCGCTTACACCGTAGTTATCACCAACGCTGCGGGAGCCATCACCAGTCCACCCGCCCTGCTCAATGTGATTGCGGCCGTTGAGCGCAGACCGGTTCCGGGCCTCAAGCTGACAGGCCAAACCGGCAGTCTGTTGAACGTGGACGGCGCCGGCTCGCTCAGCCCGACGCCAAATTGGACGACGCTCGGCTCCGTCAGCCTGACCAGCCCGTCGCAATACTACTTCGATCTTGCCCTGCCGCTGCCGCCTCAGCGGTTCTACCGGGCGTGGCAAACGGGAACATCCGCCCAAGTTTTGCCCCTGGCCCTGCACCTTGTGCCCGCGATCACGTTGGCGGGCAACCTTGGCGACGCTTGGCGTGTGGATTACATCAGCCGGTTTGGCCCAACCGATGCCTGGGTCACGCTGGACACGGTGACGTTGACCAATACATCGCAGCTCTACTTCGACGTCTCGGCGCCCGGCCAGCTGCAACGGCTCTACCGTCTGGTTCAAGTTCCTTAACCGCGAGCAGCCTCTGAATAGCAAAGTTACCCGGGCAACTCAGAGCCTCGTCACCTCAGCGCTTGTAACGTGCGCGGGGAGATGGCACAACACCACCGTGCGGCACAGCCTGTTATCGCTCCTGCTTCTCCTTCTGGCCGGGTGTCACTCCTCGCCCCGGCCCAGCCAGCAGCACGCGGCTTATCCGGCCCACTGGTGGGCAACGGTTCCGAAAGCAGGCGCGCCGGCGTGGGAAATCCTGCCGCAGGAGGCTGGGCCGGGCGAGGTGATCCTGTCCAAGCGCAATGAGCTGGGCTTGCTGTCGAACTTCGCCGCCACCCCGTTCACCTTTCGCGGCCAGCGCTACGCCAGCCTCGAGGGCTTCTGGCAAATGATGAAGTATCCCGAAGGCCCTGACGATCCGCGCGAAACCTTTCCCGGACTGCACTGGGCTTTCACCCGGCAGCAGGTGGCCCAATTGACGTCCTTCGCGGCCAAGCGGGCCGGCACGCTCGGGGAAGAGAACATGAGAAAGATGGGGATTGGCTGGGTAAGCTTCGAAGGCAAACAGTTCGATTACAAGCCTCCCGTCCCAGGTGAGCATTACCGGCTCATCGTGGCGGCCACCCGTGAGAAGGTCCGCCAGAACCCCGAGGTCCGGAGGGTCTTGCTTGCGACCGGCAACCTGGCGCTCAAGCCCGATCATCATCAGGAACCTGACGCGCCCGCCGCCTGGCGCTACTATGACATCCTCATGCAAATCCGGGCGGAGCTGCGGCGATAAACCCGACCGCGGATTCCGGACTGCGAGCTTCACCAGCTTTCATCTCTCGACAAACCCGCGCCGCTGCGGCTTAATGGAAACGGACATGAACCATGCCAAACTTTCCGTCGCCCGTGCCCGCCAAATCCTGACGCGCGCCAGGCGGCATCGCGTGTTGGTTGTCGGCGACGCCATGCTCGACCATTTTGTCCGGGGCAGCGTAGGCCGGATTTCTCCGGAGGCGCCGGTGCCGGTGCTGGATTTCGAGTGCGAAAGCTTCATGCCCGGCGGCGCGGCGAACGTCGCGCGCAACCTGACGGCGCTCCGGGTGCCCACCGAACTGCTCGGAGCCAAGGGCGCGGACACGGCGGGCGCGCAGTTGGAGCGCCTATTGGACGAGCACCGCATCGGCTGTCACGGTCTGCTCACCGACGCCACGCGCTCCACGAGCATCAAGACGCGCATCGTGGCCCACATGCAACAAGTGGTGCGCATTGACCGGGAATCACGCGAAGGGCTGAAACCCGCCCTCACCGCCCGGCTGCTGGCGACGGTGCGGGCGATGATCCGGCGCTCCGCGGCCGTCATCGTCGGCGATTATGGCAAAGGTGTCGTAACCCAGCCGCTGCTGGATGAGATCAAGCGGATTTGCCGCGCCCGCGGCGTCTGGCTGAGCGTGGACCCCAAACCCGTGCACCAGCTCAATCTGTCCGGGCTTTCTCTCATCACGCCCAACCGCAAGGAAGCCTTTGAGCTGGCCGGCCTGCCGGATGAGACTCGGCACGCCAATCCGTTCAAAGATGCCAACTTGCTGCGGGTCGCTGACTGCCTGCTGCGCGACCTCCGGCCGGCGGTGCTCCTGATCACCCTGGGGGAACTGGGGATGCTGCTTTGCCGGCACGGGCAGAAGCCGTTTCACATCCCAACGGTTGCCCGGGAAGTCTTCGACGTGTCCGGCGCGGGCGATACCGTCATCGCCACTTTCACCCTGGCGATTGCGGCGGGCGCCTCGCCGGTGGAGGCGGCAATCATCTCAAATCACGCCGCCGGCCTCGTCGTCGGCAAAGCCGGCACCGCCACCGTCGCCCCCGAAGAACTGCTCGCCAGCTTCAGGCCGTAGCCGGCGTCAGCGGGCGCTGCTTTGACGGCCGCGAAAAGGCGCGCCGCCCCACCTCGGCAGCGGCGCCTTTGGCCCGGTCGGCACCAGCACCGCTGGCTCTCCTCACCGTCACCCCTCCCTAGCACCTCTCATAAATTATGAGAGGTGCTAGGGAGGGGTGACGGTGAGGAGACGGTGAGGTAGGCCAGGGCGGAGCGGAATATGACCCGGATCGGCAGGTTACTGGGCTTTTGGGCCATCCGAACCGGGAGCCGACCCTGGCCCTCAAGGGGTGCGGCGCGCAGCTCGGCCTGTAACAAAAGCGCAGCGGGGGGGGAGCCGGCGGGCGTGTCGGCCAAATCACATTGCGCATGCGTGGCAAGGCGGGCAATACGCGCCCCAGGATGCGTCCATTGGCGCTGCTCCCTCGTTTTCGGCTTGTCGAAACCGGCCTCTGCCATGATGGTTTAAGCATGACGGAGACCAAAGTAACTGCCGACGCCATCCGCGCCATGAAGGCTCGCGGGGAAAGGATCGCGGCGCTGACCGCCTACGACTTCCCCATGACGCGGCTGCTGGACGAGGCGGGCATTCCCTTGATCCTGGTGGGCGATTCGCTCGGCATGGTGGTGCTGGGCTACCCGGACACCACGCACGTCAGCATGGCTGAAATGGAGCATCACGTGCGGGCGGCGGCCCGCAGCAAGCCGCGCGCCTTGCTGGCGGCTGACATGCCCTATCGCAGCTACGAAACCGTCACGGACGCCGTGGCCAACGCGCAGCGCCTTGCCGCCGCGGGCGCCGAGGCTGTCAAGGCCGAGGGTGGAAGCGAAATCCAGGACCAGGTTCGGGCAATCGTCGCCAGCGGCATTCCTTTCCTGGGCCATTTGGGGATGCTGCCCCAGCACGTGCTGGAGGAGGGCGGTTACCACGTCAAGGGCAAGAGCGAACCCGAGCATCAGAAGCTGCTGGCAGACGCGCAGGCCCTGGCCGACGCGGGGGCTTTCGCCGTCGTGCTCGAACTGGTCACCCCCCGCGTGGCTAAAGAGCTGACGGAGCGGATTCCCATCCCGACCATCGGCATCGGCGCGGGACCGGATTGCGACGGGCAGATTCTGGTCACGCCCGACCTGCTGGGCATGCTGCCCTGGTATAACCTCAAGCACGTGAAGCCCAAACTGAACGCGGCGGAGCAAATGCGGGCTGTGGTCAGCGAATGGAAGCAGGGGGTTCAGGACCTAAAGGGGCCGCTGAGTTGAGAGGTTGGCGGGGCAGGCGCTGGAGAAACGGCACCTTTGAGTCATTCAGGAACTTTTTGCCTTGGCCGGCATTGAAAGATAGAATCGGAGCATGGACTTGGAATCACTAGTCAGTCTGGCGGCGAGCAACGGGGCCAGCGACCTCCACCTGGAGGCGGGGCTGCCGGCGGCCATACGGGTTCGCGGCGAACTGCGCACCACCGGCGACCCCCTCCCAGCAAACCTGCTGATGGAATGGGCGCGAGGCGTAACCGGCGAGGAAGACTGGCCGCGCTTCTTGCAGCAGCGGTCTTACGACTGCTCCCGCAACTATCGCGGCTCCCGCTGCCGGCTCAACATCCTCATGACCTCCCGCGGCATCGGCTTCGCCATTCGGCTGCTCTCCTCCTTCATTGCCACCATCGAGAAACTCAACCTGCATCCCGACTTCAAGAAGCTGGTCGCCGGCCACCATGGCTTGATCCTGGTCAGCGGCGCAACCGGCTCCGGCAAATCCTCGACGCTGGCGGCGCTGATTGAGCAGATCAACGCGACGGAGACCCGCCACATCCTGACCATCGAAAGCCCCATCGAGTTTACCTTCCGCCCGCGCCGCGCCTACATCCGGCAGCGTGAGGTGGGCCGTGACACGCCGAGCTTCGAGCAGGCGCTGATAGACTCGCTGCGCGAGGACCCCGATGTGCTGATGGTAGGCGAGATGCGCGACCCGGAAACAATGCGGCTGACGTTGGCCGCGGCGGAGACCGGGCACCTGGTGATGGCCACCGTCCACTCCTCGACCTGCGCGGAGGCTTTGCAGCGCGTCGTCTCCGCTTTCCCGGCCGAAATCCAGAGCAGCGTGGCGGCACAATTGGCCGATTGCGTGTTGGCGGTCGTCTCCCAGCATCTGCAGTTCCGGCCCGAGATGGGCATCCGGGTGCCGGAATGCGAAATCCTGGTGCCGACCCATGCGGTGAAGAACTTCATCCGTAACCGCGATTTCTTCAAGATCACCTCCTCCCTCGAAACCGGCGCCGAACACGGCATGTGGACCCGGCAACGCTATCGCGCCTGGTTGGACAGCCGGAAGAATTGGTACATTCCAGGAAAGAGCCCGGACCCGGCTGACGCGGAAACCGCCGAAAACCCGCCGCCCCCCGCGCGCCCCCCAGCCTTTCCCCTCGCTCCCAAGCCCTCGAAATCGGAGTCGAAGCACAGCCCGCACCCCAACGCGCTTGGCGTCAAGCCACCCGCGCGAATCGAGATCGAACCCGACGAGAGCGGATTTGGGAAGATACTGAAGCGGCCGGGTGAATCGTGAGCTCGCATGACTGCCAAGCGACTTGAAGCGTCTGCGCGCCTGGCCAGGGTCGTCATCTGCGCGCCGGTGCTCCTGGCGTGCGCTGCCGGGGGCTGCGTCTCAAAAAGCAAGGCGGACGCCCGGGCACGCGCGGCCTATGTGACCGGCCAGCAGGAAGCCCTGGCGAGGATGCAGCAACTCCAGACGCAGTCTCAAGGCCCCAGCGTCACGGTCAACGGCGAGGTGCGTAATCGCGTTGTACCTTGGAACGAAGGGCTGACCCTGGCCAAAGCGCTGCTGGCAGCGGACTACTACGGCGCCGCCGAGCCGGCTCAAATCATCATCGTGCATAACGGCATCGGCAAGCGCTACGATGTGAAACAGGTGCTGAGCGGAGCGGACATCCCGTTGGCCGCGGGGGATATGGTGCAGCTCGTCCCCCAATCCCCGGCACCCAAACCGTAGGCGGCCGTTCACTTTCTGCGTGCCCTTCACACGCGTCTGACTGTAGGCTGCTGCCATGACCGAGCCTGAACCGCTTCAGCAAGTTGATCGCACTTACGTGCGCTACCGTCAGCGCAAGCTGACCTACTTCTCCGGTTGCGACTACTTCCGCCTCGCCAGTCATCCCCGGGTGGTTGCAGCCTTGCAGGCCGGCGTCAAGCGATACGGGCTGAACGTGGCCGCCTCCCGGCTGACCACCGGCAATCATCTCCTTTACCGCGAACTGGAAGCCGCCCTGGCCGGATTCTTTGCCGCGGAGAGCGCCCTGGTGGTTCCCAGCGGCTACGCCACCAACCCGATCGCCGCGCAGGCGCTGGCGGGCAGCTTCTCGCACGCGCTGATTGATGACGGCGCTCACACCTCGCTTTCGGACGCGGCGCGGTTCCTGGATTGCCCGGTAATCCGGTTCAAGTCCCGCAGTGCCGAGGCCCTGGCCACGGCCGCCCGTCGCTGCGGCCCCGGATCAAAGCTGATCGTGCTCACCGACGGCATGTTCTCTGGCAACGGCTCGGCGGCTCCCCTGGCCGAATACCTGAAGCTCCTGCCCAAAGACGCGCTGCTGCTGGTGGACGACGCGCACGGCGCCGGGGTGCTGGGCCGCACCGGCCAAGGGGCGGTCGAACACGCGGGAGTGAGCCGCCGCCGGGTCGTTCAGACGGTGACACTGAGCAAAGCTTTTGGGGCTTATGGCGGCGCGATTCTCTGCACCGCTGCGTTCCGGCAGAAGATTCTGGACAAGAGCCGCATGTTCGTCGGCAGCACCCCCCTGCCCTTGCCGCTGGCCAATGCGGCGTTGGCCGGCGTCCGGATTCTGAAAGCCGACCGCAGCCTGCGCCGAAGACTGCTGGAGAATGCCGCCCATGTGAAAACGGCTTTGCGGAGGGCAGGCCTGCCGCTAGCAGAACAGCCAGGGCCGATTGTGCCGTTGCTGCCACGCAATCCGCGCGAGAGCGCCCGCCTGCACCGTGCGTTGCTGGCGGCGGGCATCTTCCCGCCGTTCATTAAGTACCCCGGTGGTCCACCGAGCGGTTACTTCCGCTTTGTCATCTCCAGCGAGCATAGCCGGGCACAGCTCGATAGTCTCATTGAAGTGCTGCGGCGTCATCTTGCCAACTAGGCCGGCTCCGACTGGTCAGGCGGTTTGCCACAACCGCCGCATCTTCACGTTAACTTAATCTTCTCCCGCGTAACCTGCGCGCATGAAACTCTTGCGCGGGGCCGATTCCGGCCCACACAAGCCTGGCAGGCGATGGCCTGCCAGCGGCTTCCTGTCAGCTCTGCCCGGAGCGACCATTTGCCGACACCACAGGGCTGCCGGTTGCCGAATGGCAAAACCCAGGTCTGGCGTGACACTCTCCGGTCTTGTCGGCTCGCTGCTGCTAATGCCTTTGGCCTGGGCCTCCTCGGCGCCCCACCCGGCGGAGCAATACGTCGAAGGTGAAGCCATTGTTACCTTCAAGGTATCGGCCGACCTTGCGGCGGCGGAGCGGGCGCTCAAGGGCCATTCGCTGCAATTCGGCAAGCATTTTGATTTTCTCTCGCAGCAGCGCGGGCGTCATACGGGGCTGGTCCGCGCCAGCCGCACCACCGCGCAACTCATCGCGGAGCTGGCCAATGACCCGGAGGTGGAGTGCGCCGAACCGAACTACGTGCGGTGGGTTTCCAGCTCCGCGCCCAACGATCCGCTGTTCTCCCAGCTCTGGGGCCTGCAAAACACCGGCCAGAGCGTCAACGGAACTTCCGGCACAGCCGGCGCTGACACCAAATTCGTAAACGCCTGGAGCCTGGCCCAAACTTCCGCGACCGCAGTGGTGGTGGCGGTGATTGATACGGGGCTGGATTACACCCATCCCGACCTCGCGCCCAGCATGTGGACCAATTCCGGCGAAACCCCGGCCAACAGCACGGATGATGACGGCAATGGCTATGCCGACGACGTGTATGGCTATGACTTCGCTGACGCCGCCGCCGATCCCTATGATTCGGGATACCACGGCAGCCATGTCGCAGGCACCATCGCCGCGGCCGGCAACAACCTGCTTGGGGTCATCGGCATCAATTACCAGGCCAGAATAATGGCGCTCAAGGCTTCCAGCGACGGCGACAGCTTCACCTCGGCAGCCATCATCGAGGCTGTTCAGTACGCCACGATGATGAAGAAGCGCGGGGTCAATGTCGTAGCCATCAACGCTTCCTTCGGCGGCGGCGGCTCCAACAGCATCGAGCGCGCTGCCATCCAGGCCGCCGGCAGTGCCGGGATAATCTACTGCGCCGCCGCCGGCAACAGCAGCCTAAACCATGATGTCACGGCCGATTACCCGGCCTCCTACCGCCTCACCAACATGATCGTCGTGGCCGCCTCGGACCAGAATGATGCGCTGGCCAGCTTCTCGGATTACGGATCTACCACCGTGGACCTCGCGGCCCCCGGCGTGAACGTTCTTTCGACCGTGCCGACAGTGGTTACCAGCTACGTGGCCCGGGCCTCGACCACCTATGCGGCCACGGAACTGGTCTTCTCGGGCTATACTACCGGCATCACTGGCACCATCTACAACTGCGGCCTGGGCTATGCCACCAATTTCCCGTCGGCCGTCCGCAGCAACATCGCTCTCATCAGCCGCGGCACCCTCTACTTCTCACAGAAGGTCGCCAACGCCATGGCGGCCGGAGCCTGCGCCGCCATTATCTACAACAACACCAACGGCACCTTCTCCGGGACGCTCCAATACGCCAGCAACTGGATCCCCGCCGTAACCATCTCACAAACCAACGGACTGGCCCTCAAGTCTCTCCTCCCGGTCGCCGGCAGCGTCATCAACGCCGTGGACCCCGGCCAAAGCTACGAGCTTCTGGATGGCACTTCCATGGCCGCACCGCACGTGGCGGGAGCTGTGGCGTTCGCCGCCATGCTCTTCCCCGCGGAAACAGCTGCCCAACGCATCCAGCGCATCCTCGCAAATGTGGACACCAACGCCGTCCTCAAGGGCAAAGTCGTTACCGGCGGACGCCTCAATCTCCTCCGCATTGCGGACACGGATCGCAACGGCCTGCCGGACTGGTGGGAACAAGCCTGCTTCAGCCGCCTGCTTGGAACCAACGCCAGCGCCGATGCGGATCACGATGGCGCGTCCAACCTGGCCGAATGGGTCGCCGGGACCAACCCGACCAACACCGCTTCCTGTCTGCGCCTGCCCGCCCCACTCGCCACGGCGAGCAACGGCCTCGTCATCCGCTGGCCGAGTGTGGCAGGGAAAACCTACCGGCTTGAACGCGCCACAAACCTGCTGGCCGGGTTCAACGCCGTCGTGCGCTCCAATATTGCCGCCATGCCGCCCACCAACAGCGAAACCGACACCGCCAGCCTCGCCGCCAAAGCCCGCTTCTACCGCATCCTGGTGGAACCTTAGCCGCGACTGCCGGAAAATCCCTCATAACGGCCGCTTCTTAACCCCAACTTAAGGTTCTCCCGCCTAAACTGCACCCGTGAATTATGCCCCGGCCAGCGGGATTCGCCGGCTCCCAAGTCCGGAGCCGGCTGCCTTGCGAGTTGGCAGAGGCAATGAACAATGCAGCCAACTAACAACAAGCTGAGCTAAGTGCGATTCTGAATATGAAAACCAGCCGAGCCATTGTTTCCTGTGTCGCTATCGCCGCCCCCTTGCTGGCGCTGAACCTCGCGTCGCCCGCTTGGGCGCAAACGGGCGTCTATACGCTGAATGGGGGCACGGCAAATCTAACCAGCCTCACCCAAGTTGCCACCAATGCCAGCCAGTCCGGCATCTTCGTCTATAATTCAGGCAATCTGACCGTGGGAACGGTCACCGTTACGACCAGTGGTAATGCCACAAATTCCGACGCCAGCGGCAGGTACGGCGTCAACGCCGGCATCCTGGCTGGCACGAGCAGTTCCAAAGGCACGATTACGATCACCGGCAGCTCGAACACGGTGACCACGACCGGCTCGATCGCCAACGGGCTCTTTGCCACCTACAGCGGTTCTTCAATCACGATGCTGGGCGGTCGGATCACAGCCAGCGGCGCGAATGCGCACGGAGTGGATGTCACCTACGGGGGCTCAATCACGCTCTCCAATGTGGATGTCACCACCTACGGCGGAAGCTCGTCCGCGATTGCCACCGACTTCGGCGGCGGAACGGTGTATGTAACCGGCGGGACCATTTATGCTTCGAATACGACGGCTGGCAGTCATTCCGCCGCCATCTACTCGACGGGGACTATCACCGTTAACAACGCCACCGCCATCTCCATGGCGGATTGTGGCGGCGTCATTGACGGGGCCAACTCAATCATCTTGACCAACACGACGCTGAAAGGCGTGGAAGAAGGTTTCAAGTTGTGGAAGACCGCTCCCGCCAGTGGCAGCGCGACCGTCAAAATGCACGGCGGCTCGCTCACGGTCACCGCCGGTGACGGCTTCTACATTACTGGCTCAACCGGCAACGGTGCCGCGGGCATAATTAGCGTAAGCGGTGGCGCTGCCATTACGACGAGCACCGGCAGAATTCTAAACGTGGAAAGCAACAGCACGGCGCTCTTCACCGCGAGCGACGTAACTTTGGCGGGCAACCTGGTCACCGAAAGCACCAGTACCATGACCAACCTCCTGCAGAACAACACCACTCTCACCGGCTACATCAGCACGGCCAGGGTGCTGACTATTGATGCAACCAGCACCTGGAACGCGACCTCCAATTCCGTGGTCACCTGCCTGACCAACTCCGGAACGATCAACCTGACCGGCAAGATCACTACCACCAATGTGCTGCTCAGATCCGGTGCTGTCCTCGGCGGCAGCGGAACGCTTTCCAGCAACCTCACCGTCAGTTCCGGAGCCACGCTCCTCCTGAATCCCGCTACCCACTTCGTGGTCGGCGGCAACGTCATCTTCGGGGGTACGGTGACGGTTGCACCCTCCACAACGAACATCGCCGTCGGCACCTACACATTGCTGACCTACAGCAACACTCTGTCCGGTACGCCCACCTTCACTTACTCCGCACCCAGCGGGAGCGGCCAGACCGCCGTTTTCAACACCAACGCCGCCAAGATGATCACTGTCACCATCTCCGCACCACTCTCGGCTCCCACCGGGCTAACCGCCGCCGCGGGCGATGCCCAGGTGGCGCTCGAATGGACTGCGGCGGCGGGGGCCACGGGTTACAATGTGAAACGCTCAACCACCAGCGGTAGCTCCTATGCAGTGGTTGCCACCAATGTGACCGCCACGGGCTACACGAATATCGGCCTGGTTAACGGCACGCTCTATTACTATGCGGTTTCGGCCACAAACTCCACGGCCGAAAGCTCAAATTCAACCCAAGTCAGCGCCCGGCCAACTTCTGCCACGGCCCCAACCATAATAATGGGGAATAGCAGCACGCAAATGACGCTAGGCTGGCCAGTGGATCATACGGGCTGGCTGCTGCAGAGCCAGACCAATGCTTTCGGCCAGGGCCTAAGCACCAACTGGGTGACAATTTGCGGCTCGGATACCAACAACCAGCTCTCGATCCCCATCGTCGCCACCAACGGCAGCGTGTTCTTGCGGCTGATTCACCCCTGAAGCACCGCCTGCGATAAGGCCTTGCTGACGGCGGTTGCAGCCGGCTCGTTGGCCCATAAGTCGCATTTGAGGTCCACCACCCGCCTGGCCGAATTCTGCGGTTGACGGCAGGCTGATGTCAACGGGCAGGTCCGGTTCGAGGTTGGCAAATAGGGACAATCACCGGTCGAGTGCAACGGCAACCGCGCAATTAACAAGCGGCCCCTGTCGCTGCCAATACTCCGCAGCGCAGCGCTGAGCACCTGCGGGCGCCCAAAATGGGATTTCCCTTTCCGATGCTTGTGGCGGGTATTCATTCTCTATCGTTTGGCGGCCCGGTTGCGCAGGAAACGACATTATCCTTGAAAGCAATTGCGGTCAGCGTAGGCTTGGGCAGTTCCAAAAGTGCAGACGCAACCTGACATCAATGGATGGCGCAGCGGAAGCCAAGTGCGTCCGCTGACATCCTGAACGCCGGAATCTGATCGAAAGGAACCACATGCCGACCGCACCAAACCATGGGTTGGTTCTTTGCAGAACCGCGGGCTTGCTCGTCGCCGTGGCGTTCGCCGCCGGCGCGGCGGAACTCAAACCGTTCACCGTCGGTTCCGGGGTGTTTGACCCGACAGGAAACCACATCCAGGGGATCGCGGCGAGCGAAGAGGCGCTGTACGTCGCACAGATGACGATGCTCCTCAAGCTCGACTGGACGGGAAAGTTGATCAAGAAGGTCCCCGTAATCACACACACCGGTGACATTTCATACCATGACGGTGAGATATACGCCGCCGTTGCCCTGTACGAGGGGCCGAACACAGGGAAAGGCATGATAAGGGTCTTCGACCGAGACCTCAACCTTATCCGCGAAACGCTCATTGACCGAATGGTGGACGGCATCGCGTATCTGGACGGAGTCCTGTACCTGGGGATGGGCGCGAAGACGCAGCCCTCGCAACAGGCGCACCGCGTGAACGTGGTCGGACGGTTCGACGCGAAGACGCTTGCGGAAACCGCGCCGCGCGCCGATTTCGACTACGGATACGAGACGAAGTTCGGCTTCCAGAACATCGCGACGGACGGGAAGGTCCTCTACGGCACGTTTTATTCCGTGAAGGGCGCGCCGCAGGTCGCGGTGTTCGACAAGAAGCTCAGGGTTCTCGGCACGCACACGCTGGACGCCAACCAGGGGCTCGACGTCGTGCCACCCGCGTTGACCGGCGGGAAACTCCTGTTCGTCAAAGCGAAGACGAAGACGACAAAGAAACCGGCATTGGTGTCCTGTTCGTTCGACTTCTGGGCGCCGTCCGAAACGAAGGGAAAATGAGCGCGCAATTCAACAGACGGGGTTTTCTGAAGGGGTCCGCAATGGCGGCCGCGGCGGGATGCTTCTGCCGGAGCGAAGGGGCTCCAATCGTGTCGGCAGCGGTGCCGGATTATGAAACCGACGTCGCGGTAATGGGCGGCGGACCGGCGGGAACGTGCGCGGCGATCGCCGCGGCGCGGAACGGCACGAGGGTCATGCTGGTCGAGCATGGAAACTGCCTGGGCGGCATGGCGACGCGTGGACTCGTGGGGCCGTTCATGACGTGCTACGACAAGACGGGGACAACGCAGATCATCCGCGGTCTCTTCCAGGAGCTCGTGGAGCGCCTCGTCGCGCGCGGCGGAGCGATTCATCCGAAGGACTGCCGCGCCGGAACGGCGTTCACAAGCTGGATCGTGGACGGTCACGACCACTGTACGCCGTTCGAGCCGGAAGCGCTCAAGCTCCTGCTGGACGAGATGTGCGCCGAGGCGGGCGTGAAGGTGCTCTTCCACGCCGATTTCGCGGAGCCGCTGCTGGACGGAAAGCGGATCACGGGCGTGCGGCTCTTCACGAAGGGCGGGTTCCGTACGGTCAAGGCCAGGATCGTGATCGACGCGACGGGCGACGGCGACGTCGCGTTCCGCGCGGGCGTGCCGACCGAGTTCGGCGATCCGGCCGGGAAGCGCGTCCAGCCCGCGACGATGTTCTTCCGCATCGGCAATTGCAACCTCGCGGCGATCACGGCCGACATCGAGAAGAACAAGGATAAATTCTACCGCAAGGACGGCGTGAACTACCGTTCCCTCCACTGGCGCGTGGCCGAGGCCCGTGCGGCGGGGGACTGGAACCTGCAACGTGTTTCCATCGGGCTGTTCCGCGGCGTGAGGGAAGACGAATGGTTCATCAACACGTCCCGCATCATGGGTGTGGACTCCACCAACCCCGAAAGCTGGAGTGCCGCGGAGACTACCGGCCGGCAGCAGGTTGACCAGATTTTCAGGTTCTTCAGAAAGTACGTGCCCGGATGCAAAGACGCACGCCTGCTCTGCTCGGGTTCAACCGTGGGCGTGCGCGAATCGCGGCACGTCTTCGGCGAGTACCGGCTCACGGTGGACGACTGCCTCGATGGGCGCGTCCCCGCCGATTCGATTCTCGTCGCGTCGAATTCCGTCGATGTCCACGGCCGGTTCGGGCCGATGTCCAACGAGTACATGACGGTCAAGAACGGCAACTGGTACGGAGTGCCGTATCGTTGTCTTGTGCCGCTCAAGGTGGACAACCTGCTGGTCGCGGGGCGCTGTCTCTCGGCCACTTCGGAAGCGGCCGGCGCGGTGCGGGTGATGCCTCCCTCCATGGCGATGGGGCAGGCCGCGGGAACGGCGGCGGCGCTCTCCTTGAAGACCGGCGCAACGCCACGCTCACTTGATCCCTCGCTTCTCGTGAAAAAGCTTAAGGAACAGAAGGTGTTTCTCGGGTGAGCGCAAGTGTCAATCCTGACACTCGCTTGCTACGAATTCAGCATCTCCGACGCCCCCGGCAACTAATTGCCAGCCGCTCTGCTCAAGCGCCCAACTCCACAAAGCCAAGACACTACCCGCGGCGGCGCCCACCCCAAAGCAGCCCCAGCGGCACCCCATGAAGATTGCCGGCAAAGGGAATAATCTCCTTGCCGGTATAGAGCGCGACCCCACGCACCCATCATGCACTCAAGCTAATCCCTCGGTCCTGCCTCCATCCTACCTCCATCGCACCTCCATTGTCCCTCCATCCTACCTCCATCTAT
>CAZDOO010000054.1:0-39663 GCA_964507045.1 uncultured Verrucomicrobiota bacterium | reverse complement strand
CCCCAGTGGCTTACCATGACCCGCTCTTTTTGCAGAACCTTTATGACACTACCACTCTGGCTCCAGCGCCCCTCCGTAGCCTCACCGTCACCTCACCGTCTCCTAACCGTGGTACCTCTAATAAGTTATTAGAGGTACTACGGTTAGGAGACGGTGAGGTGACGGTGAGGTGAGCCTGTACAGAGGGGGGGTATTGTCCGGGGCTGAGCCTGACCCCCAGTCCGGGCCGCCCGGACCGGCCAATTCCAAAGGAATTCGCGAATTTCCCGTCTGTGACAGGGGAGGCGGTGCCAGGATATGCCCGGAGCCGGCTTTGAATCGCGGGTTTCCTTGACCCTGCCATCCACCTCGAACATCTTGTAACTGCTAAACGTTATGTCACTCGGGCCAAACATTCTCTCCGATCTGCGCCGTCTGGTGGGCGCGGATCACGTCCTGACGGAGAAGGAAGACCTTATTCCTTATTCTTTCGACGGCACCGCCGCGCTGCAGCAGATGCCGGGTTGTGTCGTCTTTGCCAGGACCACCGAACAGGTTGTCGGCGTGCTGAAGCTGGCCGGCCAGACCAGGACCGCCGTGGTGACGCGCGGCTCCGGCACCGGCCTGAGTGGCGGCAGCCTGCCCAGCCCGGATTGCATCGTCCTTTGCCTCGCCAAGATGGACAAGGTGCTGGAGTTGGACCGCGCGAACCTAACCCTGCTGGTTGAGGCCGGAGCCACAACGCAGGCGATTGCCGACGCCGCAGGCGCCGCGGGCCTGTTTTACCCGCCGGACCCCGGGTCCATGAAGATTTCCACCATCGGCGGCAATGTGGCCGAGAACTCCGGCGGGCTGCGCGGGCTCAAGTACGGCGTCACGCGCAATTACGTCATGGGGCTGGAGGTGGTGCTGCCGGATGGGGAGGTGCTCTGGACGGGCAACAAGTGCGTGAAGGATGTGGCGGGCTACTCGTTGCGCGATCTGTTCATTGGCTCGGAGGGCACGCTGGGTGTCATCACCAAGGTCCTCCTGAAGCTCATCCCCAAGCCCGCCGCCCAGAAGACGCTGGTGGCGACCTTTCCGCAGATGGACCAGGCCGCCCAGACCGTTTCGGACATCATCGCCGCCCAGGTCATTCCCTGCACGCTGGAGTTCCTGGACCGCACCACCATCCATTGCGTCGAAGACTTTGCCAAGGTCGGCCTGCCGCTCGATTGCGAGGCGCTGCTGCTCATGGAGACTGATGGCCATCCCGGCCAGGTCGCTGAAGAGGCCGCCAAAATGGAAAGCATCGCCCGCAAGAACGGGGCGAAGGAAGTGCGTGTCGCCAAAGACGACGCCGAGGCGGCCAAATTGGCCACGGCGCGGCGCAGCGCCTTCTCGGCCCTCGCCCGGGTCTCGCCGACGACGATTCTCGAAGATGCCACCGTGCCGCGCAGCGAGCTGGCGAAGATGATTCGCTTCGTAGCTGCCGTCGCCGCCAAGTATCACCTGCGGATTGGCACCTTCGGCCACATGGGCGACGGCAACCTGCATCCGACCTTCCTCACCGACGAGCGCAACCAGGACGAAATGCACCGGGTGGAGGAAGCCTTTAAAGAGATTTTCACCGAGGCCATACGCCTGGGGGGCACGATTACCGGCGAGCACGGCATCGGCGTGTCCAAGAAGTCCTTCCTGCCCAAGTTTGCGGGAGACGCCCAGATGCGCGTCATGCGCGAGCTGCGCCGGGCGCTCGACCCGAACGGCATCCTGAACCCGGGGAAGATGTTCGAGTGACTCCTTCTGTCTCCCATCTCCAGGGTCTGGATTATTCGGTTGTGCAGCAGTGCATGCACTGCGGGTTATGTCTGCCCACCTGCCCGACTTACGACGCGACCAAGGTTGAGCGTCACAGCCCCCGCGGGCGCATCTCGCTCATGCGCGCCATTGCCGACGGCCGTCTGGAGATGTCACGCGCCTTCGCCGAGGAAATGTATTTCTGCCTCGGCTGCCTGGCCTGCATGACGGCCTGCCCGGCGGGGGTCAACTACGCCGAGCTGTTCGAGCATGCCCGCGCCGAGGCCGAGTCCAGCGGCCTGCTCAAGTCGCCCCAGCGCAACCTCATCCGCGCCTTTGCCATCCGCTGGCTGTTCATGGACCTGAGCCACCTGCGGTTCGTGGGCCGCCTGCTGCGTCTTTACCAGCAGCTTGGCCTGCAGACGCTCGTCCGGCGCTGCGGCGTGCTCAAACTCCTGCCCAAGCGCCTGCGCGAGCTGGAGGCGTTCACGCCCGACATTCAACCCAAGTTCTCCGCCGGGCTGATTGCGCCCGTCACGCCCGCCGTGGGCCGCAAGCGGTATCGCGTGGCCATGCTTACCGGCTGCGCCCAGGACCTCATCTTCAGCGATATCAACCGGGACACGGTGGAAGTGCTCGCGCACAACGGCTGCGAAGTTTTCACCCCCAAGAAGCAGCTCTGCTGCGGCTCGCTCCACGCCCACAACGGCGAGTGGGGCATGGCGCAGGAGCTGGCGCGCAAGCAGATCGAGCAGTTCCCTCCTGACCAGTTTGACGCCATCATCAGCAACGCCGGCGGCTGCGGCTCCCACCTCAAACACTACCGCAAACTGTTGGCTGATGACCCCGTCTATCGCGACCGCGCGGTGCTCTGGGACAAGAAGGTCAAGGATATCCACGAGTGGCTCATGGAGATCGGCATCCAGCCGCCCGCCAACCACGCGCCGCCGCAGGTGGTGACCTATCACGAGTCCTGCCACCTGGCGCATGGCCAGAAGATCATCGCCCAGCCGCGGCAACTGCTGAGACTCATCCCGAACCTGAAGCTGGTGGAGCTGCCCGAGAGCACGTGGTGCTGCGGCAGCGCCGGCATCTACAACATTGTGCAGCCGGAGATGGCCAACAAGCTCCTGGACCGCAAGCTCAACAACCTCCAGTCCACCGGCGCCACTATCGTGGCCAATGGCAACTCGGGTTGCCTCCTGCAGCTCATCAACGGCGTGAAGCAGAAGGGCCTGAAAGTGCGCGTGGTTCATCCAATCACGCTGCTCGCGGAAGCCTATCGCCGCTGACGGAATCAAGTTTATGCGCACCAAACAGGAAATCATCTCACTCCTCACCAACCCCGGCATCATCGCTATTGTCCGCGCGCAGCAGGCTGCCCAGGTCGGACCGCTGTTCGAAGCCCTCATCGCCGGGGGGCTTAATGCCATTGAAATCACCATGACCACCCCCAACGCCCTGGGGGCCATCCGCGAAGCGCGGGAGAAGATTGGCGACCGCGCCCTGACTGGCGTCGGCACCGTGATCAATGCGGATACCTGCCACGCGGCCCTTGAGGCGGGCGCGGAGTTTGTGGTCACGCCCATCTGCCGCCCCGAGCTGGTGGCCATCGCGCATGCCGCCGGGCGCCCGATCATGCTCGGCGCCTATACTCCCACCGAAGCGCAAACGGCGCACGAGGCTGGCGCGGATTTTGTGAAGATATTCCCGGCAGACAAGCTTGGGCCGGGTTACATCAAAGCCCTGCGCGGCCCCTTGCCGCATTTGCGCATTGTGCCGACCGGCGGCGTGGACGTGCCGAACGTCGCGGATTTCCTGAAGGCCGGCTGCGCGGCGCTGGGCGTCGGCACGGCGCTGGTTTCCCCCAAGATACTCCAGGAAGCCGACTGGCCGGAGTTGACCCGCCGGGCCGCCGCTTTTGCCGCGGCCGCCCGCCAGGCGCGCTGAAGTGAGTTTTCGGCGTTGATTCTGCCCGGGCGATTCATAGATTCAGCGGTGTGAGTTCGTCCAACTATCGAGTGCGTCGGGCGACCCTGGATGACATCGGCCAGCTAACGGCCCTGTGGCAGTCCATGCAGTACCCGGTAGAGAGCCTGAGCAAGCGTGTGACGGAATTCCAGGTGGCCGAGAACGCCGACGGCAAGGTGCTCGGCGCGCTGGGACTGCAGATTGCCGAACGCCAGGGATTGATCCACAGCGAAGTGTTTGCCGATTTCTCCCTGGCCGACCAATTGCGGCCGCTGCTGTGGGACCGTGCGCATGCCGTCGCGACCAATCACGGCCTGCTGCGGATCTGGACCCAGGAGCAGGCGCCCTTCTGGAATCATTGCGGGCTGCTCCGGGCCGAACCGGAGGTGCTGGAAAAGCTGCCGGCTTTGTGGCGCGGGCCATCGGCTTCCTGGCTGACCCTGAAGTTGAAGGATGACGTTGAAACGGCGCTGTCCCTGGACAAGGAATTTGCCCTGTTCATGCAGTCGGAGAAGCAGCGTACCGAGCAGGTCTTCCGGCAGGCGCGAACGCTCAAGACCGTCGTGACGGTGGGTGCCCTGCTGCTGATGATTGCCGTGGCGGCTTGGCTGGTCAGCCTGTTAATGCGCAACCCGCACCTGCTGCACCACTGAGCCGGGCAGTGTGAACTCGTCCGCGTGGTAGGAGCTGCGGACCATTGGCGCGCTGGCCACGTACTGAAAGCCCATCGTCCGCGCCCGCGCCCCGTACTCGGCGAGCTTCTCCGGCCGGATGTATTCCACCACCGGCAGATGCTTGAGTGTTGGTTGCAGGTACTGGCCAAGCGTGAGCAGGTCGCAGCCGACGCCGCGCAAGTCGGCCAGGGCGGCAAGAATCTCCGCCTCCGTTTCCCCAAGGCCCAACATCAGGCCGGACTTGGTGTAAACCGCTGCGCCCGCCTTCGCCTTCACCTGCTGCAGCACGTTGAGCGAACGGTCGTAGGTTGCCCGCGAGCGGACCGTCGGCGTAAGCCGGCGCACCGTTTCCAGGTTGTGGTTGAAGATGTGCGGGCGGGCGGACAGCACGGTTTCGATGGCGTCCGCGCGTGCGTTGAAGTCGGGAGTCAGCACTTCGATGACCGTGCGGGGGCTCTGGGCGCGCACGGCTTCGATTGTGCGCCGGAAATGGTCTGCGCCGCCGTCCGGCAGATCGTCGCGGGAGACAGCCGTAATGACCACGTGCCGGAGCCCCAGCCGGCGGGTGGCTTCGGCGACACGGGCAGGCTCGTCCGCTTCCAGGGGGAAAGGTTTGGCGGTGGTGACCGCGCAAAAGGCGCAGGCGCGGGTGCAGCGGTCGCCGCCGATCATGAAGGTCGCCGTGCCTTTGCTCCAGCATTCCCAGTGGTTCGGGCACGCGGCGCTTTGGCAAACGGTATGGAGTTTCAGTTCATCCAGCAGCGCGCGGGTGTGCGCAAAGCCGTCGGTGGTCGGCAAGTTGGTGCGCAACCAGGCGGGCAGGCGCAGGCGGGGTTGGGTTGTCAAGCGGGCTGATCCAGGCATCTACTTCTCCAGCTTGTCCCAGAAATCGGCCAGTTGTTCGGGGCCGAAGTCGGCCAGGATTTTCCCATCTACCTCCAGCACCGGGGCCAGGTCCTGGCCGGAAAGCTGGATCATTTCGTGATAGGCGGCCTCATCGGCGATGACATCAATTCGGTCGTAATTCAGTTGCTGGTCTTCCAGCCAGCGTTCGGCTTTTTGGCACCATCCGCAGTAGGGCTTAACGAAGAGCCGAATCCGTTTTGGTTTCACGCCTCTACAATGGCCGAAGTTGGGCGAATTATCAAATGGGGAGTGGGGGCGGGCGAGCGTCCTCGCGATTATATTCCGGCAAGACATTTGGGCTCGCGGGGACGCTCGCCCATAAGCGGTCACGCCCCGCCGATCTGCGCCAGGTACTGCTTGGGACCGAGCAGCGCGTTCAGCTCGCCTGGGTTAGCCAGCTTGATCTTGTAGAACCACCCGCCCGCGTACGGCTCGCGATTGACCAGGGCCGGGTCCGCGACAACGGCCTGGTTGATCTCCGCAATCTCGCCGCTGACCGGTGAGTAGATGTCATTGGCCGTCTTCACCGATTCGACCACGGCGCAGGCGTCGCTCGCCTGGACCTTCCGGCCGACCTCAGGCAGTTCCACGAACACCACATCCGTCAACTCGTGCTGGGCGTGATCGGTGATGCCCACCGTCGCCACGTCACCCGCCACGCGCACCCACTCGTGCGTTTTCGCATACTTCAGATCCGAAGGAACGTTAGCCATGGGCCAATTGAGTCAGGGACCGGGCGGCTGGTCAATCCGGTTTTCGGTAGATCGGCTTGGGAACCACGAGTGCGGGGGCGCGCTTCCCCCGGATTTCAATCTCCAGGGGTGTGTTGGGGCGGGCCAGTTCCGCGGGCACGTATCCCATGCCGATGCCGATGCCCAGCGAGGGGCTCTGCGTGCCGCTGGTCACCTCGCCTACTTTCCCCGCCCCGGGGCCCGGGCTCCAGATGGCGTAATGCGGGCGGGGCGGAGCCGACTTGTCGGTCATCTTGAACGCGGCGAGCCTCCGGGCCGGGCCTGTGGCCTTTTGCCCGGCCAGCGCCGCACGGCCGATGAAATCGCCCTTGTCCAGCGCGACGAAGAAGCCCACGCCTGCCTCGATGGGCGTGGTGTTTTCATCCAGTTCATGTCCGTAAAGGGGGTAACACACCTCCGTGCGCAGCGTGTCACGCGCGCCCAAGCCGGCGGGTTTCAGGCCATGCGGTTGGCCGGCGGCGAGCAGCTCGTTCCAGATCGCCTCGATGGATTGGCCGGGCGCGACGGCCTCGAAGCCGTCCTCGCCCGTATAGCCGGTGCGCGAAACCCACACCGTGCTCCCGGCATGGCTAAAGCTGGCAATCTGGTTCTTCTTCAGGCCCGTCACACGCGCCACGCTCGTGCCGCCCGTGGACGGGCCGGGCAAGCAGCGGTCAATGAACTCCACCACGCGCGGACCTTGCACGGCCAGGGCGCCCGTCGCATCCGAAGCGTTGCGGAAGCTGATCTCGCTGCATTTGGGAAAGGAGGTCAATTGCGCTTCCAGCCACGCGACGTCCGCCTCGATGCGCGAGGCGTTGATGATCAGCAGGTATTCCTGCGCCGCCAGGCGGTAGGCGTAGAGATCGTCAATGACCCCGCCGCGCTCGTTGCACAGGAGCGTGTATTGGCCCTGCCCGGCGGCCGGTTTCCGGATGTCATTGGTGAGCACGTAATTGAGGAAAGCCTCCGCCGCAGGGCCGCCGACCGTGACTTCGCCCATGTGCGAGATATCAAACAGCCCCGCCGCCCGGCGCACCGCCAAGTGCTCGTCGGTGATGCTCGTGTATTGCACCGGCATCTCCCACCCGCCGAATTCGATCAGCTTGCCGCCTAGCCTCTGATGTGCCGCGAAAAGCGGAGTCCGTTTCATCCGCCGAGCATCTTCCCGATCCGAGGGCCTTCAGCAAGCACAATCGCCGACCGTTGTCTTTGCCGGCAACGTCAGCTACACTTTGGCCGCTGGGCATCGCCTTCGCGC
Organism: uncultured Verrucomicrobiota bacterium; assembly: GCA_964507045.1. GTDB lineage: Bacteria > Verrucomicrobiota > Verrucomicrobiia > Limisphaerales > UBA8199 > UBA8199. The sequence continues at coordinate 32,362 of CAZDOO010000054.1, read as the reverse complement.
CGAAGAGGTTTTCGGGCGAGGGAGCAGCGCACCGGCTTACCATATGCAACCTGTTCGCCGCGCGGTCATTGATATCGGCACCAACTCCGTGAAGCTGTTGGTAGCCGATGTGGCGGGGCGCGAGGTGCAGCCGGTCTGCGAGCGGAGTCACCAGACGCGCCTGGGGCAGGGATTCTACGAGACGCGGCGCCTGCGGCCCGAGGCGATTGAGGCGACCGCCCAGGCTGTCGCCGGTTTCGCCGCCCTGGCCCGCGAAGCACAGGCAATTTCCGTGCGCGCCTTTGCCACCAGCGCTACGCGGGAGGCGGTCAATCGCCAGGAACTGACCGCAGCCATTGAGAGGTCTTCGGGGCTAAAGGTGGAAGTAATCTCCGGCGAGCGGGAGGCGGATTGGGGATTTCAGGGAGTGACGACTAACCCGGAGTTGACGCGCGTGCCCTTGCTGCTCCTGGATGTTGGCGGCGGCAGCACCCAATGTGTTTTCGGGCGGGGTGGGCGGCGGGTTGCTGGTCATAGCTTCCCGCTGGGCACGGTGCGGTTGATGGAGACCTTGCGCTGCGGCGATCCGCCCAAGCCGGCTGAACTCGCTGCCTGCCGGCAATGGCTGAAGGACTTCCTCCGCAGGGCAGTGAGGCCGCGGCTGCTGGCGGAGGAGGGCCTCCTTGCGTCGGTTGCTGCGGAGTCAGGAGGAGGAGTGCAACTGGTGGGAGTGGGCGGCACGGCGACCATTCTCGGATGCATGGAAGCGGAGCTTGTGGCGTTCGACCGCGCACGGATCGAAGCGACCCGGTTGAGTGCGGCGCGTGTCTCCTGGCACCTGGAACGGCTGTGGGGCTTGCCGTTGGAGGCCCGCCAGCAAATCGTCGGCCTGCCAAAGAACCGTGCCGATGTGATTCTCATGGGCGTGGCCATTTACCAGGCGATGATGGAGGAGTTCGGCTTCCGCGAACTGCGCCTCAGCACGCGCGGACTGCGGTTTGCCGCAGTGATGGAGGGTTAAGATGCGTTGTTACGGCGAGCGAAGGCGGTAGAGGCGGGCGGGGTAGGTGGTCCAGTTGGGGTCGTGGAAGTCGGAGGTGCCATTGGCGAGGGTGTTGGTGCTCACGGGGTCCCAGGTGGGATTGGCCAGATTCGTGCAGGCTTCGACGATGACGAGCAAGTTTGTCGCCCAAGAGACTACAAAGCCGAATTGGTTGGTTTGCGGGCCGAAGCAGGAGCCCGCGTTTAGAATCAAGGGGTAGGGAAGCCGCCAGATGGCGGTTGGTAGATTGGCCAATGCAGGACCCCAGCCCGAGGTTCCCGGCAAATAATACACGGTGGCATTACTGGCGCCGGTGAATACCTCAGAGCCTAGGCTGGGGGCGTTGCCTTGGAAATAGATACCGCTCAGGCTGGCACAGCCGTAGAACGCCGAGTCGCCGATACTGGTAAGGCCATTGCCTATCGTGACGTTGGTCAGGTTGATACAGCCAAAGAATGTTTCCCAGCCAATCCCGCTAACACCATCGGGAATGTTAATGCTGGTCAGATTCGTGCAGTATTCGAACGCCCTGCCCTCGATGCTGGTGACACTGTCGGGGATTCTTACACTGACGAGGCTCCCGCAGTCGCCGAACGCACCATATCCGATGCTCGTCACACCGTTGGCGAAAGTGATGCTTGCCAGGCTGGTGCAGCCGCGGAACGCCCAACTCCCGATACTGCTGACCCCGTTGCCGAGAGTTACACTGGCCAGGCTGGGGCAATACGAAAACGCAGAGTCTGCGATAAAAGTAACGCTGTTGGGTATGGTGACGCTGGCCAGACCGCAGTATTGGAACGCAGAGCCCCCGATATCGCTGACACTGTTGCCGAGGGTGACGGAGGTCAGATTGGTGCAGTAATAGAACGCACAGCCTCCGATGCTGCTGACGCCATTGCCGATGGTAGCGTTGGTCAGGCCGCAGGACTCGAAGACGTTGTCCCCAAGGCTGGTGACGCTGTCGGGAATCGTGATCTGAGTCAGATGGCTGCAGGCGGCGAACGCATAGCTCCCGATGTTGGTGACGCCGTTGGGCACGGTGTAGCCCCCAGCCCTGCCCCCCGGATATAAAATGAGCGTGGTCTGGTCTGTGTTGAACAGAACCCCGTCCAGACTGCTGTAGAAGGGGTTGAGAGGATCTACCACAATCGCACCGAGGCTGGCGCAAGAAACGAACGCATAGACACCGATGTTGGCGACACTATCGCCAAGGGTAACGCTCGTCAGGCTGGAACAGCGAGCAAATGTGGAGTCTCCAATGCTGGCAACACTATTAGGGATGGCGAGATTGGTCAGGCTGCTACAGTAGGCGAACGCAGAAGGCCCAATACTGGTGACGCTGTTGCCGAAGTTTACGGAGGTCAGATTGCTGCAGCTGGAAAAAGCATCGTTTCCGATGCTGGTAACGCTGTCGGGGATGGTCGCGCCGGTCAGGCTGGCGCAGCGGGAGAACGCAGAATCGCCGATGCTGGTGATGCCGTTGCCAAGGGTGACGCCTGTCAGGTTGGTGCAGTAATAGAATGTGAGGTATCCGATGCTGGCAACGCTGTCGGGAATTGTGACGCTGGTTAGGCTGGTGCAGTAAGAGAACGCTGAGTCCCGGATGTTCGTCGTAGTGTTGGGGGCGGTATAGCTCCCGGCTTTGCCCCCAGGACATTGGAGGAGTGTGGCCTGGCTCCTATCAAACAGAACCCCCTCCGCACTGCTATACGAGGAACTAAGCGGATCCACGATTATCTCGGTCAAGCTGACACAGGAGGCGAACGCGCTCTCCGCGATGGTGCTGACGCTGGCGGGGATGCTGACAGTGGCCAGGTTAACGCAGGATTTGAATGCAGACGATGCGATGTTGGTGACCGTGTCGGGGATGGTGTAACTGCTTCCTGACTTGCCCGCCGGATATTGGCGGAGGATGGTCTGGCTCTTGTTGAACAGGATCCCGTCCAGGCTGCTGTAAGCAGGGTTTGCGTCGGAAACAACTATGGAGGTGAGGCTGGGACAACCGAAGGCACCGGTAGCGATGCTAATGACCGAGCTTGGCACTGTGACGCTGGTCACTGGAACAGGATTGCTGTATTTGTCCCGGGCGAAGACGCCAGAGGCGACCGCAATGACGGGTCGGCCACTGATGGTGCTGGGAATGGTTGCGTTAAGAGCGGACCCGTAGTACTTGGTTACCGTCGCCGTGGTGCCGTCACGACTGATGGTGTAAGCCCAATCCAGTTGGGCGTGGAGCTTGGTGGGCAGGGCGAGAAGGATGAGGGGCAGGATCCATGAAGCGCAGATAGTCCTGGCAGCCGGGAATCGCGCTCTTGATGCTGTGGAAAGGAGGCGGAATTGGTTCCTGGTCGAACTCATGTCTTGTCCTGTTGGGACTCTATTCTGCCTGCCCGCGGCGGGGAGTCAAGGCTGGCCAAGGGACCCAAATTCGCACGTAAGAATTCTTACCAGTCTTACTTCTCTTCGATCCCGATCTTTCGCAGGAACGGCTCCAACGAGCGCTTGCGGCCCAGGAACTTCTCGATGGACACGGTCACATCGCGGGAGTCGCCCGGGGCATAGATCTCGTCGCGCAACCGCCGGCCGGCGGCGGCGTCATAGTAACCGTTGGGTGACTTCTCGAAGACAGTCGCCAGGTCCGCCGCAATCGCGTCCGCCCAGGCGTAGCCGTAGTAGCCGGCGTCGTAGCCCATCAGGTGCCCGAAGTAGGCCACGAAAGCGGTATCCGGCGCCATGGGCAGGAAGACGTCGCCGAGGACTTGGTTGGACAACGGCAGCGCTTCGGCGGCGTTGCGGTCGTGGATTTGCGTGTGCAAGGCCATATCCATCAGAGAGAAGGAAAGCTGGCGGCGGTAGCGGGTGCCCTCGGTGGCGAGCCTGGCCTCTTTAAGCTTGGCCAGAATTTCAGCGGGTATCTTTTTCGATGGATCGCGGTAGTCGGCGGCGAAGCTGTCCAGCACCTTCTTGTCCCAGACCCAGTTTTCGAGCATTTGGGAGGGGGCTTCGACGAAGTCGCGCGGAACGCTGGTGCCGGAGAAGCGGCAGTACTTGGCGCGGGTCAGGATGGAGTGCATGGCGTGGCCAAACTCGTGAAAGATGGTCTCGACGTCGCTGTGTGAGAGCAGCGAGGGTTTGTCCTTGGTGGGCGACGGAAAGTTGCAGATCAAGGCGACGGTGGGGCGCTGGTACTTGCCGCTGGCGAGGAGCTTGCCCGCGACCAGGTGAAACTGGGCAAAGTGATGGTACTTGCCTTCGCGCGGGAACATGTCGAGGTAGAAGAGGCCGAGGGGTTCGCCGGTCTTGGCGTCGGAGACGGTGTAGAGCTGCAAGTCGCCGATCCATTTGTAGGGCGGCTCGACCCGCTCAAATCGGAGGCCGAAGATGGCCTGGTAGATCTCGAACATGCCGTCGAGCACGCGCTGAAAGGGGAAATAGACGCGGAGCTGTTCGGCATCCACGCTATACTTTTCCTGCTTTAACTGGTTGCTGAAGTAGCGCCAGTCCCAGAGGTGGATCTGCGCGTTTGGGTCGCCGGTCTCTTTGATCTTGATCCGGCGGAACTCCGCCAGTTCGGCGTCGAACTTGGGCTGCAGGCCTGTCTTGAGTTTCTCCAGGAAGTCAATTGCGGTGGCAGCGTTCCCGGCCATTTTGACCTCGGTCTGGTAATCGGCCCAGGTCTTGTAGCCGAGCGTCCTGGCGATGTCATCGCGCAGGGGCAGGATCTTTTCCAGCAGGGGGAGGTTTGCCTTGCGGGCGAGATTGTCACGCGCGAGAAGCAGCTTCTTGCGGGTCTGCTCGCGCTTGGCATTGTCCATCACGCTGAGGTAATGCCAGGTGATGTTCGCCATCACGGTGTAATTGCCATCGCTGGTCTTCGCCTGCGCCAGGAAATCCTCGGGCACGCCTTCCAGGTCGGCCCGGCTGAACTTGACCGCCTGCCGCGCCTTGGTGACGTTGGATTCAAAGTCGGTCGTCAGGCGGGCATGCTCCTTGCGCATTCTCTCCACCTGGTCCCGCTGGGGTTTGGGCAGGTCCAGCCCGGCCCGGCGATAGTCGCGCAGGGTTTCGGCGAGCAGCTTGGCATCCTCGCCTTCCAGCTTCGGCTGCTTATCCGCGTAGGCTTTGAGCGCCTTATAGACGTCCTCGCGATAGTCAATGCCGACCGACCACTCCTCCAGCTCCTTCAGCGCGTCGGTGGCGGTATCGCGCAGGGCGGCGCGGGTGCTGGTCTCCTTGAGCAGCTCAAGGCGGTCGGAGGTCAGGCCGATCTGGTAGCCGAGGTCGTCCAGGGCGCGAACAGTATTCTCGAACGTGACCTCGCCCGGGCTGGTGGCCCCGATGCGATTCAGGGCCGCATTCCCGACCGCGATCGTTTGGCGGACATTGAAGCGAATCTCGTTGGTCGTCGTCTCGAACTGGGGCAGGGTAATGACGGCCTTAAAGGCGGCAGCGCGCTTCTTGAACTCCTTCAATCGGTCGGCCGGATTGGCCGGTGGGGCCAGGCAGACGCACGGCAGCAGCAAACAGAACAACAGCAGCAACGGAATCACTTGATAACGCATACGGCGCGCAAGCTACTGGCAACACTCCCCCGTGCAAGTGGGAAAGCAGGCCGGCACTATGTCCCGCAGGCGGAGACAACTAGGCGTGCGAGGCTCGATCGCCCTCGCGCGTTCCCGGTTGGCGAAGAACCTGGGTGAGTGCGAACCGGCTCCGGCAATCCGGTGTCCGGGGGCGGAAAGATTACGGTCTGAAAAGGACCGCACCTGCCCGGAAGGCTGTTACCGGCGCGGAGGTGATCAACCAACCTGGCGGACCATGTTTTGGGTGCCGTAGGGGTTGACGACGCGCAGGGTGCACTCGGGGTCATCCTGCCACTCGCCGTCCACCAGGAAACGGTAGCTGTGCTTTCCGGGCGGCAACGACACCGAAGCCGTCCACACACCATCCTTGCCTCTCTGCATGGGAATGCCGCGCCGCTGCCAGTGGGTAAAATCACCAACCAACAAGACGCTCATGGCTCCCGGTGCGGAGAAACGAAATGTCTGCTTCTGGGGAGTCTCCATTTGCCCTGCCATATGTCATTGTCCTTTCTTGAACTCGGGTTGCATTATTTGGCAGTGGCGCCTTCGCCGGCGCCCACCACCGACTTCTCGCCCGGCACGGAGAGTTCTATCAGCGCCAAGCCGGCCGTATGGCCCGTTCCACTTACTGCATTCTGGCCCGGCCTTAGCCGTCTGTCAAGCGAGAAAGAAGCTGAAGGTCCCCGGGCAATGCTTGAGTGTGATCTCCGCCGGGTCATTGCTTGGCTCTCGCGGCTATGGAGCCCGTTCGCGGCAGCGCCACGCTGAACTGGATTTTCTCTCCTTCCGTGCCGAAATAGCCGCCCCAGCCGATGCGGATTTCGCTGACTCGCGTCAAATTCAGCTCGCCATCGGCATCTTTGGACCAGCCCGCCAGGTGGAAGCGGCTCCACGGAACCAGCGAGTCCTGCCGGCCTGGCGTGGCAAGCGAACGGGCGGTTTCCGCGAGGAAATCGCCGCCGCCCTCCTCGTGTAGTATCACCAGTAACTGGCTGGGAGTGGTCTGGCCCGCAGGCACCCAGGTCTCTATCGCCAGGCAGTCGGCGCCTTTCAGGTCCAGTGGTTGCGCATAGAGGAACCGGGTGAACAGATGTGTATCCACCCCGGTCTTGGTCAGGATCGCCGTGGCCTGCCACGCGGGGGAATCCGCGCGGGAGTGTGCCGGGTCCAAAGCCAGGTCGCCCTGGACAAATTCGCCGTGTGGGACGGTCGGCTCGGCCCGCGGCACCGGACGCCAGTATAATGCCGGCCAGGCGACTCCGGCACCCGGCCGCCTCGCGGGTGGTCGCGCGGTGGCAAACCGGAATACCGCCGCGTCATAGGGCGCTAACTCCAGCTTGACAGCGCCGGCCTCGACCGCTGCCGCCCTCCGGCCGGTCGCCGGTTCCCAACGTTCGCCATCGCCCGCAGCGGCGAACCTGGCTTCGCCCGCCCACGGCTTGGGACTGTCGTTGATGAGAAAATAGACTTCGCGGTCATCCAGGCGCCGATGGGTGACCCGCACGGGTGACTTGGCCGGTGCAACCGCTACATCCGGCTCCAGCAGCCCGTTGAGGACGGCCGGCAGCAGCTCTTCCAGGCTGCGCGGCAAATAGACGCCAATCCCGCCGGCGGCGTTGGTTCGCGAGCGGGGCTCAGTCAGGGACCGGACGGCTGCCCCGTCAACGCCGAAGATTTCCTGTGCGATCTTCCGGACCCGGGCCGAGGGGAAGTCCCGCTCGCTGTTGGCTGGCAGCGCGCCCAGCGCGACCACGGCGCCGCCGCCGCGCACGAACCGGGCGAGGTTCTTCCAGGCCGCCAGGGGCAGCGTGTCCGCGCCCGGCAGCACCACCGCCCGCCAGCGGAGGGAGCCGTGCGCCAGCGTGCCGGACTGCGCGCGGGCTTCCGTGAGCGCCCGGCTGTCCACGAAGGTGAAGTCGCGTTGCGAGGCAAACAGGTTGTCGGCGGCACTGCGGCAGAGGCTTGCGATTTGTGACGCCGCGGCCGCTTCTTGGGTCCCATGGCGCGAAGGCACGAACTTCGTCCACAGGCTCTCCGCGGGGTAGAGCACGGCGATGTCCGCCACTTGGTGCCCGCCGCGGAGCGCCGCGCAGCAGCGGCCCACCCACTCGTTGAGGCGCCGCAACTGGTCTGGCGCCAGGTCCGCAAAACTGTAGTAGCTGGTGATGCAGTTCACCCCGGCGACCAGCTCGCGGTTGCACGTGCCGCGCACTTCGTGCTCGGTCACGCTGCGTGTGGGGCGCTGGTCGCCCGCCGGCCGGTAGCGCTGGCTGTGGTCGGACGTCTCGCTCATCACCAGCGTCCGGCCTTCAAGCTCGGCGGCGCTGGCCAACAGGCGCGCGATTTGCCACGGGACTTCCGGCGGCAGGCTCGTCAGGCAGTCTATGCTCGGCGCGTCCAGCCGGCGGATGCAGCGGAAGAAATCCCCATAGAGCGCCACGTGTGCCGCCAGGGTCTCCTCCATCAGCAGGTGGCCGCCGGATGGGAGGTGATGCCGCCGGCACTGGGTCTGAAGCTGGCCGAAGTAATTCTCCGCTACCAACTCGCCCACCGTCAGCCAGAAATCGTGGCGGATTTGTGCCGTGCGCGGGCCGGCCTCGCCAACCAGTGCCGGCAGGAGCGCCGCGTCGAGCGGGTAGCCCCGGCGGCGCTTGAATGCCACCGGCAGATTCGATCCCCACGGCAGCGGCCGATACGGCATTGGTTTCAGGAACAGGCTCATCAGCGACGGCTCGTCGGTGAAGGTGGCCATGAAATACCGGCCGAGGTCGTCGCCGAGGTGGCGGGCGTAGCCCCCATAGGTTACTTCGGCAAAGCGCGCTGTCGGCTCCGGCAGCAGCAGGTTGATATAAGGAATCCTGGCCCAGAGATTCCCATCCGCGTGCGTGCCTTCGTAGAGCCGGTTCTCGGTGATCGCCAGCAGGCGCCAGGAGCCGGCGGGCGCCCGCCAACTCAGCTTGCCGCTGTGAAGCTGAGCCGCAAGGTCAACCCGCTGCGCCAACTGCATCTGCCCGTCACGGACCGGGAATGCTCCCGCCAGTACCAGCTTGCCGGGAGGCAGCTCCAGCTCCACCGCCCCGCCCCGGGTCTCCGTGTCGGCGACCAGCAGCCCGCGCGCTTCCCATTCCGGGTGGTCCCGCAGGGTGAGGCCGCCTGCGTTGCCTGAGGGATAACCGCGCTCGTCGTAGAGCCACATGGCCAGGCCGGCCCGCCGCGCTGCTTGCACGGCGCGCGTGAACGCCTCCCACTTCGCCTCGCTCTCGAGGTATTGGTCAAAGGAGACATTGCAGACCACGCCGCCAAAGCCCTGCGTCTGGAGTGTGCCAATCAGCGCGTCCTGCGCCTCAGCCTTGTCCGGCCAGCCGTGGATGATCTTAAGAAAGCGCCCATTGGCCGGCGGTTGGGCAAAACGTCCCGCCCAATCGGCCGGTGCGGCTTGGCCGGGCCGGCCTGCCGCCAATAGTCCATGCACCAGGATCAGGCCGCCTAGCCGTCGCAAATCGTTCATGCGGGTAGTCAAGCAGAGTGCCGGCGCCTTGGCAAAGACAGCGTCGTCCGGGAATTCAGTGGGGACCCGCCACCTGAGTGTTCCCCGCACTGGCTCCTCTCGCCCTATATACACACACAATCTGATTTGGGCAACACGCCCTCGGGACGCGCCCCGGCACCGACCGCGCGTAAGAATTAGCTTCTGCCGGGAGGGAAAGTCGTGTTTCATTTCCACGGTTATGAGTCAAACACATCCGCTGACCACGACGACATTTGAGTTGCCCGGTTACCGGGTGGTGCGGTCTTTCGGGGTGGTGCGCGGCATTGTGGTGCGCTCGCGTTCGATTATCGGCAATTTCGGGGCGCACTTGCAAAGCCTGGTGGGCGGGAACATCTCGCTCTACACGTCGCTGTGCGAGCGGACACGCGAGGAAGCGTTCAACCAGATGATCACCCATGCGGGGGCGCTGGGCGCCAACGCGGTCGTCGGGGTCCGTTACGACGCCACGGAGATCGGGCCGGGCATAACCGAGGTCTTGTGCTACGGCACGGCGGTGTATGTGGAAGGAACCGTGTAGCGAATAGCGATTTGAGTTGATGATGGATGGCGCGGAATCGCGGGCGAAGCAGCCCCCGCGCGATCACACCTCAACCTGCAACCAATAAGGAAACATGGCTGGACATAGCAAATGGGCAAAGGTTAAGCACTTCAAAGGAGCGCTGGACGCCAAACGGGGCAAGATTTTCTCCAAGCTGAGCAAGGAGATCACCATTGCGGCCAAGATCGGCGGCGGCAGCCCGGATATGAACCCGCGCCTGCGTATGGTGCTGCTCAAGTGTCGCAGCGCCAACATGCCGAGCGACAATATCGAGCGGGCCATCAAGAAAGGCACCGGGGGCGGCGAGGCGATGAGCTTCGAGGACCTGACCTACGAGATCTACGGGCCGCACGGGGTGGCGGTGCTGGTCGAGGTGAGCACGGACAACCGCAACCGCACCGCCTCGGAGATCCGCAGCCTCGTCACCAAGAACGGCGGCAGCATTGCCACGCAAGGCTCGGTTACCCGCCTGTTTCACCGCAAGGGGCAGATCATCATTCCCCGCGCCGCCGCCGACGAGGACCAGTTGATGGAGCTGGCGCTGGAGGCGGGCGCCGAGGATTTTAAGGCGGAGCCGCAAGGCTATGAAATCATCACGGACCCGGCGCACTTTGAGGCGGTCCACAAACAGATTGAGGCTAAAGGCATCAAGCCCGACGTGGCGGTGGTGACGGAGTTGCCCACCCTGACCGTGCCGCTGGCGGACGACAAGGCAGTCGCCGCCGTGGATAAACTGATTGAAGCGTTGGAAGACCACGATGACGTGAAGGAAGTCTATTCCAATGCCGAATCGCCGGAGGATGCGGCCAAAGCGGGCGGGTGATTCCCGCCGGAACAGCCCCACGGCGGCAAACCTGTGCCAATCCATAACCCACCAGCACCCTTCTGGGGCGGGCAGCGCGGATGAGAATTAAGCCGCTCAGCACGGACAGCCTGATGGCGCGGTCGTTGGCCTGGCTGGCGGGCATGGTCTTTCGCCATCGTCGGCTGTTCTTCTATCTGCCGTTGGCGCTGTTCCTCGTTTCCATCCTGGTTACGGTCCGATACCCGGGGATTGGATTTGACACCAGCCGCAATGATCTGGTGGGCGCCAACAAGAAGTACCACCAGAATTTCCTCCGCCTGAAGAAGGAGTTCCCGACCCAGGACGACCTGGTGGTGGTGGTGGAGAGCGAGAACGCGGAGAAGAACCGCCAGTTTGTCGAACGCCTCGGCGCCAAGCTCGAGGCGGAACCCAACCTGTTTCACGATGTCTTCTACAAGGGCGACCTGAAGATGCTCGGCGCCAAGGCCTTGTTGTTTGTGCCCGACCAGGACCTGGCCGATTTAAACCAGACCCTGAAGGACTTCCGGCCGTTCATTGAGCAGTTCACCGGCACGACGAACCTCGTCTCGCTCTTTAACATGATCTGCGCCCAGTTCCGCACGGCGAAACAGGAGACGAACGCCGCCAACGAATCGCTCATCAAAGCCCTGCCGGCGCTGGAGCGCATCATCACGGAGGCCGCCGCCAGCCTGCACCGCTCGGGCACGCCCCCCTCGCCGGGCATCACCGCCCTGTTCGATCCGGGGGAGGAGGCACAGCAGGCGATCTATATCACGTTCGCCAAGGGGCGGATCTACCTTGTGACCGCCCAGGCGCCGACGGAAGATCTGAACACCGCGGCGGTGGTGCGCCTGCGGCAGTTGGTGGCGGAAACCAAGCTCGAAGTGTCAGGCCTCAATGTGGGGCTGACCGGCGAGCCGGTGCTGGAGTTGGATGAGATGGCCCAATCGCAGAAGGACACCACCGTGGCGACCATTGTGGCGCTCGTGCTCTGCGCGCTCATCTTCATTTATGGCTACCAGGAGACCGGCCGGCCGGTCAAGGCGACGCTCTGCCTGGTGGTCGGCTTGGGCTACACCCTCGGCTTTGCGACGCTGGTCATTGGCCACCTGAATATTCTGACCATTACGTTCATGCCGATCCTGATCGGTTTGGCCATTGACTATGGCGTGCACCTGATCTCCCGGTATGAGGAGGAACTGCGCCACGGCCGGACCGAGGAAGCCGCTTTGACCAAAGCTATGGTTTTCACCGGGCAGGGCATTCTGACGGGCGGATTAACCACGGCCGGCGGGTTCCTGGCGATGGGGCTGACCAACTTCAAGGGGATTCAGGAAATGGGGGTGATCTGCGGCGGCGGCCTGGTCATCTGCCTGGTGCCGATGCTGACCCTCCTGCCGGTGCTGCTGTTGCGCGGACGCCAAAACGTGGTGGATCGCGCGCAGGGCGATGTCGCGGAACATCGGGCCCGGATCGAAGGCCTCTGGCTGCGGCGGCCGGCTTTGACCGTCGGGGTCACGTTGGCCCTGTGCGTCCTGGCGGCGACGCAGGTTCCCAAAGTCTATTTTGATTACAATCTGGTTAACATGCAGAGCAAGGGGCTGCCGGCCGTGGAATATGAGAAGGCGCTCATTGCCTCGACGCCCAAGTCCGTTTTGTTCGGAGCGGTCATTGCCACGAACCTGGCGCAGGCAATCGCGCTGGAGCGGCAGCTCACCAACCTCCCGGCGGTCGCCAGTGTGGATTCGATTACCGGCTTCTTGAACGAGGACCAGACCCGCAAACTGGCCGTGGTGGGCGAGATCAAGCGCGAACTGTCCGCCTTGCGCTTTGCCGAGCCGGACCCCGGGCCGGTGGATCTTCAGGAACTGAGCGGCACGCTTTACTCGCTGCGCGGCTACCTTGGCGCCGCGCTGGATGCCGTGCAGAAAGACGCGCCGGCGCTGGTGCCGCAACTCGAATCCCTGCGCGAGGCCATTCAGGCGCTGCGCAAGGAGATGCTGCGGGGCGAACCCCGCCAACTCGAAGCCAGCTCGCTCAAGCTGGCGGAGTTTCAGCGCAGCCTGTTCAACGACCTGCGCGATACTTTCCAGGCCCTGCAAACTCAGGACGACCGCGCCCCGTTGAGCGTGGCGGATTTGCCGCCCGCGTTGCACGACCGGTTTATTGGCGTCACGGGCAAGTACCTGCTGATGGTGTACCCCAGGAACGACATCTGGCAGCGCGAGGTGCAAAAGGTGTTTATTGAACAGGTGGGGAAGATCTATCCGGACGTCACCGGGACGCCCGTGCAGCTTTACCATTATACGGCCCTGCTCAAGCGCAGTTATGAGCAAGCGGCGTGGTATTCCCTGGGCGCCATTGCGCTGCTGGTTCTCTTCCACTTCCGCAGCGTTGCCGCGGTCCTGCTGGCGCTGGTGCCGGTGGCCATCGGTTCGCTTTGGCTGGGCGGCTTAATGGGGTGGCTGGGGGTGCCCTTCAATCCGGCGAATATCATGACGCTCCCGCTCGTGATCGGCATCGGCGTGACCAACGGCATTCATGTCCTGAACCGGTTCGCCGAGGAGCAGACGCCGAGCATCCTGGCGCGCAGCACCGGCAAAGCGGTGCTGGTGTCTGGATTGACCTCAATGGCGGGTTTCGGGAGCCTGATGCTGGCCCGGCACCAGGGCATCTACAGCCTGGGCTGCGTCATGACTACCGGGCTGGCCACCTGCATGATCGCGGGGCTGACCTTCCTGCCGGCGCTGTTGAATTTGCTGATGCGTCAGCGCAGGCCGACAGAACAACCCAGTGCCGACAATGCACGATCGGCACTGGGTCGGGAGGAACCGAGGTAAAAAAGCCTCGAGCGCTCACACGCTCAGGTGCGCCGGAAGACTGCGCCAAATGCGCGATGTTGTCAATCCCTTTCTTTAGCTAATTTGGGAGTGGTGTTTTCGCTTCCGCCCAAGCGGCGAAGCTGCTACAACCCCGTCATGTCCGCACAGCTCACGGTTGGATTTCTGGGCGCCGGCAAGATGGCCACGGCGCTGGCCAAAGGCTTTATCCGGGCGGGGCTGATCTCCGCAAAACAGACTATTGCCAGCGATCCCAGCCAAACCGCCCGCGCCGGCTTCGCCAAAGCGGTGGGCGCAAAGACGACCCCGGCGAACCAGGCGGTGGTGAAGTTTGCCAAAGTCCTGGTGCTGGCTGTCAAGCCCGACCAGGTGGCGGGTGCGCTGGCCGACATTCGCGAGCAGTTCACCCGCGAGCACCTGCTGGTCTCGATCGCCGCCGGCGTTCCGCTGGCCAAACTGGAAGCCGGGCTGGGCGCCGGCGCCCGGCTCATCCGCATGATGCCGAACACCCCGGCGCTGGTCGGCGCCTCCGCCACCGCCTTCGCCCTGGGCAAGTCCGCGTCTCCTGCGGATGGCGCGCTGGCCCAAAGGCTCTTTGCGGCCGTCGGCATCTCCTTTCAAGTCAAAGAAGCGTTGTTGGACGCCGTTACGGGCTTGAGCGGCAGCGGCCCCGCCTACGGCTACTTGTTCATTGAAGGCCTGAGCGATGGGGGGGTGGCGGCGGGCTTGCCGCGCGATGTTGCGACCCGGCTGGCCGCCCAGACGGTGCTCGGCAGCGCCAAGATGGTCCTGGAAACCGGGCTGCATCCGGGTGCGCTCAAGGACATGGTGACCAGCCCCGGCGGCACGACGATCGAGGGCGTGCACGAACTGGAGAAAGGCAAGCTGCGCGGCACGCTCATCAGCGCCGTGCGCGCGGCGGCGGAGAAATCACGGAAGCTGGGGCAGGGGTAGGGGTGGTACGGGGTGCGGGTTGCGTGAGCAAACCACCGCGACTTCATCACGCCCTACGCATCACGTTTCGCCAGCATCTCCCTCACATCCACCGCTTCCATGCCTGCCGCTCGAATGGCCTGCATCCCCAAATCCGTATCCTCGTAAGCGCGGCAGAACTCCGGCGGCACTCCGATGCGCCGGGCGGCCTCAAGAAAGATGTCCGGCGCTGGTTTCTGGCGCGTGACATCCTCGCTGGTGACGACGGCTTGGAACAGATGCCGGATGCCCAGGTGATTGAGCACTTGCTCGATTACGTGCCGGTTGCCGCCGGAGGCCACCGCTAAAGGGATCTGGCCGTAGTTCTCCCGGGCCACGCTAACGACGTTGTCGATCGGTGCCACCTGGGCAATGAACGTCAGATACATCGCCTCTTTCTCGTGGCCCACCGCCACCGGGTCCAGGGCCACGCCTTGTTCGGCGCTCAGCATCCTCAGCGTATCCCGCGCCGGTATACCGCCCAGGGAGTAGAATCTCTCTTCCGACAGGGAGAGCCCGTACCGCGCCGCAATGATTTGCCACGTCCGCCAATGCACCGGCATCGAGTCGGCCAGCGTGCCGTCACAGTCGAAGATGATGCCGCGGGGATGGTGGTGGGAGAAGTTGGGCTTGGGTGGTATCATGGGGCAAAGTCTTGTGGTGCGGGATGAGTGCTGCATGAAATGTGAGCACACGATCGCGCCCACTCCAGCTTCCACGCCTCATTTGTTCAGGGCCGCCAGCTTCTCCTCCAGATCGTGCGTCATCAACGGCTCGATCACCGGGTCAATCGCGCCTTCCATCAACGCCGGCAGGTTGTGCAAGGTCAGCCCGATGCGGTGATCCGTGAGGCGGTTCTGCGGGAAATTATAGGTGCGGATGCGCTCATTGCGTTCCCCGGTGCCCACCTGCTCCTTCCGCTGGTCGGCATACTTCTTGTTCTCCTCCGCCACCTTGCGCTCGAGCAGCCGCGACCGCAGCACCGTCAGCGCCCGTGCCTTGTTCTTCTGCTGCGACCGCTGGTCCGCACAGCGCACGATCAGGCCGGTGGGCTTGTGGATGATCTGCACCGCCGAATCCGTCGTGTTGACGCCTTGGCCGCCCGGCCCGGACGCGCGGCAGACCGAAATCTCCAACTCGTCGGGCTTGAGTTCCACGTCCACATCCTGCGCCTCGGGCAGCACGGCGACCGTGCAGGTGCTGGTATGGATGCGGCCCTGGGCCTCGGTGGCCGGCACTCGCTGGACGCGGTGCACGCCGCTTTCATACTTGAGGCGCTTATAGACGTCGGTGCCGTTAAGCTGGAAGATGATTTCCTTGTAGCCGCCCAGGTCGGAGTAGCTGGAATCCAGGGCTTCGGCCTTCCATCCGCGCGCCTCCGCGTAGCGCGTGTACATGCGGTAAAGGTCCGCCGCAAACAACGCGGACTCCTGGCCCCCCGCCCCCGCGCGGATCTCGATGATCGTATTGCGCGAATCGGCCGGGTCCGGCGGCAAAATGCCGCGTTGGATCTCCAGGCTCAGGCGCTTCTCTTCCGCTTCCAACCGGGAAATATCTTCCTTGGCCATCTGGGCCAGCTCGGATTCGGCCGGCTCGGCCTCCAGCAAGGCGCGGTTCTCCGCCAGGTCGGCCAGAGCTTTCGTGTAAGCCTGCCCCTGCGCCATCAGTTCCTTGAGCCGGGCGTACTCCTTCCCCAACTCCTGCGCGCGCTGCGGATTGTTGAACGCGTTCGGGTCGCTCAACGCCGCTTCCACCTCCGCAAACCGCCGGGCGAACTTCTCAAGCTGGGGACGCAAGTCCATGTCGGAAAACAAATCCGCCCGCAAAGCCACAAACCCTGCGGGCGGAGAAAAGAGGGACCGTTAGCGCTTCTTCTTGCGCGTCGCCGCTGCGGCCTGGGCGGCCTGCGTCTTGATCATCCGCTGCTGGAACTTATCCACGCGCCCGGCCGTATCCACGAACTTTTGCTGCCCCGTGTAGAACGGATGGCACGCGTTGCAGATGCCGACGATGATGACCGGCTTGGTGGACCGGGTCTTAATCACGTTGCCGCAAGCGCAGCGGATCTCAGCATCCACATACTTCGGATGTATTTTCTCTTTCATAAAAGGCTGGGCAGCATACCACCTGTCCGGTCAATGACAAGCCGGAAGTCGAGGCTTTTTTTGCGTGCGTGTGGCGCAGGCATCGTTAGCGGGTTGGGCCAGTCGGCCAGTGTGCGTTCTTAGCCATTGTAAGCAATAGACCCCTGTGGCAGGTTCTGATCGTGAGCACAGAGCGCTGGTGCGGCGGATTGGCCGGTCTAATGGTGGCTGTTTCGGCTTCGCCCGCCTCCGGGGCCATCACGATTAATCCCTGGGAACCGATCTTTCAGGGCATTGAGTTCACGACCGGGGCCGCCGATACAAATGAAGTTCGCCAGCAGAAGGTCTTCGTGTTGCGGGTGAACCTAACGGAGCCAACCATCGAATTCTTCTCCACACCATCGAACGGCGACGCACCTCTCGAAACCTTCGGCCAGACAACCACGACTTTCGTCGAAAGCAGCGGCGTCGCCGTCGGCGTAAACGCCGGGTTCTTCTCGCCAGTGAATACGATACCAAACGACCCGCGCGAGTTGAACGGACTAGCCATCAGCCAGGGCAATGTGGTGTCGCCCCACACCGATGGCTATGAGGTGTTGCTGATCACCCGGAGTAATGTGGTGACGATCGCTGCCGCACCACCGGCGGAGTACAGCAGTATCTGGACGGCTGTCTCGGGCTCGGACCTCATCCTGGTAAACGGTGTGGTGCAGCTTACGAACTGCAGCACGAGCTTCTGCGGCCCCAACCCCCGCACGGCCGTGGGCATTTCACAGGACAGCCAGTATCTGTTTCTGATGGTGATTGATGGCCGGCAAACCGGCTGGAGCGACGGCGCCACCCTGGCGGAAACGGGTGCCTGGCTCCTGCGCCTGGGCGCCTGGAACGGGTTGAACCTGGACGGGGGCGGGTCCTCAGCTATGGCGAAGCTCGAGGGCGGCGCGGCCCTCCTGCTTAATCGCCCCAGCGGCGGCACCCAGCGCGTCAATGGCAATCACTTGGGCATATTTGCCCAACCGCTGCCGGGGCCGGCGCTGTCCTATGCCGCTGCCAATGGCATATTGACCTTGTGGTGGCCGGCCAACCGGACGGGTTTCCGGCTGCAATGCGCCACCAACAACCTGGGGCTTGGGCCAAATGCCGGCTGGGGCGACGTCGCCGGAGTAACCAACAACGCCATCACCCTACCGCTGTCCCCAAGCAATCGCGCCGTGTTCTTCCGCCTCATCTCGCCCTGAGTCCGGACTCGAACCGGAATCCGTTCATCGTGCGAGCTTCCCAGCCGCTCCGGCGGAATTCAAGGGTGACCGCGCCCGCGGCACGCGTGTAGATGACCGGCGCGTTCCTGCGGGCCAATCTCTCCTTCAGCTTTGCTCCGGCCCGTTCCGCGGCGGGATACTCCGAATCGGCAACCACGATCAGCCGCGGCTGTATCGCGTCCAACAGCGCTTCGCAGAGCGGCTCGCTCTGGCTGGGCAAACCTGTGATCACGATATCCGCGTGCAAATCGGGCGCTCGTTCCAGCAAGGCGTTCTGGCCGGCGCGGCCCAAGTCCGAAAGCAGCAATACCCGTGTTCCGTGGAAACTGCCTGCGAACACCAGCGCGCTGTCGTCGGCTTGTGTAAAACGATCCCCCGATGACGGATGCCGCACGATCCACGGGCCGGGCTCATCGCCGTTGCTGACCTTCTGTACCCAGTGCGGCGTGCGTTCAAATTCCCGCGCCAGTTGCCGGTAGGTGGGAGAGCGGAAGCGCACGGGGCTCATCAGGATTTGCTCCGCGTGAAACATGTCCGCGATCAACCCCGCTCCGCCCATATGGCGCAAGTCACCGTGCGTCAGAACCAGGGCCCGTAGGCGGTTGACTCCCTGCGCCCGCAGAAAGGGTTTGGTGATGAACTCGACGGAGTTGGTCGCGCCGCAATCCATCAGCCAAGCGCCCCATTTGCCCGGGTCGTGGAAGCAAGCGGCCACCCCACCGTTTACCGGGATCACGGTCAGACTTGCGGGGGGCCGCGCCGCCTGCCAGTGCCAGACACAGAATCCAACCAGCCCCGCCGTGCCCGCCAGCACCCAGTGGCGCCGCTTCGCCGCCAGGAACCAGGCCAACAAGACCCCCGCCAGCGCGAGGAAATAAGCGCCCATGTCCAGCCCCGACGGCGCGCGCACATACCAATAGGCTCCGGGCAGGAGCGTGGCCCAATCGCTGAGCGCGACCATGCATCGCATCCACCACCAACTGCTGTGGTTGAACCATTCCGTGGCCCAGGGCAGCCAGTCCCCGCAAATCAGGCTGCCGAGGTTGGCCGCCAGCGCCAGGCTGCTCAACGGCACGATGCACAGGTTGGCTGGGAGGGTCACTGGGCTGAGCAGGTGAAAATAATAGGCCGTCAAGGGCAGTGAGCCCAGCCAGGCAGCGAGCGACACCGCCAGCGAAGTGGTCACCCATCGCAGCGGAGGTTGCAGCCAGCGTCGCCAACGCGGCAGCAGGTCCGCCGGCAGCAGTGGGTCGGTCTTGAACAGGCGGTCGCGCGCCGACTCCAGCGGCGGCACCAGCAGCGCAATGCTCAGCACCACCAGAAACGACAGTTGGAAGCTGGCGCCGAATACCTGCTGCGGATCCCACAACAGGATCATGAAAGCGGCCGCGGCCAGCGAATTCACCAGGTCGCTCGGCCGCTTCAAAGCCCAGCCGACGATGATGACGCTCATCATCACCGTTGATCGGATGGCTGAGGGTTGCCAGCCCGTTGCCGCGGTGTAAAACCAGATCAAAGGGATGATGACCCATCCGCACCAAATCCGCGGCATCTGGAGCACGCGCAGCAAGCCCGCCAGGATCCCCGTGATCAGCGCGATGTGCAGCCCGCTGATGGCAAAGATGTGCATCGTGCCCGAGCGCATGAATGGCTCGTAGACTTCATTGGTCAACGCCGGCTTCCAGCCCAGCGTCATCGCCCAAATCAGGCGCAAGGGTCCGTCTTCCTCCGGCAAGCCGCGCGCCAGCGTCGCCCGCGCCCACTGCAGAAACCGGTCGCCCAGCGGCTGCGCCGGCCGGGCGTCCAGCAGCCGCCAGTCATTGGTCCCGGACGCGTTGAGCAGGTAATAGACCCCCTGCCGCCGCAGGTAGGCCCGGTAGTCGAACAATCCTTCTGCCAGCGGTGCCGGCGGCGACGCCAGGACACCGGTGACCTCAACCACCCGTCCCGCGAAAACCTCTTCCGGCAGCATTGCCGGCGTGACGACCAGGACCTGGCCGCAAGCCGCCCGCCAGTCGGCGCCGTGGCAGACCAGGTGGCTGACCCGTACCTGTGCGATAGAGCGCACAGTTTCCTCCTCGTCCCGGACGTAGATCCGGTGCCCGGGCGTCTCGCAGAGTCTGCCGCGCAGCGTCACCAGTTGCGTTGTCTCCCCCTGGATCAGCCGCAAGTCGTGTGGCGAAATGGGGACCGTGCGGCAAACCAGGTTCGTCCACCCCGCGAAAACCAACAGCGGCCAGATGAGCCAGGGCCGCGCCCGAGCCAGCCCCAACGCCGCCGCCGCCAGGCCCAGGGAGATCGCAAAAAGAAGGGCGAGTGGCGGCTGTAACAACTCCGCCAGCAGCAGTCCGCCTGCATAAGCCAAGGTCGCTCCTACCAACGGCCGTTTCATCGGATGCCTGAGAGTATTCCGCCGCGCGGCTTTGAGCGACAGAGAAATACGCGAAATCACCTTCGTAGATGGTTGGCTGTGCCGCTGGCGATTCGAGGGGGGGCATATCCTGGCACTACCACCCCATTCCGGCCGGGGATCCCGCAAATTCCTTTGGGATTGGCCGTTCCGGGCGGCCAAGAATGCAAATAATGCTCAGGCCTGGGTGATACCCCCCGGTGCGGCTCATTTCGCCCTATACCCACCGTCTACACACCGTATACACACCGTAGTACCTCTGCAAACTTTGCAGAGGTACTACGGTGAGTATACGGTGTGTATACGGTGAGGATACGGGGGGAATGCGGAGATACGCCGGTGGCAGGGTCAGGCCATCGGCGGAGAGGGGGGCCGGCCGAACTCGTGGTGGGGGTGTTGCAATTCCGATTCGGGGGGAACCTGCACTTAGCGGTTGACACTTTGAGCGTGAAGGGGAGTATGTGCCGCAATGTTCGGAGCCTGTTTGGAAGCAGGCAGTGCGGTCAAGTTCACAACCTGATAATCTATGAACAATCAAACAACCCCACCCGCTAACCAACTCCCTGGCTACATCACTAGCGCAGTCCCCAATCCCAGGAGCAACCGCGCGCCCTGGTACAAGAACACCGCCCCCACCTACGCGGGCATCTTCCTGTGGTTCGTTTTCTGGCAGGATGCCGCAAAAGCCGGCGCGCCGGGCGGCACCCTCGCGCAAGGTATCGGCTGGGCGCTGCTAAGCCTGGTCATTTCGGCTTTTGTCTGCCATTTCCTGTTCTACCTCGTGCCGGGCCTGTTCGGCATGAAGACCGGCCTGCCGCTCTACATCGTCGGCACTTCGACCTTCGGCGCGCAAGGCGGCTTCCTGATGCCCGGGTTCCTCATGGGTGTCCTCCAGTTCGGCTGGGTGGGCGTGAACGTCTATTTCTCCTCGCTGGCGCTGAGCGCGATGATCCCGGTGGACGCCCGCATTATCATGGTGGTCTGGGGCGTTTTGGCCTGCTTTGTCGGATTGAAGGGCATTCAATACGTCGCCAAGGTTGCGACCTACCTGCCGCTTATCCCGTTGGTGGTGCTCCTTTGGCTGGCTGCCTCGACCCTTGGCGGCGTAAGCAGCTTCAACCCCGACACGGTGATTACGGCGCAAAAGGCGGCGAATCCGACCGGCCCCGCCGCCTTGAGCATGCTGGGCGTGCTGGCGGCGATGCTGACCTATGTCGTGGGATTCTTCGCCACGGCGGGGGCTGCGGGCGTGGACTTCGGCCTGAATAGCCGTGACGAGAAGGACGTGAAGCTGGGCGGCCTGATCGGCATCGCGCTGGCGATTATCTTCACCGCGGGGCTCTCGTTGCTGGTGGTGGCGGGCGTCTATGGCACGAAGACCGGCATGGAGGCCGCGGCGGCGAAGGGGATGAGCCTGAGTTCATTCGAGCTGATTCCGATCGTGCTGGGGGAGAAGGCAAAATGGGTCATGTTCCTGCTGGCCATCGCGGCGTTCCCGCCCGCTTGCTTCTCGTCCTTCATTGCGGCCAACAGCTTCAAAACGACGCTGCCCAAGGTGAATCCGTTCATCTCGGTTGGCATTGGCACGGTAGTGGCGATCATTCTGGCGGTCACCGGCGTGGTGGCCAAGGCCATTGCGGTGTTCGTGATCATCGGCGCCTCGTTCGGTCCGATTTGCGGCGCGATGCTGGTGGACTACCTGCTCAGCGGCCAGAAATGGAGCGGCCCGCGCGCCGGCTTCAACCCCGCCGGCTGGATTGCGTGGGCGCTGGGCTTTGTGGTGGGCATCCTGCCCAACCTCGGGGTGAACGTCCCCGCCGCGCCGGTGCTCGCCTTCGTCGTCGGCGCCGTGGTGTATTTCCTCTGCGCGAAGATGGGGATGCAATCGGCGGTCGTGCCGGTCTCCGGCGCGCTGGCCGAAGCGACCAAGTAGCCCCGCAAGCTTGGTTCTTTCCAACCCGCCTTGGCTCGCAAGGGCTTTGGCGGGTCTTGTTTATTCGGGAGGGCAAGCGTCCGCGCGAGCCCAAACACCCCGAGAAGTCACGGCTCGCGGGGACGCTCGGCCTCAACCCCGCGTCTTTCTGGCACTGAAAGCAACCCCGGCGACGCCGGCCGCCGTCCCCAGCACCAGCCCGAACAGGACCCCCAGGGCAAGATTGAGCGGGGTGTTGGGATGGCTGGGTCTGCGGGCAGGGGAGGCTCGATCGACGATCTCGACGCTGAAAGGTCTGTCCGCGTTGTGGTTCTTATAGGTTTGGGCGATCTCGTTGGCGATCTGCGCCGCTTCCTCGGGGTGCCGCGAATGGATGCAGATTGCGATGAGGAAGGTGTTGCGCACCGGGCGGAGGTGCATTCGGCTCTTAAGCATATCCAACGTTTCGGCGCGCTCGAGCGGCTCCTCGCGGCGGTGGCGCTTGCCCCACTTGCGGTCCAGGTCGAGCGCCGTGATGACGGGGCCGAGAATCTCCTCCGACTGCATCACTTCGCATTCAGTCTGAATCGTGTAAGGATCAAAAGTCCCTGAGGCGCTGGGCGAGTCGGGCGTCCGCGTGGCTTCGGCAGTGTTGGGTATGAGCCGGATGCGGGTCGTGCTGACAAACGACTCCGGGATGAGGTGCGTGATGAGAGTGGCGGCGCCGAACACCAGCAGGAACACCACCAGGAAGGGCGCGAGGAAACCATGCGGCACACTCGATTTACGACCCCGCAGGAGGATGGCCAGGGCCAGGGCTCCCGCCGCGACCGCCACGCAAGCTCCTGCGATCGTGCCGGTGAGGCAGGCCAGGCCCGCGCCGACGAGGAGCGAGACCGCCAGCAGCCCAGCGAGAATTACGGTCGCCCAGGAGCGCAGGTCATGCGGTAGCGCAACAACGCCGGGCTGCGCGCGGCTCTCGGCGCCCGGCGCGCGGCTCAGGGCTGGCGGGGTCGAAGGCAGCTTCGGCGGGTTGAAAACGTCCTCGTAGGCATACATCAGCGCGGCAAAGGTCACCGGGAGCGTTATGAACACGCCGACGAAGCAGAGCATCAGGCCGCCGAGATTGAGCAGCGCCAGGACCAGATGCAGGCCCAGGAATTTCCACCAGTGCGGGTTGATGGCCTTCAGGCTCAACCGCATGGCGGGCCAGAAATCGAGCCGTTTGTCTATCACTAGCGGCAGAGTGAAGAGCCACGCCACGCTCAGGTAGATCCCCGGCAGGAGGCAAAACGCCAGCCCGACTAACTCCAGTATATCACTCACGAGGCCCGCCAGGACCAGTTGGAGCAGAGAAGTGCTAAAGCCGGCAAAGGCGATTTCGGCGCGCACGCGCTCGCCGCGAATCCGCTTGAGGAAGTACAGGTACAGTCCCCAGATAAGGGGCCCCCACAGGAGCACGCCCAAAACCCACGCGCTCACTTCGGTGCTCGAGGCCTTGCCTGAGACGCTGCCCACCGAACTCGCCGCCCCCGTCAGCAGCAGCACCAGCGCGGTAACCCCCACGATGGGCCAGAAATCGCTGCGCACCAGGGCCTAGCCGCGGCGCAGGCAACTGCCAATGTCCAACACATAGTCGCGGGCCAAGACCTCGGCTTCCAGCGCAACAGGATCGGGTCTTGTTCCCGTCGCTTCGGACTTCGAACCTCGCCCCTCCGACTTGGCGATAGTCTCGACCGCGGTCTTGACCTGGCTGGCCTGCTGGTAGCGCATCTCCGGCTCCTTCTCCAACGCCTGGAGCACCACTTCGTCCAGCCGCACATCCACCTGCACTTTGCGGGACGGCGGGGCGAATTTGCCCAGGGGCAGCTCGCCGGTGAGCATTTCGTAGAAGACGACACCGAGCGAATAAATGTCCGCCCGATGGTCCACGCTGCGGGGCTTCTCGATCTGTTCCGGGGCCATGTAGTGAGGCGTGCCCACGACATCCCCGGCGCCGGTCAACGGGGCCTGCCCGGCGGTCAGGCCCAGCATCTTGGCAATGCCGAAATCGGTGATCTTCACCCGCCCCTTCTTGTCGAGCAGGATGTTCTCGGGCTTGATGTCGCGGTGGACGATACCCTCGTTGTGGGCGAATTGAAGCGCCTCGCAGATTTGCGGGACGATCGCCAGCGCCTGCTCGGGCGCGAGCCGGCCCGCGCGCTCGATTTGCCGCAGGTTCCCCCCATCCACGAATTCCATCACCAGATAATGCAAGGCGCCCGCCTGCCCAAAATCATGCACCGCTACGATGTTTGGGTGGCTCAGGCGCGCCAAAGCGCGGGCTTCGCGGTTGAACCGCTCGGCGAAACCAGGTCCGCCCGCGGCCGTCGGCGGCAGGATCTTTAGCGCCACCAACCGGTCCAGATTGGGCTGGCGCGCCTTATAAACGGCCCCCATGCCGCCCTTGCCGATGAACTCAAGGACTTCGAGTTGGGGAAACAGTTTGGCGATGTCCGCAACTGGCGGCGGCATGAAATGCGACCCTGTGGAGCCCTCGCCTCCAGGTTCGGTCCCCGTGTTGAGGCCCGCCTTCATCAGGCATTCCGGGCAGAGGCCCAGGGGCACCTCCGGCGGCAGCGGTTTGTGGCAACTCGGGCAAATGCGTTCTGTTTCCATAACTAGCTTCTGTTCACCTGTTCCTTAAGGAACGGCGGCAGAAGGTTGCGGGGAAAAGCATCGGGGCGCTGGAGTGATGGAGTATTGGAGTGGTGAATGTGTGGACGAACCATCAGTGGGGGTAGTTACTTTCATACACGCGTCCATCAATCCATTACTCCATCACTCCACGGCTCCCTCAGCCGGAGGCCCGCCCACCCAGCACGGCAATCAGATGGCGCAATTCCTCCTCCACCTCGCCCGGCTGAGCGACCGTCTGCGCAATCTCCTCGCGGAGCAGTTGGCGGTAGCGCTGACGCAACCGGTGCACCGTTGATTTGACGGCAACCTCGCTGAGGGCCAGCTTCTGCGCCAGCTCTTCGTAAGGCTGCGCGGTGCGATCCCCGACCAAACACGGGTTCAACGCCGCGAACAGTTCTCCCTTGCCCTCCTGCTCGTATTCCATCCGCAGCCGGCCGGTCACAGTTTCGAGCAGCGCCAACGCCCAGCGCCGCTCAAAGTGCTGTTCCGGGGTTACGCTATCGGCGGGTTCCCGGCTATAGCGGGTTTCCGCTGTGTCGAACTGGAGCGGAAGCAAAGGCACGCCGCCGCCGCGCTTTTGGGCTCGGGCTTTGTCCCATTCGTTAGCGAGAAAGTGATTCATGGCGGAGAGCAGGAACGTGCGAAAGCGGCCTTTCTCGCGGTCGGCGTTGGCGACCCAATCATGCTCCAGAAACCGGGCGAAGAACTCCTGTGTCATGTCCTCGGCATCGGGTGGGGAGAAGCCCCGCCGGCGCACGTAAGCGTAGAGGGGATACCAGTAGGTCTGGCACAGCTTGGCCAGGGCTTGGCGTGCACTGGTGGTGTCGCTGCCACCCGCGGTCAGGATCACCGACCAATGTGTCGTAACGAAGACCGGCGAACGGGGCAATCCGGTCTCCGAACCGGTGGTTCCCGACGCGGCGGTTGGATCGGACGCACTCACCCCTCGGCGCCGTTGCCCTCGGCCCGCCGTTCCCAGCGGCGGGGAGCGCGCTCCGGCAGGCTCGTGTCCACCTTCACGTAATAGGTCTCCTCGCCAAACCGGTCATCGGCGGCCTGCTGCAGCTCGCGCGAGGGCGTGACGAAGAACTTGTCGTGCGTCTCCATGAAGATGACCTCGCCGGTGGGCCGCACGAAGCAGAGGAACAGGGGGCACTTGCCCGGATGTGCCGTGACCAGCTCATAGACGGACTCAAGGCGTTCGGGCTTGAGGTGGGCCGTATGCAGGCGCAGGTGGACCTGTTTGGTGAAACGCAGCGGCGCGTCCGCCAGCGGCATGATCTCCTGAGGGAAGATCTTTGGCCGGTCGTCGCCGATATTGACTTCGCCGATCACCAGGATGGCTTTGCCTGGCGCCAGCAACTCCCGGTATTTGTCGTAGTTCTCATTCAGGCAAAGCACCTGTACGGAGCCTTCGAGGTCTTCCAGCGTAACCAGCGAGTAGGGTTTGCCGCTCTTCTTGGAGACGCCGTTCTGTACCGCGGCAATCAGGCCGCCGATACGCGTGAGGCTGCGCGGGGCCAACTGTGCCAGCGTAACCGTGTTGGCCAGGGCGTACTTTTCCAGAATCGGCGCGTAAGGCGTCAGCGGATGGCCGGTCACATAGAAGCCGAGCAGCTCCTTTTCGTAAGCCAGCAGCTCGTGCTCCGGCCATTCCGGCAGGCTGGCCGCGCTTTCGGGCGGCTGCGCCGAGCGATCTTCTATAGTGCCAAATAGAGATGCCTGCCCGCACTGCCGGTCGGCAATGACGCCGGCGGCGCGCGCCAGCGTGCGGTCAAGCTGCCCCAACAGCGTGGCGCGCGTCTGGCCCAGGCCATCGCAGGCGCCGCACTTGATCATGGCCTCCAGGCCCTTGCGATTCACCGTGCGGGCATCCACCCGTTCGCACAGGTTGGCCAGTGAGCCGAATCGCCCCCCGTCGCTCCGGGCTTTGAGAATCGCCTGGACCGCGACCTCGCCCACGCCTTTGATGGCCGCCAGCCCAAAGCGGATGGCGTCCCCCGGAGCACCGTTGGCGGTAGGGCGCGCTGTCCCCAGCGCGTCGCCGACCAGTCCCAACGGCGCGCCGGGAACAGCGCGTCCTGCCTGAGCCGGCGCAAAGTGAACCTGGCTCTCGTTGACGTTCGGCGGCAGGACCTCGATGCCCATGCTGCGCGCCTCGGCGATGTATTCGCTGAGCTTCTCGGTGTCGGCCATGTCGTTGGTCATCATGGCGCAGAAGAACTCGACCGGGTAATGGGCTTTGAGATACGCGGTCTGGTAGGCGAGCACCGCGTAGGCGGCGGCGTGCGACTTGTTGAAGCCGTAGCCGGCGAACTTCTCCAACAGGTCGAAGATCTGGTTCGCCTTGGCGGCGGGAATATGGTTGGCCTTCGCGCAGCCTTTGACGAACGTGTCGCGCTGTTTGGCCATCTCCTCGACCTTTTTCTTGCCCATGGCCCGCCGGAGCAGGTCCGCGCCGCCCAGCGTGTAACCCGCCAGCGCCTGCGTGGCCTGCATCACCTGCTCCTGGTAAATCATGATGCCGTAGGTCTCGCGGCAAATCGGCTCGAGCAGGGGATGCTCGTACTCGATCTGGATTTCCCCATGGCGGCGCTTGATGAACTCAGGAATCAATTCCATCGGCCCCGGCCGGTACAGCGCAATCAGGGCCGTGATGTGTTCGAGGGAGGTGATCTGGAACTTGCGGCACAAATCGCGCATCCCGCTGGATTCCAATTGGAACACCCCGAGCGTATTGGCTTTGTTCAGCA
Source organism: uncultured Verrucomicrobiota bacterium (assembly GCA_964507045.1). Taxonomy (GTDB): domain Bacteria; phylum Verrucomicrobiota; class Verrucomicrobiia; order Limisphaerales; family UBA8199; genus UBA8199. Next base: position 4,935 of record CAZDOO010000054.1, on the reverse strand, counting down.
GGTCGTACGCCTGCGCGTCGTCGAGCGGCAGAGTATCAATCGGCACCTCAATCCCGTGCGTCTGTTTGACCATCTCGCACGTGTTGCGAATCACCGTGAGGGTCTTGAGGCCGAGAAAATCCATCTTGAGCAGGCCCAGGCTGCCTACCGGCCCCATCGCATACTGGGTGACAACCGCGCCGTCTTCGTCCTGCTTGAGCGGCAGCAGGTTCACCAGCGGTTGGTCGCCGATGACCACGCCCGCCGCGTGCACCGAGGCGTTGCGCGTGAGATCTTCAAGGATGAATGCCGTGTCAATGAGTTCGCGGGTGACTTCCTCGGTCTCATAGGCCTGCTTGAGTTCCGGCGATTGCTTGAGCGCCTTGTCGAGCGTCATCTTCAGATCGAACGGAATCATCTTCGCCAGGCGGTCGCCCTCGCCAAAAGAGAGCCCCATTACCCGGCCCACGTCGCGCACCACCGATTTCGCCCCCATGGTGCCAAAGGTGATGATCTGGGCGACAGCGTCCTGCCCGTATTTCTGGCGGACGTACTCAATGACATCGGCGCGGCGGTCGTCGGCGAAATCAATGTCAATGTCCGGCGGGTTGACCCGCTCAGGATTGAGAAAGCGCTCAAAGAGCAGCCCGTAGCGGATGGGACAAACGTTGGAGATGCCCAGCAGGTAGGTGACAATCGAGCCTGCCGCCGAACCACGCGCCCCGCAGGGTATGCCCCGCTCGTGACCGTAACGGATGAAGTCCCCCACGATCAGAAAGTAGCTCACGAATCCGGTCTTCTCGATGACCTTGAGTTCGAGCTCGAGGCGGGCCATGAGCGCTTTGACGGCGGCGGCGGCGGGGTCAGCGGCGCCGGTGGCAGGCGGCGGGTGGCGGGTGGTGTGACTCCCGGCCAGCGAGGGCTCCGCGGCACTTTGGACTTCCTGGAAGGTCGGCAGCCGCTGCGGGTCCTCGACGCGCTCGACGACAAATCCGTGCCCCTCTGCCCGCGCGTGAATGCCATAGCGTTTGCGCAAACCCTCGGCCAGCAAGTGCCGCAAGTAACCTTCGCGGGTAAAGTGTTCGGGGGGCTGGAACACCGGGTAATGCATCGTGTCGAACTCGATCTCCAGGTTGCATTTCTCGGCCACCTCCAGCGTGTTCCGCACCGCCTCCGGGACCTCGGCGAAGCGCGCCTTCATTTCCTCCGCCGAGCGCAGGTAGAACTGCTCCTCGGCGTACTTCATCCGCTTGGTATCCGACAGTTGCGTCTGCGTGCCGATGCAGATGAGGCAATCGTGAGCGTGCGAATGGCTTTTCTCGATGTAATGCACGTCGTTGGTCGCGACGAGCTTGAGGCCGAACTCTTTGGCCCACGCAATCAGGTGCCGGTTGACCTTGGCTTGCTCGGGCAAGCCGTGGTGCTGCAGCTCCAGGTAAAAGTTGTCCGCGCCGAGCGTCTGCTTGAACCAGTCAATCGCCTCGCGTGCCCGGGGCAGTTGGTCTTTCTGAATCCACTCCGGGATTTCGCTCGCCAGACAGCCGGAGAGCGCAATCAGCCCCTCCTTGTGCGCCGCCAGCAGTTCCTTGTCTATGCGGGGTTTGTAGTAGTAACCCTCCAGGTGGGCTTTGGTGGCGAGCTGGATCAGGTTCTTGTAGCCGGTCTCATCCTTGGCCAGCAGCACCAGGTGGTGGTAAGCGTCCCCGCCGCCAGTGCGGGCTTTCTTCTCGAAGCGGCTCCCGGGCGCGACATAGACCTCGCAGCCGAGGATCGGCTTGATGCCGTGGTGGCTCGCCTCATTGTAGAAATCAATCGCGCCGTAAAGTACGCCGTGATCGGTGATTGCCAAAGCGGGGAACTTCAGCTCATGCGCTTTTGCCATCAACCGGTCCAGCCGGCAGGCCCCATCGAGCAACGAATACTCGGTGTGCAGGTGAAGATGGACAAATTCCGCGTGCGGCATAAGGGCAATTTACGGCGGAGTTACCCTGCCCGGCAAGAAGCGACTGGCGAGGGGTTGACTCGTCCGGGCCGGAGGACGAAAAGAAAGGCCCGACTTGCGTCGGGCCCTGACTCAGCGAGCGGAAACTTTACTTGGCGCCCGACTTTGCTGGCGGCTGGGCTGCCGGCGGGCTGGAGGCATCAGGCAGTTCGATGGCCTTGAGCTTCTCGTCCAGGATTTCAACCCCGGCTTCCTTCTTCAGCTTGGCGATGTAGTCGGGAAACTGCTTCTGGAGCGCCTGTTGGGTCAGGCCTTCCTTGACGTCGGCAACGACCTTGGCGAACTCCAGCTTCTGGGCTGGGATTTTCTCCAGCAGCTTGATGATGTGATAGCCGTAGCGCGTGGTGACAATGTCGCTGATTTCGTTGGTTTTGAGCCCGAAAGCGGTGTTTTCAAATTCCGGCACCATCTGGCCGCGGGGGAATTTGTATTCGCCGCCCTTGTCCTTGGAGCCGGGGTCTTCGGAGTATTCAGTGGCCAGCTTGGCAAAATCCTCTCCGTCCCGGGCGCGCTTGAGCAGGCCCTCCATTTGTTTGTGCTTGGCGGCTTTCTGCTCGGTGGTCAGCTCGGTCCCGGTCTTGGGGTCGGTGGTCATCAGCAGGATATGACTGGCGCGGACCATCTCCGGCTGCTCGAACCGCGCAGGGTTGTCCTCATAGTATTTCTTGGCATCGTCGTCGGTGACCGTGACCTTGAGTTCGCGTTTGAGGACGACCTCGGCGGTGGAGCTGTCAGTCCACTTGCGGAGCACTTCCTCGCGGGTGGTGTCCATGAGTTTGAGCTGCCGGTTAAGCGCTTCCTCCGAGCCAACGCGGGTCTTCGCCTCCTCGAATCGCTTCTCGGCGAGCGCTTTGCCCGCTGCCTTGTCGGCGTCCGTGGCCCGGGATTTCATGAGTTGGATCTGGATGAGCTGGTCCAACACTTCCCGGTCCATTCGGGCCGACTGTTCGGGCGGGAGAGTTTGGCCGCGGCCCGCCAGTTGGGCCTTGAGCCGGATGACCTCGTCGTCCAACAGGGCGCGGGTGACCTCGACGCCCTTGCCTTTGGCCACGACCGTATTGCCGAAGAGTTCGTCGGCCTTGGTGGCCGGCTTGACGGGTGGGGCGGCGTTGGTTGATTTCGGCTGATCCGGCGCGGCGCCCCACGCGGGGAGCGCGGCGGCCAGGAGGAGCGGGACGAGTGACTTGAACATTCTGCTTCTAGACATGAGTTTTCTTTCGTTGCTGACTATAGTTTGACCACCTTGACATTACTGATGTCCGGGTCTTTTTGAATCTCGTCCAACACTTTCTGCGGAGGCACGCTATCCAAATTAAGAACCGTTAAAGCCTGGCCGCCGACAGTATCCCGGCTCAGGCTCATGCTGGCAATGTTAACTTTATGCCGGGCCAGGAGCGTCCCCAGGTAGCCGACCATGCCTGGCCGGTCCTTGTTGTCCAACAGCAGCACCACGCCGGAGGGCACAATCTCGGTCGGTCGGCTGAATACCCGCACGATGCGCGGGTTGTCGGGCGAGCCGAAGAAGGTGCCGCCGGCGGAAATGACCTTCTCCTGACCCCGAAAAACCTGCACGTGCAGCCATTCTTTGAACGTGACCACTTCGTTCGAGCGCTTCTCCTCGACCGTCAGCCCGAGCGTCGAGGCGATGCTGCGGACGTTGACGTTGTTGAGGTCTTTCACCGAGGCGCGCGACAGGAACCCCAGGAGCACGGCGCGCGTCACCGGGTCAATGTTTGGCAGCTCCTGGGACTTGCCGCCGAAGGTGATGTGCAGGCGGTCCACCTGCGCCGGGGCAAGTTGCGCCAGCAAACGGCCCAGCTTCTCGCCCAGCGTCATGTACGGCTTGACCTGTTCGTAGGTCTTGGCATCCAGGTAAGGCAGGTTGACAGCGTTGCGCACCTCGCCGGTCAAAAGGTAGCCAGCGATGACCTCGGCGACTTCAAGGCCGCATTTCTCCTGCGCCTCCTTCGTGCTGGCCCCCAGGTGCGGCGTCAGGGTGATGGCCGGATGCTTGCGGAAAGGGTGCTCGGCCGGCAGCGGCTCGGTCGCATAAACGTCCAGGGCGGCGGCGGCAACTTTGCCGGAGTCCAGCGCGGCCAGCAGGTCGTTCTCGACGATGACCTCGCCGCGGGCGCAATTCACGATGCAGACCTTGGGTTTCATTTTCGCGAACGCCGCGGCATTGAGCATGCCGCGCGTCTCGTCGGTCACCGGCATGTGCACGGTGATAAAATCGGCATCCCGGTAGGCGTCATCCAGTTCATCCACCAACTCGACGCCCAGCGCCTTGGCGCGGGCTTCCGTCACAAACGGGTCGTAGCCCAGCACGCGCATTCCGAAAGCCAGGGCGCGTTTCGCAACCTCGCTGCCAATGCGGCCCAAGCCGAGCACGCCCAGGGTTTTGCCAGCCAGCTCGGTTCCCTGAAATTGCTTCCGGTCCCACTTGCCGGCGGTCATCGAGGCGTAGGCCTGCGGCACTTTGCGCGCGAGGCTCAAAATCATCGCGAAGGACAGCTCGGCGGTGGAAACAGTGTTCCCGCCCGGCGTGTTCATTACAACCACACCGTGCTGCGTTGCCGCCTCCACATCCACGTTGTCCACCCCCACGCCCGCCCGGCCCACCACGCGCAGTTTCGGCGCGGCTTCGATGACTTTGCGCGTCACCTTCGTCTCGGACCGGACGACCATTGCCACGACGTCTTTAACGACCGGTAACAGTTCCGCCTCGGGCAGCCGCGCCGGCAGGACGACAACCTCGAATTCGGGCCGCTGTTGCAGTAAAGCAATTCCCTTGGGCGATACAGGGTCACATACCAGAATCTTCATAAGAAAACGGCAGTCTAGACAGGGCAAGGCCGGAGGTCAAATGCTCAATCACCACTGCTCAATCACCAATCACCGGGCACATCTTGAAACCAGCACCGATCAATGAATTGGCCAGAGGTCGTCCCAGT
>CAZDOO010000053.1:0-40043 GCA_964507045.1 uncultured Verrucomicrobiota bacterium | reverse complement strand
CTGCAGACAAACGACGTGGTCATTCCCCCCTTCTGGCCGGACAACGGCGCCTCGCGCAGCGACGTGCTGGATTACTACTGGAAGGTCGAACGCTTCGACCGCGACGTGGGCGAACTGCTGGACCTGCTCGATCGAACGGGCGAGCTCACCAACACCCTGGTGATAATGACCGGCGACAACGGCTCGCCGTTTCCTCGCTGCAAGGCCAACCTCTACGACGGCGGCACCCGCCAACCCCTAGCCGTGCGCTGGCCGGCCGGGGTGAAAGCCGGCCAGGTCTGCGACGATTTCATCAACCTCATGGACCTCGCGCCCACCTTTCTCGAAATTGCGGGACTGAAGCCCTTGCCGGAAATGACCGGCCGCAGCTTCCTGGGCTTGTTGACCGGCGCAGAGAAAGCCGGCGCCCGCAATACCGTTTTCCTTGAGCGCGAGCGCCACGCCAATGTGCGCGCCGGGGACGCAAGTTATCCTGTGCGCGCCATCCGCACCCGTGACTTCCTCTATATTCGGAATCTCCGGCCCGACCGCTGGCCCGCCGGCGACCCGCAGGCGCACAAAGACCCCAGCCGCCCCTTCGGCGATTGCGACGATGGCCCGACCAAGAGCTACATCCTTGATCATCGCGACGAGCCGGGCATTCAGAAGTTCTTCCAGCTCTGCTTCGGCAAGCGCCCCGCCGAGGAACTCTACGACCTGCGCAAAGACCCGAACCAGATCACCAACGTTGCCGGCCAACCCGCCTACACCACGGCGCAAGCACAGCTCCGCGCCCAGCTCGATCATTGGATGAAGGAAAGTGCCGACCCTCGCGCCGTCAAGGACGACGACCACTGGGACCGCTATCCCTATTTCGGGGGCGGTAACGGCGCAAAGAAAAAGGGGTCGGCGAAAGCGCCATCCCCGGACTAGCCGATAGAGACTTCGCACCCTATGCCCTGCGGGGTTGTCGAGTCCCCGGCCGGCCGCTATACATAGAGCCCATGATGACCTCTTTGCAGTTCCATATCCGGCACGCAAGCATGAAGGCCGGTTTGCTGCTTGCCGTTGGCGCCGCCTGGCTGGCGGGCAGCACCGCTGGTATGGCCGGCAACGACAGTCGTGTTTCTTTCGAGAAGGTGCGCGTGGCGTTGCCTCCCCAGGCGGGACCCGTCCTGACGAACATAGCCGATTTGTTCGCCCGCCAGGTGCAGCGGCGGTGCGGCGCCACAGTCGTGCGCGAGGGCTCGGCACCGTTCACCCTGGAGCTGGCGATCAAGCCCGGCCTCGGCAAGGAGGGCTTTCTGATTACCGGCAAGCCGGATGGCGGGGTCTGCATTGCGGGTTGCGACGAGCGGGGAGTGCTCTACGGGGCGGGCAAATTCCTGCGCACCTCCCGTTACGAAGGCGGTTTTGTGCCCGGGACCTGGCGTGGAACCTCGGCGCCGGACAAGAACGTGCGCGGTATCTACCTCGCCACGCACTTCTACAACTACTATCAGTCCGCCCCGGTGGAAGACGTGGCACAGTATGTCCAGGAACTCGGCCTTTGGGGCATTAACTCGGTGCTGGTTTGGTATGACATGCACCACTTCCAGGGGTTTGCCGATCCTGAAGCCGCGGCTTTGCGCGCCCGGCTGAAACGGGTGATGCAGGCGGCGCATTCCTGCGGGATCGGAGTGGGCCTGCTGGTGCTCGGCAATGAAGCCTACGGCGACAGCCCAAAGGAACTCCGCGCCGACCGCAGCGCAAAGCGCGGCGGCTTCTACGACGCGGACATTTGCCCCAACAAGCCGGGTGGCCTGGACTACACACTCAAGGTCATGGGCGAGTATTTCGAGTGGGCAGGCGACGTGCGCCCCGAGTATGTCTGCATCTGGCCCTACGACCAGGGGAGCTGCGGCTGCGAACAGTGCCGGCCGTGGGGCGCCAATGGCTTCCTCAAGTGCGCCCGGAGCATCTCCGGCCTCGCGCACCAGAAACTGCCCGGGACGAAGATCATCCTGTCCACGTGGCTGTACGACACCAACGAATGGCAGGGGCTGAAGCAAGCCTTCTCGCCCAAGCCAGACTGGGTTGACCTGATCATGACGGAGTCCGCCGCCTTTGCCCGCGAAGGCATCAGCGGGATGCCGACCGTAGGCTTCCCGGAGATCAGCATGGAGGGAATGTTCCCCTGGGGCGGGTTCGGCGCCAACCCGCAGCCCCGGCATTTTCAGGCGAATTGGGACAAGGTTCAGGACCGGGAAGCGGGCGGCTACCCCTATTCCGAGGGCATCTTCGAGGACATCAACAAGGCGGTGTGGGCGCAGCTCTATTGGAGCGACAGCACGCCCGTGGCCGAGACTTTGAAGGAATACGCCGCCTACGAGTATTCGCCGGCTGTGGCGGACGAAGTGTGCGGTATCATCGCCACTCTTGAGCAAAACCACCACCGCCGCTGGTGGCCCGGCGAATTCGCCGGCACCAGCCTGGAGCATTCCACATTCGCCAAGCGCGGAGTCAAGCCGCAGGCCGATCCGGGCGCCGAGGAGGCCTACGCAGCGGCGAAGCGCGTGGATGCAAAGCTCCCGCTCTGGGCTCGCAATTCCTGGCGCTGGCGCATCCTCTACTTGCGGGCGCTGCTGGACTGTGAGCTGAAGAATAACCCAACGCAACCCACACCCGCCTGCGACGCAGCCTTCCGGGAGTTGGTCAGAATCTACCATCTGACCGACAAGACGAGTCGGTCCGTTTGGCCGCCAGCGCGGCCCTAACAGGCCTGACGATGCGGCCGGTTGCTGACGTTGGCCGCTCAGTTCCTGGGCTCAGGCGGGCGCTGATTTCAACGGGATCGAGGAACCTCTGTCTTCAGGCTGCTGGCGCGTCCATCTGAACCAGCTTGCCGGCGGTATTCCTCCATGCGGCCTCGGATCGTCGCCACCAGGTTGGTGTCGCCCCTGGTCTCGGCGAGTTCCAATCCTTTCTGCGCGGATTTGAGAGCTTCCGGCGTTCGGCCCGCCGCCGCGAGATTGACGGACAGGAAATAATGGAGTTCGGGCGCCGAGTCTACCTTGGGCTGCAGAGAGACGGCAGTGGAGTAATGCTTGAGCGGTTCGTCCAGCAAGCCCTGCGCCGCCTGGGCGAGCGCGAGAAAGTAATTTGCGCGGGCGTTCTTTGCGTCCAGGGCTAGCGCCTGGTTCAGCGCCTCAGTCGCCTCCTGGACCTGCGCCTTGGCGAGCAGCACCTCCCCCAGGGAGCAATGCATGTCTGCCAGGCTGTAGATCGGCTCGATGCTGCCGGGCGTGAACCGCACCGCCTGGGCCATGTGCTGCGCCGCCGCGTCCAGGTTCCCTTCGTTTCGCATGGCCATCCCGAGATCGTAATGCGCGTAGCCGTTGCCCGGATCGAGGCGCAGGGCGTTGCGGGTGTGGGCGAGGCCAAGCTCCGGCTGGTTCTTGACGTTGTAGAACAGATACCCCAGCCGCTGGTGCGCATGCACGTTCCGCGGGTTAAGCTCCAGCGCCTTCTGGTAGCCGGCAATGGCGCGATCCGTGTCTCCGCTCAAGTCGGCAAAAAAGGCCGCGCGCACATGCGAATAATCGTCCAGGAACTGCTCGTTGATCCGCTGGATGGCATCGGCGGGAGCGTTCACAAATTCCGGAATATTGGCCGCGCGGTCGGGCGCGGTGAAATTGGCCAGGCATACCGGCGGGCTGCTCTCGCCCCGCTCGTCCATGTGTGTCAGGAATAGCTGCGTATAGGAAGAGTTGACCTTTGAGGTAAAGACCAGCCAGCGGCCGTTCGGGGACCAACTGTGCCAGGAATTCATCCGCGCCGTGTTGCATTTCAGCCGCCGCGCTTCCCCGCCTCCGGCGGGAATGATGTAAAGCTCGCTGTCAGGCTGGAGCAGCATGTAATTCCTGGCCTGGCAGAAGACGATCCATTTGCCGTCCGGCGAATACTTTGGAAAGAAGTTGCTCCGGCCGTTGCGTGAGGCGCCGGCCAACGGTTCCGCTTTCCCGCCCTGGCCGTTATTGTAGGGAATCCGGTAGAGATCGAAGGCGAAGGGCCTGCCGTCCCGGAGGAATTCCGCGCAGTCTGCCTCGTTCATGAGCAGCCCGCTCTGGCCACGCTTGTTGCCGAGTTCGTAAGCCTTGCTGCGGGCGAAAATGATATGCTTCCCGTCCGGGCTCCACGTGGGATTGCTCTGGACATACTGGGGATCATTCGCGCCGGGCAATGCCTGAAACACGCCGGTGTCGCGGTGATAGACCGCGAGGATGCCTTTGACCGGGAAGAACAACTGGGAGAAAGCTAGGTCGGGCTTTGCCACAAAGACCGATTGATCCTTCACGGTGCTGACCACTGCCTGCCCGTCGGGAGAAACCTGGGAAAGCAATCCCAGCGTCTTCTGCCCGTCCTCCTGCTTGTAGCTGTCCCAGGTGATGATTTCACTCCGGGTCAGTGCCATCTCCTTCGCCACGCGCGTGATCACATACGAACCCCGATTGTTGGCGTAATCCACATCCATCCCCAGCACGCGTCCATCCTGCGAGAAGGAATGACAGTTGCCGCAGACGGGCAACTGCTCCAACACCACCCGGGGCGGGTTGGGGGAGGAGATCTCGCCAAACCGCCAGCGGATGCGCGTCGGGTCCTTCACCGCATCCGCAAAAGGCAAGTTCACTTCCCGGTAAAACAGCGGCGCGCCCACCGGGTCCGGGGAAGTGGTTACCTTAATCCGGCCGCGCGAAAGAACCTGTCCCGGGGCATCGCGCCTGAAACCCAGCACGGTCACTTCTGCCGCCTTTCCCCGGCTACGCTGCTTGATTAGCTCCCAATCCGCCGGTGCAGGCACCCATTCCGTCTTGGGGCAGAGGAATGAAAGACGCCTTGGTTCATCCTGCAATCCCACCAACACGAGCCAGGTGTCCGACTTCCCGTTGTTCTCGTGCCAGGAAAACGTGCACGGGATGATCTCGGGCGGGAAGACCGTATCGTTCGCCGGGTAAAGGATGGTCAACGGCGCATATTCCCGTCCTTCCTGATAGTCCGCCAGAACCTGGTTCGTTGTTGGCGGCGCCGAGAAGGAGACCCCCGGCAGGCCTGCGACCACAAACGCAGTCAGCGTGGCCAGCTTTGCGGCTAATTCAGCGGTCAATTCTCGCATAGACGATTCGCACCGATTGTTGCTTGGTTCGCCAGCATAATCGAGACACAAAGCCAAAGGGCAGCAAGAGCCATTCCGTTTCGCGCAGGCAACGGGAGGCTTCTTTTCCGCTGGCAAGCTGCAACTCGCGGCGATTGCGGCGGGGCGGTTCAGTTCCGGTTCAGCTCCTGAAAGAGCTTCAGCCAGGCTGCCGTAAGCGAATCGCCAATACTGGTTGCTTGGCTCAGTTCCGCTGGTGTCTGGCCCCAGTAGAAACCGATCCAGCCCGCCGCGTATTTCCGCGAGCCTTCCAGGAACTGGCGCAGCTCCGGAGGAGTGCAGCTTAGAGGGAAGGTTTCTTCAACAACGACGGGTTTCCCCACCCCAAAGCCTCGGAGCAGCTTCAGGTCCTCCTTGAGTCGGCCTGTCTTCGGGTAAAGATGCACGCAGATAAAGTCCACGTCCCCGGCAATTCTGCGGGGCACAAAGCCTGACGACCAAGCGGAGCCTTCCAGGCTGTTGGGCAGAAGGCCGACAGTAATGAGGTGCCTCTGGTCATGCTTGTGGATGGCTGCGGCAAGTTCGGAGACCCAGCGCCGCGCGATCTCCGGGCGGGCACGGTCAGCCTGATCCAGGGAAATGAACTGGCAGTAATTGAACCCGGCTAATTCTCCGGTCAGCCAATCGCCAGCCTTCCGTTTGCCACCGGGAACAATCGGCTCGTTCATGAGGTCGTAGCAGAAGATTGCGGGGCTGCCTGCACAACACTGGGCTACCGCTTCCCAGAAGCGGGCTTGGGATTTCCAGCGACCGGTCTCCTCCAGCGAATCGTACCAGGCCGGAACGTCCTTCTTGCGATAGCATCCCAGCCCAGTCAGGTCGAGGTAGAGCCCAGTTTCCTCCGCCAGCTTGACGAGCCGGCCAAGGCGTTCGAGCGACGGCTCATGGGGCTGATCCGGCGCTGCCATGAACCGGGCAAACTGCAGATGGACGCGCACAACGTTCGCGCCGAGCTGCTTCATCTCACGAAAATCCTCCACGACCGTCGGCCACTCGGCTTCCCAATAGTCCTCCAGCAGGCGGAACTTATAGTCGCGATCATAATTGAAGCCCCAGGGGATGAACTGCTGTCCGGATGCCGCAGACACAAAACCGCGCTTGTTCTTGGAAACTCCGATCCAGTCCAGCCCGCCCCCAACCGATGCCGCGCCAACTGTCACGCCTTGCGCCAGCAGAAGGATTCCAGCGCAGAGTATTGGAGCTGTGGTTCGCACTCGAATCCAGGGCGGTCAGCCCCCCAGCGGCTGCGCGGCGAACAACTCGGCAATGGTCAGTTGGAACTCCGGCAGCAGCTTCTCTGTGAGCAGCTCCTGCCCCGCCAAGATGCCCTTGAGGACCAGCCCGTACTCGGTGCTGTGATAAACTTCCACGTTATCATAGCGCGGGTCAATCATCCACAAGCGCGACAGCCTCGTCTCCTCGTAAATCTGCTTCTTGATGACAGTGTCCGGTTGGTGGTCGTCCGAACTGACGATCTCGGCTGCCAGCCACAGCTTGCCGGTCGCAGTAGCCACGAGCGCCAGGTCCGGACAAACCGCGTGCTTGAGGGAAAGCCGCACCTGCGCGCGCGGCGCCAGCAAGCGGGTGCCGGCGAAATTCGCGACGCTCGCCCGTACCCATTGGTGCAGGCGGGCGCAGATCATTTCGTGGCGCGCGCCGGGCGCTCGGCGTGCCAGAGGCGAACCGTTGAGTATCTCGGCGTAAGCTATGCTCATGCCTGGGCCAGGACACTACGGAGAAACCGGCCCGTATGCGAGCGTTTGTTGCGGGCGACCCGCTCGGGTGGGCCCTCCGCCACAATGCGCCCCCCGCCGTCCCCGCCTTCCGGGCCCAGGTCAATTACCCAATCCGCTTCGGCAATGAAATCGAGGTTGTGCTCAATAACGATCACCGAATGCCCCCCGTCCACAAGCCGCTGCAGCACCTCCACCAGCCGTTGCACGTCCGCCATATGCAACCCGATGGTAGGCTCCTCCAGAATGAACAGGTTCCGCCGGGGCCGGCGCCCAAAGGCGTCCGGCTCCCGCAAGCCCGACAGCAAATGGCTGACGAGCTTCACGCGCTGGGCCTCGCCGCCGCTCAGCGTTGGGCTGGTCTGGCCGAGCTTGAGATAACCCAGCCCCGTATCGCGCAGCGCCTGCAAGGAGCGCTTGATCTTCGGCAAGCTCGCAAAAAACTCCAGGGCTTCCTCCACGGACAACTCCAACACCGCAGCGACGTTCCTACCGTGATATTCAATGTCGAGCGTCTCGCGGTTGAACCGTGTCCCGCCACACACTTCGCACCGAACGAAGGCGGGCGGCAGGAAGTTCATTTCGAGCTTAATCGTGCCCGAGCCCTCGCACTCCGGGCAGCGGCCCTGGGCACCGTTGAAGGAGAACCGGCTCGGCGAATAACCGCGCAGGCGCGCCTCGGGCACCTGCGCGAACAACTGGCGGATGTCGTCAAAGAAACCCACGTAGGTGGCCGGGATCGAGCGTGGCGTGCGACCAATCGGCGACTGGTCCACCTCATACACCGCTTGGAGGGATTCCCAGCCTGTAAGGGATACCGGCGGGTGCGTGGTGCGCGGTGCATGGTGCGTGGTGCGTGAAACGTGACGCGCGAAGCGTGATTGAAGCACCGGTAGCAGGCACTCGCGGACCAGCGTGCTCTTGCCCGAGCCGCTCACACCAGTCACTACCACCAACCGCCCCAGCGGGAACCGCACTGTCAGGCCCTTCAGATTATTCCTGCTCGCCCCAGCGACCGTCAGCCATTGGGCTCCGCCGTCCCGACTTTGGACTCTCCCGGCGGGCCTGCGCTTTCCGCGCGCCGGAAACTTCTTATGCGCCCGCAGGCACTTGCCGGTGACCGACTCAGGATGCCGCATTAGCTCGGCCAGCGTCCCCGCCGCCACCACTTCGCCCCCGTGCACGCCCGGCCCGGGCCCCAGGTCAATGATGTAATCCGCCTGCCGCATCGTCGCCTCGTCATGCTCGACGACGAGCACCGAGTTGCCGCGGGCCTTCAACTTGTCCAGCGCCGCCAGCAATTGCACGTTGTCGCGCGCGTGCAGCCCGATCGTCGGCTCGTCGAGAATGTAAAGGACGCCGCTCAGGTTGGAGCCCAGTTGCGCCGCAAGCCGAATCCGCTGCGCTTCGCCGCCCGAGAGCGTCGGCACGCCCCGCCCAAGCTGCAAGTAGCCGAGCCCCACCTCTCGCAGGAACTTCAGCCGCTCGCGAATCTCCGGCAAGATGTCGCGCGCAATCAGCGCTCCGCGTGAAGCGAATCTGACCCGCCGGAAGTAATCGTCCGCCGCCGCGACTGACATCTGCCCGAACGTGTCAATCGTCGGAGCCCGCTTCCATTCCGCACTCCGCACTCCGCACTCCGCACTCCTCAGCCTCACCGCCCGCACCAGCGAATTCAGTCTCGCCCCGCCGCACTCGGGACAAATCTCCCGCTCCCCCTCCTGCCAGCCATACCACGACTCCTCGATGGCATCCGCCCGCGCGCCGCGATCCACGTCCGGCAGGTAGAACAGCTCGCCGAACCCGCGGCAGCGGGGGCACCAGCCCTGCGGGGAGTTGTAGCTGAAGTTCTTGGGGTCGAGCGCCTCGAAGGAACGACCGCACTGCGGACACACGCGCTCCGTCGAATGCACACTGAGGTGCCGGTGGTTATCCAGCGCGAACAGCGTGCCCTGCCCAAGCTTGAGCGCTTCGTCAATCAGTTGCTGCCCCTGCAACCTGGGAGGGCGAGCGTCCCCGCGAGCCCTGTTTCCCGGAGAGATGTGGGCTCGCGGGGACGCTCGCCCTCCCAGGATTCGTGGCTTCGCCTCCAGGAGGCCGACAACAATCTCCACGTTGTGCTCGCGAAAGCGGTCGAGGCGGAGCCGCTCGCTGGTGGGATAGATTTGCCCATCGGCCCGGACTTGAGCATAGCCGTGGTTGGCGGCCCATTCGGCTACGTCCGTGTGAAAGCCCTTGCGATTCTTCACCACCGGCGCCAGCAGCCGCAGGTCGCCACGCCGGCGCAACTCACCCTGCAACCGCCGGCCCAGTTCATCGCGCGTCTGGGCCTCGACGGGGACCTGGCACTCCGGGCAGAACTGCGTCCCCAGCCGCGCGAACAGCAGCCGGATAAAGTGATGGACCTCCGTCACCGTGGCCACGGTGCTTTTCCCCCCGCCGCGGCTATTGCGCTGCTCGATGCTCACCGTGGGCGGGATGCCGGCGATCAGGTCCACGTCCGGCCGCGACAATTGCTCCACAAACTGCCGGGCATAGACATTCATGGAGTCCAGAAACCGCCGCTGCCCCTCGGCAAACAGCAGGTCAAACGCCAGCGTGCTCTTTCCCGATCCGCTGACGCCGGTCACGACCACAAACCGCCCCCGCGGCACCGCAAGCGACACGTTCTTCAGGTTGTGCTCCCGCGCCCCGTGAATCGTGATGGCTGGCTCACCTCCCCTGCTCAAATCTCGATCATCGAACATCATTCTTCCTCAGTTCAACACCTTCCGCAATGCCCGGCCGGTGTGGCTTTCGGGACACGCCGCGATCCGCTCCGGCGTGCCCGCCGCGACGATTTGCCCGCCCTGGTCGCCGGCGTCCGGCCCGAGGTCTATCAGCCAATCGGCGGACTTGATAACATCGAGGTTGTGTTCGATCACGAGGACCGAGTGACCGGCATCCACCAGGCGCTGGAACACCTTCAACAGCACCCGCACGTCGTCGAAGTGCAACCCAGTAGTCGGCTCGTCGAACAGAAACAGCGTCGGGGCTGGGACAAGAGATTGCGCGTGAACAGCGCGATTGGGAGGGCGAGCGTCCCCGCGAGCCCTGCTTTCCTGAGATACTTGGACTCGCGGGGACGCTCGCCCTCCCACTACTTCGGCCAAGTGGCGCACCAGTTTCAGGCGCTGGCTTTCACCGCCGGACAGCGTGTTGATGGGCTGGCCCAGCTTCAGGTAGCCCAGCCCGACTTCCTCGAGCAGCCTAAGGCTCTCAACGGCGCTTTGTGCCGGACGCGACTCGAAAAACCGGGACAGGAAGGCGATAGCCTCCTCGACGGTGGCATCGAGCATGTCTGCAATGGAGAGAGAGTTTGTTGCGTGTTGCGTGTTGCGCGCAGACGTTTTCCGCGGCTGCCCGGATTCCGCCACGTTTGGGCTGATCTTCACTTCGAGGATGTGAGGGCGGTAGCGGCGGCCCGCGCAATCGGGGCAGCGGATGAAAACGTCGCTCAGGAACTGCATCTCGATCTTCTCGAACCCAGCGCCGCGGCAGCGCTCGCACTGGCCCTGGCTGGAGTTGAAGCTGAAGGCGCTGGCATTAAGCCCGCGTTGCTTCGCCATTTCCGACTGGGCAAAGAAAGCGCGAATGTCATCAAAGGCCCCGATATAGACCGCCGGGTTCGAGCGCGGCGTCTTGCCGAGAATGGACTGGTCCACCAGCGCCACCCGGGCCAGATGTTCCGCACCGCGAAGGATTGCGGCGGGCGAATTGCGGGGTGCTGAATCGCTGTCCCCCGCGTTGCCATTGTCCTCGGCTGAGAGCCGATCCGAAGCCTTTGTCTGCGGCGCCTCGGCCTGGAGGCTGGCGGTCAGGGCCGGCAGCAGGACTTCGCGGACGAGTGTGGTCTTGCCAGAGCCGCTGACGCCCGTCACGCACACGAGCCGCCCGAGCGGGATTTCGACGCCGAGGTCCTTGAGGTTGTTCCTCGTGGCATGGGAAAGCCGCAGGCAGGACGCCGGCCCTGCGTTGACCTCCCTGCGCCGCGGCAACTCGATCTGCCTCCGCCCGCTGAGATACTGGCCGGTCAGCGACTTGGCCGACTGGAGCAGTTGCGGATAAGTTCCTTGGAATACGACCTCCCCGCCTGTCGCCCCATGGCCGGGGCCGAGGTCAATAACCTGGTCTGCCGCGCGGATCACGCTGGCCTCGTGCTCGACGACCACGACGGTATTGCCCGCCGTGCGCAGTTGTTCGAGCAGGCGAACCAGCCGCTCGGTGTCGCGCGGGTGCAAGCCCACGCTCGGCTCGTCCAGGACGAACAGCGTGTTGACCAGGCGTGTGCCCAGGCAGGTGGTGAGGTTCACGCGCTCAGTTTCACCGCCCGAAAGCGTGCGGGTTGGACGGTCCAAACTGAGGTAGCCCAGCCCCACGTCATTGAGGTAGCCGAGCCGGGCGCGGACCTCGTTCAGGACCAGGCTAAGAGGGTCGTTCCGGCGTAAGCGGTGGCGCTCGGCGAGCGCTTCGATGAAAGGCAGCGCGTCCCGGATGGGCAGTTGATAGAAATCAGCCAGCGTTAGCGAGCCGTCCCGGCCCGCTTTAGCCAACGTGGTCCCGTTTCGCACTTCGGATTTCGGATTTCGGCCTTCCTTCGGCCTTCGGATTTCGGCCTTCGGATTTCCAACCCCGCACCGATAAAGCAGCGCTTCGGGCTGCAGGCGCTTGCCGCGGCAATCCGGGCAGGGTGTGTACGCGCGGTAGCGCGAGAGCAGAACGCGCACGTGCATCTTGTAGGCCTTGGATTCGAGCCAGCGGAAGTAGCCTTTGACGCCATACCAGGCGCGCGGCCATTCGTGCGCCTTGTCCTGGCCGTAACCCGGTTCCCCGTCAATGACCAGGTCCTGCCACTTCTGCGGCAACCGGCTGAACGGGACATCCGTGGGCACGCCGAACTTCCGGCACATGCGCCGCAGGTCCTCCTGGCACTCCGCGCCGAGTCCCGTCTGCCACGGCTTGACCACGCCTTGCGCCAGCGTCCGCGATCGATCGGGCAGCGCCAGGTCGTAATCAATGCTGATGGTGCGGCCAAAGCCCCGGCAGGCGGGGCAGGCGCCGACCGGGTGGTTAAAACTGAACAGGGCGGGCGTCGGCTCGCGGTATTCGATGTCGCAGGGAGCACAGTGCAGCCGGTTGGAAAACCGCTGCGGGGTGCGGAGTGCGGAGTGCGTGGAGGCCAGTTCGTGGACGGCCAGCTTGCCTTTGCCGAAGTGGTAGGCTTGTTCGCAGGCTTCGACGAAGCGCGCGCGGCTAGCCTCGGTGAGGGGCAGGCGGTCCTGGACCACGGTGAGAGAGGTGGCACGTGGTGCGTGGTGCGTGGTGCGTGAGGAAATGTCCTCCAGCCGTAAGACTTGCCCGTCGAGCAACAAACGCTGGTACCCTTGCTTGGCAACCAACGCAAGCGAATCCTCCAGGGAAAGCTTCTCCGAAAGCGGCAAATCGAACGTAATCAGCACTTCGGCCTTCGGGTTTCGGCCTTCGGATTTCCCGCCCGCCCGCTCTCCTTCACGCCAGCAGGCCTCCCAAACCCGGGCGGGGGGGTCCTTGCGCACGGGCCGACCGCACTGCCGGCAGTGCAATTGCGCCAGGTGCGGCCAGAGCATCTTCATATAATCGCAGACTTCCGTCATGGTGCCGACGGTCGAGCGGGTCGTGCGGACGGCGTTGCGCTGCTCGATGGCGATGGCGGGCGGGATGCCCTCGATGCTGTCCACCTGCGGCTTGTCCATGCGGTCGAAGAACTGCCGCGCGTAAGGCGAGAAGGTCTCGATGTAACGCCGCTGGCCCTCGGCAAAGAGCGTGTCGAACGCCAGCGAACTCTTCCCCGACCCGCTCAAGCCCGTGATGACGACGAACTGGTTGAGCGGCAGGTCGAGATCGAAGTTCTTCAGGTTGTTATGGCGGACGCCCCGGAGACGGATGACCGGCCGCCCTGAGGATCTCGCCCTCGGGATGCGGCCCCCCAAACTTCGTGGTAATTCGACATTCGCCAGAGTCATTGGTAATCTGCCTCTACGTTACTCTGATTCTATGGCTGAATCATCCTTAAACGTCCTGGCCGTCATTGATGTTGACGTCAACGCAGGCCGGATCGCCACCGACGCTCTTCAGAAACGCCTGGAGATGTTGATCCGTGATCTGCAAGTCTATGGCGCATTGCTTGCCCGCCAGCGCCGCGCCGATTCGGCGGGCAGAAGGCCGGGCTTTCTCGCGCGGCATCGGCCATAAGCCCCGCTGGACTATGAAACGCTGGGCTGCGCTCACTCTCCTGCTCTACCTGGCGGCTTTGGTGCTGCTGACCGTGCCGATGCTGCTGTTGGCCTTTGGTGATTGGGGATTACGCTCAAACGACGGGCCTTCGTTCCAGGAAGCAATGCAGTCTTACCAGGAATGGGGCTATTGGGCTTGGCTCGCGGTCATGGGACTGGGCCAGGCGCTGTTGTTGCTCGCGCCCGTCGGCCTCGCCGAACGCCGACCTAAGCCCCGGCGGCCGCTGTTCGTCCCGGTTCTGACCGCGGCATTCTTTCTGGGGCTTCTGCTTCTGAGCGCCATTGTCGCGGGGCTCTGTGTGATCTTCAAGGACGAGGCCTTCAACCTGTTCCCCGGGATCGCCGAACTGGCTCAGGCCGACGCCGCGCGCCACCCGGTTACCAGCCAAATCTGGAAGGCCACAACAGCCACGGCGGGAAGTGAGACGATAGCGGTTCTGTTTGGGTTGACTCTGGCGCTGGCCATCTGCTGGCTGGTCTGGGCGGTGGTCTTCTATCGCTTTGCCCGGTCCGACGATCCCGCCGCGCTGGTGAAGCGGACTACCCGCTGGCTCCTCCGCGGCAGCATCCTCGAGTTGCTCGTCGCCGTGCCGAGCCACATCATCGTCCGGAACCGGGGCGACTGCTGCGCGCCCGCAGGGACTTTCCTGGGCATTGTGACCGGCATTGCGATCATGTTGCTGTGCTTCGGCCCGGGCGTCTTCTTCCTGTTCGTGGAGCGGTTTGGCCGCCTGCAACCCAAGGGGCTAATGGACCTTCCACCCGGGAGAGAGACGTAGCGGCGGCTCGACCGCGAAGGCGGGAAGGACACGAAGCACAAGGAGCAAGAGCCTGTTTCCTCCCCGCTTCCCGTCTTCGCGTCTTCCCGGTTCATCTTTTGGTCGCGCACCACTTTTCGCTGGCATCAGCCCCGTTTTCGCGGAGAATCCCGCCACCTATGGCGAGCGAAACCCCATCTGCCACCGGCACCGGCACCGGGTTCCAGTCTCATGTACCGTCCGGCACGGCCATGCGCGAGGGCACGCCACGCGCCATTATCCTCGGCACCTTGTTGGGCATGGTGTTCGGAGCCTCGTCGCTCTACCTGGTCCTCAAGGTCGGCCTCACCGTCAGCGCCTCAATCCCGGTCGCGGTAATCTCGCTGGCGCTCTTCCGGCTGTGGTCCAAGGCCGGCGGACGCGACGCTACCATCCTGGAGAACAACATCGTCCAGACGGCTGGCTCCGCCGGCGAGTCCATCGCTTTCGGCCTCGGCGTCACCATGCCGGCGATCATGATTCTCGGGTTCGACCTGGAGATCAGCCGGGTAATGCTCGTGGGCCTGCTCGGCAGCCTCCTGGGCATCCTCATGATGATCCCGCTGCGGCGCGCGCTGATCGTCGCCCAGCATGGCCAACTCAAATACCCCGAGGGCACCGCCTGCGCCCAGGTGCTCAAAGCCGGGGCTGGAGCGGGCATTAAGGCCTCGACCATCTTCACCGGCTTCGGCATTGGCCTCGCTTACAAGACCCTCATGGCAGCCTTCAAGCTCTGGAAGGATGTGCCGGAGAAGATCTTTGGCGCGCCGCTCAAGGGCGGCTCCCTTTCCGCGGAAATCTCTCCCGAACTGCTGGGCGTGGGCTACATCATCGGGCCACGGATATCCTCGATCATGATGGCCGGCGGCGTGCTCAGTTGCCTGGTGCTGACGCCGCTCATCATGTTCTTCGGCGAGGGTTTGAAGGTCGTGCTGCCGCCGGGCACCAAGCCGATTGCCGACATGACCCCGGGCAACATTCGCAGCGCCTATATTCTATACATCGGCGCGGGAGCGGTAGCCGCCGGCGGCATCATCAGCCTGTTGCGGTCGCTGCCGATCATCCTGAGCAGCGTCCGGTCCGGCCTGGCCGATTTCAAGGCGGCAGCCGCGGTCCACACCTCGGTCCTGCGAACCGAGCGTGACCTGTCAATGAAGTTCGTAGGCGCGGGCATCCTGGCGCTCATCCTCGCCATCCTGGCAGCGCCCTCGCTGCACATGAACCTCCTGGGAGCGGTGTTGATCGTGGTGTTCGGCTTCCTCTTCGTCACCGTGTCATCCCGGCTTACCGGCGAGATTGGCTCCTCGTCCAACCCCATTTCCGGCATGACGGTCGCCACGCTGCTGCTCACCTGCCTGGTCTTCCTGATCGTCGGCTGGACCGGCGGGACCTACTACGTGACGGCGCTGTCGGTCGGCGGCATCGTGTGCGTCGCCGCCTCGAACGCCGGCTCCACGTCGCAGGACTTGAAGACCGGCTTCCTGGTCGGCGCCACGCCCAGGCTCCAGCAAATTTCCATTCTTATCGGCGCGGCGGTGAGCGCGCTGCTGCTCGGCCCGATCCTGCTGGGCTTGAACCAGACCGCCACCGTCTATGTGCCCGCGGCGCAAGTCGCGCCCGGCTTGCATGTCCCGGCGGACGCAACGCTCGGCGCGCCGGAAACGCTGCGGGGTTCCCAGGCCCAGGCGGATGCAACGGCCTATCGCGTTTGGCAAAAGACCGGAACCGCCGGTGGGCCTGAGGGCAAATACCTCGTGGACGATTCCGGCGCGGCGGTGTGGCTGGTGGACCCGGGCATCAACGGGGCCTTCAAGACGCGGCCCGACGGCACCGAGGTGCGCAAATTCGACGCTCCCAAGGCCACCCTGATGAGCTACATCATCAAGGGCATGCTCGACCGCAAACTGCCCTGGGGCCTGGTGCTGTTCGGCGTCATGATTGCGGTCGTGCTGGAGCTGTGCGGGGTCTCTTCGCTCGCCTTTGCGGTGGGCGCCTACCTGCCGGTTTCATCCTCGGCGCCCATCTTCGTCGGCGGGTTGGTGCGTTGGCTGGTGGACCAGCGCATGAGACGCTCTTTGCGCGAGCACAAGCTGGACGAGGCCGCGCTCGCCGCCGAGAGCGACAAGAGCCCCGGCGTGCTGCTGGCGAGCGGCTACATCGCCGGCGGGGCGATTGCGGGAATCATCATCGCGTTCGTGGCCGGCGTGTTGGGCAATCTCGATGCGCGCATCACCAAATGGGCCGAAGCCTCCAACCCCTTCTTCGCCGGCCCGAACGCCGACTGGCTGGCGCTGATCCCGTTCGTCGCCCTGGCTGGCTTCCTATATGTGACCGGCAAGCAACGGCTGCAGCCGCAACCCTATCTTCGGGAGGATGGGCTTCTCCGAAAGCCTTGATTTCAGGCAATTCTTGGAGAGGTTTGGACTCGCGCGGACGCTCGTGCTCCCGGCTTTGCCGTCGTTGAATTGACGCCCCCCAGGCGGCACGTTAGCTTGTGGTGAATGACTGAGTTAGCCGCTGTTATGCCGCCGGGCGTGGACCGTTTCCCGCTGCGTCAACCGATGCCCAAGGCGCAATTCGACGCGCTGTCGCGCGAGATTCTTGGGCTCAAGAAGCAGCTTAATGCGGTCATTCTGGCCCACAATTATCAGGTGCCCGAGATTCAGGACATTGCTGATTATGTGGGCGACTCGCTCGGGCTTGCGCAGCAAGCCGCGCAAACCAAGGCCGAGGTGATCGTCTTCTGCGGCGTTCATTTCATGGCCGAGACGGCCAAGATACTAAGCCCCGACAAACTCGTCATCCTGCCAGACAAGGATGCCGGCTGCTCGCTCGAAGAGGCCTGCCCGGCCGACAAGCTGGCCGAGTTCCAGAAGACCAACCCCAACTTCTACACCGTCACCTACATCAACTGCAGCGCGGCCGTGAAGGCGCTCAGCGATGTGATTTGCACCAGCGGCAACGCGGTCAAGATCGTCAACGCCACCCCCAAGGACAAGGACCTGCTGTTTGTGCCAGACGAGAATCTCGGCGAGTGGGTGATGGAGCAGACGGACCGGCCGATGACATTGTGGAAGGGCAACTGTTACGTCCACGCGGAGTTCCGCCGGGAGGGCCTGCTGCGCGTGAAGAAGTCCTACCCAGAGGCGAAGGTGGTGGTGCATCCCGAGAGCCTGCGCGAGGTGCGCGCGCTGGCTGATTCGGTGTGCTCCACCGAGAAGATGATCTCCTACTGCCGCACCAGCCCGGCCACGCAGTTCATTGTGGTGACCGAGTCCGGCATTATCCACCGGTTGCAGAAGGAATGCCCGGGCAAGCAGTTCATTCCCGCGCCGATCTTTGACCCGATGCGCGCCCCGACTGACCCCTGCCGCTGCAGCGAGTGCAAGTACATGAAGCTGAACACGCTGGAGAAGGTGCGCGACTGCATGCAGAACCTGGCGCCGCGCATCGAGTTGCCTGAGGCCATCATCCGCCGCGCCCAGTTGCCGATCCAGCGGATGCTCGAAATCTCAGCTCGCTCAGTATAGAATCCTGTCCGGCTTCCGTTCCCACTCGGTGAAGGCCGCGAGGGCTTCCTGGCGCAGGAGCTGCTTCAGCTTGCGCTGGCGCTTGCTGATGGGCAGCGCGACTTCGCGGTAGATGAAGTCGTCGTCGAAGTCAATCCGGGCGGCGTCCTGGCGGGTGTTGCCGTAGAAGACCTTGCGAAAGCGCGCCCAGTAGATTGCGGAGAGGCACATCGGGCAGGGCTCGCAACTGGTGTAGAGGTCGCAGTCATCGAGCTGGAACGTCTTCAGCCGCCGGCACGCCTCGCGGATGGCAACCACCTCGGCATGGGCCGTCGGGTCGTTGGTCGAGGTGACCTGGTTCCAGCCGCGGCCGATGATCCTGCCGTTGCGCACCACCACGGCCCCGAACGGCCCGCCCTGGCCTTGGCGCATCTTCTGAATCGAGAGGCGAATGGCCTCGCGCATGAACTTCTGGTTCATGCGAAGAGATCGCCGACGTTCATGGAGAGCGGCACCTGCTTGCCGCCCTCGTAGAACTTCGCGGCCTGGCCCTGGCTCCACTTGCGCAGACGGTAAAGCACCGCAAAGGCGTAATCCGGCGCCGCGCCCCCCTGCCCTCCCACGACTTCACCGCCCCGGCGCACATTGTCCATCATCCAGGGGGGCAGCAGCAAGTGGTAGGGATTGCGGGCCACCTCGCCCACATGGAAACTGGTTGCCGCCATCATGTCGGCAAGGTCCTCGGCGCTCACCTCCACCATCAGGTTCGGGTCGGTCATCGCGCCCCAGAACTCAGTCTCGATGAGGTAGCAGGCAAAGCTCGCCGGCATCTGCTTCAACGCGTCCGTCACCAGGTAATGGGTGCCGATGTGCGTCCCGTTCCAGTCCCGGTCGTGCGGGCACAACACCACCTTTGGCTGGTGCTGCTCGATGATGTCCTTAATGACCTTGACGCAGGCCGCCCAGTACTTCGGGTCCTGCTCGCGGGTCTTGGGGGTGATCTTCTCCAGGCCGTTCGGAGCGGTGGGCACGAGGGTGAAGCCGAGGTAGTTGCACGCGTTCCGCAACTCGCCCAGGCGCTCCTGCTGGCGCTCCTTCTTGCTGCCGAGCGTGACAGCGACGTTGATGAGCTTCATGCGCGCCTGGCGCATCAGCCGCACCGCCATGGCGCCGACGATGCACTCGTCGTCCGGGTGCGGCGCGAAGAACAGCGCCTTGGGCGCGTTGGGGGCAATCTCGGGCCGCGGCGCGGGCTTGAAGGTGCCGAGCGGAAACGTGCGGCCTTGCTTGAGCAGGCGCGCGTAGTCAGATACGAGTTGATGATAGGGAGTCATATGAGTTTATTCGCGTATGCGGATTCGGTGTGGTTCTACGACGAGGAGCTTGCCCCGGTAAAAGGTCTGGTCCGAATGATCGGACAAGAAACTGAGGAGTCCCGCCATGAGGTATGGAATGGTTTCGGGGTGATTGTTTAGCTGGATGGCAATGATTCCACCATAGTTCGAGGGCAGGTAGGTGCTGATGTCAGCAAAATCGCCGTTCAACGAGAGTAGGATGGCGCCGAGTTGATGTGCCTTCGCAATCACGGCCGGGTCGGGAGAGTTAATAGGGAGCACCTCGCGAAGCAGGGTAACCTCATGGCCCCGCTGCTTTAGCGATTCGGCAATCTCGGCCGGCACGCACTGATCGCTGAGGAAGCGAAGACTCATGTCGCCACGGTAGAAAACTCAGCAAGGTCACGGGCGTAATCAAGGCACGCCGCCACATCCTCTTGGGTCAGATCGGGAAACTCCCGGAGAATGGCATCTGCGCTACGACCGGCAGCAAGATAGCCAAGGACCAACGCCGCAGGAATGCGTGTGTCCTTGATACAGGGTTTGCCTCGCAGAATCTGCGGGTCGCTTGTGATGTGCTCACGCCAGTTCATGAGCAAAGTCTAATGGGCATGCTGCGATCTTTCAAATCATCAAACTAACCCACCTTCGGAAGACTCGCCGCCGCGACCGCTTGGCCGTGGCGCTTGTCCTTCTCATCGGGAATGTGGAAGGCGATCTTGGCGGTGATCTCGGGGAACTCCACTTTCAGGACTTCCTTCGCACCGGCGATGATGAGGTCGCCGCCCGGCCCAGAGGTAACCCGGCCCAGGATTAACACATTCTCCAGGTCGTAGAAGTCGGTGAAGTTCGCGACGGCGTAGCCGAGGTAAGTGCCGATGGTCTCGTAGATCTTGCGGGCGCGGTAATCGCCCTGGTCCATCAGTTTCTGCACCTGCTTGAGCTTCTCGGGCAGCGGCGTCTTCGCATCCACCTCGATCCCGGCGGGCGCCAGGAGGCGCCCGACACATTGCTGCGAGAAGTACTGCACCTCACAGCCATAGTCGCCGGACCATTCGTCGGTGGGCGCGCTGGGATTAAGATCCACCGGCACAAAGGCCAGCTCGTTGAGCCAGGAGGTGATGTTGCCCTCGGCGTTCACATAACCACCGGCGGTGCTCGTGCCGAGCGAAATGCCCAGGATGCGGTTCTTGCCCAGCGACATCGAGCCGGCCAGGGCGGTCACCTCGCCATCGTTCACGACCTCCAGCGGGATGTTGTTCCACGCTTTCCGGATGTCCAGGAACAAATCCCGGACGCGCTTGGCGAACACATCAGGCGGCACCCCGCGGAACAGCGAGGCGACCTTGACACGGTTATTCACATAGACCCCCGCCGCGCTGCCGCCGATGGCGTCCACTCGCGGCAGGTGAGCCGCCGCTTTCTTGAGCGAATCCATGATTCCGTCGTAGTGATACTGCGGATCGGGCTGAAAGTAGGGGTCCCAGACCGTTTCCTCACTAAACACCACCTTGCCGTCAACGACTGCCGCCACTTTGCGGTCGCTGCCGCCGAGGTCGAACCCGATGCGGCAGCCATCCAGGTGCCGGCCCAGCGAAGCAGCGCTGCGACGCTCGGGCGGCAGGGTCCTGGTAGGTACCACCTCGATGGGGTGATCGAACATCCGCTCGCCCACGAGGTTCGAGTCGAACTTGCCGGTGGGCGTCTCGCGGTAGTGCGCCGCCAGCTTCGCTGCCAGGGGCGCTGGCCCGTCGAAGTGAATGCGGAACCCGCCCCGCGACCAGAGCAGGAACTTCACAATGCGCTCCAGGTAAGTGAAATTGCCCGCCGCCTGCGGATGGCTGTCCGGCAGGATCTGGGTGGTGAAGTGAGAGGCGGAGCCATCGGTCTGTTCCAGCGCCAGGCGGACCGTCACGGCGCCGGGGGTGGACCGCGCCAGCGCCCGGAAAGCGCGATTGGCCAGGACCGCCGGCCGGAACGCAGGGTCCAACACCGGGGTGACTCGCGGCGCGACTAAAGAGAGGCGATTATTAGCATTCATTGTGCGCGGAATGTTGTAATTCAGACGCACACTGGGCGCAAGTTGGTTCCGCGGTTCCGCTGAGGGATGGCGAGAAGGTCTCTTGCAATTTGGCCAGTGGTACGGTAAGAGCCTGCGCGACAAGAACACTGACTATGACGAAGCAAACCAGCGGGAAGTGCAATACCAGCAACAAAGCGGTGCTGGCGTGGGTTGACGAGATGGTCAAACTCTGCAAGCCGGATAATGTGCATTGGTGCGACGGCTCGCAACAGGAATACGACGCGCTCTGCGACCTCATGGTCAGGAACGGCACCTTCATCAAGCTCGACGAGAAGCTGCGTCCGGGCTGCTATCTGGCCCGGTCGCATTCGAGCGACGTGGCCCGCGTCGAGGACCGCACTTACATTTGCTCCCGGAACAAGGACGACGCCGGTCCGATGAACAACTGGGCCGATCCCGCCGAGATGAAACAGAAGCTCAAAGGCTTGTTCAGCGGGTGCATGCAAGGACGCACGCTTTACGTCATCCCGTTCGCGATGGGGTCGCTCGACTCGCCGCTATGCAAGATCGGCATCGAGCTGACCGACTCGGCCTACGTTGTCGCTAACATGCGCATCATGACGCGCATGGGCCGGGCAGTGATGGAGAAGCTCGGCGCGGACGGCGAGTTCATTCCCTGCCTGCATTCGGTGGGCGCGCCGCTGCAGCCCGGCCAGCCGGACGTGCCCTGGCCCTGTGAACCGGACGTGTCCCGCAAACATATCGTCCATTTCCCGGAGGAGTTTTCGATCTGGTCCTATGGCTCGGGCTACGGCGGCAACGCGCTCCTGGGCAAGAAGTGCCTGGCCTTGCGCATCGCGTCGGCGGCGGCGCGCGAGGAAGGCTGGCTCGCCGAGCACATGTTGATCCTGGGGGTGGAATCGCCCGCCGGCGAAAAGACATACGTGGCGGCGGCCTTCCCGAGCGCCTGCGGCAAGACCAATTTCGCCATGATGCGGCCTCCTCCCCACCTCAAGGGATGGAAGATTTGGACCATCGGCGATGACATCGCCTGGATGAAGCCCGGCCCCGACGGCCGCCTTTATGCCATCAATCCCGAGGCGGGCTACTTCGGCGTCGTGCCCGGCACGAACTCCCAGTCCAATCCCGCCGCCGTGGAAACGATCTCCCGCGATACCATCTTCACGAACGTCGCGCTCACGCCCGACCTCGATGTCTGGTGGGAAGGCAAAGACGGTCCTCCGCCCAGAGAATGCCTGGATTGGAAGGGCAACAAGTGGACGCCGGACTCCAAGGAAAAAGCGGCGCATCCCAACAGCCGCTTCACGGCGCCGATGATTAACAACCCGCTGCTGGCCCCGGAAGTCAATGATCCCACCGGGGTCCCGATCAGCGCGATCATCTTCGGGGGGCGCCGCAGCGATACCATGCCGCTGGTTTACCAGGCGTTTAACTGGGTCCACGGCGTCTATGTTGGGGCAACCATGGGCTCGGAAATGACCGCCGCCGCGGTGGGCGGCGCGGGCCAGGTGCGCCGCGACCCCATGGCCATGCTGCCCTTCTGCGGCTACCACATGGGCGACTATTTCCGGCACTGGATCAACATGCACAAGGTCATCAAGCACCCGCCGCGCATCTTCCATGTCAATTGGTTCCGCAAAGATGCCCGGGGAACCTTCCTCTGGCCCGGCTTTGGCGAAAACATGCGTGTGCTCAAATGGATTGTGGACCGCTGCCACGCCCGCACGGATGCCGAGGAGAGCGCCTTGGGCTGGGTGCCCAAACCCAACAGCCTCGATTTGACCGGCCTGGCCAATTTCTCGCCCGAGCGTTTCGAGCAGGTCCAGGCGATAAACGAAGAAGAGTGGCGGCGCGAGATTACCATGCAGGACGAGCTGTTCATGAAGCTGCACGCGCGCCTGCCCAAGGAACTGATCTTCCAGCGCGAGCTGCTGCTGGCGCGGCTGTAGCCCCGGCGACTTGGGGGCGCGGGCGCCCCTCTCCGCAGGTCAACCGGGCACCACGCCCAGTCCTCTTGCCGTACGCAAAGAATCCCCGGGCGACGCAGGCGCGCGGGGATTTTGACGCGGAAACGGTGGGCTTACTTGGCGCTCTCAGCGGCCTTTGGGCTCGCCAACGCGGATTGCTTGGCCGGGGCTTGCTTCTTCTTGCAGCAGGCACTCTTGGCGTAAGGACAACAGGTGCCCTCTTTGGCCTGTTCCGAGGCCTGCGCCTTGCTGGGACAGCAAGCCGGTTTGTCTTTTGCCTGGCAGTTCTTGGCGTCGCCGGCTTGCACCGCGACCGCAAAGGCTGCCACCATTGCTACTAGGATGATTCGTTTCATGTCTTAACCTGTAACGCTTAGTATTCTTATTTCAAGTCAAACTGTTCGGATTCTCTGACCTTTGAGCGAGCCCAGCGTTCAATCCCCGCCCCGGTTTCTTGCCTACTGGTTAGGGGTCTGGCGTTGCTTCATCATCTTCTCGATCATCTCGCGCTGCTCGGGCGACATGTTCTTCAGCGCTTCCTGCATCTTCTGTTGGGCATTGCCCATGCTCTTCTTGGCCTCGTCGGCCTGCGGGCCGGAAATGCCGCCCATCATGTCCATCAAGCCGCCCTCGGACTTGGTGTAGCCGGCGGGAATCTCGAAAGTCGAGGCCGGGAGCGATTTCTTGTCAACCTTCACCACGTCCATCGTAACTTTCGTGCCGTCCGCGGTTGTGCTGATGGATTTCAGCGGCAGGCCGTCGGCGCCCGCCTCTTTCAGCGCCTTGGCCAGCGCCTCCTGACCGCCCTTCTTGCCCGGACGAACCTGCATCTTGGAAAACGTGGCGTAATCCAAAAGGTCTTTAGCCGTCCACATCTCCGTTGTCGTGCCCTTGCCATTGCCGGAGTCTTGCTCCTTGACCAGCACGTGCTGGGTCTTGTAGCCGAGGATGGTTTCCTGGCCGAGCTTCTCGACGGAGTATTTGCGGGTGTCCTGCATCTGGCCGGCTAATTCCTGCATCTTGGCCAGGTCAATCTCCGTGTAGGTCTTGTTGGCGTCATTGATGTGATACAGCCGGTTGGGAGTGTCCGTCTTCTGCAGCACCACCATCTTCATGGCCATTTCGCCCATGTGCATGTTCATCTCGCAGCGGGCGCCGGCTTTAGCGACTGAGGCAACCATCGTGCCGCCGCCGCCAAACTCGTTGTTCTTGCCTGCGGAGGTCACTTTCATTTCCAGAACGCCTTCAAACTGGGCAAACGCTGTCCCGGCCGCCAGGGCCAGGGCCAACAGGATGGGACTGATTTTCTTAAGCATAGATTTCCTCTTCGTGTTAAACATTCTCCGACACTCTTGTGCCAACGCACGGTTACAACCAACGCGCTATACCTAGTTCACCGCCTGCGGACACGCAAGCAGAATCCCAGGCTAACAGGTGCTTCCGCTTAGCCGAGCAAGCTCCTGGCCTTGGCCAGAGCTTCATCCAGCCTGGTCACATCCTTGCCGCCGCCGCGGGCATTATCCGGCCGTCCCCCGCCCTTCCCGCTGACGATGGGCGCGATAGCCTGGATGATCTTGCCCGCCTGAACCTGCTTCGTGAATTCGGGGGACACCGAGGCAACCAATGCCACGGTACCGTCCGCCACGCCGCCCAGAACGATCACCCCTTTGAACTGGCCTTTCAGTTCGTTGGCTATCCCCTGGAGTTTCTCGCCGTCGGTGTCGAATCGTTCGATGAGCGCCGGGGTGCCGTTAATCGTCTGCGCCCGGCTCAGGATGTCCTGGGCGGCACGCGCGGCGCGTTCCTGGACCATCGCCAGCACTTGCTTCTCCAGCGCCTTCTGCTGGGCAAGCAGCGACTCGATTTTCTTCTCCAGTTCGCCCACGGGCGCGCTGACCTTGCCGGCCACGGCCTTGATCAGCCGCAAATCGTCGCTCGCCCGCCGGTAGGCCTCCAGGCCGGAGACGGCTTCAATGCGGCGAATGCCGGCGGCAATGGCCGACTCGCCCACGATACGGAACAGCCCAATCTCGCCCGTCGCCCTCGTGTGCGTGCCGCCGCAAAGCTCCATCGAATAGCCGTCCAGCGCGCCGGGCTTGCCGCCGATCTGGAGCACGCGCACGACGTCGCCATACTTCTCGCCGAAGAACTGGCGGATGGCCTGGTTGCCTTTGATGTCGCTGTAATTCCGCTCGATCCAGGTGACGGGGGCGTTTTCGAGGATGCGCTCGTTGACGAGGCGCTCGACGTCAGCCACCTGCTGCGGCGTGAGAGCGGCGCTGCTGAAGTCGAAGGTAAGTTTCTCCGGCCCGACGTAGGAACCCTTTTGCGTGGCGTCCTTGCTCACCACTTCGTGGAGCGCCCAGTGCAGCAAGTGCGTGACGGTATGATGGCGCTGAATGGCCTCGCGGCGGGGGCGGTCCACGGTGAGGGTGACGGAGGAGCCGGGGGTAGGGGCGTCGGAGCGTGGTTCGTGTTGCGTGTTGCGTGTGGCGTCATCAGCCAGGAAATGCAGCCACGCGTCGCCGGCTTTCTGGGTGTTGCTGATGGTCCAGAGTTCCCCTGCCCCGCTCATCTCGCCGGTGTCGCCGACCTGGCCGCCCATCTCGGCGTAGAACGGCGAAACGTCGAGAATGACGGCGGTCTTGTCCTTCACGCCAACGACTTCGAGGACCTTGGCAGGCGACTCCAGCTTGTCGAAGCCGACGAACTGGGTCGGCGCGGTGGTCTCGACCTGAGACACCTCGACAATTTGTCTTGTCTGACCTGCACGCGAGATGGCTTTGTGTTCCTCGTTCAACTCACTGAAACTAACCATGTCCACAGACATGCGGGCACCTCTAGCCAGGCGTTGAACCTCTTCAATTGGAAGGCCATAGGTGGCGAAGAGCTTGAAGGCAACGCTGCCCGGAAAGACGCTTATTAGTTTGCGCTCGATCTCCGGCAACTCGGCTTCCATTTGACCAATGGCAATTAGGACTCGTTCTTGGATCACGTCAAATTCATTGGAACGAGCGATCAACTTTTCCAGTTCCCTGAGGAGGTCCGAAACGGGCTTCCATTGAGACTTCCACGATTTCGCCCATTCGAGCGTTATTAGCTTGGTCGTTGCTACTTTCCGCAATGAACCTGCTGGTTGCTCCATGACCGAGTCAAAGGCCTCCTCGGTGAATTTAGGAGCTTTCACTGGGTCCATGATCATACTGTCCCAGATGCTCTCCTCGTCCTTTTTCGGGGGTTCCCATGTCTCTAGTTGGCGAATCTTCTGCCGAGCTTTTTTGAGTTCTGATGGGACTGTCTTCAAGAAAGCCTTTATGACCTTCAATTCGTTAAGCGCTCCTTCAAAGATTTCAAGCGCGTCATCCAGAGTTTTATTGAATGCTTCCTCCTCATGCAGAATAACCTCCTCAATGTGGTTCTGCTTCGCACAGAGTTCGGGGAAGATGTGGCCCATGGTGTCGGTGAGCACGGAGACGAGCTTGTAGAAGAAGGGCTGATGGAAGCCGAGGGAGCGCCCGAACATTGCGGCGCGGCGGAGTATCCGGCGTAGCACGGCGTTCCGTTCTTTGTTCCCAGGCTCAATGCCGTCGGCGATCGCAAAGCTCAGGGTGCGGATGTGGTCGGCGATGACGCGGAACGCGACATCTATCTTCTCTTGTTCGGACGTCGGCGGTGTCCCGGCGGCGGGCAACGTGGAATGGTACTTCTTGCCGCTCAGCTTCTCGATCCTGTCGAAGATCGGGCGGAAGATGTCGGTCTCGTAGTTGGAGATGGTGCGGTTGAAGTCGGTGAAGTTGCGCGTGTTCTGGATAATGCTGGTGACACGCTCGAAGCCCATGCCGGTATCCACACTCTTAGCTGGCAAAATGTCATAGGCCCATTCAATTGGGACATCAATGGACAGGCCGTTGCCAAGATCATCACGTCGATACTTTGTGATTCTGGCGTTGAACTGGATGAAGACGAGGTTCCAGATTTCGATGCACTCGGCGGTGGCCTGGTTGACGAGGCGGCCTTTGGTGTCGCCCTGGGGGGTGAGGTCCACGTGAAGCTCGCTGCACGGGCCGCAGGGGCCGGTATCGCCCATCATCCAGAAGTTGTCCTTCTTGTTGCCGTTGACGATATGGACTTTGGGGTCGAGGCCGGCGGCGCGGAACTTCTCGGCCCAGGCGTCGTAGGCTTCCTGGTCGAAGTCGCTGGGGTCGCCTTTGGATTTGTCGGGGGAATAGACGGTAGCGTAGAGGCGGTTCTTGGGGAACTTCCAGACTTCGGTGACGAGTTCCCAGGCCCAATCAATGGCCTCCTTCTTGAAATAGTCGCCGAACGACCAGTTCCCGAGCATCTCGAAGAAGGTGTGGTGGTAGGTGTCGAGGCCGACGTCTTCGAGGTCGTTGTGCTTGCCGCCGGCGCGGATGCATTTCTGGGTGTCGGCGGCGCGGCCCGGCGAGTAGGGGCACTTCACCTGTCCAAGGAAGATCGGCACGAACTGGTTCATGCCGGCGTTGGTGAAGAGCAAGTTCGGGGAATCCGGCATGAGACTCGAAGAGGGCACGAGGGTGTGCCCCTTCGACTTGAAGAAGTCCAGGAACGACTGACGTATTTCCGTACTGGTCATGGGTGCAATTTAACCGCAAAGAGCGCGGCGGACGCAAAGGATTTCGGAGTGGGGCAAGATAATTGATGCTTGTAATCGCGCTGCCGGAGGGTGTCTGGTGCGGGATTAGCCCAGGTTGGTGGCGTGTTGCCACGGTGTTCGTGGCATCATCAGGGCATGATCAGAGCATAATTACACCATGATTGGACCTTAATTGCCCCCTCTCCGGCCTCTTGGCCGCGTTCTCCTGCCCCACCTGCCCCTTCCTTCTAGTCCAGGTCCGGCCGATTTCAAATGAATTGTTCTGCCGGGGTCATGCCTTCAAGCCCTGGAGGTCGGGGGTGAACTTCTCCTTGGCCTTCATCATCTCCTGCCACGTGGCGACGCCCTTCCGGTAGGCGGCCATGCGGCCCAGGATGGTGGTCAGGTTGCTGCGGACGCTGGCGGGAACGCTGGTGTTGGCGCAATCGCCCCGGATGATGCTGTCGTGGAAGGTCGCAATGTTGGTCTCCACGCCGTCGCTATAGAGATTGCCGACCTTGCCGTCGCTGTGAAGCTCTTTTGCCTTGACGGTAACGTTGCCGAAGTAATGCGTGTCGGCAGTGCCCTTGAGGCCATAGACCCGGCACATGATGTCGTCGTAGCCAAAGCCGGATTGGTGCGAGTTGAAGCTCACCACGACGTCGTTCGGAAAGTAATAGATGACCGCAAAGTGGTCCCAGCAATCACCCACGAACTCGCGCTTGCGCCCCCCCGTGCCATAGGCGCGGATGGGCTCGGCGTCGAGCATCCAGCAGGCGACGTCGAGCGCGTGAATGTTCTGCTCGGTGATGACGTCGCCGGAGAGGAGGCGGCTCACGCCCCAGGCCCGCAGGCGGACCTCCGGGTCCTGCGGGCTCTGGCGCAGGAGCTGGTCCATGCGTTCCCAGGTCGGGCCGCAGTGATAATTGGCCTCGACGGAGATAATCTTCCCGAGCTCGCCGTCGTGCACGGCCTTTACCGCGTCCTGGTACAGCTTGTTGGCGCGGGTCTGGAAATCCACCAGGAAGCAGAGCTTTTTCGCGGTGGCCTGCTGGCCGCTCTCGGCGACGGTGAGGCAGCCGGGCACGTCCACCGCAATCGGCTTGGCCAGATAGACATGCTTGCCCGCCTCGACCGCCGCGGCGGCCTGCTCGGGATGAAAGTAAGGCGGGCTCTCGATCACCACTGCGTCGAGTTTCTGTTCCAACAGCCGGCGGCAGCCGGAAAGCCCGGCATACCGGTTGGTGGCCGGCACATTAAGCTTCTCGCCCGCTTCGTCCACCTGGTCCTGGAAATAGTCCGCCAGCGCGACGAAGTTGTAGCCGCCATGCTTCTGGAACAGCTTGGCAATCCACTGGCCGCGATGGCCGCAGCCGATCAGGCCGAGGTTGATCTTCGCGTTGGCCTCCGCGCCGCGGACCAGCTCCGGCTTCAAGACGGTGAAGGCCAGGACTGAAGCGCCGGTCCCGGCGAGGAAACGCCGACGGGTGAGAGGGGCGGTGTCATTTGTTCCATGCTGATGCTGGGCAGTAGTCATTGGAGGCCTTTCGTATAATGTAGTTTGTCGAGCTTGAGGGCATCTCACCAAGTCGGCGGGCGTCTGTCAAACCCTGGTTGGGTTCTCCATTGTTTCCAGGCCACCGCTTCGTTACGATTCCTGCCATGAGACATCGCTCCAGCTTCAAACCCCACGCCGCCCTTTGGGCTTTGGCCATCGCTCTGGCCTCCTGCAACGCACCGGCCATCCCTCCCCTGCCAGACAAGGTCGCCCCCGTCATCGCCGACCGGCAGGACATGCAGACGCCGGACCGGCTGCATCTGACCGGCTGGGTCGGGACGCGCGTCCAGGCCAACGAATCGAACCGCCTCGTGAAGCTGGACCCGGCCCGGCTGCTCGAAGGCTACCGCAAGCGCCCGGGCCGCCAGACCTGGGACGGCGAGCACATCGGCAAATGGCTGCACGCCGCCACGCTGGCGTGGGTCAACACCGGCGACCCGGCCCTCCGCCAGAAGCTCGACTACGCCGCTGCCGAGCTGGTCAAGTGCCAGCTCGATGACGGCTACCTGGGAACCTACCTGGAGCAGGACCGCTGGACGGAGTGGGACGTGTGGGCGCACAAGTACAACCTGATCGGCCTCGTCACCTACATGCGTTACACCGGCAACGCCGCGCCGCTGCCCGCCTGCCGCCGCATGGCGGATTTGCTGTGCCGAACGTTCGGCGACCAGCCCGGCCAGCGCGACATTATCAAGGCCGGCCAGCACAAGGGCATGGCGCCCACCAGTGTCCTCGAACCCATGGTGCTGCTCTACCGCCTGACCGGCGAGCCGCGCTACCTGGACTTCTGCCAATACATTCTCCGGGCATGGGAGCAGCCCAACGGGCCGAAGATTATCTCGACCCTGCTCAGCGCCAAACGGGTGGACAAGGTCGGCAACGGCAAGGCCTACGAAATGCTCTCCTGCCTCAACGGCGCGCTCGAATACCATCGCACCGCCGGCGACCCCAGGATACTGGAAGCCTGCCTCAACGCCTGGGAAGACATCGTCCGCAATCGTCTCTACGTCACCGGCGCCGCCAGCTACGGCGAACTCTTCCGCGACGACTTCGACCTGCCCAACGTGGCCAACGTCGGCGAGACCTGCGTCACTGTCACCTGGCTGCAGTTCAACGCGCAGTTGCTGCGGCTGACCGGCCAGGCGCGCTTCGCCGAGCAACTGGAGCACGTGGTGCTGAACCAACTGCTCGGCGCGCAGTGCGGCGACGGCTCGGCCTGGGGCTACTACGTGCAGATGGAGGGCAAGAAACCCTACAGCAGCAACCTCGACGGCCATTGTTGCCTGTCGAGTGGCCCGCGCGGCGTCGCCCTCATCCCCACCTTCGCCACGACTACCGACGCTGACGGCGTGGTGGTGAACCTGTACGACGCCGGCACCGCCAACCTCGCCCTGCGCGACGGCACCCCCGTGACGCTGGCCACCACCACGCTTTTCCCCAGCGACGGCAAGATCAGCCTAGCCGTGACCCCGGCGGCACCGAAGACTTTCACCGTGAAGCTGCGCCTCCCGGCATGGTCCCCGCGCGTGGAAGTGCTGGTCAACGACAAGGCTGTGACGGCGAGCCCCGGGCCGGACGGCTACGCCGCCATCAGGCGCGAGTGGCGAAAGGGCGATCGGTTGGATCTGCGGCTCACGCTGGAACCGCGCGTTGTGATC
The DNA here is from genome assembly GCA_964507045.1 of uncultured Verrucomicrobiota bacterium. GTDB lineage: Bacteria > Verrucomicrobiota > Verrucomicrobiia > Limisphaerales > UBA8199 > UBA8199. Next base: position 9,347 of record CAZDOO010000053.1, on the reverse strand, counting down.
GGCGACCACCGGAACCAGGGCAAAGCCGCCGTGCTCTACGGGCCGCTGGTCCTGGCGGCGGACGGGGCTTTGCTCGGGGCCACCAATCGCAACCTGGGCGCCATCGCCCTTGCGGACACCAGTCTCGCCGCTCTGGACCTCAAGCCCAAGCCGGCGCCGCCGGAACTGAGGTCATGGCCCGGGGCGCAGGTCTTTCGCGTCAATGCCATTGTCCGCCGCGCGACGGACGGCCTGGAAGCCGGTGCGCCGCTGCAAATCCGGCTCGTCTCCTTTGCTGACGCGGGCGCCAGCGGCTCCGCCTACAAGGTCTGGCTGCCCATCGGCCCCGGTGCGCCCAGCGACAATCTCCTGCTCGAAGGCCAGGAAAACCGGTCCCGCATCGGCAATGTCGGCGGCTCGATCATTGACGAGGACCCGGACAGCTTCGCAGTGACGTTCAATAACAAGCTGCGGCCCGAAGACTGGTTCGCCGTCACGCTGGAGCCACCGGTGTCCATCGCCCGGGTGGTGTTCTCCCACGGCAAGACCTTCCACGACGGCGGCTGGTTCGACGCCAGCGCCGGCAAGCCGCGCGTGCAGGTCAAGACCAGCCGCGAGGGGGAGTGGGAGACGGTCGGCGAGCTGAAGGGCTACCCAGCCGCCACCGCGACGAGCGCCGCAGGCCTGAACGCCGGGGAGCGCTTTGCCTGCGAACTGTCAGGCCCCGTCAAGGCGTGGGGCGTGCGCGTCATTGGCAAACCCGCTTGCGGCGACAACCCGCGACAGTGCTTCGCCTCCTGCGCCGAACTCCAGGCGTTCGGGACCCCTTGGGAAAGCCTGTTCAACGGCCAGGACCTGAGCGGCTGGGTGCCCGTGCACGACGTCACATTCGCCGTCACCAACGGCAACCTGCGTCTCGTCAACGGCATGGGTTGGCTGCGCACGGAAAAGCAATACGCCGACTTCATCTTCGAAGCCGAGTGGCGCGCCCTGGTCCCGGAATACGACAGCGGCTTCTTCATTCGCGCCGGTCTCGAAGGCCAGCCCTGGCCCAAGGACGGCTGGCAGGTCAACCTCATGCGCAACGCGCTCGGCAGCCTCGTCAAGGGATACAAGACTATCGTGCCCGCGGAGACGCCGCCGATGCCGTTGAATCAATGGGTCAAGTTCCGCCTGGAGGTCCGCGGCCGGAAGGTCACGCTGGACGTGGATGGCGAGCGCGCCTGGGAGTTTAACGAAGTGGACGCCGAACGGGGCTGCATCGGCATCCAGGCCGAGAACAAGGCCTTCGACTTCCGCAATCTTCGAGTGTGGGAATTACCCCCGAACCCGAAGCCTGCCCACCAATAGTGAGCCCGCCCGGGTCAGCGGTTCGAGGGAGATAAGCGCTGGTGCCATTAGCCTGGCGCGCAGCGCAAGCTACTCCGGCAAGCTCAACACGTTGGTCTGGCCGCCCCCTACCAGCGTGGCGGTGTCCTTGTCTATTGCCAGCACGCGGAAGTCGCGAATCTTGTCGCCAATAAAGACTATCTTGCCGTTGATCATAGCGGAGGGGCGCTTGGGGTGGTAGACGATCCCCTGCAAGCGAAGCGGCGCGGGTTGGGACGGCGCGGGCTCCACCACCGGCGCGGCATTGGTGCTGGCGTCTTCCGAAACCCCGGCGCCCATTGCGTCGGCCGCATCGTTCGGCGCGTCGGCGGCGGCAGTCTCGGCCGCGGCAACAACAGGTGCGGGGAGCGACGCGGGTTGCGCCGGCGGATCGGCTTGGGCCGGCGCGATGGGCATAGCGGTGACGGCTGTCACTGGAGTCGCCGCCGGAGGCGGCGCGGTGCGCGCGGCAACCTCAAGGGGAGTCGCGACCTGGCGGATCTGCACCCATTGCCAGAGGAGCAAGAGCGACAGGCAGGCCACCACCCCCAGGACGGCTGGCACCAGCAGTCCGAGACCGCGCCGGGCGCGCTGCTGCGCCGGTTCGACCGGGCGGAACGGGAGATCAGGCTGCGGCAGCGGGGTTTGTTGTTGCGCATCCTTGGCGCGCCTCAGGGCATCATTGATTAAGCTCATGCGTTGATGTTTCCTTCAAGTTCGCGGATGGCCTCGCCGACCATGCGATAGTTTACCGTCTCACTCTGGCGGACGAATCCCGCCAGGAGGGCCTTGTCGCACACCGCGTTCACGAGCCGCGGGATGCCCTGGCTGTAACGATGCACCCGCCACAGGGCCGGGCGGGTGAAATGGGGCGTGCCGTTCCCGCCGGACACGTGGATGCGATGCTGAACATACTGGGCAACCTCGTAGCGGGTGAGCGGCGACAAATGGTAGCGAACCGTGATGCGCTGGCGAAGCTGGCGGAGGCGCGGATTGTTCAGCCGGTCGCGCAGCTCGGGCTGGCCGAAGAGGATGATCTGCAAGAGCTTGCGGTCGTCCGTCTCCAGGTTTGAGAGCAGGCGGACCTGTTCCAGCAAGTCATCCGTGAGGTCCTGCGCTTCGTCAATAATCAGCAGCGTTTCCTTGCCGTGCTCGACCTGCTTGAGCAGAAAGCTGTTGATCACGGCGAGCGTGTCCAGCCGGTCCAGGCCGTTGACGGGCAGGCCGTATTCCTGCGCGACCGCCTTGACCAGCTCCCCCGCGCTCATGATCGGGTTGAGGATCAGGGCCGTGGAGTAATGGTCGTCCAGGTGCTCCAGCATCGCGCGGCACAGCGTGGTCTTGCCCGCGCCGACTTCGCCGGTCATCTGGACAAACCCCTTGCGCTCGCGAATGCCAAAGAGCAGATGGTTGAATGCTTCCCGGTGCTTGGCACTGTAGAAGAGAAACCGCGGGTTCGGCGTAATGTCGAACGGCGGCGTGGTCAGGCCATAGTATTCCAGGTACACACCCCCTTCTCAGCAGAAAGGGTGCCTGAGTATGGAGCGCGGACATTCTTGTCCGCACGGGCGCTGACCACCACATGGAAGCGGACAGGAATGTCCGCGCTCCCATCCGCCACGCTGCTCGTGCCAAGGCAAAGTGCGTGGCGCACCCGGGCCAGTGTCTCAAAGCAGGACGGCGGCGGACAGGAATGGGCGGTGGTTGCCTGGCTGCTGCCTCCTACCATCCCCCGTAATCGAAGTCGTCCAAGAACAACGCCTGAAGCAAGCTTGGGCCAGGGGACAGCCCCAGCGAGTCGCCACCGCTCGGGATTGGATCGAGGAGAATGAATTCAACCGCTGGCGAGGTATCCGCCTGATCACTGGCAGCTCAATCAAACCTGATGAATAGACCTCAAAACCTCGCCCACCCCTGCGCCAGCATTAGCCGAGCCGAGCTTGATGCAGCCCTGAGCCCCCAAAGTCCCCTCATTTTTACTTTTGACACCCCTTCCGGCGTCTCAGATTATGGCCCGAGCTAAAGATCTATTTGGAAGGCACTATGGAATTCCGATTTCTTTGCGCGTCCTGCGGCCAGAAGTTGAAAGCGGATGAAGAAACCGCTGGGAGCTTGGTCGACTGCCCCCACTGTGGCCTTGAGTTTCGCGTACCCTACCCCGCTCCACAAGAACCCCCACTTGGCACTGCCCCCCCTAACGAGCCCCCGCGAGACTCAGCCCCACCGCGCCCGAACCTCGAAGGAGATCTCACTTGCCCCGTCTGCTGGCTCCGCTTCAGCACCGGCGACATCATGCACATTGCGGTCCACGACTCGCTGCGCGGCGACCCGATCCTCGGAGAGGACGCACAGCAGCGTTTTCTGGCAACCCGATTCAATAACGCTGGGCAAGCCCTTGACGCTCTGGGGATACCCTCATCCGAGATTGCCTGCCCCCACTGTCGCCGGAAGCTTCCCCCGAGCTTTCTCGGCATGCCGCACCACATCATTTCTCTCGTTGGCGACCAAAGCGCCGGCAAGTCCTATTTCCTTAGTGTTCTGACGAAAGTCCTGCCCGCCACCCTCTACCGCGACTTCAGCGTAGTCTTTCAGGACAGCGATCCCACTGGCAACGCCCCAGTCAACGACATGCGCAAGGCCCTTTTCGGCGCCCAGACACCCGCCCAGGCAAAGCTGGCCAAGACCGTCTTTGAAGGCGCGATGTACGAGCGCTTGCCCCGGCAGGGAAGAATGGTCGCGCTCCCGCGCCCCTTCGTCTACACCCTCGCGCCGGAGGACAAAACGCGTGAGCAGTGTGCCCTAATCTTTTACGACAACGCGGGTGAACACTTCCAGCCCGGCGTCAACATCGTTGAGCAGCCAGGCGCACAACACGTCGCCAGCGCCGCCGGCATCATTTACTTGTTTGATCCCTTCAACAGCCCGGAGTTCCGCCGCTGTATCCGCGACACAAAAGACCCACAGATGGAAAAGCCGGTAGTGGACCAACAGGATATCCTCCTGGCCGAAATGCGCGCACGAATTCAGATAATTCGGAACCTGCGGTCGGGCGAGCCCATCACCACGCCTGTTGCCTTCGTTGTGGGCAAATGCGACGTCTGGCTCCAACTCCTCAACAGCAAACCGCTCCGCGAACCGTTACGCGATGGCTGCCTCGACACACCTGCGATTGAAGAGAACTCCAACGCAGTGCGCGAACTGGTGCAGCGGCTCTGTCCGCCGGTTGTCGCCAACGCCGAGGCCCTTAGCACGAACGTTATGTTCTTCGCAGCTAGCTCCTTCGGGCACACGCCGCTGAAAATTGGTCCCGGCGAATACGTGCCCGACCCGTCCCGGCTCCAGCCAGTGCACGTGGAGGTGCCGCTACTCTGGATCCTCTCACAGATCTGCGCTCCCCTGCTCAGGCCCACCGGCGGCCAGCCTCCGCAACCTCCCTCCCGCAGCGTCACGCAACCATAGCCATGCCCCAGCAACTCATCTACACGAGCGCACCGCGCGGCGTAGTTGCTGGTCGGTCGGGCCATTGCACGGTTGCGCGCAGCAGTGCAATGCGCGAGGCACTCATGCTCCAGTTGGAGAAAATGAGCTACTACCAGCACCTTTCCCTGAGCGGTGGCCAGGAACGCCCCATCTATTCTTGCCGCGTCCTGGACATCCGGGGCTCACGGTATCACGTCTTGAGCCGCATTCAGGACGCAGGATTAGACTTCACCGGACGCACCAACTTCCTTGCTCATCATCTTGTATTCGCCCCCGAGGAGCTTCGGCGGCTTGCATCGCCCCCAGTCATCCTGCGCGCCTGGACAGGCTGGGTTAGGTCCTGGTCGGAAGAGCCCCAGATGCTAGAAAATGAAGCTTGGTCAGGTCTTGCGGAACTCTCAAGCAGCGCGGCTCTCCCGGCGACCAACTGGCAGCAAATCACCGGCGACGCGGCGAATGGCTACGGCCTGCTCGACTCACGTGTCGGCACTGCTTTTCGCGTGGACAACCTCTCCGAAGACCAGATCCTGGCACTGTTCGCCGAGAGCCTGGAACTGCTCGAGCTTCGCGACCCACGAAGGGACTTCCGCGCGACCGCCTGGCAATACACATTCACAACCTCAATGCAGGAGCAAGACAACCCGGCGGACTTCCGCTGGCGATGCCTGCATTCTGACAATCCGGCATCGAGCCGCTTCGCCGGACCGGATTGCCGCCCGCTCTCTGATCTGCGCGCCCAACGCACCACCGGCGAAGAAAGGACGCTTGCCAGGTCCGGCCGCCAACCCCCTCGTTTTGTGCTCCAACCGCAGAACGTCCGGACCACCGAGGGCGAAACCGCACGGCTCCAGGCCAGAGCTGAAGGTGTACCATCGCCCTCGTACCAGTGGTTCACGGTGGACCGCGCAGGCAACGGCCAAGCCGTCGCCAATGGAACAAACGCGGAACTTACCGTGCAGAACCCACCGCTCGGGGTGTCACGGTACGTGGTTCGAGCCAACAACTCGCAGGGCGACGCCACAAGCGAGGTCGCAACCCTGTCCGTTGAACCAAAGCCGCGTTTGGCGCAAGTCAGCATAGACAAGAAACCTCGCGGGCTGCTCAACCGTCCTGCAGGCTACGTAAAGTCGGCTGATCAAATCGAGCGGCAGCGCCGCCACCTGGAAGCCAAGCAAGCCGAGGCCGCTTTCAAAAAGAAGCTGCAACGCAAGAAATTCTTGGTGATTTCTGTTGTCGTCGTTGGGTTGGCTGCGTTAGGCGGGATCTTCTGGGGCAAGTTTGCGTCCAGAAAGAATGCCCAACCCAAACCAGTCGGCACCAGAGAAACCATCGAGACGGGGAAGAGTTCAGCGGAGACAAATCCGCCAGCAACATACGAAGTCCCGGGAAGGGGCCCTACCAATTCCATCCAGTCTCCTGAGCCAGCAGCGTCCGCTAAAAGCGCGCCACTACCCGACACCATCACCACGCCGCCCCCCCCATGGAAGAGCATCCAGATAGGGAGCGTCGCTGCAAGAACATCGGCACTTGTCGACGGAAAAGACTTCATCGTTAACGGGGCCGGAGATGGAATCAATGGGAAATCCGACAACTTCTTCTTCCTCCACAAACCTGCTTCAAACTCTGTGGACTTTGTAGCCCGCCTTCACAAAGCAAACAAAGAGAACAAGAGCAGGCACGGAATCATGATTCGCGAGTCGGAAAACGCAGACGCTGCCTTTGCCTTTGTCGGGCTATCCCAGACAAGCATCTTCTGGCTGCACCGCGACAAATCCTCCACCAACTGCCAATCCACACCCAAGACCGCACCGCACCTGCCAGTTTTTCTTCGGCTACTTAAGATGACCGACTCTGTCTCGGGCGCCTTCTCAAGTGATGGATCCAACTGGACGTGGCTAGGAACCAACCAAGTTGCTATGCCAGCCCAGCAGTATCTGGTTGGCCTCGCGGTCTCCTCCGGCACTACCAACACCCCCGTACAAGCACAGTTTGATGAGGTCAACCAGAGGTAATCAGTGAGCGTCCCCAAAACCATCTTATCGGTATGACCCTTCTCGAGACCGAGCGCCTCATTCGCAAAATGTCGGAGCTGCTCCAGCAGGGCGGCGCCCCAGACCTCGCGCCGAAGCTCGCTGGCGATTACGCCGCCGCCTGCCACGCGGCGAATCTCCGCCTACAGCAATGTGAAGCGATGATCAAAGCCGGTGATCGCCACCAGGCCATCCAACTCGCCGAAACCGCCCCCAATCTCCTCGACCTCGTCACGGTCCTCGAATTCCGCAACGCGGACGACTGGCGGGCATTCTGCCAACACAACTCCCTTCCGGATGCGGACCGTATTGACCCCCGCTCCGTCCGTGCATTGAACGAATGCTACGCACAAGGCATCACCACCGACCACCCGCTTTACGCCGCCTATCGCGAGGCTGTGCTTCACCGCAAAGACGAGGAGGCACTTCAAGCCTTGCAGAGTATTACGCGCCTGAACCCCGCCGACGCCAATGCCGCATCCGAACTGGCGCGGCTCGACGCCAAGGTGCTTGGTGAACGGGTGTCACATCTCGGCGCCCTGCTCGACAACGGGGACGCCGCAGTAATCGTCGCAGCTATTGAAGCCATCGAAGCATTTGGATTCAAAGGCCGCCTTGAGGGAGAAGTGTGGCGCAAGGCCCAGAGCGTCCGCTGCGCATTCCTCACTGAAGAAGTCACTGAACTGAAATCCAATTCGCGATGGATGGACGCGCTCGTCAAGCTCGAGCTCGTGCGCCGGCTCCAAGCCGATCTCCAACTCGAACTCCCGGCCGCCACGCTAAAGCAAGTCGAGTCCTCTGAGGCGTGGGCGCGCGGCGAGCAGGAGAAGGACCGCAAGGACCGGGAATTTTCTTCTCTGCTCGCTGAGTTGCAATTCCGCATTCACGAGAGCGAGGAAAAGGACACGTCCGCGCGCTACGTAAAGCTCCCCGAAATGCGCGAGGACTATGAGGCGCTCAACAAGACCTGGCGCGCGCTCACGGATTTTACGCGCCCAATACCGGAGGACGCAGCGGCCGCTTTCCGCAAGCGCTCCGCATTGCTCGAAGCCGAAATCGTCCGACGCAACACGGTCCGCCGACGCGCGATCGTGGCAAGTTGCGCCGCCGCCATGCTCGTTGGCGGCGTCGTGGTTTGGTTTGTTCTGGGCCAACTCAAAGCAAGAGACTTTGCGGCCAAGCTGAGCGACGCCGTTTCACAACGCCAGGTGCGCGCCGCGGAAACACTCCTTGGCCGCATCAATACCAGCGAGAAGCGCCTGCTAAGCGCTGCGAGCGTCAATACCGCCGTAGCCTCCGCCGAAACATTCCTTAGCAAGGAACACGGTGTGCTCAACAACTTCGAGGTCGCCTTCGCCAAGCTCCCATCGCGGCTTGAAGGCGAACCGGATTCAGCACGTCTCAATATCCTTGCCCAGCAGTTAGCACAGACAACCGCCTCATTAGACGCCTTGGCCCCGGACCTCAAAGCCGAAAACGAACCCCGAGTTAAGGCGTTCGAGAAGCAATGGCAACAATTCCTCTCCCAATATGGCACGGCAGCAAACCAGCTTCTTGAGCAGTGGATCACCAGCGCAGAAACACAATGCTCGCAACTCGACTACCGCGCACCTGTCGAAGCGGCAGCCGCCCAAATCTCTGCGCTCTCCGGCGTCATCCAGAAGATCACCGACTACGAAGCGGGCCTCACGAACCACATCAGCCTCCGCAGCGACCTGCTCCAGCGCTCGGCGGCAGCCCGCGTCAAGTTTTCCGCCTACGCCCGCGAGCTGAGCAAACTCGACGATGGCATGGCCGCGCTGAAAAAAGCCCGATCATTCGACGAGTTCTCGTCCGCGATCAGCCTCATCGCCTCCTCTGAGTACTCCAGCGCGCCTGCCGCCTCCGCTGCAATATCCATCCAATCGCTTGGCCCAAGCGAGGAGGCCGCTCTCCGCTCTTTGCTCGGCGCAACAAATGCGACGACTTGGGCCTTCATCCGCAAGGGCAAACCGGCCAATCTCATTCCCGAGATCGCCATGCCCGCTGAGCGCTCATTCTTCCAACGCCTAAACGCAGACCCGGCCGTCAGTGGCAACCACCGGCACTACCGGCTTTGGCTGGACCGGGAGAAGACGAAGAGCATCGAGTGGATCACGGCTGGTTCCTTCGAGAATACACAGGGCTGGAAGCACATCAAAGCCTGGACACCCTCGGCTACTGCGACAAGCGCCACATTTGAGGACAAAGAATATGGCTACTTCGACGGCCAGTGGAAGCTGTCCCCCACCCAGCCTATTTACCACCTCGAAGAAATCCCTGACCTAAAGGGGACATCAGCCTTCCCCGCAGTGGGCCTCGGCAAGGTCTGGATAAGTGGCACCACCTATGGCAAGCCGCTTCTCGAGGTTCTCGACGCCGTCAAAGAATCAGGGGACGGATCACCACTAATCCGAGCCTACCTTCTGTGCAGCCTGGTCGAACTCATGGAGTTCCAACCCGATGCGTGGG